>DASUHZ010000065.1:0-53172 GCA_036273275.1 Bryocella sp.
AGTCGACCGACGGCCGCCTTGCCATCGCCGTCGCCGACCCCTCGAAGCTCATGGTGCTCGACGAGATCGCCGGCCTGCTGGGCACGCGCATCATCACGCGCGTCGCCACGCTCTCCCAGATCACCGACCTGCTCAAGAAGACCGAGCAATCGCAGCGCGTGCTCGACGAAGCCACCGAGGGCCTCGCCTTCGACGTGCTGTCCGGCGAAGAGTCCGCCGACGAGAACATCTCCATCGAGAAGCTCGCGGCCGATGACGATATTTCGCCGATCATCCGCCTCGTCGACACCACCATCTTCACCGCGCTCGAACGCCGCGCCTCGGATATCCATCTCGAAACCTACGACGACTCGCTGCTGGTCAAATACCGCATTGACGGCGTGCTCCAGCAGGCCATGGCGCCGATCGCGCGCGAGCACCATCAGACCATCCTCTCGCGCATCAAGGTCATGAGTGAGCTCGACATCGCCGAGCGCCGCGTCCCGCAGGACGGTCGCTTCCGCGTGCGCTACAAGGGCCGGCTCATCGACTTCCGTGTCAGCATTATGCCCACCGTGCATGGTGAAAACGCCGTGCTCCGCGTGCTCGACAAAGAGTCGATGTCTGAGAAGTTCACCAACCTCTCGCTCGACGTCGTAGGCTTCGCAGACGACGATCTGCGCCGCTTCCGCCGCTACATCAAGGAGCCTTACGGCATGGTGCTCGTCACCGGCCCCACCGGTTCAGGTAAAACGACCACCCTCTACGCCGCCCTCAACGAGATCAAGTCCGAAGAGGACAAGATCATCACCATCGAGGACCCCGTCGAGTACCAGATTCGCGGCATCACCCAGATTCCCGTCAACGAGAAGAAGGGCCTCACCTTCGCGCGCGGCCTGCGCAGCATCCTTCGCCACGACCCCGACAAGATTCTCGTCGGTGAGATCCGCGACGCCGAAACCGCGCAGATCGCCATCAACTCCGCGCTCACCGGCCACCTCGTCTTCACCACCGTCCACGCCAACAACGTCGTCGACGTCCTCGGCCGCTTCCTCAACATGGGCGTCGAGCCCTACAACTTCGTCTCCGCGCTCAACTGCATCCTCGCCCAGCGCCTCGTGCGTACCATCTGCGAGTTCTGCCGCCGCGAGGTCACGTACACTGACGCCGAACTCGAGCTCAATGGCCTTGACCCCGCCGAGTGGCGCGGCTTCCGCTTCCAGGAGGGTGCCGGCTGCATCGAGTGCGCCGGTACGGGCTACCGCGGCCGCTCCGCCATCCACGAGCTCCTCGAGCTCGACGACGAGATCCGCGAGATGCTGCTCGAAAAGCGGCCCGGCTCTGAAATCCGCAAGAAGGCCCGCGAAAAGGGCATGAACTTCCTTCGCGACTCCGCGCTCCAGCGGGTCCGCGCCGGCGTCACCACCCTCCGCGAGATCAACAAGGTAACCTTCATTGAAACAGGACGTTAGCCCGGCAAACGGCTCTCACTGCAGATCGTCCAACGTATGAACCAACGCAGCCAAGCTCCCACGTCTCCGCCGCGCGATAGTCTAGGTAAAGTGCCTCGATGAACCTGCTCCCCAAAGCCTCCGGAAGTCGTCCGCGCCTCGCTTGCGAGATCGCCCCTGAGGGCGTGACGGCCGCCCGCGCGGTTACGGCGGAAACCTCGCTGGACTCCGTGGCGAGCGTCCCGCTGCCTTCCGGTGCTGTCCTTCCCGGCCTCAAGCCCGGCAACCTCGCCGACCGCGTTGCCGTGATCGCCGCTATCCGCCGCGCTTTGGAGTCGATCGACGCCCGCCCCAACAGCCGTGGCGCCGATCTCACCGTCATCGTTCCCGACTCCGCCGTGCGCGTTCTCCTGCTCGACTTCGACGCATTCCCGACCAAGCTCACCGAAGCCCTGCCTATCGTGCGCTTCCGCCTCAAAAAGCTCGTTCCGTTTGAGGTCGATGACGCGGTGGTCAGCTTCCAAGTGATGAGCTCCACGCGCAACAACGTGCACGTGCTCGCCGTCGCTATCCCTCGCGACATCCTGCGCGAGTACGAGACCGCGGTGCGCGAGGCCGGCTTCGAGCCCGGCGCCGTGCTCCCCAGCACCCTGGCCGCGCTCGCGGGCCTCACTACCGCCGAGCCCTCGCTCGTCGTCAACGCCACCCACGCCGGAATCACCACCGCCATTACGCGGGATGGCGTGCTCCTGCTGCACCGCAACGTCGATCTCCAGGCACAACCCACGGGCATCGACCCAACCTTCCCCGCGCAGCTCCAGCAACTCTCCGCCGACGAACTTACTCACGAGATCGCACAGGCTGTAAGTGTGGCGGTCGCCTATTTCGAGGACACGCTGTTACGGCCGCCGTCCACAATCCTCAGTGTTGGCGCACTCAGCGCGGAGGCACTGCATCGGGTGGTCAACGGCAACGGCTACAACGATGCCGACGGGATCCGCATTCGCGAGCTCATCGATGCCTCCGCATTCTCCGCCGGAGTCGTGACCGGCAACATTCCGCGCGGTTCGCTGGCCGGCGTTCGAGGAGCGTTGCGAGGCTGACTATGCGCATCTCTATCAATCTCGCCACGCGTCCGTTCGTCGAACTCCGGCCGCTCTTTCTGCGGCTGCGCCTGCTCATGGCGCTGCTCGCAATCATCGCCATTGGGCTCGGCATCTGGGCGCACACGCTGCAGAAACACCTCGAACGTGCGACGGGCCAGATGGACGCTCTGCGCAACCAGACCATCGGCGCGCAGCAGGAGCGTCTGCACAACGAAGCGCGTATGCGCCAGCCCGCCAACTCCGCTGTGCTTGATCGCGCGCACTTCCTCAATGCGCTCTTCCTCGCGAAAAGCTTCTCCTGGACCGCCGTGATGATGGACCTCGAAAACGTTCTTCCCACCGGCGTGCAGGTCACCTCCATCGAACCGCAGGTCACGCAAACCGGCGACGTCATCATTCGCCTGCGCGTCTCCGGCGAGCGCGACCGCGCCGTGCAGCTCGTGCGCAACCTCGAGCACTCGCGCCGCTTCCTCCAGCCGCGTCTCAGCGGCGAAGCCTCACAGGCCAAGACCACGACCGCACAGCGCCCCGGCGCCTTCCAGCCGCAGATGAATCTGCCGAGTGCGGCGCCTGGGGTCGAGTTCGACATCCTCGCCAACTACAACCCGTTGCCGGAGGGCGAGCCCTACGCGAAGCAAACTTCCGCGAAGCAGGGAACCAGCGCACACACCGCTGCACAAGGAGAGGCACGATGAGCGCGACCGCCACCGTTCCGCCTCCGAGCAGTTCCTCGCTGCTGCGCCGCGCTCCGCGCCTCACAGCCCGCGCCCGCGCTTTGCTCACCGCCGTCAATCTGCACTACGCCGGAGTTGCGGCGCTCGTCGTCATCGTGCTCTACATGGTCGCGCATCTGCTGTTCCTCTCGCAGTCGCTCAGCGACCACAACGCAGACGCGCTCAACCAGCAGCGCACGCTGCTCACCACCGCGCGCCTGCAGGCGCAACCTCTGCGCGGCCTGGACGCAAAGATTGCAGCTTCCACGCAAGACGCGGATCTTTTCTACGCCGACCGTCTTCCGTACGCGTACTCGCAGGTGCTCTCTGAGCTCGGCCGGCTCACGCAAAAGACCAACGTGCGGCTCGCCAACGTGCAGTACGGGCAGGCTCCGGTTCTCCCAGGCACGTACGAGCTCACCGAGCTCCACATGGACGCCAGCGTCTCCGGCGACTACCGTCCGATCGTCGAGTTCATCAACAATCTTGAGCGCGACAAGATGTTCTTCATCATCAACGGAATCAACCTTTCCGGCCAACAGACGGGTGCGGTGAACTTGCGAATCCGTATCACCACATACCTGCGGGGAGCGAACGACAAAGAAGCCTCGGCAGAGACGACGCCCGAGCCGGTAGCTCCCAAGGGAGGCGTGCGATGAGGGCCGGTGCAGAGAACCGCAAGAAGACCATCATGGCCGGCGCGCTCGTTGCGGTTGCATTGTGCTGCATCTTCTACGCCTACAACGCACTCTTCGGCGGGACTTCAGCAGCGCCTCCGCCGACCGTTGCTCCCGTTACTGCTCCCGCTCGCACCACAAACATTGCTCCCGCGCAGACTGCAGCGAATGCAGGTCGTACCGCAAGCATCGCCGGGGTCGATGCAGTCAAGCTCGCACACACCTCGGCGAGCCTCGATCCAACACTCGACGAGACCGCGATGCATCGCGCGGAAAGCCTCGTCTACTCCGGCACGGGCCGCAACATCTTCTCACTGACGTACACGCCGCCTCCGGTGAAGTTGCCGACGCACGTGCCGCCGCCGCGGCCAAAGCCGAACCCGATCACGCTGCCGCCAGCGCCGGTCGGGCCGCCGCCTCCGCCGCCCATCAACCTCAAGTTCTTCGGCACGGCGCGGCGCTCAAGCGGGCTTGTCCAGGCGTTTCTGCTGCAGGGCGACAACGTCTACCTCGCTTCGGCGGGCGAGATCGTCGCGCACAAGTACAAGATCGTCTCCATCAACCTGAACAGCATTCAGGTCGAAGACCTGCAGAACAACAACACGCAGACCCTGCCGCTGCAGATGCAGTAGTCATGAACGACCCAACCAATCTCGATCTGCGACACCAGAGAGGCTCCGATACGGAATCGGGGTTCATGCTGGTTTTCGCGATCCTCATGGTCGCGCTTGTGCTCATCGCGCTCGCCGTTGCCGCGCCGATTATGGCAAAGGACCTCCAGCGCGAGAAAGAACTCGAGAGCCAGCACCGCGCACAGCAGTATGTACGCGCGATCCGGCTCTACTATCGCAAGACCAAGACCTATCCACCCTCGATCGACGCGCTTGAGGGCACGAACAACATCCGCTTTCTGCGCAAACAGTACATCGATCCGCTCACGGGCAAGAACGATTGGCGCATCATTCATGTCGGCGAAAACAAGACAACCGTGAAGGGCTTCTTCGGACAGCCGCTCGGTGGACTGAACACGACCGGCGCGGGCAGCCTCGGTTCTGCGTCTTCGATGGCCAGCGGCGGCATCGCAGGAACCACGGCCGGATCAACGAGCAGCACGGTCAGCGGAGGTTCTGCGCTGGCCGGAGGATTTCAAGGAGCCACCATTGGTGGATCGACCCCGGGTTCATCAGCGATTGGAACGTCAAGCTCCTCAACCTCCTCAACCTCATCCGGACCCCTTGGATCGGGCGGAGGCGGTCAGATCATGGGCGTCGGTACGTCAAAGACCGGCGCGAGCATCCTGAATCCAAACGGGCAGAGCACGTACGAGACATGGGAGTTTATTTACGATCCCAAGATCGAACTGCTGTACCAGCAGGCGAACATGCTCGGCGGTCCGGCCAGCGTCAACTCGACGTCTCCGTCCAGCCTGGGATCACCAATCGGAACAACGGGGCAGACGAATCCGCCGGGCGGGTCAAACAACACGCCTGCGCCGAGGGCTCCGCAGTAACAATGAATATGAGTTAGTGCTTGATCGCGTACATCACCCAGCTTGCGATGATGACGGCGCCCACGAAAAGGACGAAGCAGTAAGCTCCGAAGCGGATCATCATCTTCGGCTCCGCGCGCATCGTGATGCCGAACACGACCGACGTGAACAGTGAGAAGAGCAGCACTGCGCTGAAGTGGCTGAGCATTAGAGTGAGGCCTTCCGTCCATTCGCGAGCGAATGCGCATCCACGGCCGCGATGTAGTTCAGCAGGCCGGCGCAGACGATAAACTTCGTTCCGTAATCCGCGAGCGTGTTCACGGCCGAACTTGCGCCCCAGCCTACCCAGTGAGCCAGACCGCAGAGCAGACCAAGCCCAAGCTGTCCGGCGAAGCCGAGGATATCGAGGATGTCGCCGGTTCCTGCTTGATAGATCTTGCCCTGCAGGCCCAGGCCGATCAGGAACATTCCGGCAATCGACACGAAGAGCAGCAAAGCGCGGATCCACTTGCCGAGCATGAGGTGACCAAGACCAGGGATCAGCCAGCCAGCGACCAAAACCATCGCGGGAAGGCTCGATTTCTCTCCGGGAATGCGCTGGGAAATCTGCGGGGCGTCTGCAGCCATTGCAATCGATTGTATCAGTGCGCTGCAGCCGGGTATTGCCGGCTCAGATGCGGAGCAGCTCGGTCTGGCGCGGGCCGGTGACCACTGCTTTGGCTGGTTCTGAGCCGCGGGCGCTACGCGTAATCATGTTCACTTCACTGCGTATGCCGAACTCGCCGGGAAAGTAGATTCCGGGCTCAACGGAGAAGCAGGTGTTGGGCAGAAGCAGGCGCTCGTCGTGCGTCTCGAGGTTGTCGAGATGCGCGCCGTTGCCATGAAGCTCGGTGGCAATGTTGTGGCCGGTGCGATGCGTGAAGAATTCGTCGAGCCCTTCGCGGCGGATGACGTTGCGGGCGGCGTCGTCGGCCTCCCAGCCACAGATGGGGCGGTTGGCGGCGTAGGCCTCCTCAACTGCGGCGATGGCCGCGTCGCGGGCGTTGCGGACGGTGGCGAAGATGTGGCGCTCGTGGTCGGTGGGCTCGCGGCCGACGACACCGGTCCAGGTGATGTCGTACCAGATAGCGCCAGGGCGGCCGCGGCTGGTGTCGTGCGGCTCGGAGAGCTTGGCCCAGATGTCGATGAGGACGAACTCGCCGTGCATGATGGGTGCGTGGACGGCTTGCGTGGGCTCGTAGTGGGAGTCGGCGGAGTTGGAGCCGGCGGAGCAGTTGGGGCCATGGTCGGTCCACAGGCCCTCGCGCTCCATGGCGTGCTTGAGGAAGCTGACTACCTCGAACTCGTTGGTGCGGCCGTCACGGCGAATGCAGTCGGCAATGTGCTTCCAGCCGGCGGCGAGGACGCGGTCGAGGCGGACTTGAGCCTCATAATGCGTGGCGATCTGGTCCTCCGTCAGGACGGCCTCGAAGAGGCTGACGAGGTTGGCTGAGCTGACGACGTTCTTGGAGAGCGAGCGGACGAGCTCTACCGTTCCGGCGTCGACCATCGCGACGTACATGATGGCGTTGCGCGGCGAGTACTGCATGGCGATGTTGGTCGCGCCTTGGAGTATGTCCGCGAGATTTTTTTCGAGTTCCTGCCAGGAGGAGTACTGGCGGGTGGTGCCGGGGAGGGCGTCGAGCTTGCCCGACTCGATGCGGTGGACGAGTTTGCGGGGCTCGCCCTCGGCGGGGACGAAGTAGAACCACCGGCGGGAGACAAAAGAGTCGGCCGGCAGGCCGAGGATTCGGTAAGCGATGGGGTCGCGGTGGTGGTGATCGTAGAAGAGCCACCCGTCGAACTGTTGATCGCGGAGGGCGGACTGGATGGCGGAGAGGTTCATTGAATCCAGTATCCCCCTCCCCCCGGGTTTTTCGCAAAGTCTTCAGAAGAAACGACTTAGGCTTGGACTTGTATTGCAAAGTATTGATTCTAAAGGGGAAAACTTCCAAAGTCTTGGAAACAAAGGAATTACGCTGTGAAGGAGACGCGGGCGCTTAAAACTTACCCCTTTCGCCCAAGGCTGGTTTGTCAAGTGGGGGCCACTCTATTTCCAGAGATGCGGTGCTTTGCTTTTGAGGTACTCCAAGAGCTTTTCCGGGTGGATGGGTTTGGCCAGCAGGTTGAATTCGTGGCCGCTCTCGTGAGCCTGCCGGAGGAGGTCGGTGACTCCCGCCTGACCGGAGATGAGGACGATGACGGTAGCGGGCAATTCGCGACGGACGCGGATGGCGAGATCGACGCCATTCATTCCCTGCATGACGATATCGGTCAACAGGTAATCAGGCTTCAGCTTGAGGGCCATGTCCAAAGCAGATTGACCGCTATAGGCGCGTTCCGCGCGAAAGCCGGATTGATTGAGGACCATGGTTGTTGTGTCGGCGATCATCTGCTGGTCATCCACGACGAGAATCGTAGGCCTTCTCTGCCGGCGGGAAGCGCCGGAGCTTTCATGCTCTTCAGCGGAGACCTTTTTCAGTACATCTTCGTTGGAAAACAGGTACAGTTCAGACGTGATTCCGAGCATGCAAACTCCTCGATGGCGTTAGTTCACGGCGGTGTGTTCTGGCTTCGCTGAATCCATAAATGGCAAGAAAATGGAGACAGTTGTTCCGCTCCCGTTATCCGTATCGCTGGTCACGTCGACGTAGCCTCCCCTCTTTTCGACAAGCTGTTTGACGACCCACAGGCCGATTCCGGTACCCATGTTGCCCTTGGTCGTAAAGAATGGCTCGAAGATCCTGGGCAAGTATTGCTTTTGAATTCCGGACCCGTTGTCTGCAAGTTGGATCTGAACTCCATCGGGGTTGAGACTTTTTTTCGTTTGAACGCGAAGCACACCTCCTTGCGGCATGGCGTCGATGGCGTTTGCGACGATGTTGGAAAAAATCTGCATGAGTTCGCCTCTGCTGGCAAGCAGGGCGGGCTGCTCATCGAAGCGACAGTCGGTGGCGATGTCTGCAGACGTGAGCTTGCACTGATAGACGGTGAGCACGTGCTGTATGACATCCTGAAGAATGACGGGAGTTGGTGTGCCGTCGTCCCGGTAGTAGCCGAGTGTTTGTCGCGCGATGTGGGCGACGCGCTCCAGCTCTTTTTCCGCGGTCGTGAGGTGGGCGCGGGATTCGGCAAGCGATCCGCTGGTACGAGCCAGGTAGATGAGATTGAGGACGGCGTCGAGCGGATTGTTGATTTCGTGAGCAACGGTCGCGGCCATGCGTCCGGTGGCGGCCAGTTTTTCCGACTCCATCAACTGTTTTTCGAGGCGCCTGCGTTCGGAGATGTCGCGTGCAATTTTCGATGCACCGATGATCCTGCCTTCGCTATCGATGAGCGGGGAGATCGTAATCGATACGTCGAAGCGTTCGCCATTTTTTCTGACCCGGACGGTCTCGTAGTGGGAGATGCGCTTGCCGGATCGAATATTGGACAAGATCAAGGCTTCTTCGTGCTGCAATTCTTCCGGAATGAGACAACGGACGTTCCTGCCGATGATCTCCGGAGCGGAATAGCCGAACATCCGCGCCGCGGCATCGTTCCAGGTAAGGATGGTTCCGTTCAGGTCCTTGCTGACGATAGCGTCGTCTGTGCTGTCAACGATGGCAGCCAAGAGCGCCTGACGGCGTTCCGGCGTCGCCGCTGCCGTTGCTTCGTTGGTGAGTGAAACATCCGTCCGTTCGTACATGTCCAAAGGTGCGATCTCCGACACAACCTCTGGTTAGATGACCTAATCGGGCCAAGCGTACGCAAGCGGTGCTCGATCCGTCTCCTTTATCTCCGATCTCCAACAGATTTCGAGAGTGCACGGCAGATGTGCGACGCGTTTCAGAAGGAGAAATTGCTAAAGAAGAGGATGGTGCGGTTGCCGGGGGTAGGGCCGGAGTACGGGCCGCTCGCGAGGGACTGCGTCTGGCCGAAGAGTCGCGAGTTCATGACGCCGTTCGGAGGCGCCCAGTTGACGACGTTGAAGACATTCAACGCAATCGCCACAAACGTGATGTTGAATTTGCGCGGGACTTTTTCGTCGATTTTGACGCCGCCGCCGTTGCCGCTGAGACCGCGGCCGTTGACGCTGTTGTTCACGTTCTGTCCGGCAAGGTCGCCTTCCTGCTTGATGTGCGGACCGATGCCGATGGTCTTGCTGGCGCGCATGTGAAACACGAAGTTGGCGGGTCCTGTGCCGAGGTTGTAGGGAATGATCTGCTCGCCTTTTCCGTTATCGAGTGGATTGGAGTTGAGGCAGCCGAAGGGTGTTGAAACCACGCCTGGCTGGCCGCAGGCTCCGTAGGTCGGGCGAGCGTTGAACTGGTTGTTCTGCGTGAGGTCGTAGCCGGTAACGATGTTGTACGGTGTGCCGGACTGCGCGGCCATCAAAGGTGCAAAGATGACGCCGCCGGGAGCGGTGTAGGTGAGCAGAAGAAAGAGGCGATTGCGAATGCCGAAGCTTGCCCGGCCGTAATCGAGTCCCGGATGATGCGGGTCCATGGGAGTCGAGGAGGTTCCCTGGGTGTCGCTGTTGGCGTAGCTGAGCGTGTAATTGGAGTCGAAGCTGAGATGCTTGAAGTGCGCTTTCGCCGTGACAAGCAACTGCTGCTGGCGATAGACGCCGCCTGACTGGAACTGGTAGTTGTATGCGGCCGGAGTTGTTCCGTTCACGGTGTATGTGGAGGGATCGAAATCGGGAGCAGTCACGTTGTTCATCAGATACTGATGCACGCCCTGCGTGAACAGATAGGTGAGATTGCCGGTCAGGGCTTTGGTGATCTGGCGGTCGACGCCAACGCCACCCTGCATGTCGAGCGCGGCATGAAAATGCGGATCGATGGTGTGGAGGGTGGGTACACTCGAACCGATTGACTGCAATGTCGCCTGCGTCTGAGGCGCATTCGGGTTGAAGAATGGCGGAGCCTGCACGGTGTAGCTCTTCTGGTTGATGCCGTTATCGTGGATGGTCTGGATGACGTAGGGCGTGCCCGAAGACTGAAACGAATTCGGCACGGTGAAGCGGTCGTAGAACCATCCATAGCCGGCGCGGACTACGGTTTTCGCGGCGCCCTTGCCGGTGAATCCGGGACTCCAGGCGAAGGCGATGCGCGGGCCCCAGTCGGCGTGGTCGCGGATGCGGTTCTGTCCTTCGTAACGAAGGCCGAAACCGGCTACGAGGTTTTTGCGCGGGTGCCAGTCGTCCTGGAGAAAGAGCGCGGCGTCGAAGAGGGTGGCGCGCGCGATGGGGTTGGTGACTACGGTTTGCGAGTAGAGAGTCGGGGTCTGCGCCTGATAGGCGGCCAGCGTGCTGAAGCTGTAGGTTCCGTTGGTTCCCGAGGTCGAGAAATTCGTGTCGCGCTCGGCGCGGAGGCGTGTGCCGAAGCGCAGGATATGCTTTCCCATTGTGGCGGTTGAGTAATTCTGCAGCTCGAAGTTGTCTTCATGGTCCTGCACAACGCCGGTGCCTGAGCCGCCTTTGGTAAAAGCGCCTTGCACGGTTACAGCGGGCGTTGAGTTTGCGGCGGTTTGGTCGTTGCGAATGCGCCGCCACTGGAAGTGCGTTTCGTTGACGAGATGCTCGTTGATGACGACGGTGTCGCCGATCTGCAGGGAATTTTCTTTGTCGTTGGAGTTGACGGCCTGGTCGGGCAGGTTGAGAGTGCCTACGCCGTTGCCGGAGGCAACGGAACGGAAGAAGCCATCGCGGAGGGTGATGTTGTGTATCCCCAACTGAAAATCAAAGCGCGGGCTGATCTGGAAGATGCTGGAGGGATTGGGGAAGGTCTCTCTGATGTTTGTCGTGGGGTTGGCGGGATCAGCGGCGTCAATGATGGCCTGGGTCTGGCGCTGCATGTCAAAGAGATTGAAGAAGTACGCGGCTTTCTTGTTGAGCGGCCCACTGACATTGGCCATGGCGGAATAGAAGTCGTAGAAGGGGGGCTGGCCGACGAGAGGGTTGCTGGTGTTCAGGGGCGATGCGGTGCCGAAGCCACCGAAGCTTCCCTTGAGCTTTTGAGTACCGGGCTTGGTGATGATCTCGATGCGGCCGTAGCCGATACGGTCGAACTCAGCGGAAAACGGATTCTGGTTGACGCGGATTTCGAGGATGGAGGATTTGGGGGGGATTTGGCCGCCTTCGAATCCATCTATATAAATTTGGCCGCCGTTGGGTCCGGCTGCGGGCCCGGCTAGAGCCTGGAGCTCATTCTGGAGCTCGTCGGGGTCGTCGGAGAGGGCGTCGAGATCGCTGCCCTTGATGACCATGGCGCTGGAGTTCTGGTCGGGGCTGAGGCCGACGTTTTCGCTCTGATCTTCGACGGTGACGTGTTCCTCCTCGACGGCGATGGCGAGGGAGACTTTCAGGTCCTTGGCTGCGCCGGCGGCAAGAACGATGTCAGGGGTGGTGAACGGAGCGAATCCTTTGGCAGTCACGGTCACGGCATAGGTGCCTGGCGAAAGTGAATTGAAGGCGAAGCTGCCGGCGGGACCGGATTTTGTGCGCTGCACGCGGTTGTGGCTCGACAGCGAGACGGTGGCAGCGGGGATGACGGCGCCGCTGGGGTCGGCTACGGTGCCGCGGATGGTGGCGCCTTCCTGGGCCGGGGCAGACAGGGCGAAGAAGAGACAAGACGATAGCGCAATTGCTGTGGCGAGGCCCTTGAGAATCCTGATCATGTCTCCGAATCGCCTCTTCTCCCTATGTAGCAAACTACATTGAAGACTGTCAATTGTTCTGCGGCCAGGTGGGCAGGCGCCGGCGGCGATGCAGGTTGGGGGTCCATTGGGTTTGCTTCACTAGATACGCTTGAGCAGGTGCTCGAGGACGCAAGAGGTTTAGTAGGTTATCGATTTACGGGTGCAAGAATGATGCTCCGTTCCGGCGCACAGATTGTCTATCTCTTCGTGAGCGGCTGGCAACTAGACCCGGTTGGACTGGCGGGAACTGCGGGGTTTGAGATCGCGTAATGTGTGGGAGGGCTGAGAGTCAAATCGATGGAGTGGGTGTGGCTGCAGGTGGGTGGACGCGAGCGGGGTTGCGGGCTGCAGGCTGGGTGATCGCCGCAACGATGGGGCTGGCGGCAGGGGCGCAGGTGAATGCGGACCAGCAGGGAAAGCCGACGGTGACGCCGTCGACGCCTCCGCGCATGGAGAGCACACGAAGCGCCGATGTAACGGTTCCGGTCCTGGATCACGGGGTGACGCTGGCCGATTTTGCGGGGATGGAGCCGCGGGCGGAGCTGCGTGAGAGGCTGGCGCGGGTGAGCGGGTTCATTCAGAATGAGCCGACGGATGGGGCTGCGGCTACGGAGAAGACCGAGGTGTGGCTGGGGCGAACACGGACGGAGCTGTATGTCGTGTTCTTATGCTTCGACAAGCATCCGGAGCTGATTCGGTCGCACCTGGCGCGACGCGAGAACGTGACGACGGATGACAACGTGCTTGTGTTGCTGGACCCGTTTCAGGACCGGCAGCGCGGCGTGGAGTTCCAGTTGAACCCGGCCGGCGTGCAGGCGGATGCGGCGTGGACGGAGGCGAACCACGAGGACTACAGCTACGACCTGGTGTGGGATTCGGACGGGCGGGTTACGAAACAGGGATGGATGGCGTTGTTTGCGATTCCGTTTCGCAGTCTGCGGTTTCCGGCGAATGGGACGTGGGGCGTGGTGCTGGCACGCAAGCTGCCGCGCAACAGTGAGGCGGACTTGTGGCCGCGTGTGGCCAAGAATGTGAGCGGCATACTGAGCCAGGAAGGCACTCTGCATCTGCCGGGGATGGAGGGAGTGACGGGATCGCACAACGTGCAGATCAATCCGTATGCGCTGGGGCAGAACGTGCACAAGCTCGACACACTGGATCCGATGGATCCGCACTTCAGCACGCGCAATGCGGAGGCGACGGCGGGCGGTGAGGCGAAGGCGGTGTGGAAAGATTCGATCGTGTTCGATGCGACGATCAATCCGGACTTCAGCGATGTGGAGAGCGATCAGCCGCAGTTCACCGTGGACGTGCGATATCCGGTGTACTTTCCGGAGCTGCGGCCGTTCTTCCTGGAGAATGCGAGCTACTTTCAGACGCCGATGAACCTGCTGTACACACGCAACATTGTGCGGCCGGAGTATGGCGGGCGCGTGACGGGGAAGGTGGGGCACACGAACCTGGGGCTGCTGGCGATTGACGACAGAGAGCCGGGCGAGACAGTGGCGGCAGATGATCCGCTGTACGGGCACAGGGCGCAGGCGTATGTGGGAAGGGTGTCGGAGGATTTGGGTAAGGGATCAAATGTGGGGCTGATGTACACGGACGAGGAGTTTGGCGGCGGATGGAACAGAATTGGCGGCGCGGACTTTACGTGGAGAGCGAATGATCATTGGACGGTGCTGGGGCAGATGGTGGAGAGCTCGACGCGGCCGAGCGAGATGAAGAGCGCGGCGGAGGTACTGCCGGCGGTCTATGGCGCGGGGCCGGCGAGCGATCTCCAGATCAATCGCAGTGGACACGCGTTCAACATGGAGAACGAGTACCAGGACATCAGCAGAGACTTCAATAGCGTGCTGGGATTTTTTCAGACTTCGAATCTCCGCAAGGACTCGACGCATGGGACATACCAATGGTTTCCGAAGCATAGCGCGGTGCAGAGCTTCGGGCTGGAGGTGCAGGACCAGGTGGCGTGGGACCATGCGGGCAATCGTGTGCTTCACTACACGACGTGGGATCCATTTGTGTTGCTGCCGAGGAATATTGTTCTGGCGCCGCTGGGAGGACAGAACTCGGATACGGTGGGACCGCAGAACGGATATGCGATCGACCACAATATCAACTTCACGGAGAACCAGATTGGATTTGTGGCGCGCGGGCAGCCGTGGGCGGCGTTCAACTTCAACATGAACTACTTTCCCTCAGTGGGGAATGTGAACTACAACCCGCTGGCGGGGAAGGCGCCGACGCTGCTGCGACAAAACTTTCTGCAGGTCTTGTTTACGGTGCAACCGGTGCGGAATCTGACGGCAGATCAGACGTATCTGCTGGATCACGATCGCGACGATCACACCGGCGTGTTTGTGTATCAGAGCGAGGTGATGCGAACGAAGATCAACTACCAGTTCACGCGGGCGCTTTCGGCGCGGGTGATTGTGGAGTATGACTCGACGCTGGCGAACCCGGCGGTGACGACGCTCGCGCGGACGAAGCAGGTGCAGACGCAGGCGCTGCTGACGTGGCTGCCACATCCGGGAACGGCGATTTATGTGGGGTGGAACAGCGATCTGCAGAACTACAACCACACGCTGTGCGCGCGGCTCGGCCGGACGTGCGATCCGGCGCAGCCGATTCTGCCGCGCGGACCGGGGTATCTGAATGATGGAAGGCAGTTTTTTGTGAAGGCGAGCTATCTGCTGAGGTTTTAGAGATCGCGCCATGAGGCGTGTGTCATTGTTCGACAGTGAATCGACGAAGGCAACAGGGAGTCCGCCATTAGTGGCATAGGCGCAGAACAAGCGTGATGCGACACTATGGCGTACCGTAGGCAATTCAGGAATCGGGGCCAAGTACCTTGCTGGGGCATCACAGGGAGCTGTTTACAGGAACCGGGTTGGCGCTTCTTGCCCCCATGCGGTCGCTGGTTTTTGGGGCGGCATTCCTGGCCCTGTGGCTGTGGCAGAGGCGGCTTCGTTACCTGTTGTATCTATCGGTGTCGTTCACGCTGTTTACGCTGGGGACGTGTGCCCAGACGGCGGGAGTCCCGCGTAACCTCGCGTGGAATTTCATGCTTTCGGCGATGGTGTATACGGCAGCCTTGATCGCGCTGTTGAACGGCTGCTATAAGCGGATGAACCTGAGGCCGCGATATCCAGCTCGCTTATGGATCGCGGGGCTGGTGCTGGTGGGCATCGCATACTTCTGCTTCGCGAGGCCGAGCCTGACGGCGCGGATTTATGTAATGAACTTCGGGCTCGGGGCGCTGACGCTGATCGATGCGGCGTACCTGGGCCGCGCCGCGAAGAAGACCATGGACCGCCTGGTGTTCTGGGTGGTGCTGATCCTGGGAATCCAGGGATTTCCGCGCACGCTGTTGTCGTTTGGAACGACGGGGCAGAGCCGGGACATGGTGGCCTTCGCCCATTCGAGTTACTGGACGTGGATGAATGTGACGTACGCTGCGCTCATCGTGGTGGTCGGCTTGACGTTCATTGCGGCAGTGGTGGTCGACGTGATCGAGGAACTCCGCGGACGAGCGATGGAGGACCCGTTGACGAGGCTGCTGAACCGGCGCGGCTTTGAAGAAGCAGCACGGAAGCAGATCGCCAAGGCGAAGGGGACATGCTTCAGTATTGCGGTGTGCGATATCGACCACTTCAAGGCGATCAATGATTCGTGCGGCCACATGGAGGGGGATGCGGTGCTGGTGAAGGTTGCCGAGCTGTTGCGCGAGAACCTTCGTCGAGGGGATGAGGTGGCGCGGTTTGGAGGAGAGGAGTTTGTGATGCTGCTCTCGGACATTCATCGCGAGGATGCGCGGGAATTGATTGAGCGGCTGAGGCGATCGATCGCAGCAACGCGCTTTGGGACTGGAAACCTGCGGCAACGCCGGATTACGGCGAGCTTCGGCATTGCGGAGTATCGGGTGGGCGAGGATCTGGCGGACGCGATCCGTCGTGCCGATAAGCTGCTGTACGCGGCCAAGCGTAACGGACGGAATAACGCACTGGTGGACTGGCTGCGTGTCGAGCTGCAGGCGGAATCGATGGCGAACGGCATGGCGGTGAATTGACGATCTGAAGAGTCCAGTTGTTGAAGGAGGCTGCTATCTGCGGCGGTCTCGAGTGGCGGAGGGCGATGCGGGGCTGGCCAGTTCCATGGTCCAGATTGGACCTTGCTGGTAGAGAGCGCCTTGCATCTTGAGGAAGGTGGGGACCTCTCTGTCCATGACCCACATTTTGATGTCGGAGGGCTGCTTGCCGATGACTGGAGCAACGACTCCGGCGACACCGCCTATTTCTACGTGGATGTTGTAGCGCCTGGCTCGATGGCGGATGCCGCCGACTCAAATAACGGAAGCAGGACGGAGGATGTGGATTCTCCTCATACGTCGTAGGTATAGATAGCCGTAAGCGTGCGTGCAGTTGTGCGGACGCGATGTGAGGAAAAGCAGATTCCCTGCGGGAATGACGGAAAGAAAGGCAAAAGCAAAATACAGAGGTCCTTCGCCTTCGGCTCAGGATGACGGTGTTGGGGGACGAGCTGGGACGGGATGAGCATAAAGGAAGGCCGGGATCGCTCCCGGCCTTTGTCTGTGCGTAAGTGGTGGGTTGGGGTTAGACGCTGACCGGGGCGGCTGCGGCTGCGGCTGCGTCCGCGGCGGCAATCTCGTTTTCACGATCTTTGGCGGCTTTGAGCTCGGCCATCTGCTGGCGCTTGAGCTCGGCGGTGTTCTGACCGAGTTCGGCGGCAAGCTTTTCGGTGGTGAAGGCCTCGATGGCATCGCCGACGCGAATGTCCTTGAAGCCGGCGAGATCGATGCCGCACTCCATGCCGCTGCGGACTTCAGAGACGTCGTCCTTGAAGCGCTTGAGGCTGGCGATCTTGCCCTTCCAGACTTCGGTGCCCTCGCGCGTGACGCGAACCTGCGAGTCGCGCTTGAGGAGGCCGTCGCGAACACTGCAGCCGGCGATCTGTCCGACCTTGGTGATCTTGAAGACGTTGAGCACCTCGGCGCGACCCAGGTAGACCTCCTTGTAGACGGCGTCGAGGAGACCGAACATGGCCTTGGTCATCTCGTCCTGCAGCTCGTAGATGATCGAGTGGAGGCGAACCTGCACCTTCTCCTGGTCGGCGATTTCCTGTGCTTTCCTTTCGGGCCGCACGTTGAAGCCGATGACGACAGCGTTGGAGGCGGAGGCGAGCAGGATGTCGGACTCTGTGATGGCACCGACGCCTGCGCGGAGAACGCGGACGCGAACCTTCTCGGTCGACATGCGCTGGAGCGAGTCGGCGAGAACTTCGACGGAGCCCTGCACATCGCCCTTGAGGATGAGGTTGAGGTCTTTGACGCCGGCCTGCTTGATCTGCTCGGCGAGACCTTCGAGCGAGATGCGCGAGGACTTGGCGAGCTGGGCTTCGCGCTCCTTCATGGTGCGGTAGCGGGCGATCTCCTTGGCACGGTCGCGATCGGCCATGACGAGGAAGGTGTCGCCTGCGTCCGGAATGGACTCGAGGCCGAGGATCTCGACAGGGGTGGAGGGACCGGCTTCGGTGATGGCCTGGCCGCGATCATTGAACATGGCGCGGACCTTGCCGAAGGTGTTTCCGACGATGTAGCTGTCGCCGGGCTTGAGCGACCCGTTCTGCACGAGGACGGAGGCGACGACGCCGCGGCCGCGGTCGAGCTTGGCCTCGATGACGGTGCCGACGGCAGGACGCTCGGGCGTGGCCTTCTGGGGCTTGAGGTCAGCCTGCAGGCAGATCATCTCCTCGAGGCCGTCGAGGTTGATGCGCTGCTTGGCCGAGACGTTGACGAAGGGTGTGTCGCCGCCCCAGTCGTCGGGCTGCAGGCCGCGCTCGGCGAGCTGCTGCTTGACGCGGTCGGGGTTGGCGTCAGGGCGATCGATCTTGTTGACCGCGACGATGATGGGAACGTTGGCGGCGCGGGCGTGGTCGATGGCCTCGACGGTCTGGGGCATCACGCCGTCGTCGGCGGCGACGACGATCACGACGATGTCGGTAATCTTGGCGCCGCGTGCGCGCATGCGGGTGAAGGCCTCGTGGCCGGGGGTGTCAAGGAAGACGATCTCGCGGCCGAAGGCGGGCGAATCTTCCTTGGTGATGCGGACCTTGTAGGCGCCGATGTGCTGGGTGATGCCGCCGGCTTCGCCTGCGGCGACCTCGGTGGAGCGGATGGCGTCGAGCAGCGAGGTCTTGCCGTGGTCGACGTGGCCCATGACGGTGACGACGGGCGGGCGGACGACCTCGACGAGACCGGTGGTGTCCTCGAGGAGACCTTCGATGGCCTCGTTCTCGATCTGCTCTTCGACGGAGATGACCTGGGCGTCGGCGCCGAACTGGCGGGCGACGGACTTGACCAGCTCGGAGTCGAGCGACTGGTTGACGGTGACCATGACGCCGCGGAGGAGCAGGGTGGCGATGAGGTCCTTACCGCGGACTTCGAGCTTCTCGGCGAGTTCCTTGACAGAGATGCCCTCGGTCACGGTGATGGTGCGGGTGATGGGGAGATCGCCTTCGGGGATCTGCGCGGCGCCCTGGCGCGGAGCGTAGCCCTTGAGGGCGACTTCCTTGTCCTTGACGTAGCGCTGGTTGCCGCGGCCGCGTGGGCCGGGACGCGCGGGACGGCCCGGAGCCGCGGGGGCGTCCGTGGGCGGAAGCAGGCCACCCGGGCCGACTCCCTGACGACCACCAAAGCCGGGGCGGCCACCGAAGCCGGGGCGACCGGGGAAGCCGGGACGGCCGCCTGGGCCACCGGGACCTCCGGGACCGCCTGGACCGCCGGGGAAGGTGCGGGTGGGGTGCATGGGCCGGCGTGCGCCGGGGGAGAGTGGACGACTGCCTGGGCCACCACCAGGGCCGCCAGGGCCGGCAGGACCACTACCAGGCGCTGCGGGGCGCGGACGCTCGAAGATGGGGCGACGGGCGGCGTTGGCCGCGCCGGGAGCGGCTGTGTAAGTTGGGCGCGGGCCGGTCTGCGGCATGATGACGCGACGAACCGGCGGCGCGGGGGGGACAGCGGCGGCCGGAGCCTCGGGCGCTTCCGCAGCGATGGAAGCGGGAGGGGGAGCAGAAGGTGCGGCCGGAGCTGCAGGAACAGGGGTGGCTGCAGGGGCAGCGGCGGCGGGCGCTGGCGCAGGGACCGCCGAGGGCTTGACGACGACCGGGGTTGCGGGCGCTGAGGACGCGACGGCCGGGGAAGCTGCCGGTGGCCGGACTGCGACGGGACCTGCTGCAGGGCGTACGACCGAGGGACGGGCCGCCCCAGCGGGAGAGCTCGCAGGAGAGCCAGGACGGGGCGTCACGATGTTCGCGGCGGCGCGCGGCTGCGGCACGATGCGGCGCGGCGCTGGAGGCTGATTGGTTGCAGCCTGAGGTGCGGCAGCCGCGGCGGCGGGCTGCGCGGGAGCGGCAGCAGCTGCCGGGCGCGGAGGTGTCGGGGCTGGGCGCGCGGCGGCTGCAGTAGCCGGGGCGGCGACGGTGGGGCGCGATACGGGGGCGGGGGGCCGGGACCTTGCGGCGGCTTCGGCCTGCTTGCGTTCCAGGATGGCCTTCAGGGCGTCGCCGGGCTTGGAGACGTGCGAGAGGTTGAAGGCCGGCTTCGTCTCTGCGGCAGGCCTGGCGGGCGCTGCGGGACGGGAGCCGCGGTTGAAGTACCCGCGTACCTGTTCGGCCTCATGCTCCTCGATGGAGGAGGAGTGCGTCTTCTTCTCGGTGACGCCGACGGCCGTGAGAGCGTCAAGAATCGACTTGCTCTTGACCTCCAATTCGCGTGCAAGATCGTTGATGCGAACTTTGCTCATTCAATCCTTTTGTTTAGGGCGGCGATTCATTCGCGCCCTGATTCACCGCGCTTAGCTGGTCATATCAGCCTCGATCGTAGTGAGAGTTAATCCAAGGATATTAGAGCATTTTTCCTGATACTTTGCCCTCGGACAATTCATCGAGAGCCGTTTTCTTTGCAAGAAAACGGCGTTCAGTGTTGTGTCTCCGGGTCAGGTCCTCAGGAAAATGCTCTATCCCCTGAAAGCTTGGAGATTTTCAGCCTGTAACCGCACTTTCATGCAGCTACAGGCCGAGTAAGAAGCCGGCGGAGCGCTAGCCGCGCTCGTGGGCATCGCTGTCGATGCCTTCGTCGGAGAACTCCTGCGCGTCATCGACGAGCTGGTCGACGGTGTCATTGTTGAGCTCGATGCCCTCTTCGCGCGCATCTGCGGCGTCGTTGGCGTCGGACTCGGAGAGCCGGTCCTCGGCTTCGGCGATATCCTCTGCGGAATATTCGCCGACCTCCCGGGCGGTGCCGGATTTTGCGGCTTCGCGGGCCAGTATCTCTTCAGGTGTGAGTGTCATAGAGTGTTCCTCGTCTCCAGCCACATCTGATGCAGCGCCTGCGGCGACCGCTTCTTCGCCAACCGCGAGTGCGGGCTCGGGAACGGTGGCGGGGTTTTCTTCCCCGGCAGCCGTGGCCGCCGCTAGATCGAGCCGGCCGAAGTAGTCGCGGACTGCGGTGGCGATCTTCTCGACGGATTTTTCGCCGATGCCCGGGACCTCGCCGAGCTCTTCTTCGGTCATGTCGGCGAGCTGCTCGACGGTGGTGATGCCGGCGGCGATGAGCTTCTCCATGACGCCATCGCCGAGCTCTGTGATCTGCTCGATCGGCGTGGTGGCGGCGCCCTGCATGGCCTGCATCTGCTGCTCGACCTCCTGGCGCTTCTCCTCCTCGGACTTGATGTCGATCTTCCAGCCGAGGAGCTTGGCGGCGAGGCGAACGTTCTGGCCCTTCTTGCCGATGGCGAGGGAGAGTTGCGTGTCGTCAACGATGACTTCGAGCTGCTTCTCGCCGAGATCGGTGATGGAGACGCGCGAGACCTTGGCAGGCTGGAGGGCCTTTTCGGCGAAGGTAGTGACCTCTTCGGAGAACTCGATGATGTCGATCTTCTCGCCGCGCAGCTCACGGATGATGGACTGCACGCGCATGCCCTTCATGCCGACGCAGGCGCCGACGGGGTCAACGTCCTTGTCGCGCGACATGACGGCGATCTTGGTGCGCTCGCCGGCTTCGCGCGCGATGGCGCGGATGATCACTGTACCGTCGTAAATTTCAGGCACCTCGGACTGGAAGAGCGACTGCACGAGGGCCGGAGCGGCGCGGGAGACGATGACCTGCGGGCCTTTCGCGGCACGGTCGACGCGCAGCAGGACGACCCTTACGCGCTCGCCGATGGCGAACTGCTCGAGGCGCGACTGCTCGCGCTTGGGCATGCGGGCTTCGGCCTTGCCGAGGTCGAAGATGACGTCCATGGGCTCGAGGCGCTTGACGGTGGCGGTAAGGATCTCACCGGTACGGCTGCCGTACTCCTGGAAGACGGTATCGCGCTCGGCTTCGCGGACCTTCTGGAAGATGACCTGCTTGGCCATCTGGGCGGCGATGCGGCCCAGGGGGGAAGTGTCCTTGTAGAAGCGGAGCTCGCCGCCGACCTCGACCTCCGGCGCGAGCGCGCGGGCCGCGTCGAGCGTGAGCTGGTTCTCGGGGTCCTCAACCTGTTCTTCGGCGTCGACGACGGTCTTGTAGACGTAGGCGCGGATCTCGCCGGACTCGCGGTCGAGCTCACCGCGCATGGTCTCCTGCGTCTTGTAGAACTTGCGCGTGGCGAGAGCGATGGCGTCTTCAACGGCGCCGACGACGATCTCGGGGTCGATGCCCTTTTCGCGGCTCAGCAATTCGATGGACTGGTAAAGTGCGCTTGCCATGTTTTTAGACAGTAGACAGTAGAGGAGAGAGAGTAGAGGAAACGGCGGGTGCCGCGTTTGTTTGTCTACTGTCTACTTGTCTACTGTCTTTTCCTTTCAAATTTCTGCGACTAGGTTGGCTTTTTCTACATTGGCCAGGTCGATGGTTACGGTCTGGGTGATGAGGGTCTTTTTTGCCTTGCCCTTCTGTTTGACGGCGGAGAGGTCGAGCGTTAGCCGCTGGCCGTCAAAAGCGGAGAGGCGGCCGGTAAAGTGCCGGTTGAGCTTTCCGTAAGCCGCAGGCGCTTCCGTACTTTCAGTCTCAGGAGTTACGGGCGTAAAGGTCTGGATTTTGACCAGGCTGCCATTGAAACGCTCGTAGTCGGCGGCGCCGCGGAGCTTGCGCTCGAGGCCGGGGGAGCTGACTTCGAGGGTGTACTCGGAGCCGGGGATGAGGTCTTCGACGTCGAGGACGGTGCCGAAGTCGCGGGCGAAGTGCTCGCAGTCTTCGTGGGTTACGCCGGAGAGGAGCTCGACGGGGACGCCTTTGGGAAGGGCATCCGGGTTTTCTGCGGCGTTTTGGGCGAGGGCCGCGCGGCCTTCAGCGTTCTTCTCAACGAAGACGCGGAGGGCGCGGTGCTTGCCGCCGCCCGCAAACTCGATGTCAACGACCTCGAGGCCGTGGGAGTCGGCGACGCGGTCGGCGGTGGCGCGGATTGTGTCGAGGGGAAGGGCCATGGATGTTCAAGGAGTTGAGCCGGTCTTCGCCGGATTTAAGAGCAAATAAAAAGTGGGCTTTCGCCCACTCCTCCCTTCCGCCACTGGCCGGTGCGCTCACGGGGCAAATATCCGGAGGCTCAAGGCTGTCCTGCGGCGGAATGATTCGTCGCTTTTTCTATCTTAGGAGGTTTGCGATGGAAGGGCAAGGCAGGGCGCCCCGGAAGGGCTTGGGGCGGCCCCGAGAAGCAGGTTCCCCGGCTATGCCTCGGAATGACAGCCAGAAAAGCAAGGGCATGAAGCCCTTTGTCTTCAGGCGACGGAGGAGAGGCCGGGGGCCGCGGATAGCTCGAGTGCGAGACCGTGGCGCTGGACGGGCTCCTCGGGCCAGATGATTTCGGGGAGGGACTCGAAGGTGGGTTTGGCGAAGAGGTAGCCCTGCAGGAGGGTAATGCCGCAGGAGAGGAGAATGTCGAGTTCGGCGTGCGTTTCGACACATTCTCCTACGATCTGAATGCCGAGCCGTTTGGCCATGGCGGCGGTGGAGCGAACGATCTCCTGGGCGCGGGGCTGGGAGTCGATGCCGCGGACGAGGCGGCCATCGAGCTTGATTACCTGAACATCGATGTCGGCGAGAAGGTTGAGACCGGAGTTGCCGGCTCCGAAGTCATCAAGGGCGACGGTGAGGCCGTGACGGCGGTATTCCGTGGCGATGGCGCTGAGGCGCTCTGTGTCCTTGAGTGAGTCCATCTCAGAGATCTCAAACATGAGGGACGTGAGCGGGAAGCCGGTCCACTCGGCGGCCTGCACGGTGCGCTGGAAGCAGTCGGAGGCGGAGTAGTGGGTGCCGGGCATGAAGTTGACGGAGAGCAGAGCGCCCTGGTCGGCGATGCCGAGCTGCTGGGCGAGGATCATGGCCTTGATGCGGCAACTCTGGTCGAAGGCGGCGCGAGTGTCGTCGGTGACCTGGCCGAGGATGTCGGTGGCGGACTCCTGTTCCGTGCCGCGGACGAGGGCTTCGTAGGCGAAGATGGTGCGGCGCCTGATATCCACGATCGGCTGGAAGGCCATGGACAAGGGAAGATGCGCTACAGAGCCATCGCGGCGGCGGCCCAGCCTCGCCGAAGAGGCCTCTCTACGAAGGGTCGAATCCAATGTTTACCTCGCACCATTTCTTATCGGCCATGACGGAAATCCCTTCAATGCTTCGGATTGGGTATTTGTCGCACCGCAGTCGGTGGCGTTCTACAACTTTCGAGACAGGAGGGAATAGAATCGATGGAACGGCATGATTTCACTCCCTGTTTTAGACGCCCTGACATTTGATGATGTGTTGCTTGTGCCAGCGTACTCCGATGTAGTTCCTGCGCAGGTGAGCACACAGACGAGACTAACCAAGAACATCACCCTGAATACGCCGCTGATGTCGGCGGCGATGGACACGGTCACGGAGTCGCGGCTGGCGATTGCGATTGCGCAGCAGGGTGGAATGGGCGTGGTGCACCGCAATCTGACAATCGAGCAGCAGGCAGGCGAGATCGACAAGGTGAAGCGGTCGGAGTCGGGGATGATTGTGGACCCGGTGACGATTGGGCCGGAGCGGCCGATTGCGGACGCCCTGGAGGTCATGCGGCGCTACAAGATCTCGGGCGTGCCGGTGACCAGGAACGGCAAGCTGGTGGGCATTTTGACGAACCGGGATTTGCGGTTTGTGTCCAGAACGGACATTCCGATTGCGGATGTGATGACGAAGGAGAACCTCATCACGGTGCCGGTGGGGACGACGCTCGAACAGGCCGAGGAGATTCTGCATCAGCACCGGGTTGAGAAGCTGCTGGTGGTGAATGAGGCGTACGAACTGAAGGGCCTGATTACCGTCAAGGACATCCAGAAGAAGCTGAAGTATCCGAACGCGAGCAAGGACCAGCAGGGACGGCTGCGCGTGGCGGGTGCGATTGGGGCGACGGGCGACTTTCTGGAGCGCGCGGCGGAGCTGGTGAAGAATCGCGTGGATGCGCTTGCGATAGATTCGGCGCATGGGCACTCGTCCCGGGTGCTGGAAGCAGTGCGCGAGTGCAAGCAGCGGTTTCCGGATGTGGACCTGCTGGCCGGCAACGTGGCGACGTATGACGGCACGATGGCGCTCATCGATGCGGGCGCGGACGCGGTGAAGGTGGGCATCGGGCCGGGGTCGATCTGCACGACACGGATGGTGACGGGTGCGGGCATGCCGCAGATCACGGCGATTTCGGAGGCCTACCGCGCGGCAACGGAGCGCGGAGTAAGCGTGATTGCGGATGGCGGGATCAAGTACTCGGGCGATATCACGAAGGCGATTGCGGCAGGCGCAAGTGTTGTCATGATCGGGTCCCTGTTTGCGGGCGTGGATGAGAGCCCGGGCGAGACGATCCTGTACCAGGGGCGCAGCTTCAAGGCCTATCGCGGTATGGGAAGTTTGAGTGCGATGGCGCAGGGCTCGGGCGAGCGGTACTTCCAGGGGCCGGGCGAGGGCGCAGAGACGGAAGAGCGGCGCGACCTGACGGCGCGTGAGCAGAACGGCAGCAACCGGCTGGCGAAGTTTGTCCCGGAGGGCATCGAGGGACGCGTTCCGCATCGTGGACCGCTGGAAGCGATGATTTATCAGCTGGTGGGTGGATTGCGGTCGGGGATGGGTTACCTGGGGTGCTCGACGATCGAGGACCTGCAGACGAATTCGAAGTTCATCCGGATTTCGAATGCGGGCCTGCGCGAAAGCCACGTGCATGATGTCGTGATTACGAGGGAAGCGCCGAATTACCACGTGGAGTAGGGAAGAGCGGATCTAAGTTGTATGTTCTAAGTGCTAAGCCAGGAGCCTACTACTTAGAACCTACAACTTAGAACTTACAACTACACTCACACGGCGGCGGAGATGCGGAGGTCTGTGTCTCGGGTGGGCTGGTGGGCGGCCTGCGTCTGGTCCCAGACCATGGCATCGAAGCGGTGAGCGGTGCGGAAGCCGTGCTGCTCGTAGAGGCGGCGGGCGCCGTCGTTGCTTTCGGTGACGGTGAGTGAGAGGCTTTTGACGCCGGCGGCTTCCAGACCGAGAAGGCAGTGACGAAGCAGGGCGGGGCCGAGGCCGAGGCCGCGAAGCGCGGGGCTGACGCAGAGCTGGGTGACGTGTGCGGAATCCTGGCGAACGCGCGAGCAGAGGACCATGGCGAGAACGTCGGGGTTCGGTCCGTTCTGGGGGCGCGTGTTGCGCAGGATCCAGGAGCTCTCGGGGTCGAAGATGCCGCAGCCGGGGAACCGAACGATGTTGTGCAGGAAGCGTTGCGCGCCGTGAACGCTGCGGTACTGGTCGTTGATGCCGCTGTCGACGTGACCAACGTAGGCGAGATGGATGAGTTCGGCGGCTGCGTCATACAGTGCGGGCTGCCAAGGTTCTAAAGTGATGCCGGGGGGCAGATCGCCGGCGGGTCGTTGTGAGCGGCTGGGTTCGGTGAGATCGACGACCATGAAGAGGCGCCGGTGGGGAAGGAAGCCGCGCTCCGAGAATTGCCGGGTGAGCGCGCCGGTGGGGAACATGAGCAGTTGCGATTCGATTCTGTCAACGCCGGGGGCGGACTGCAGCATCTCGAGCAGATGGGTGAGCAGGGTTTCGCAGACGGGATTGGATGAACCTTCACCTTCGCCAAAGGCGTAGACATCACCGAGGACAGCTTTTGCGGCTTCAAAGACCGCGAAGGTGTAGCCGGCGACCTTGCCGCGGCGGAGCGCGACGAAGCCGGGAAGGACGCGGCTGTCTAAATACTTGAGCAAAACCGAAGTGGAGCCGGAGTAGTCCCAGAAGAGGCGGCGCTGCCAGCGGTCGGCCTCTTCCAGAAGGAGTGGCTGCAACTGAGCCGCAGAGAAGTGGCGCAGGTCGAGCACTTCGAGCTGAGAGGAAAGAGCCATGATGAGTGAGTCGGCGAGTTAGCGAGTCTGCGGTGACACCGCTGCAATTGAACGCGATGCACCCCCAATCGACTTAACCGCGTGGATAAACCTTATACACCGAGAGACCCTGGGTGTTGTAGAGGAAGAGCTGCTGATAGGTGCGGCCGGGCAGAAGTTGCGGCAGCTCAGGGGCGTCTTTGGTGGGAATGACGAGGACATGGGCCTCGTCGGGAACGCCATCGGTGTCGTAGTGAACCATGCTCTGGTCGCGATAGAAGGCGAGGCCGTAGTCGAGATCGCGACGGAGATCGTGGACAGCGACAACCTGATCGGAGGGATCAGCCTTCTGGATTTCGCGCGCGAGCGGACGCGCGGAGTAGTTGAGATCGAGCAGATGGCCGTGCATGCCGAGCAGGAAGAACATGAGTGCGACGAGCGGCACGAGCGTGACGGTGCGGAGGCGGCGGACGCCGTAGATTCGAACGACGACGATGATGAGCAGAGCGGCGAGAATGCCCCAAATTGCGGCGATGATGAGGGGGCGCGCTGCGGGGATGATGCGCTGGTAAACCATGTACTGCGGGCAGAGCAGGATGACGAAGGTCATGAACCCGGTGAGCCCGGCGTGCAGGTTGAGGAGCCAATTGGGGATGCCGCTGCGGCGGACGCGGAAGAGGTAATCGCCGGCGAGAATGGCGAGCGGCGGCATGGAAGGAAGGATGTAGCCGGGGAGTTTGGAGACGGAAAAGGAGAAGAAGACGACGGGCAGGAGAGCCCAGAGACAGAGGAACTCGGGGAAGGCGTCGCCCGCGCGGACGTGGCCTATATAGCGCTGCGGCTTGTGGCGGACCTTCCACTCATCGATCGACACGGCCATGCCGTCCCATAGTGCGCGGACGGCGAGGGCTGTCCAGGGCAAGAGGCCGATGATGAGGACGATAACGTAGTAGAACCAGTGCTGCGAGTGCTGGTAGCGATCGGTGGCAAAGCGCTCGAGGTTGTGCTCAAGAAAAAAGATGCGGAAGAAGTGCGGGTTTTTGCGCTGGACCTCGATGTACCAGGGCAGCACCATGAGCAGGAAGAGTGCGAGGCCGGGGAGCCAGAAGCTGCGGCGGATGGCTGACCACTCGCGGCGCAGGCCGAGGAACAGCAGGATGGTGCCGAGCATCAGGAAGATGGCGATAGGGCCCTTGGCGAGTGTGGCGGCGGCGCCGAAGAAGTAGAGGTCGAAGAGCCAGAACTTCTTCCCGGTTTCGTACCAGGCGTACCAGCCGAGCAGACCTATAGATAGAGGCGCGGCGAGCTGCATATCCGTGGACGCACCACGGGAGAAGCCAACCATGCCGGCCATGGAGACCATGATGAGTGCGGCATCGAGGTGGCCTCCAGGACGGAATCGTCGGAGATGCAGGAAGGCGAGGATGAGGAGCGCGCCAGCGCCTGTGGCGGAGGGCAATCGTGCCGACCAGTCATAGACGCCGAACTCCTTGAAGAAGCTCATGGCACGCCAGTAGTAGAGCGCGGGCTTTTCAAGCCAGGGGCGACCGTAGAGGATGGGCGTGACGGTGCCGCCAACGAGGCACTCGTAGCTGGCGTGGAGGTCCTTGCCATGAAGACTGTGCGGTGTGATTTTGGCGTGGACTTCGTGGCAGTCAGTGGAGTGCGCAGCAAGCATCTCGCGAGCGATCTGCGCGTAGCGGGGCTCGTCTGCGCCGACGAGGCCGACCTGATCTCCGCCGAAGAACGGCACGAGGCCGTAGAAGAGGAAGTAGGCGCAGACAAAGATCAGGATGGCGAACTCCCAGACGGAGCGGCCAGTGTCGGGAGGAAGACGGTCGCGCCAGCGCCGCCAGAGGGAAGGCCGTTCGGAGAGTGCGACGGATTGGGTGTTTTCGATCAACTGCGCTTTCTTGCTGGGCCTCGTTCGCTCACATGATGCCGAGCGCTCCCTAGGCTAACAGAGTGGCGCACGCCGACCGGCAGGCGAGGTGCAGCTCATTGACTAAGACGGGGATGGCTCGTGCGAGTGGACCATCGATGGTGCAGCCGCTGGCGTTGCGGTGACCGCCGCCGCCAAAGCGCTCGGCGACCTCGGCGACGTCGACTGCGCCCTTGCTGCGAAGATTGAGGCGGAAACGATCGCCGGTCGGGATCTCGCGAAGAAACACGGCGGCACGGACGCCGAGGATGCTGATCAGGTAGTTAACAATGCCTTCGCAATCCTCGACGATGGCGTTGGCCCGCTCCATGTCGTCGAGAGTGACGAAGGTCCAGGCGACCTCGCCGTCGACCTCGAGGTTGGAGAGCGCGGAGCCGAGAATGCGGACCTTGCTCTCCGGGTGCGAGAAATAGATGGATTGCGCGATGGCGGTGGAGTCGGCGCCGCGTTCGAGCAGGTGTTCGGCGAGGCCGAAGGTGGAGGCGTCCGTGCAGGCGAAGGTAAAGGCGCCGGTGTCGGTGAGGATGGCCGAGTAGAGGCAGCTGGCGATCTCGGGCGAGATCTCTTCACCGGAGGCCACGGCGAGCTGATAGACCATGGCGCCGACGGCGCATGCAGTCGGGTCGATCCAGTTGAAGTCGGCGAAGTTGCGGCCGCTTTGATGGTGGTCGATGTTGACGAGCATGCCGGCGTCAATCGCTTCAAAGCCGCTGCGCTCGACGGAGTCGCACTCGAGGAGGATGGCGACGTCGTGCATCTCGATGGGCAGATCGGGGACGATGCGCTCGATGCCGGGCAGACAGCGGTACATCATAGGAATGCGATCGGCGAAGGCGACTGTGGCGCGCTTGCCCATGGACTCGACCAGGTGCATGAGGCCGAGCGCAGACCCGATCGCGTCCCCGTCAGGGCGGGCGTGCGACGTGATGAGAAACGTCTCATGGTCGCAGATGATCCGAAGGATTCGGGCAATGGCGTCGGCGCGCATCATGGGTTAGCGGTGGCTCTCCTGTCCGGCAGCGGCCGTCTTGCGCGCGATTTTTTCGCGATGCTTGCCGACGCGGCCGAGGAGTTCCTCCATGCGAGCGTTCATCTTCTCTGAGCGATCGATGGCAAAGGTGAGCTCAGGCACGTGGCGTACACCCATGCGCTCACGAATTTCAGTGCGGATGTAGTTGCGGGCGGCCATGAGGCCGTCGAGGGTGTTCTTCTCGGCCTGTTCATCTCCGTGTACGGCGATGAAGACACGGCAGCTCTTGCCCCCGGGAGCAAGGACGACCTCACTGACGTAACAGGGAGCGATGCGGGGGTCGGATAGCTCGCCTTCCAGCATCGCGGTGATCTCCTCGGTGAAGGTGCTGGCTACTCGGCCCCGGTGATATTGTCTGGCTCTCTGCTCGGGCATAAAGGTGACTGTGCAGGATAGCATTCCTGGCGCGAAGACGCGACATGGCTCAATCGGGTGACTCGAGGTGGACGTCTGAGTCGAGCCAGGACTCTATTATGTCGCATCCCAGACCAACGGCGAGGCGACGCGCGGCGGATTCGACCTCACGGAGCTGTCCGGCCAGGTAGCTGGGAGAGTTGGAGATAGCGGCGATGCCAAGGGTGGCGCGGTTCCAGATCATTGCGTCGTCGAGCTCAGCGACGGAGATGTTGAAGCTGTGGCGGAGCTTTTCTTTGAGCGAGCGGACGACTTGACGGCGGTCTTTGAGGGATTGCGCGTGTTCGATGGCGAGCTCGAGGGTGAGGGTGGCGAGCGGCATGAGATTGAGGGTAAGCACGTGAGGCAGTGAGGAGTTAGGAAGCCAGGGTATGAGTGCTATAACGGGGCGGTATTCGCGGTTAAGGATTCGATGCACGGAGGGCGGATGGCGCGTTCGCGGCGGGAGTTTCTTGCGCAGAGCTCGATGTTGATTGGCGCGGTCATTACTGGGGAGGCGGAGGGCACCGCGGAGCCGGCATCCGGAAGCCCGCAAACGCCGAGCACGCCGGGCGCGCCGCCAGCATTTGGGACGGCGGCTCCGGTCGGGCCGGAGGTGTCGACGGCGACGTTTGCTGAGGCGGAGAAGCTGGTGCAGGTGACGATGCCGCCTGGGCATCGCGCGGAGATGGCGGGAAACTGGCGGCAGTCGATGGCCGCGGTGTACGAGCGCAGGACGGGGCCGCGGAAGGTGGAGATTGAGTATGCGGATGCGCCGGCGACGGTGTGGGTTCCGCGGCTGGAGGCGGCGGGCGAGGCGAAACAATGCACAATCCCTGTAGAGGATCACTCCACGACGATCGTTATCGATCGCGTTGGGGGGCGTGGGACAAACTATCCGGACGGTGACGAAGATATTGCCTTCGCGCCGGTGAGTGTCCTCTCGTTGATGATTCAAGACCGAAAGATTACGTCGGAGCTGCTGACGAAGATCTATCTGAACCGGCTAAATAAGTTCAATGCAAAGCTGAACTGCGTAATCACGCTTTGCGAGGAGCATGCGCTGGAGCAGGCGCGTGCGGCGGACAAGGAGATTGCGGCGGGCAAGTATCGCGGGCCGTTGCATGGGATTCCGTGGGGAGCGAAGGATCTGTTGGATACGGCGGGGATTGCGACGACGTGGGGAGCGGAGTTCTATCGCGATCGTGTACCGGAGAAAGATGCGACGGTTACGCAGCGATTGAATGAGGCGGGGGCGGTGCTGGTTGCGAAGCTGAGTTTGGGTGCGCTGGCGCTCAATGATGTGTGGTTTGGCGGGCAGACGAAGAATCCTTGGCTGCTGGAGGAGGGATCGTCGGGATCGAGCGCGGGGCCGGGTGCGGCGGTTGCGGCGGGGCTGGTGGGGTTTGCGATTGGGAGTGAGACGCAGGGATCGATTATTTCGCCAAGCATGCGGTGCGGCGTCACGGGGTTGCGGCCGACGTATGGGCGCGTGCCGCGTACGGGAGCCATGACGCTGAGCTGGACGTGCGACAAGCTGGGGCCGATGGCGCGCAGCGTTGAGGACACGCGGATGGTGCTGGAAGCGATCTCGGGCTATGACGCGAGTGATACGGGGAGCGTGCCGTCGCAGCCGGTGAGCGAACGCGCGGATGTGAAGTTGCTGCGCGTGGGCTATATCGAGAGCTGGATGAAAGAGGCGCCGGCAACGGATGTCGATCGCCATGCGCTCGAGGTGGTGAAGCAGCTTGGGATGACGGCGGTTCCGGTGACACTGCCGAACTGGGCGTACGATTCGCTGAACATCATTCTGTTTGCAGAGGCTGCGGCGGCGTTCGAGAAGATCACGCTGGATGGCGAAGTCGACCAGTTGAAGATGCAGGTGCCGGATGCGTGGCCGAATACGTTTCGGCAGTCGCGGTTTTTGAGTGCGGTGGACTTTGTGCAGGCGGACAGGCTGCGACGGAAGGTCGCGCTGGAGATTGAGCGCGTTTTCAAAGATGTAGATCTGTTGCTTGTGCCGAGTCTGCGTGATGAGCAGTTGGTGATCTTCAACTTCACGGGGCATCCGTCGCTGACGCTGCGGGCGGGGTTTGTGGAGGTGAGCGAGGCGCGGAGCGACTGGGCTCCGGACCCCAAGCATCCGCTGCCGAAGTTTGATCCGCCGCGCAGAGTGCCGCATGGCGTGACGCTGATTGGAAGGTTGTTCGACGAGGGGACGGTGTGTGCGGCAGGTGTGGCGCTGGAGAAGGCGTTCCGCGTTGCGGACGAGCGGCCCGCCGGTTTCTGACAAGATGGAAGAGCCGCGCTGAAAGCCTGACGCGTGCGGATGAGGATGAGCGTGAAGAAGATTTTCTTTGTGGGCGCGGCAATGTTGCTGTCGGTGAGTGTTGCTTCGGCGCAGAGTGCGAAGGTATGCGCGGTGCAGAAGTACGGGGCCAAAGGTGATGGCGCTACGTCGGACACGGCGGCGATTCAGAAGGCGATTGACGACTGTGCGGCGAGCGGCGGTGGGATTGTGCGGCTGGCGGGCGCAGCGAAGTTTGTGAGCGGGCCGCTCGTGCTGAAGAGCCATATCACGCTGGAGATTGCTTCAGGCACGACGCTCGAGGGAAGCACGAACCACGCCGACTATCCGGAGATTGAGCAGTTTCATGAGAAAGGCCGGCAGAGTCTGCTGAGCGCCCTGAATGCCGAGGACATTACCATTCGGGGCGGCGGTGTCATCGATGGACGCGGCGATAGCTGGTGGGAGCATCGCGGACGGGGTGAAACGCGGCCGCGGCTGATTGTGTTCGATCACTGCAAGCATGTGCTGATGGAGAACGTGACGGTCGAGAACTCGCCGATGTGGCAGATTGTGCCTTACTACTCGGATGATTTGACGTTTAGAAACATGAGGATTCTGGCACCGGAGCCGGCGGGGCACAACACAGACGGGATCGATCCGTTCAGCTCAGGCCACGTGCTCATCGATCACGTCACGATTGATACAGGGGATGACAATGTGGCGATCAAGAGCGGGCAGCCGGGCTCCGCGGGACCGGATGCGCCATCGCATGACATCACGGTGAGAGATTGCGTGTTTCTTCATGGACACGGGATGAGCGTAGGCAGTGAGGTCGCGGGCGGCGTGCAGCACGTACACGTGGAACGCGTGCAGTTCAAGGGGACGACGCAGGGCATACGGCTGAAGAGCGGGCGCGACCGCGGTGGCGATCTGAGCGACTTCAGCTACAAGGACATCACGATGGAGAACGTAGGGACCGCGATTCAGATTACGGATTACTACGGTGGCGATCGCGCAGGCGCTGTTACAGCAACAACCGCGCCGGTCACGAGACTTACGGCGCGGTTTGATGGAATTCACATCGAGAACGTGAAGGTGACGGGAGCAAAGGTGGCGCTCGATGTCGAAGGGCTGCCGGAGGCGCCGATCAAGAATCTCGTGCTGGACAATGTGCAGATTCAGGCAGCGAAGGCGGGGAAGATCTTCTATGCGCAGGTGCAGAGCCGCGGGTTGAAGATCGAAGCGGAGGATGGAAAGCCGCTGACGGTCGGCACGGGTGTGACAGGAAACCTCAAATAACCGGGCTACTGGCCGCTGCCGGTTCGGATGAAGTTGATCGTCAGGTCGACGAGATGTGTCTGTGAGTCGGCGGCTGCCTGAAAGCTGGCGGTATAGCCGGCCAGGCTGCGCAGCGCGGTGTTGTTGGTGAGGAAGCTTGCTGTGTAAAGCGGATCGTAGGCCGCGCCGGGCTTGAGCAGCCAGCCAAAATCGAAGTCCTTCTGTGCGGCCGCGGAGAGGTTCAGCGGAGTGACGGACTTGACGCGGTATACCTCGCCGGGATTGATCTCGAGCGAGTAGCTGACGGTATGGGCTGCGGCGTCGGTGTGTGGATGGGCGTCGACAAAGGCGTCGAGATAGCCGAGGTGCAGATAGGCGTTGAGGATCGCCTGCTCGGTTTCGAGCAGAGACTTTTGCGAGGCAACGTCGCCGGAGTGCAGCTTTGCATCGTGCGTGAAGGCGTCCTGGGCGTAGATGGATGTGGGTTGCCAGGCAATCGCGTTCACATGGAAGATTTCGCCGGGAACGACGGTTGCGGAGTAACGCACGGAGTATCCGGGGCCAGCGGGTTCAAGGGTGGTGCTGATGTTGGTGAGTTGCGCGTCGATGTAGCCCGCGTCGTGCAGCGGAGCGAGAATCTGATCGGCTACCGCGCGATCGTTGAACGGAGAGCCGCTGAGGTGCTGTGCGATACGCTGCATTGCGGGAGCGAAGGCGGCAGGCGTGCCACTGAGCGACAGGGAGCCAAGGCGGACAGAGGGGTCGTCGATGTGGAACTCCCAGGTGAGCTGTGGGTGAAGGTTGGTGGCCGCCACGTATGCGTTCGAGACGGTGCCGTGAACGCCCTTTTCGGTGAGTATGGCGGTGAGCGCCGCATTGACGCTGTCAGGAAGATTGCCGGCTGGCGGCATGCCGCCGCGATAGAACGGAACACGCTGCCGGATAACGGCATCGAGCTCAGAGGGCGCCCACCAAGGGAAGTTTGCGAAAGTGGCAGGGACCAGGGAACTCGCAGGCAGGGGTTTGAGGCTGATAACCACTGCGCGTGCCATGCCGGTGCCGGTAAGCTCGATGCTCGCGTCGGCGAAGACACCGGTGTCGAGCAAATGCTGCGCGGCATTGCCGAGACTGTCATGCGACATCATCTGGCCGGCCCGAAGACCAGAGACCTCGAGGACCTCGGCTTCGGTGTACGGAGCCGCGCCGTGGATCTCGATCTTCTGAATCGAGTACTGCGCGTGCGCGGCGGTTGCGAGAGTGAAGGCGAGGAACGTGACGACGGAGACGAGACGCAGATTGCTTGTGCGCATTGGCCTATGGGTATTGGGTGGTTGGGATTGACGGCTCCATCATACTCGCGGATCGGCCAGCACCGGAGCTGAAGTTTGAAGCAGTGGCTACCGTCTTGGGCGGCGTGATTGTGGTGGCGGCGGGATTGGGGGCAAGGGTGACTCGAGAGGGGGCGCGGACGAGGGAATCGGAGTGCCCGGATCGCCCTCTTCCGTGGGTAATCCTGGGATTTTGCGAAGTTTGAGGACGATCACGACCGTGTGGGCCTCGGGATCAGACTTTGCTCCGACGAAGACGCCGTAATGGGTGTGCAGCTTTTCGAGCGTTTGGCGGAGGTTAGTTTGGAAGTTCTTGTCAACGAGTGCACCGGGCATCCCATGCCAGAGTGCCGTGAACTCTTGCTGGAGATCAGGCGAGAGGTCGGACGCGTCGATCGAGGCGAGATGGAACTGGGCGCCTGGTGAGAAGGTGAAGCTGTAGGCGACGGTCCCATTTGAGGCGTTCTTCTCGAGATTGGCGGAAGCCTTCGCGCGCAGATAGCCGTAGTCACCATACACGCGGGCGAGTGCGGTCAAGGCAGCGCGGATGTCCGACGCGGAAGCGGGGTCGCCATTCTTGAAGGGAATGGCAGGGCGGAGCTCAGCAACAGTTGCCGGAGGCTCGGCATGGATGGCGATGCTGCCGACGCGATATAGATTGCCCGGATGGAGAGTCATCTGGACGTCGACGACGTATCCTCCCATATCTTTCCGTGGTGCGGCCAGTGTCGGCGCGTCGACGGTGCCGTCGAGATAGCCCTCGTCCGCGAAGATTTGTTGAACGTTGTCGCGGATGCTTGTGTTTACATCGCGAAGGTCGAAATTGCGATCCGCAAGCTGGCGATCAAACGCCGTGAGCTTCTCCGCGATGGCGGGAATGACGCCATCGAACTGTGTCTGGCCGACGAGAATCTCCGGTGAGGTAATGGAGAGCGCGACGGCGTCCATAGGTCCGCCCACGGAGCTGTAGGAAGGCATCGCGGTGATGCGCGCGTCCGGAATGCCCTTCTCACTGAGCAGCGCGACCAGTGCATCTTCGATCTCCCCAGTCTGGTTGCCCTGCAGAGGAAGGGTCCCGTGGAAGAGCGGAACGCGTTGTTCGAGTATGCCGAGAAGGTCCTCCGGCTGCCACCAGACGAAATTGGTGAAGCGCACCGGAAGCGCCTGACCACCGGCGGCGGGCGTGAGCCGGATCGTGAGCGCGGAGTTGTTGACCGTGTAGGTGAGATTGCTGAAGTCGCCACTGTCACCCAGCTTCTGGAGCGCGGCTTCGATGTCAGCCCTGGTGAGCGGAACCCCCTCGTGCAGCCCGGTGATGCGCAGCAGTTCGCTCGCGTCGAGATGCTGCTTCAGGTCGGTTGACTCGAAGTGGATGGATTTAGGGTTGTAGGTCTGGGCACAAAGCGGGGACGAAGTCGCGAGAAGCAGGACGGCGATGGAGAGACAACGCGCAGCCCGACGCATGGCTAGTTGCCGCGAGTATACTGCGCCGGCCCGCCGTTTGGCGTCGGGCTGGTTTGTGCCAATTACGAAAGTTGAAGGCTGGCAGGATCAGGGGTTTTCAATCCCAGGCGCGCATCGATGCGGGATCAGGAATGGGGCGCTTCGTGAGTCTTGAGGCTGACGATGTCAGTATGGTTGGCGGCGTTCAGCGAATGCTGCGCGGTGACGTGAATAGACGAGGGAAGCTGACGGAGCGCGTCGAACAGCCCTACTTGAAACGAGCGGTCCACGAGAGCGCCGGGGGCGGGGTGCCAGAGCTTTGCGAGCTGGGATTGGGCCGCAGCCGGAAGCGCTGTCGTGTCAACCGATGCGAGGTGGAACTGATCGCCTGGGGCGATGGTGAATGTGCAGGCCACGGTGTGGGCGGAGGGATCTTTATGCACATCGCCATGGGCTTTGGCCATGAGATAGGCGCGCTCCGTATATGGGCGAGCGAGGTAGTCTTCAGCGAGTCTCAGAGCGACGGCGGACGCTACATCGCCGACCTTTACATTGAGTGCCTTTGTCAGGTCCGCGGCGTTCATCGGCGCCGCAGGCTGAAGGTTGATGCGGCTGATGTGATAGACCTCGCCGGGATGGAAGGTCACCTCTTCGTCAACCACGTAGTGGTCCAGGTCCTTACGAGGCGGTGCGAAGACCGGAGGGTCATTGGAGACGTCCAGATATCCGGCATCTTCGAAGATCTCGGCGGATGTTTGGCGGACGGTGTCGGTTACGGTGAGGCGGTCGAAGTCCTGCCCGGCGAGTTTGTGGCTGAACGACGTCAGTTTGGGCTGAAGAGATGGAATGGCGCCGTCGAAACGGGTCTCGCCGACGAGCACCTCCGGAGAGGTGATGGAGAGGGCGACTGCATCGATTGCACCAACGCGATTGGTGGAGAGCTCTGAGGTGACCTTGGCGTTCGGGATTCCTTTGTCGCGCAGCAGATCGACGAGTGCGGCCTGGACCTGGTCGGTGAGGTTGCCGGTTAGGGGGAGGTCACCATGGAAGAGCGGGACGCGCGCTTCGAGGAGCTTGAGGAGTTCGTCCGGTTGCCACCACACGAGATTGCCAAAGCGCACGGGAAGGGCCTGGCTGCCGGCAGCCGAGGTGAGCTTTACGGTGAGAGCGGCGTCGTTTACAACGTAGCTGAGTCCGGTGAAGGCGCCGGTATCGGCCAGCTTCTGCATTCCGGCTTCAATCTCAGCCTTGGTGATCGGAACGCCTTCATGCCAGCCGGTCTGTTGCAGCAGTTCGGCGGAGTCGAGCCCTGGCGAGCCCTCAAAGTGAATGGCCTTCGGTGTATAGGTCTGGGCTACAGCGGATGGCAGCGCGCACAGCCACAGCGCGGCGAGAACGAGAAGAACACGCAAGTCCCGGGTCATGATGGATGCAGCGAGTCTACGATGACCCGCTGCATCCGCCAATAACAAAGTTGTGGCCGATCGCTAGGCGTTTTCGATCTTGCCGCGCCAGGGGGTTGCGCCCTGCAGCGCGCGGTTGACGTTCTCGATGTTCTCTACGCCGGTGGTGTTCAGCCAGTCGCGGAAGGCCTGCTCACCCTTGGTGGCATAGATGGGGATGCCATCCTTCCACGTGGCGCGGCCGCAAAGGACGCCGTTGTAGGCGACGCCTGATTCGTTGCAGAGTTCGAGAGTCTCGATGAAGACCGGGTTGGAGACGCCGGCGGAAAGATAGATGAACGGCAAGTTGGTGACGGCAGCGGCGTCGCGGAAGTGCTGCATGGCTTCGGCGCGGGTATAGGCGCTCTGACCCTTGTTGGCCTTCGAGCCGCCGACAAACTCCATGACGATCGGGACTTCAACCTTGAGGACGTCGATGCCGTACTTGGGGTTGGAGAACTCCTTCATGGAGCCGGCGACAATCGACGGCTTCTTGCGCGCGTACTCGACGCCCTTTTCATCGCCGCCGTCCGCGTCGTAGCCAACGAACTCGCAGAAGAAGGGGATATCGAAGGCGCGGCACTCAGCGCCGATGCGCTCGATGAAGGCGTGCTTGACGTCGTTGATTTCGGCCGGATCGAAGGGCGTGTAATAAAGCAGGATCTTGATCGCGTCGGCGCCGGCTTCCTTGAGACGCGCGACGCTCCAGTGATCGAGCAGATCGGGCAGGCGCCCGGGAGTGGTGGCGTCATAGCCGGTCTTCTCGTAGGCGAGCAGAAGACCCTTGCCGTGGCGATGCTTGCTGGCAGGCAGGCCAAACTCGGGGTCGAGAAGAATCGCGGAGGCGCGCTGCGTGAGGACGTCTGCGACTAGTGTCTTGAAGACTTCGAGGTCGTGGGCGTCTGCCTGCGCGCCGCGTGCCTGGCCGAGCGATTTCTGCAGCGATCCGCGCTGATCCATTGCCGCCGCGGCGATGACACCGCGCGAATCAGACACTGCGTTGAGGCCGGCGAGCTTTCCTGGTGTGAGCTTCATCGAATGGTTCTCCCTGTTCAAATGCGCTGAATGCGACGCTTTGGTGTAGGAAGAGATTGTACCGAACTCGATACAGCACTGGCTCAGGTGGCGAAGGTCAGAGCTCGGGTGCAACGAGGCCGTACTCTTTGAGCTTGCGATACAGAGTGGTCTTTCCAATGCCCAGCAGCTTTGCGGCCATCAGCTTGTCACCGTTCAACTGGTGCAACGTGGTGAGGATTGCCTGCCTCTCCATGTCGGCAATCGAGCGAACCTCAATGGTGACGGAGTTCTCCGGGGCTGCGGGGGCCTGACGACTCTGTTCGAGTTCGAGACGGGCGTTCTGGAGTTGCGTGGGCAGGTCGCCAAGGTGCAGGACTGGACCACTGGAGAGCGCAAAGGCACGTTCCAGAGCGTGCTGGAGCTCGCGGACATTACCGGGCCAATCGTAGTCGACCAGCAGACGGAGAGCGTCCTGTGCAATGGTGTGGTAGTCCTCGCTCTCGAGGTGCAGACGCTCGAGAATGCTTGCCGCGAGCAGTGGAATGTCCTCCTTGCGTTCACGCAGCGGTGGCAGGCGCAGGTTGACGACGTTCAGGCGATAGAAGAGGTCGTTGCGGAAACGGCCGGTCGCGACCAGGCGTGTGAGGTCGCGCGTTGTGGAAGCCAGCAGACGTCCGGCGAACGGGACGGCTTCTGTGCCGTCCTTTGTGGATATCTGGCGCGTTTCGAGTGCGCGAACCAGACGCGCCTGCAGGTCGAGCGGGAGCTCGGAGACCTCATCGAGAAAGATGGTGCCGGCGCGGCCGAGCAATGGCGGCTCGCCGGCGGAACCGAAGAGCTGGGCCTCCATAAGTGCCGGCGCGAGCACAGTGCACTCAAGGGTGGTGAAGGGCTCTGCGGAGCGAGGACCGTTCAGGTGAATGGCCTGCGCGACGACGCTCTTCCCGGTGCCTGACTCGCCTACGATGAGGACCGGATGGGTTGTGAACGCAACCTTGGAGAGGATGCGGTAGAGCTTTTCCATGCCAGGGGAGCGGCCGGTGAGCCGGCCCTCGCCCTGTCCTGTTCGCAGACGCTCCCGTAACTCCCGCGACTCCACATCGAAGATGCGGCGCTCTGTGGCGCGCTCCAGCGTTGAGGCGAGGTCGTCGACGGTGAAGGGCTTGGAGAGATAGTCGCCGGCCCCGGTCCGAAGCGCCTCAACGGCAGAGTCGACGGTGGGGAAGGCGGTCATAATGATGACGATCGCGGAGGGGTGCTTCATACGAATTTCGTCCAGCAGCGACAGGCCGTCGCCCCCGGGAAGGTGAACGTCCAGTAGCACGACATCCACAGGCTGGGGGAGAACAGCGCGCGCGGAGGGGATCGAATCTGCGAACGCCGCAGCAAACCCCATCTGCCCGCCGATCTCGAGACAGAAGTCCCGGAGCACGGGGTCGTCCTCGATGACCAGCAGCGACAGAGGATGGGTGGTGTCCGACGATGAGGTGGCGCGGCTCTTGGGGACGGACGAATCAGACGGTACAACAACACTGCTCTGCGAAGGGGCCGACATTACTGCTCCGATCTTTCAGACCCGGGCCGAAGCAGACCCGCAGTCACGATGCACGATAGCGCAACGTTCCGCGGGGAACAATCCACTAACGTGGGAGTAGAAGTGACTCCAGACACGTGCTGCATGCACAGCGGCTACAATCACCGGATGACGAACGGGGAAGAGATCTTCCGGAGTGGGGGACGAGGAGCAACACAGGCTCGCGAGCTGCGGCTGACGGCGGGTTTTGTGGCAACGGCGGAGGGGTCAGTACTGATTGAGGTGGGCCACACGCGGGTTCTGTGCAATGCAACGGTGCAGGAGGGCGTGCCCGGATGGATGCGAAACTCGGGGCGCGGATGGGTGACGGCGGAGTACGCAATGTTGCCCCGGGCGACGCTGACACGCACGCCGCGAGAGAGCGAGCGCGGCAAGATTGGCGGCCGCACCCATGAGATTCAGCGGCTCATCGGGCGAAGCCTGCGCAGCGTGGTTGACACAAAATTGCTCGGTGAACGCACGGTGATTCTGGACTGCGATGTGTTGCAGGCGGACGGCGGCACTCGAACGGCAGCCATCACGGGTGCGTGCGCTGCGCTCGCGATTGCGTTGGGGAAGCTGGTCGCCGCGGGGACGCTGAAGCAGTCGCCGCTACGGGAGATGGTTGCGGCCACTAGCGTCGGAATCGTGGATGGGCGCGTGCTTCTGGATCTCGCGTATGAAGAGGACGCACGCGCGGAGGTGGACATGAATGTAGTGATGACCGCTTCCGGTGGCCTGGTGGAGACGCAGGCAACCGCGGAGCGCGGGACCTATACCCGGGCGCAGATGGACGAGATGCTGGATGTCGCCGACCGCGGGATTCGCGAGCTGCTGGTTGCTCAAAAAGGGTGCCTCGCGGCGGGCTGATTCCTTTCGAAACCAAGGAGGCGAGCGATGGCCTGTCATCATGTCGATCACGTGAACCTGAAGGACGTGCCGAGCGCCTCCGCGAGTTACGCCAAGGGGTGCGAGGAATGCATCAAGATGGGCGACACGTGGGTGCACCTTCGCGAGTGCCTGGTGTGCGGGAACGTGGGCTGCTGCGACTCCTCGAAGAACAAGCATGCGACGAAGCACTTTCATGCCACGAAACATCCTGTGATGCGCTCGGTGCAGCCGGGCGAGCGATGGGGATGGTGCTATGTGGATGAGGCGATGGTGAGCCTGTAAGTTGAGTTACAGCGCCTGCGGCTGAAGCATCTGCTCGCTGCTATGCTGGCGAGATAAGGAGCAGCAAATGGCAGATGATGCAGTGCGCATTACAGTGCGGCCAAACGGGCCGCTGCGGGTGGAAGGGCACATCGTGCTTCAGGACGCAGACGGTAAGGAGTGGGACCTGACGGGAAAGCCGGCGGTGAGCCTCTGCCGCTGTGGCATGAGTGAGAAGCGGCCTTTCTGCGACGGCTCGCACGCGCGAAATAACTGGCAGTGCATGGCAAGTCCGGGAAATCTGACGGGGAATTCGTAAGTAGGGAATGGGGAGTCAGGGAGTTAGGATTGCAGTTTTCTGACCTCGCGACTCCCCTGACTCCTGACATTTGCGGAGGCTTGATGCTGAAACTCTTGGGCTGTTCGATAGTCCTGTGTGCGACGGTCGCTGTCGCCCAAACGCAGCCGCCTGCGGCAACTACGTCAACCGCGCAGACGAAGCAACAGGAGACACCAGCGCAGCACAGGGCGGAACTGCTGAAGGACTATCACGGACCCAGATACGTGCGTTCGGAGGTCATGATTCCGGTCCGCGATGGTGTCGAATTGCACACCGTGATCCTGCGGCCGGAGGGAAGCGATACGAGTGGACCGCCGCTGCCGTTCCTGATGACACGCACTCCCTATGGGGTTGCAGCCAATTCGCCTGACACGCCGGCGATTGCGAAGCCGGAGCTCGCGACCAGCGGCTACATCTTCGTCTACCAGGACATTCGTGGACGCTACGGCTCGGGCGGGCAGTTTGTGATGAATCATCCGGTCGTCGCACACAACTCCAAGAGCGACATCGACGAAACCACGGACACACGCGACACGATCGACTGGCTGCTGAAAAATGTGCCGAACAACTCCGGCAAGGTGGGCGTCCTAGGTGTCAGCTATCCGGGGTTCCTGGCGATGATGGCCGGCATTGACGCACATCCGGCGGTGAAGGCGATCAGCCCGCAGGCTCCAATGACCAACATCTGGAAGGGGGATGACTTCTTCCACAATGGCGCGTTTCGCGAGAGCTACGGCTTCGATTATGTGCAGCAGCTTGAGGCGCAGAAGACCGATGTCCCGCAGAGCTCGAAGGAGGACCAGTACAACTTTTTCCTCGAGCACGTGAACTTCGCCGGTGCTGCCGCAGCTGCCGGGATGACCAGCCTGCCGACGGCGAAGGTCTTTCTGTCCGAGCCGAGCTACGTCAAGTTCTGGCAGGACATGGCCGTCGAGCCGCATCTCGACAAACCTGAGGTGCCGACGCTCGAGGTGGGCGGCTACTGGGACCAGGAGGACATGTGGGGAACGCAGGCGGAGTACGCCGCGCTTCGCCCGCATGAAGACCCGAATGACCCGCAGCACCGCGTTTACCTTGTGCTCGGTCCCTGGAACCATGGTGGATGGTCCTTCGGTCCGGGCACGGAGCTGATGAGCAAGTACGGCGGAGTAAGTTTTGGCGGCGAAAAGACCGGCGCCTTCTACCGCGCCACCTTCGAGGCGCCGTTCTTCGAGTTTTATCTGAAGGGCAAACCCGGCTTTGATCTGAAGGACACAGCGAGCTTCCGCACGGGAGAGGACAAATGGCACCGGTACGACGTCTGGCCGCCGAAGCAGGGCTTCCATAGGGCGAATGTCTATCTCGAACCGGGTGAAAGGCTGAGCCTTGCAGCGCCAAAAGCAAAGGACGAGGGAAGTAACGGAATTGCGGCGACCTATGTCGCTGATCCTGCTGACCCGATTCCATACCGCCACCGTCCGATTCAATCGACTTACGGACAGGGCTCCCAATGGCGCACCTGGCTGGTTGAAGACCAGCAGTTCGTGTCCGGCCGCAAGGACCTCGCCAACTTCGAGACGCCGGCGCTCCCTGCAGATGTGACCGTTACAGGCGACGTCAAGGCCGACCTGTTTGCCGCGACCACCGGTTCCGATACAGATTGGATCGCAAAGCTTATCGACGTCTACCCGGATGGTTATGAGCTCATGGTGGCTGAGGAGATTCTCCGCGGCCGCTATCGCAACAGCTTTACAGATCCACAGCCTGTGAAGCCCGGCGAGATCGCGGAGTACAAGTGGAGCCTCCATGGCGCCGACCACACGTTTCTCAAGGGCCACCGGATGATGGTCGAGGTGCAGTCGAGCTGGTTCCCCCTGTACGACCGCAATCCGCAGACCTGGGTGCCGAACATCATGACTGCACCGGAGTCCGCCTATAAACCAGAGACCCTGACGATCTATGCGTCGCCGAAATTCCCTTCGCATCTGGAACTTCCGCTGGCCGATGGGTCGACTCTGCCGTAGGTTTGGTTTTCCGCACGTCGTTCTGCGATACTAATTTGGGCAAGATCAAGTTCTTGTTCGAAACTTTTCCGGCATGAAGCCGTATCCCATAAAGAGTTGTTCCACTGGCTATCTCCCAGAATCACTCTTACTGGCTGGGATGGCGTGCCTGGAACGTTTCAAATTACGCATAAAGCGAGCCTTGACTCTTTCAACTCAATGAAGCCCTTTCAGATCAGATTCCTCCGCTCCCTCGCACGGTGGTCCTTCGTGGCTGTGCTCGCGCTCGGGTGCGCGGCGACTCTCTATGCTCAGGCCATCCCACGCCAGAGCGGTACGGTAAAGTCGACCACCAGTGACAGTTTCGTCCTGACGACCGCGGGCGGACAGGACGTGACCGTGGCGGTTCCGGCTGCGGCGAAGGTGCTGATTGTGCCCCCGGGAGCGAAGGACCTGACCGCGGCGACCTCGGGCTCAATCACCGATGTGCAGGTGGGTGACCGCGCGCTTGTGACTGGGTCCGCGGGCGACACCGGTACCACGCTCAACGCTGCACGCGTCATTCTGATGAAGTCCACAGCGATCGCCGAGACGCATGCCGAGGAGGAAGCGGCCTGGCAGAAGGGTGGCGGAGGAATTGTGAAGTCGGTCGATCCGGGGACGGGCACAATCGTCATCTCCAGTGGTCTGAAAACCGTCACGGTCACGACGACACCGGCGACGATCGTCCGTCGTTACTCTGGCAACTCGGTAAAGTTTGAGGACGCCGTCAAAAGCGATATAGGCTCTATCCGGCCTGGCGACCAGCTTCGCGTGCGTGGGACGCGCTCGGATGACGGCGCCACGATTGCTGCCGACGGGATCGTTGCCGGAACCTTCAAGAATTATTCCGGCCTCCTGACTGCAGTGGATGCGACAGCAGGGACGGTGACCCTGAAGGATCTGACCACCAAGAAGGTCGTCACTGTCACTGTCACGCCGAATAGCGACGTTCGGCGTCTTCCTCCTCAGGCTGCGCAGATGATTGCCGCACGCATGCGCGGAGGAGCGAACGCGCGCGCCGGCGCTGCAGGGCAGAGGCCCGCGCCCGCGACACCAGCCTCGGCAAATGGCGAGGAGGGAGCGTCCGCGGCAGGTGCTCGCCGCGCCGGAATGGATCTCTCACAAATGTTGTCACGTCTGCCGACCGAGACCCTCACAGGGCTGAAGCCCGGTGAGGCAGTGATGATTGTTGCCACATCGCCCTCGGAGCAGTCGTCTAAGAGCTCTGCCGTGACGTTGCTGACTGGGGTTGAACCGATCCTCACAGCCGCACCCACCGGCGGAGGGATGACGCTTACACCCTGGAGCATGGGCGGTGACGCGGCGGCCAGCATGGGTGACGCCGGAGGGCCCGGCAAATAGTCTGCCGAGCATCCAAAAGTAATGCGCGGGGGCAGCGGCAATCGGGTCAGATGATGCGCCCCTTCCTATTCGCACCCTGAAAGTTATTTGTTCGAACGTTGAGGAGTAATGATGTCCGTTGGAAAAAGCTTAATTGCGGGATTGGTGTGCTTGCTGCTGTCTTCGCCAGGGAGTCGCGGTCAATCGGCCGCGCCACCACCGCAGACTGCGCCCGCCGGCCCGGCGAATGCATCCGCGCAAGTTTCGACTGGCGGAACAAAGGTTCATGGAACCATCACGGACCCCGACGGGGAACTGATCCCCGGAGCCACGGTCACGTTTACGCCGGCAAAGGGACCGGGCCGGACGATCAAGTCAGGCTCTGACGGCACGTACAACATCACCATCACGCCAGGCACGTACACGATGCTCGTCTCTATGCCCGGCTTCGCCTCGTACCTGATGACCAATCTGAAAGTCCCGGCGGTCCCGAGTACGACGCTCGACGCAAAGTTGAAGATTGGGCAGGAGAACACTGTCGTCAACGTCGAGGCCAGCGCCGTGCAACTCAGCGTTGACCCGGACTCCAACGCGAGCTCGACGGTCCTGCAGGGCAAGGATCTCGAAGCGCTTTCGGACGATCCGGACGAGTTGCAGAGCGAGTTGACCGCTCTCGCCGGACCATCCGCTGGACCGAACGGCGGACAAATCTATGTGGACGGCTTCACCGGCGGACAGCTTCCGCCGAAGTCGTCCATTCGCGAGATCCGTGTGAATCAAAATCCGTTCTCGGCCGAGTACGACAAGCTTGGCTATGGGCGCGTTGAGGTGTTCACGAAGCCTGGCACGGACAAGTTGCACGGCAACTTCCAGATCAATGGCAACCCATCACAGTTCAATTCGGGAGCCCCGCCTTCGTTCAGCTCGGCGCCGATTGTTCAGCCGCCGTATCACACGATGTTCATGTTCGGAAACCTGACGGGGCCGTTGAGCAAGAACGCCTCGTACAACCTGGGCGGAACGTTCCGGCAGATTCAGGACGATGAGTACACGACGGCTCAGATACTCGCCGCATCGCCTGGATCGCAGACGCTCTGCAATCCAGGAACTGCCGGCTGCACCATCAGCACATTCCAGCGGGAGACGTATTATCCGCAGCTGCGTGTGGATTTCAACCCGCGACTGGATCTGGCGCTGGGTGAAAAGAACGTGCTCACCATGCGGTATCAATTTGTTAGAAACACCGCAACGAATGGCGGCATTTCTAACCGGACGATTCCAACGGCCGCTTTTAATACGAACAGGATGAGCAACGTCCTGCAAGTCAGTGATACTGAGACCTTCAGCCCGAAGTTGGTGAACGAGACACGATTTGAGTATGAGCGCGAGCACATCGCGACAACTGCTCTGAACAATCTTCCGACGGTGTCGGTCTCGGGTGATTTCACGGCCGGCGGGTACTCAGGCCAGAACCTGTCGGATCATCAGGACCACTACGAGGTGCAGAACTATACGTCACTCCAATTGAAGAAGAACTTCATTCGAATGGGCGTACGGTTGCGTTCGACAAGAGAGGCCGAGGACACCGAAGGCCACACAAACGGCGAATTCGTGTATTCGACTCTGACTGCGATTCCCTGCGTACCCTCCCCAACAACCACCTGCCCGACGGACAACAGTTATGAAACCGGCATTCCGCGGCAGTTCTCCTACGTGCAAGTGAACAATCATAAGATCGGGGACACCTACACCGACCTCGGTCTCTATGCGGAGACGGACTGGAAGCCGGTTCAGAATTTCACACTCAGCTACGGTCTCCGTTATGAGACACAGAATCATCTGCGCGATCACCATGACTTCGCGCCTCGCGTGGCTCTTAACTACGGATTGTTCTCAGGGCACGGAGCACCCAAGACAGTGCTGCGGGCTGGCTTCGGTATTTTCTATGATCGCTTCGGGCAAGGTAACATTCTGACGCTGCAGGAGCAGAACGGCACGAATGAGACGGTGTACACCGTGGAAAATCCGGGCTCCGCAACAAATCCGTGTACACCGGATTTGAATCAGCCAATTACACAGGCGTTGATCAACGCGTGCATCGGAGGCAATGCGGCAAGCACCCAGACGACCTACTCCGCTGCCTCCAACATCCGCTCGCCGTACACCATGGAGACTGCGATAGGTGCAGACCAGGAGGTGGGCCGGTTTGGAACTCTGTCAGTCAACTATGTGCACTCGCAGGGTGTTCATGAGTTGGCACAGCAGAACATCAACTACTCGCTTGCAACCCCTGGGCCTGCGAACGCGACAGTTGGTCCCCAATATCAGTTCTTCTCGGGCGGCATATTCAATCAGAATCAGCTGATTGTGAACGGGAGAGCGCAAGCCGCGAAATGGCTGTCGATCTTCGGCTATTACTCGTTGAACTCGGCCCACGGCGACACATCGGGCGGGTTCGTCACCACCCCGTTCAATATCAGGGCAGATTACGGACGCACGTCGTTTAGCGTTCATAACCGGGCCTTCCTGGCAGGCTCCATCTCGCTGCCGCACTACATCCAGTTCAGCCCGTTCATGATCGGACAGAGTGGAGTTCCGTTCAACATCACGACGGGGAACGACAACAACAACGATACGATTCTGAACGACCGCCCGTATCTGGCGAATGGCGCAACCCCGAATGGCAAAACCGTTGAGTCGATTCGCGGCTGCGGCACTTTCGCGCAGCCAGGTTCACAGCCGGCGAACTCGTCTACGGTCCCCATCAACTACTGCACAGGGCCGGCGTTGTTTACATTGAACTTCCGTCTTACGAAGACCTGGGGATTCGGCGAATCACGCAACCCGCAGAATGGTCAGCAAGGCGGTTCTGGCGACGGCGGTTCCGGCAGGCATGGTTCGGGCGGCGGCGGTGGACACCATGGCGGCGGTGGTGGCCATGAGGGCGGCGGCTTCTTCGGCGGCGGAGGCTCCAGCACAGGCAAGCGTTACAACGTGGCGCTGGGCCTGCAGGTGCAGAACCTCTTCGGCAACAACGATCTCTCGGCACCCAACGGCGTGTTGGGCTCGCCGCAGTTCGGTCAGTCCACGGCATTGCAAGGCGGCCCTTACACGACGCAGTCTGCAGTCCGGCGTATTTTGTTGCAGGCCTCGTTCAACTTCTAACGTCAGTCGGGGATAAACCGAAGCGGCTGCGGTTCTTTCGCAGCCGCTTTGCTTCGCGACGATCTCCGCGTAAGCGTCAATGTGTTGTTAGTGTGGTCGACGACTCTGGACTACTCGTCGCTCCGCTCGGTCAATCCGAGTGTCGCAATTCCACTACGTGACTTCTTCTTGTTTGCCTCAGCCTTCGCAGTCACCAGCGGCTGCTCGCGCACAGGCAAAACGAACTTCGACTCGTCGCCCTGCTTCGGAGCTGAAACTCGCGCTGTCGCGGCGATCACCACGGTCTTCGCGTTCAGAAACTCACGCATCCCGGCCGCGGAGAGTTCGCGCCCATAGCCGCTACGCTTGATGCCGCCGAAAGGCAGCCGCGGATCACTCGCGACCGGCGTATTGAAGAACACCGATCCGCTCTGCAGCTCCAGCGCGAGCCTCTGCTGCTCAGCAGTTTCATTCGTCCAACAGCTCGCTCCCAGGCCGAACGGCGTATCGTTCGCCAAGGCGATAGCCTCGTCGAGCGACGCCACTTTGAATAAAAACGCGAGTGGCCCAAACGTCTCCTCGCGTGCCACTGGCGCAGTGCGCGGCAGCCCGGCGATTACGCTCGGTGAGAAGAAGTTCCCGTCCCGGCTCAGGCGCCTTCCACCCGTGAGCAGCCGGCCGCCGGCATCAATGGCGGCGTCCACCTGTCGTTGCAGGTCTTCCGCGATCTGTTGTGTCGCCAGCGGGCCGACCTGCGTCCCTTCCGCCATCGGATCGCCGACCACCTGTGACGCCATCCCTTCGACGAAGCGCTCCTCGAACGTGCGATACACAGACTCATGCACGATGAACCGCTTGGCAGCGATACAGCTCTGGCCGTTGTTGATGCAGCGCGCCTGCACCGCGTTCTTTATCGCCTCGGTCAGATCTGCCGATGGCATCACGATGAACGGATCACTACCGCCGAGCTCCAGCACGCTTTTCTTGATGAAGTAACCTGCCTGTGCCCCAACGGCACGGCCCGCAGCCTCCGAACCCGTCACCGTCACTGCGGCCACGCGGTCATCCGCAAGCACCCTCTCCACTTGCTTCGCCTCGATGAGCAGCGTCTGGAAAACCCCGCGCGGAAAGCCCGCGCGCCGCACCAGCGCCTCAATCGCCAGCGCACACTGCGGCACGTTGGAGGCATGCTTCAGCAGCCCTACGTTGCCCGCCATCAGCGCCGGCGCCAGAAACCGGAATACCTGCCACAACGGAAAATTCCACGGCATCACTGCCAGCACCACGCCCAGCGGATCCCAGCGTACATAGCTGCGCGCATGCTCGGTCGCGATAAACTCCGGCGCCAGCATGGCCTCGCTGTTCTCCGCGTAATGGCGGCACGCGCGCGCACACTTTTCCACCTCGGCACGAGCGGCCGTGATGGTCTTACCCATCTCGGTCACCATGGTTGTGGCCAGCTCGTTCTGCTCAGCATCCAGCAGATGGGCCAGTCGCCTCATCCAGAAGGCCCGCTGGGCCAGCGGCTCAGAGAGATATCGGCGGCTCGCCTCATGGGCAAGCGCCAGCTTTGCCTCAAGGCCTTGAGGCGTGAGTGGCTCGAAGCTGCGCAGCAGCTCACCGGTCGCGGGATTGATCGTTTGAATGGGCATGGCGTCACGTCGTGCAGGACGCAAACTCAGCGCTGCTGACAGTGTAGCCGCGTCGCCGAACTATGCGATAGAGAGTTTTGCGAGTGTCCGGGCGAGCACGCGCGTCCCCAGCGCAATCGCCTCCGGCGTGGCGTACTCGTCCGGCCGATGAGAGACGCCGTTCCTGCAGGGAATAAACAGCATCGCCACAGGCGCAATCGGCGCAATGAAATTCGTGTCATGGTACGCACGCGACACCATCCGCCTGAAACTCGCGCCCTCTTCCCGGCACGCCTCTTCGAGCGTGGCAACGATCCGCGGATCGGAGTGCGCAGGTTGATCTGCGTTGATCAGCTCCTCCGTCACACGTACGCCGCGGCGTTGCTCGACCTCCCGAATGTCGGCGTGCACCGCATCCATGACTGCGTTCCGGCGGCTCACATTCGTGTCGCGGATATCGAGCGTCATCTGCACGCGCGAGGGCACCGAGTTCACCGCGCCAGGATGCACCGAGACCATGCCGACCGTCGCGACCGTGTCCACGCCATTCTGTCCTTCATCCTTTGAGCGAGCATTCGCAGCGAGCGCGTGACGTTCCACCGACAGGATGATCTCAGCAGCCGCACAAAGTGCATCACGGCGGTCCGGCATCAGCAGCGCACCGGCATGTCCGCCGAAGCCTTCGATTGTGTAGCGATAGCTCGCCGGTGCGGCGATGTTCGTCACGACTCCAAGCTGAACGTTGTCGCGTTCGAGCAACGGCCCCTGCTCAATGTGCAACTCCACCCAGGCGTCGTAGTAGTTCGCCGGCAGCTTGACGCTTGCGAGGTCTCCGCCAAATCCCGCGCCCTCTCGCACCTCGCGCAGCCTCAAACCTTCAGGCGCATCTGGATCCGTCTCATGCAGCCGATCACTTAATTCGTCGGCACTCTGCGGGTCCATCACCCCACCGAGCATCCGCGACCCAAGACATCCTATCCCAAACCGTGTGGGCTCCTCGCTCGTGAACATCAGCAGTTCGAGCGATCGCTTCGGCCGAAATCCAGATTCCTTCAACGACCGCAAGGCTTCCAATCCGCCCAGCACGCCAACCGTGCCGTCGTACATGCCTGCATGCGGAATTGCGTCCGTGTGCGACCCCGTCCCGATCACGCCTGCGGCAGGATCATTGCCCTCCCACCGCATAAATGTATTGCCGACCGCATCCTCGCGAACGCTGAACCCCGCATCCGTAGCCAGCGACTTCAGCCACGCGCGCGCTTCCAGATCCCGCGGCGTGAACACGATTCGCGTAACCGCCTGCGTGGGCTCCGACAGAGATCTGTCCTCGGTTGGCGGGCAGTCGGTAATCCACGCGAGTCGATGCAGCTCGCCAAGAAGGCGGTCGGTATTGATGCTGATGTTCATGCGAGCGTGTGCCTGTTGAAGTCCTTATAGATTAAGTACTTCGCCGGCTGCTTGCCGATCGCGCCGAACCACTGCGGGCAAAACGGCGCCATCCAGATGAAGTCACCAGCCTGCGTGGGGTACCACTCATCGCCGAGCCGATAGATCCCGCCGCCCTCCAGCATCAGCAGCCCGTGCTCCATGTAGTGGATCTCCACCTGCGAGAGTCCCGCGCCCGGCGCATACGTCATCGTATTGCAGGCGAAATCGAAGGCCAATGAGGTCGGCAATAACGAGCGCACCTGCAGTCCCTCATCACCGTTTAGCGAAACCGGAGCAACATCCTCCTCGCGGCCAACCAGAAACCATGGCCAGGCCTCCTCCGCCTCTTCGCCGCGCGAATGCGGCAGCGGCAGAAATGGCTTATCGATCACCACAACGCGCGCCTTGGTTTCTGCCTTCAGCGTGTACTCGAACTCTGCAGGCAGATAGGCGTAACTACCGGTGCTCAAGGCATGTGGGTCCACACTTCCGTGCTCCGTCAGAGACAATTCGCCCTCGAGCACATACAGGAACCGCTGCGTCGGTCCTTCGGTAAGTGAGCCGCCTGATTCGAGCTCCACTGTCATCATCGTGAACGCCGCGCCAGCTTGGGGTGCGACATGCACGATCGCCATGCCATCGGTCAATCCAGGCAAAGGCGTGCGGATGAACGTGTCTGGCGTCAGAAGGAGATGGTCGCGTCGGTTTGCGCTGCGTGTCAATCCAAGTTGATGCATAAGAAACCCTGATTCTACCTGTCCGGAGGCTTCACGCCGCGGAGGAATTCGACAACCGTCGCCAGCGCCGCCTCAACGTCATCCACGCGCACTGCCTCATCGGGATGATGACTCAGACCCCCCGGCGAGCGCACAAACAGCATCGTCGCGGGCACGTGAGGCGCCAGAATCATGGCATCGTGGCCCGCCCCCGAGAACATCTGGTGCGTCTCATATCCCGCCCGTTCGGCAGCCTGCTGCAACATCACCGTGAGCTCGCGATTCATCGCCACAGCCGCCTGTTTCGAAATCGCCTTCGCGCTCACCCGCACCCCGCGCGCCGCTGCCGCCAGCTCCGCCTTGGTCAACAGATTCGCCACCGCCGCATGCCGCGACTCATCCTTGGGATGCCGCACATCCAGCGTCGCCCGCACACTGCCCGGCACCACATTCACCGCACCCGGCGAGACCTCAATCTGTCCCACCGTCGCTACGAGCTGCTGATAATTCGCCGCATAGCGCTCTACTTCTACAACCCACTGAGCCGCCGCCGCGAGCGCATCATGGCGCAGCCGCATCGGCGTGGTGCCCGCGTGATTCGCCTCTCCTGTAAACGTCAGCTCGAAGCGAGACTGTCCGACAATCGCCTCCACAACGCCGAGCGAAAGATCCTCAGCTTCGAGCACCGGCCCCTGCTCAATGTGCACCTCCAGCCCCGCGAATGTCTCCGCGGCCAGTGCACAGCTATGCACGATATTCTGCGGCCGCAGCCCAAACCCATACAGCGCCTCCGCGACCGAGACCCCACTCTGATCTCGCCGCTCGAGCGTCGCCGGAACAACCTGTGCCGTCGCAGCCATCGAGCCGAAGAACGGAAATCCGAACCGGACGCCCTCCTCTTCGGAGAACGCAATGACTTCCACGCTGAAGGGAAGCGGCTCCTCCGCAAGCATCTCCAGCGCTTCTATCGCCAGCGCCACACCCAGCGGCCCATCAAACGCTCCCGCATTCGGCACCGTATCAATGTGCGAGAACAGCACGACACGTGCCGCAGAATCTCCCGCCGCAAGACGAACGCCGCGCAGATTCCCCGCATCATCTACGCGCCCCTCCAGCCCCGCATTCCGCATCCACCACAGC
>DASUHZ010000066.1:0-23161 GCA_036273275.1 Bryocella sp.
TGATGGATTCGCCCATCTGGGGCATGACTACGTCGGTCGGCATCGGGCCTTCTCCGGGGGTTCAATCAGTGCGCAAGCGCAATTGTGGATTATACGAGCGCAGGGCGGGGCTCCGCTCGGAGCGTTCGGTTAGCGAACTGGAGCGGCTGATGCGGCCGCGAGCAGCTCGTCGAGAGAGTTGGATGCCAGCACCTGGCGGTTGAAGACGCGGCCGAAGTTCGCGGCGACGGAGTTGGATACCTGCGCGAGCATTGGCAGAGGGTCTTGCGGCGACTCGAGTTCGAGCGACGTGACGCCGCGATCGGCGATGCCGCAAGGGACGATCCAGTTGAAGTCGCGGAGGTCGGTCGTGACATTCAGGGCGAAGCCGTGCGAGGTAATCGCGTGCGAGACGTGGATGCCGATGGCAGCAATTTTCTTCTCCTGGATCGAGCCGCCGGCGTAGGTCCAGACGCCGGTGCGCTTGCAGATGCGCTGCGCGGGCACGCCGCAGTCCTTGCAGGAAAGGATGAGCGCCTCTTCCATCAGGCGCACGAAGTCGACGGGGCCAAGGAAGGCGCCGCGCTTGTTCGGGAGATCCCCACGAAGATCAAAGATGGGATAGCCGACCAGCTGTCCGGGGCCGTGATACGTGACCTCGCCGCCGCGGTTGGTCTCGTGGATGGTGACGCCTTTGCGCGCGAGGAGTTCGTCCGTCGCAATGATGTTGGCTCGGGTGGCGTTGCGGCCGAGGGTGAGGACGGGCGGGTGTTCCATGAGGAGCAGCGTGTCGCCGATGGCGCCGGCCTTGCGCGCGGCGACCATCTCGTCCTGCAGGCGGAGGCCTTCCGCGTAGGGGATGCGGCCGAGTTGGAGGAGGTTCAGGTGCATGGCTATTTGCGTCCTGGATCCGGTAAACCCAGTCTGCGGCAGATGCTACGTGCGAGCATCTCAGCGATTTCGGTATGGCGTGGCACCGCCTGCATCGCTCCCGTCGTTGCATTGACCCAAAGCGAATGGGAGCCACCTTCCCGTTTCAGATAACAGCCGTGGGTGCGTAGATGACGAAGAAGGTCCTCACGTTTCATGCGACTCGAACGATCTCTCGATGCGCGCCCGGTGGAACCCCTCGCAGAGCGTCCTCGCGACGGTCTTCCAGAATCAGTGCGATTGCTTTGGCGAGATCAGTGCGGGCTTCTTCTGACGTACTCCCCTGCCCATTCGCTTCGGGAATTTCAGGACACCACGCGACAAACCAATCGCCATCCTTTTCGATAACTGCAGTGAATTCATTCTGCATGGTGTCCTCCGAAAAATTTAGACGTTGATCGCCATATTCTCCACGCTGGCGAAGCCATCGAGCAACGACTCGTAGAGTGTGGGGTGGGCGTGGATGGTGAACATCATCTCTTCCACCGTCGCTTCGAGCTCCATCGCCGTGACAGCTTCGGCGATGAGCTCCGTGGCCTGTGGGCCGATGATGTGCACCCCGAGGATCTCCCCGTACTTCGCGTCGGAGACGACCTTCACGAAGCCGTCGTGTGCGTCGACGATCGTGGCTTTTGAGTTGCCGACGAACGGGAACTTGCCGACCTTGACCTGGTAGCCCTTCTCCTTCGCCTGCGCTTCGGTGAGGCCGACGCTGGCGATCTGCGGGTCGCAATATGTGCAGCCGGGCACGCGGTCTTTGCGGACAGGGCGCGCGTACTTGCCCGCCAGTTTCGACGCGACAACGATGCCGGCCATTGCGCCGACGTGCGCGAGCTGCGGCAGCCCGGCGACGATGTCGCCGACCGCGTAGAGCCCGGGGACCGAGGTCTCCATCCACTCGTTCACCGGGACGAAGCCGCGGTCGAGCTGGAGATTTACCTTGTCGAGGCCGGCGTCATAGGTGCGCGGCGCGCGACCGACGGCGACGAGGACCTTTTCAACTTCTTTCGACTGCGCCTTGCCGCTGGGGTCCGTCCACGAGACCTTCGCGCCGCTCTTTGTCTTCTCGATCTTTTCGACCTTGCAGCCGGTTGAGACCTCGATGCCGCGCTTCTTGTACTGGCGCGTGAGCTCTTTGGAGACCTCTTCGTCTTCGACAGGAACGACGCGCGGCAGTGCCTCAAGTACGGTTACGTCTGCGCCGAAGCTTTTGAAGACCGAGGCGAACTCAACGCCCACAGCGCCTGAGCCGATGACGATGAGCGACTTCGGCATCTTCGCCAGCGTGAGCACCTGCATGTTGGTGAGGATCGTGTCGTCGGCCTGATAGCCGGGCAGCATGCGCGCGTCGGAGCCCATGGCCAGCACGACCTTCTTCGCCTTCACGTCGGTCTTGGTCTGCTGGGTGAAGCCTTCGGCCTGCAGGTCGCGCGGCTTGCCCTTGTCCTCGTCGGTGACCTGGACGGTGAAGACGCCACCATTTGCCGCGCCAGTCAGCCGCCCGTGTCCGCGCACCACGGTGATCTTGTTCTTGCGCATCAGGAAGTCGAGGCCCTTGGTGTGCGTGGCCACGACGCTGTTTTTGCGCTTCAGCAGGTTGTCCCAGTTCAGGGTGGGTTTGTCGACGTTGTCGATGCCAAGCTCGGGTGCTGATTTCAGGTGGTCCCACACCTCGGCGGAGAACAGCAGAGACTTCGTGGGAATGCAGCCCCAGTGCAGGCAGGTGCCGCCGAGCTTGTCGGTCTTTTCGATCAGGGCCACCTTGAGGCCGAGCTGTGCAGCGCGGATGGCGCAGGTGTATCCGGCGGGTCCGCCGCCGAGGACCGCGAGGTCATAGGTTGTCTCTGTTGCCAAGGGAATGCGCTCCATTCATGGGGGCTTTGCACGCGTCACGTGCGGGGTCGCTATCAAGTTTACGCCCCTGCCGCGCCTCGCGCCCCAAGTGGGAGGAGGCCGCCCGCCAAACGGTATTCGATGCACGAGCCCGGCCTGAGGATTCAAGCCACCGGCTTTGCCTGAACTTGCGCGCGAAGGAGGCGCGCGAACGCAATGAGTGATTATGACTACTCGAGCGTCGGGCTTGCACTGACGCGCAGCTTTGAGGGGTTGCGCCTGCAGGCCTACCAGGACTCGGCCGGCGTGTGGACGATCGGCTACGGACACACCGGGCCGGAGGTACGCGCGGGCCAGCATATTAATGAGGCCGAGGCTGACGCGCTGTTGCGAGCCGACCTCGGCGTCGCGGTGAAATGCGTGCGGCAGGCGGTAAAGTTCCCGCTCGCGCAGCCGCAGTTCGATGCGCTGGTGGACTTTTGCTTCAACGCCGGGCGCGGCAATTTCCTCGGGTCAACCCTGCTGCGCGATGTAAACCGCGGCGATTTCGCGAGCGCCGTTGTCCAGTTCGGCCTGTGGGTGCATGCCGGCGGCCACGTGCTTGCCGGCCTGGTGCGGCGCCGCGCGGCAGAGGCGGCGATGTTTGCGGGAGGGTCGCGCGCTGCTTCGGAAAATCTCACTCCTTCCACAGAGGTGGGAGTGCGCGAACCCGGATCGGCACTGGCCCCGAACGGTGGAGTGACGATAGCCTGAAGGAGCTCTGGTGGCTCCGCGCCTCCTTTAGAAAACCTGGCCCATGTTGAATCTCACCTCCCGATTTGAGGAGGACGCGCAGTCTTCTCTGCTTCGTCCGCTCGCGATCCTTTTTGTGATCGCACTTTTTCTCGCCGCGACAGTATGTCGGCCGGTCGAGGCTGGCTCGCGCGAGCCTTCGGTGCGGCATCCGGGCTCAAGTGCGCCGGCACATGTGCTGACGCATTCGTACTCCGTGTCTCGGCATCGAACAAGGGCACGTGCGGCGAGTTCACATCGTGCCAGCCGGCATAGAGCTGTTGCAACCTCGGCCAGCCGGCGAGCCACGCGATCCTCGCGCGGAGCGGCGGCCCGCACGGCTGTAGTTGATCGCAGGATGACAGGCCGGCGGGTGCGGCACTCAATCGCGCTGCGGCATGATCACCCGCTACGCGAGAGCATTGTTGTGCGGCATCCGGAGCGACTGGCGCGACCGGTGCCAGGCGCGAACAGCCTGGTGGAGGCTACGCCGGGCAGTGCAGCCGGTCCCTCGCATCCAGCGGAAGAGACGCACGTTTCGGCGCATGACCTCTCTACCGGAAGCTCTGCAAACGATATTGCGCAGGCCGCGGTTCAGCCGCGCGTCACGCCGATGTATACCCGTACCGGCCGGCTGATTGTGCCGCCGCCGCTGCGTGGATCGCGCGAGATCCTTGTGCACCAGAATGAGATGGCAGACGCCGCAGGGCTCGAGCGCATCGAGAACAACGAAGAGCTGGACCGGCTGCGCTACTCGCATCAGCTGGTTGAAGTCGCCGGCACTCATGCGCTGCACGTGAATCCGGAGCTCCCGGAAAACCGCCGCTTCGCGCGGCCGTGGACAGCGAAGTTCGCGGGCGACATTGCGCGCGCCTATTATGCGCGGTTCGGCGAGGCGCTGGAGTTGAACTCGGCGGTGCGCACCATCTCGTACCAGCTTCGGCTGCAGCGCGTGAACGGAAACGCGGCGGCGATCGAAGGCGACACGGCATCCCCGCATTTGACCGGGCAGGCGATCGACTTCGGCAAAAAGGGTATGACCAGGGCGCAGATCGCGTGGATGCGGTTGTATCTCGCGCCGCTGATGGACGCCGGGATGATCGACGTGGAAGAAGAGTTTCAGCAGGCGTGTTTCCACATCAGCGTTTATCGCAAGTATACGGGCGGATCGACTGCGGACCTGGCCGAGGCTCAGTCGCGCACGGACGTCGACAACTAACAGGCATTCGAAACCCGGAAGAACAAATAGAAAGGCGCGGTCTCCATGGGAGCCGCGCCTGAATTTTTCGCGCTTACTTGTTGGGGTTGTCTGGAACCTTTTCGCCCTTCTTGCGCGCTTCCGAAAGACCGATTGCAATTGCCTGCTTGCGGCTGGTGACTTTCTTGCCGCTACGGCCGCTCTTCAATTTGCCCTGATGCATCTCGTGCATCTCGCGCTTCACCTGTTTGCCAGCGCCTTTCGAGTACTTGCGGCCAGAGCTCTTCTTTGAGGAACTCTTCTTCGAAGAGGATTTCTTCGCAGAAGACTTCTTCGCGGAGCTCTTTTTGGAGCCCGACTTCTTAGTACTTCGACTGCTCTTCTTTTTGGTGCCGGAGGACTTTTTGGTTGAGGATTTGCGGCCCGAGGATTTCTTCTTGCTGGAGGACTTCTTGGTTGCCATTGGGTACTACCTCCCGTGAAGTTTGAGCATTACTGCACCAACTTCGTTGCATCGCAAGATCTTCCTGCGTCGAGCCTGACCCTGCGTCGCGATTGGAGTGTACTTCCGAATTAACGTCTGCGGCGACGAAGAACGAGCGCAATCAGCATGCCCGCACCAGCGAAGATAACGCTGCTGCTTGTCCAGTAGAAACTGCGGCTGTGCGTGTGGCGGAGCTTTCCCGATTGCCACCCAGCGTAGCTGAGCTGCAGATCGCTGGCGAGTCCGGGGATTGTAATTGCGCTGAAGCGGCCATCCGCGCCGGGCTGAGTTGGAAGCGAGCCGAAGATACGCTCGGCATCTGGCGGCGCGCCGTTGCGATCTTTTGGGATCGCGCTGAGGAGCGCGTTCACTTCTGCGTCTCGCGGATCGTCGAAGAATGACGTGTCGGCGGTGTTGGGAAAGAGCGTGGTCTGCCCGGTCATGCGATGCTCGATCGCCGCAACGCCGTCCTGACAGACGCCGAGTGTGTAGTAGCCGCCGAAGGGAAGATCGGGATGGCGCTGATGCAGATGCATGTAGGCGACGGTGAGCAGCCCGGTGAGGCGCGTAACTTCGATGGCCTGCGCTCCGGTGTACGTGTGGGCCGCGCGTTTGAGCACCCATTTCTGGTCGAGCGTGTCCATGGTGCGCCACTCGCTCTTGCCGTCGACTCCGTAGTAGTAGCTGACGTCAGCGTTGACCTTCGGTCCGCGCACCTGCCATTCGTACTCGGCGTGTGAGACGGGTACGAGCAGCGGACGCGCGCCGATGCCGAACGGGCCGCCGGTTCCTGGAACGGCAAAGCCGGTATTGATCCAGAACGGCATCATCACGTCGTCGCGCTTGTAGTGCAGATGGCCGAAGTTCGCGAAGTAGCGCGCATCGATAACGGTGACGGTGTGACCGGACGCTGCGAGTGCGGAGATAAGATCCTGCGGCCTGGACGCCATGTGACCATCGAGCGTAGCCGTGATCGGCCTTGCGCCGTCGAGTCTGTTCGCAGCAAGGCGATTGAGCACGTCTGCGAGACGCTGGCTCTCGGAATGTTCGGGCGCAAGCTGATTGGGTCCATCGCCGCGCTGCACATCATCTCCCAGCTGCGTGACGATCGCTTGCGCCGTGAACGGCGGCAGCTTTGACGGCTCATCAAACGAGACTGACGCCGGTTGATCGAGCGGATAGGGGCCGAGATCAAGAAAATTCGATACGTCTGCTGCATGAGTTCCAGCCTGTTTGCCGATGACTCCACTTACGACATGGACTGTCCGAGTGATGGCATGCATCGTCCACCCGGGGAAACGGTCTAGCCCCTGCCATTCCTTCCGGAGGATGAGCCTGCGAAGTTCCTGTGCCAGTTTTGGCGTCAGCAGCGCTGGCCCGCGCTTCCCGTGCGAGTTGCCCTCGATCTCGCGGAGCACCGCTTCAGTGAAGCCGGGTTGCGCGGAAAGCTCGCGCAGCATCTGCGAGAGCATCACGGTGTTTGGAGGCAATGGGGACTCCGGCGGTGTGTAGCGATGCATGCAGCCGTTCATCAGTAGCGCGGCAGCAAGAAGAATTGCCTTCCAATTTCGCTTGCCGAACCGGCGCATGGGTTGAGACTACACTTCGTCCGTGATGTGCGGAGGAACCGCTGTTAGACTGGCTCGCGAGATGAATCACGGGGTCCTTCGCGCTCTCTGCTTCGTTGCATTGGCCGGATGTATGAACATTGCTGCGGCTAACGCGCAGAACAGGGAAGCGCTTGGCGCAGTCATCGGCCACGTCATCTGCTCGGACACGCAGCAGCCTGCGCGGCTCGCGCATGTGGTGCTGGAGCCAATCGCCGATGTGCAGTCTGCTCCGGCGACTGGTCCCGGCTATCACCGCGAAGGCCTCTTCCATCTTCAGACCGTGAGCTTGGATGGCTCCTTCAGCATCCCGGCCGTGCCGCCGGGGCTGTATTACGTGGTCGCGGAGCAGGAGGGTTACATCTCTCCGCTTGCGTTGTTTACGCGCGAACAGCTCGGCCATCCTGATGAGGCGACGCTGCGCAGAATCGCGCACTATATGACTTCGATCTCTGTGACCGCCGGGCACACGACCCAGACGGAGGTGGACCTCGTTCGCGGCGCGGTGATCGCTGGAACAGTTCGCTTTGAGGATGGCTCGCCCGCGGTGAACGTGAACGTTGGGCTGCTGCAGCGGGACGCGAAGGGTGAGTGGAAGCCGGTTCGCACACAACACCTCGCCAGCCACGGCAGCGACTATACAGATGACCAGGGCGCCTATCGCTTCAGTGGGCTGCCGGCGGGCGAGTATCTTGTCCGCGCCTCTATTGAGCTGAACGAGGTCATCAAGGATCACATCTTTTCCTCGATGGGTGGAACCAGTTATGGCGACGGTTATCGCCTGCGTATTTTTCCAGGGGACACGTTCCGTCCTCGCGACGCGAAACCGGTGAAGGTGGAAGAAGGTGAAAACGCTACAAGTGTCGATGTCGATGTCCCGCTCTCGAAGCTGGTCTCGGTGAGTGGCATCGTGATGCGCCCGGACTCCGCTTCGACGGTGAACGCGGCGCACCTGACCCTCAACTTCGCCGATGGCGGCGAGGAGGTCGCTTCAACAGATGTGAGCGCCGACGACGGCAGCTTCCGCTTCGATTTCGTGCCGGCCGGGAATTATGTCCTGCATGCAACCAAGATCGCGACGGTGGAGCGCACCGAGGTGTCGAATGGCCCGAATACCGTCCCACCGACACATACAGAGACGAAGACTCTCGCGCGGTATGGAGACGTGTCTATGCCAGTGCAGCTGACCACGGATCAGAGTTCATTGATCGTTCACGCAACAGCCGGAAAGAAGCCTTGAGCTCGCATTACTGCGCGTCCAGCTTCTTCACCACAAGCTCGTTCAGCAGCGCCGGGTTGGCCTGGCCCTTCGAAAGTTTCATCACCTGGCCGACGAAGAACGCCGCCACTGTGCGCTTGCCGCCCTTGAACTGCGCGACCTGCGCGGGGTTCGCGGCGATGACCTCATCAATCATCTTCTCGAGCGCGGAGCTGTCGGTGATCTGCTGCGGCTTGTCCCGGCCGTAGATATAAGCGAAATCGCGACCTTCGGCGAAGCAGCTATCGAGGAGTTGCTTCAGCTGCTTCGAGCTGATCGCTCCGCCTTCAGTAAGGTCGGCGGCGAGCACGACGCCATCCAGCGTGACGGGACTCTTGTCGAGGGTGATCTCCGCCGCGCGAAGACGCATCGTGATCTCGCTCAGCAGGATGGCCGCGACACGCTTCGGCGACTTCGCACTCTTGGCGGCCTGCTCGAAGAGATCGCCGAGCTCGCGATCCGTGGTCAGGGTCGCGGCATCCTGTGCGCTGAGGCCGAACTCAGTTGAGAGTCGCGTGCGCCGTGCCTCGGGCAGCTCCGGCATTTCCGCGAGGATGTCGCGCATCCACGCATCGCCGACGATTAGCGGCGGAAGGTCCGGCTCGGGAAAATAGCGGTAGTCGTGCGCCTGCTCCTTCGAGCGCATGGAGAAGGTGCGACCTTCGGCGTTGTTCCACAGGCGCGACTCCTGCACGACGCGGCCGCCCTCTTCAATGACGCCGATCTGGCGCTCGATCTCGTACTCAAGCGCGGCTCGAATGTAGCGGAACGAGTTGACGTTCTTGACCTCGGCCTTGGTGCCAAACGTGTCAGAGCCCTTGGGCATCACGCTGACGTTGGCGTCGCAGCGCAGCGATCCCTCTTCCATGTTGCAGTCGCTGACGCCGGTGTAGAGCAGGATCTCTTTCAGCCGCGTGAGGTACTCGAAGGCCTCGTCGGGCGTGCGGATGTCGGGCTCGGAGACGATCTCGATGAGCGGCGTGCCGCAGCGGTTGAGGTCGATGTAGGTACGTGTGCCCGAGTCGGCGAAGCCGTCGTGCAGACTCTTGCCGGCGTCCTCTTCCATATGGAGGCGCGTGATGCCGATGGGCTTTGATATTGGCTCACCGTTCGCGCCGAAAGCAGAAACGTGCAGCACGCCGTGCTCGGCGAGCGGTTTGTCGAACTGCGATATTTGATAGCCCTTGGGCAGATCAGGGTAAAAGTAGTTTTTGCGCGCGAAGACGCTGCGCGTGTTGATGGTGCACCCGAGCGCTTCGGCGGCGAGCGTTGCGAACTCGACTGCCTGGCGGTTGAGCACGGGCAGAGCGCCGGGAAGGCCCAGGCAGACGGGGCAGATGTGAGTGTTTGGCTCGCCGCCGTACTCGTTCCTGCAGCCGCAGAAGGCCTTGGTCTTCGTCAGCAGCTGGACGTGGACCTCAAGGCCAATCACGGGCTGGTATTTGGCAATCACCTCGGGCGCAAGACCGGCAAGAGCGGGCATGGTTTGAGTTTATCAATGCGCACGCCTCACCTGCCGGCCGCCATTGCATCTCATAGCTTCAGTTTCGCGGAGGGCGAATGCCAGAGGAGTCGACAAGCTCGACAGGAGCGGGGCCGGCCGGCGATGAACATCGCGAGGAGAGCGGATGGGCCGGGCAGAACGCAGGCGCGGCGAGCAGTGACAGCGGTGGCGGCGCTAACGGAAGCGGTGGCGAGACCGGCGGATCGCGCCAGAAGAATTTGGAGCGGCCCACTGCAGAAGACATCTACGAGCAGGTCTCGCTGAACGCGAAGGTGGAACTGAAGCGATCCACGCTGTCGCTTGCAATCTCGGGGTACGCCGGCGGCATCTTCATGGGGCTTTCGGGATTGGGTACGGCGCTTGTGCTCGGCTTATTCGGCACGTCGCCCAGGACGCACTTCATCGCAACCATGTTTTATCCGATCGGCTTCATTGTTGTGATCATCGGACGGGCCCAGCTCTTTACGGAGAACACCCTGTATCCGGTTGCGCTTGTTCTTTCGGAGAAGCGCGAACTTTGGAACACGCTGCGGCTATGGTGCACGGTGCTTCCCGCCAATGTGCTGGGTGCGCTGACGTTTGCGGCGCTGGCGACACGCACCGGCGCGCTGATGCCGGAGACTCGACAGGCGCTGATACAGCTCGGTCTGCAAGCCGCACACACCGCGCCGGGAACGATCTTTTGGAGCGCTGTCACCGCGGGCTGGATCATCGCAACGGCCGCGTGGCTCGTCTCCGGGTCGCACTCGATCACGGGTTCTGTGATGATCCTCTGGATTCTGACTTACGTGGTGGGCCTGGGGAACTTCGCTCATTGCATCGCGACCTCGGGTGAGATTTTCTCCGCCGTGCTGGGTCAGCAGCTTGGCACGGGCAGCTACTTTCACTGGCTGTGGATCGCAGTAGCGGGAAACGTATGCGGCGGCGTCTTCATGGTCACGCTGCTCGAGTACGGGCAGGCGATCCTCGCCAAGGCCGAGAGACCGGTGGAAGAGTAAGGTTTCTGGCGGAGTGCCCACAACGTATGCCTGCGCAAGGCTAAACTGGAGACTGCATGATTCTTCCGTTCGTCCGCGAGCTGGTCGCGGACCTTGAACGATCTCCAGTCTTCGAGCGTGTGCGTCGCCATCTAGCGGGCGGCACGGGGCGGAGACGTGTGTCCGGACTGACCGCGACCGCGCGGGCTCTCTATCTTCCCTACTTCGTGAAGGCCGCCGAGGCGCCGGCGCTGGCGCTTGTCGCGGATAACAAGGCCGCGGAGGCGCTGCATGCGAATGTGCTCGCGGCCTGCCAGTTGAGCGGCGCGCTGAGTGCCGACGAGGTGCTGCGGCTTCCGGCGCACGATGTGCTTCCGTTTGAAAATCTCTCGCCGCATTCGGAGATCCAGGAGCAGCGCGCCTCTACGCTGTGGAAGCTTGCGAGCGGACAGGCTCGCCTGGTAATCGTGCCGATAGAGGCCGCGTGTATGCGGCTGTTTGCGCGCGACCACTACGCTGCGCTCGCTTTGACACTGCGCCGCGGCGAGGAACACATCCGGGAGATGCTGGTCGAGCACTTGATCTCGGTCGGCTACACGCGCGTGGATGTCGTCGACATGCCCGGGCAGGTTACGATTCGCGGCGGCATCCTCGATGCCTATGGTCCGGAGATGGAACGCCCGGTGCGCATCGATTTCTTCGGCGACGAGATCGAATCGATCCGGCGCTTCGATCCTGAGACGCAGCGGTCATCGACGTCCATCGACGAGGTATTGCTGCTTCCACTCACCGAGACACCAGCTACCGAGAAGCTGCTGGAGGCAATCAACGCGCGGCTGACGCGCAGCGGACGTGCAGGCGCGGCGCTCGAAGGTGGCGAGACGCCGGCCGAGCTGCAGGCGCACGTAGCGGGAGATACTCGCGAAGCCACGATCTTTCCCGGATGGGAGTTTTATGCGCCGGTTGCGGGAGCGCGATCGACCCTGCTTGATTTGTTAGGCCAACACACGCGTGTGTTCGTAGAAGAGCCTGCCATGGTGCTGAACCAGGGTGAGCGCTGGTGGAACAAGGTTGAGCAGCGGCATGAGCGCGCGGGCATTGGATCGCTGGTGCGCGCGGAGGATCTGTATCTCTCGCCGTGGGAGCTGGAGGACAGATTGCGTGCGTTCTCTGGCTGCGAACTCGATCAACTCGGCGCGGTCGATGTGCTCGAGAGCACACGCAGCGATGCCAGCGAGATTGAGTTTGCGACGCGGCCTACGCTGCGCTTTCATGGGTCGATTCCAAGCTTCATCGATGAGCTGAAGAAGCTGATGGAGAGCGAGGCGCGCGTGCTCGTAGCGGCTGCCAATCAGGGTGAGCTGGAGCGGCTGGCGGGATTGCTGCAAGACTACAGCGTGCCGTACCGCATCGGCTGGCGCACGGACCACGGTGCGTCGGCGACAGTGTTTTCGGAGTCGAGCTATCTTGCCGGCGATCTGCGCACGCCCGTGCTGGTGCGGGCCGCGATTGCCAACGGCGTGCAGGTGCTCGATCTCGATCGCGCGACTGCACGGCAGTTTGTGCTCTTCGGAGCGAATGATCTGAACGATGAAGTGGACGTGCACGCACGGCCTGTGCGACGAGCGAAGACCTCTGCGTTCGTATCCGACCTGCGCGATCTTGCGGTGGGTGATTACGTCGTACATGTCGAGCATGGAATCGCGCGCTACGACGGACTACGTGTCATTGACGAGAAGGCCGGCGGTGATTCTAACCAGCTTGAGCTGATGATTCTCACGTTCGCAGACGAAGCGAAGCTCTACGTTCCGCTCACGCGCCTCGACCTGATTCAGAAGTATCGCTCGACGGAGGCGGGTCCCGCGCCGCAGCTGAACCGGCTCGGAAATCCTGCGTGGTCGAAGACCAAGGCGCGTGTGAAGAAGGCCATGGAGGACATGGCTGAGGAGCTGCTGAAGCTGTATGCGCAGCGAAAGGCTGCGATGGGCACGGCGTTCTCGCCGGACAACAACATGATGCGCGAGTTCGAGGATGCGTTCGACTACAACGAGACGGACGACCAGCTCAGCGCGATCGGAGACATCAAGGCGGACATGGAATCCACGCAGCCGATGGACCGCCTGCTGTGCGGCGACGTCGGCTACGGCAAGACCGAGGTTGCCATGCGCGCGGCGTTCAAGGCCGTGCAGGACTCCAAGCAGGTTGCGATCCTCACGCCGACGACGGTGCTCTGCTTCCAGCACTTCGAGAGCTTCAAACGGCGCTTCGCGAACTTTCCTGTAACGGTCGAGATGATCTCACGATTCCGCACAACGAAGGAGCGCAAGGAGATTCTCGAGCGGGTGGCCGATGGCAAGGTCGATATCCTTATCGGCACGCATGCGATTCTCGCGCAGGGACTGAAGTTTCAAGATCTCGGGCTGCTCGTGGTGGATGAGGAGCAGCGCTTTGGTGTGCGGCATAAAGAGCGGCTGAAGCAGATGCGTGCCGCGATTGATGTGCTGTCGATGTCGGCGACTCCGATTCCGCGCACGCTGCATATGTCGCTGGTCGGTTTGCGCGACATGAGCGTGATCGAAACGCCGCCCAAGGACCGCATGGCGATCCAGACGGTCGTCGCGAAGTTCGACGAGAAGCTGATTCGCACAGCGATCGAGGTGGAGCTGGAGCGCGGTGGGCAGACCTACTTCGTTTCGAATCGCATCGAGACCATCTACGAGATGGCGACGAAGATTCGCGAGCTCGTGCCGCAGGCGCGCGTCGTGGTCGGACACGGGCAGATGCCCGAAGCGGAGCTGGAGCGCGCGATGCTCGCGTTTATGAACGGCGAGTACGACGTGCTGTGCGCGACCAGCATCATCGAGAACGGGCTGGACATTCCGCGCGCGAATACGATCATCATCAACCGCGCGGACCGTCACGGATTGAGCGAGCTGTATCAGCTTCGCGGGCGTGTGGGCCGGTCGAATCGCCGCGCGTATGCATATCTGCTGATTCCGCCGGAGCAGCAGTTGACGGAGATCGCGCGACGGCGGCTTGCAGCACTGAAAGAGTTCTCAGATCTCGGCGCTGGTTTCAAGATCGCCGCTCTCGACCTCGAACTCCGCGGCGCGGGCAACATGCTGGGTGGCGAGCAGTCTGGACACATCGAGGCGATTGGCTTCGAGCTCTACACGCAGATGCTCGAAGAGGCCGTGAGCAAGCTGAAGGGTGAAGGCCACGAGGATCGTGTGCAGGTCACGCTCAATCTCGGCATCTCGCTGCGCATTGACGAGAGCTATATTGCCGAGGAGAACCAGCGGCTGCGGATGTACAAGCGCATCGCCGGCGCGAACTCCGACGCGATGCTCACAGAGATTCGCGACGAGCTGCAAGATCGTTACGGGCAGCCGGCGGAGAACGTACAGCATCTGCTCGCGGTCGGCGAGATTCGCCTGATCTGCGAGCGGCTCTCGATTGCGCAGATCGAGCGCAAGCGCGTGGCTGTCGACGAGGCGAAGAAAGCTGTGCCCGCGCAGCAGAAGGCGCCGGCACGTCCGCAGACCGTGCAGTGGGCGGGACGCGAAGTTACGCGGCCGACGAACGCGTGGCAGCCCTCAACGATGCTGAGCCGAACGCAGCAACCGCTCGCCGGGCGTCACGGACAGGCGGCGCAGGTAGCCTCCCTGCAATTTTCCTCGCGCGCTGCGCTGAACCGCAGCGGTGAATCGAACGCGACCAAGGCTGCGCGTGATGCCACGGCGACGCGTGCGACGAACTCGCCCCTTGCGCAGGCCGGCAGGATGAAGCCGATGCGTGACATGCTGTTCATCACCTTCAGCGAGAAGCTGCACGCTGCCCCCTCGGAGCCCGGCAAGGGGATCAATGTCGGCGCGCTGATGAAGCTCGTTTCGCGCAATGCGAAGAACGGCGCGCAGCTTACGCCTCAGGGTGTGCTGAGGTGGCCGCTGTCGGGTTCCAGCGCTGAAACAGTGTTGAGCGAAACGCGTGAGCTGCTTGCGTCGCTCGAAGGTTCAAAATCGGCTGTGTAGACTGAAGGCAAATGCGTTTCGCGGTAGCCTCTCTTGCCCTCATGATCTCGATCTCAACGACCTCTGCCATTGCCCAGCATCCTTCCGCCGACGGCGCGGGGCAGACGTTCCATACGCTCTCGGAGCAGTACTTCGAGCAGGTTTATTTCAAGTACGCGCCGACGGCGGGAACCTCAGCCGGGCTGCATCAGTACGACACGCAGCTGGAGGATTACTCGGCGGCGGGGATTCAGAAGGAGATCGCGGCGCTGCATGAGTGGGAGCGGAAGATTGCCGCAGTCGATGGGTCGGCGCTCGATGCTGAGCCTGCGGCGGACCGCGACATTCTGCTGAACTCGATTCGCGGACAGTTGCTGCAGCTTGAGATGATTCGCGGCTGGGAGAAGAATCCAGACAACTACTCCACCGGCGTGACAAATGCGATCTTCACGATCATGGAGCGGCCGTATGCGCCCGTTAGTGTGCGTCTGCATGCGGTGGTGGAGCGCGAGAAGCTGATTCCGCAGGTGTTTCTCGAGGCGCGCAAGAATCTGAAGAACCCGCCGCATATCTACACGGAGATTGCTCTCGAACAGATCGACGACGACGTCAGCTTCTTCCAGAACGACGTACCGCAGGCGTTCGCCGCAGCGACCGACGCACAGACGAAGGCGGAGTTCGCGAAGACGAATGCCGCTGTGATCGAGGCGATGAAGTCGTACGCCGCGTGGATGAAGAGCGATCTGCTACCGCGATCGAACGGCGATTTTCGGTGGGGTGCGGACAACTTCCGAAAGGCGCTTGCGGACAATGAGATGGTCGATATTCCGCTGGATAAGCTGCTGCAGATCGGCTATGACGACCTGCGCAAGAACCAGGCGGAGTTTGCGCGCGTAGCCAGGGAGATTGATCCAACCAAGACGGCGCAGCAGGAGCTGGCGGAGCTGGCCGCGATTCATCCTGCTCCCGCGGATCTCCTCAAGGCATTTCAAGCCCGATTCGATTCGGAGATCTCGTTCATCCGCTCGCACAACATCATTACGATTCCCAGCAACGTGCAGCCGACGCTCGAAGAGACGCCTCCATTCATGCGTGCGACGACGCAGGCTTCGATGGATCCTCCGGGACCGTTTGAGACGCATTCGACGAAAGCGTACTTCAATGTCACGCTGCCGGAGGCGAACTGGCCCGCGCAGAAGACGAGCGAATACATGGCAGCGTTCAATATTGGAACGATTGTGTCGACGAGCGTGCACGAAGCCTATCCGGGCCACTATGTCCAGTTCCTGTGGACCCCGCAGTTCCCTTCGAAGATCCGCAAAATTATCGGCGCGAACACGAATATCGAAGGCTGGGCGCACTACTGCGAGCAGATGATGCTGGACGAGGGCTATAACGCACCGGCAGTGGGTGCAAAGGACGAGCACGAGGCGAAGCTGATCCGGCTTGGTCAGCTGCAGGACGCGCTGCTGCGCGATGCGCGGTTCATCGTGGCGATCCGGATGCATACCGGTGTGGGCGGCGAGCTGACAATCCCCGAGGCGGAGGACTTCTTCGTGAAGGAGGGATATCAGTCGCGTCCTATTGCCGAGGTCGAGACGAAGCGCGGCACGGCCGACGCGCTGTATCTGTATTACACGCTTGGCAAGCTGGAGATCCTGAAGCTGCGCGCGGATGTCGAGAAGCGGCAGGGAGCGGCATTTTCATTACAGCGGTTTCATGATGACTTCATGCGCCAGGGATTTGCGCCGATTAAGGTCATCCGCAAAACAATGTTGCACGACGACTCTCCCGTGCTCTAGGCTGGCCACCGCAGCGAACAAGTTCGTCGTGGGTCCCCCCCGGGCTGACGCGCGCCGGATGCAGGGTTTCGCTGCGTTACGGCAAAATTTTGCATCGAAGCGTTGGTAGGATTACTGCAGTCATTCAGGAGCAGGAACAAAACAATGCCATCCATGAAGGTGCGCAAGGCTGTCTTTCCGGCAGCCGGATTTGGCACTCGCTTTTTGCCCGCCACCAAGGCAACTCCCAAGGAGATGCTTCCGCTGGTTGATAAGCCGCTGATCCAGTACGGGGTCGAGGAGGCTGTCGCCGCCGGTTGCACCGAGATCATCATCGTTACCGGCCGTGGCAAGTCGTCGCTGGAGGATCACTTCGACAAATCGTATGAGCTGGAGGTGGCGCTGGAGGCGCGCGGCAAAACCGCGCTTCTGGAGATGGTGCGAAACGTCTCGCATCTGGCCAAGATCAGTTACACGCGCCAGCCGGATGCGCTCGGCCTGGGACACGCGGTGCTGCAGGCCAAGCAGCTTGTAGGCAACGAGCCGTTTGCGGTGATTCTGCCAGACGACGTCGTCGACGCGCAGGTTCCCTGCCTCAAGCAGATGGTCGATGCGTTCGAGCAGACGCAGGCGTCGATTCTTGCCTCCGAGATCGTCGAGGGCGCGGCGATTTCGTCCTACGGTTGCCTGGACTGCGTGCAGGATCCGGATGATCCGCGGCTGCTGGACGTGCGCAACATGGTGGAGAAGCCGAAGCCCGAGGAGGCGCCGAGCCAGCACGCGATTATCGGACGCTATATCCTTACGCCGCGCATCTTCGAGATGCTGGAACAGGTCAAACCGGGCTCGGGCGGGGAGATTCAGCTGACGGACGGCATCAAGGCGCTGCTGCAGTATGAGAAGGTCTTCGGGTTCACGTATGAGGGCACGCGCTACGACGCCGGCGACAAGCTCGGATTTCTGAAGGCAACGGTCGAATTTGCGCTGCGGCGCAATGACCTGGGGCCGCGTTTCCGCGATTGGCTGCATCGTCAGGAGTTCTAAGCTTTCACGCAAACAAACGGCTGATTCTCTGCATCTTAGGGTCCAGAGTACATATTGAGTTTGCACGTCCATGGACAAGGGAATCGAACAACCAGACATCACGCGTCCGCGCAAGAGAAAGAAGGCGCGCGGGCAACCGGGCGCGAAACCGCGCTGGGCGTCTGGCGCGAAGACCATTGTCGGGACGGCGGTCAAGCCCGAGAGCCGCATCTGGTACACCGTCAACGGCGGCACACTCGCGGAAGTTTACTTTCCTGATGTCGACCAGGCGAACACCCGCTCCGTGCGCTTCGTCATCACGGACGGCGACGGCTTTTTCTCTGACGAGATGTGGGACGCGGAGCACAAAGTCGAGTGGCTCGACAACGGCGTTCCCGGCTGTTGCATCGAGTCATCCTGCAACTCCGGCGCCTATCGGCTGACCAAAGAAATCATCCCGGACCCGATGCGCGATGGGCTGCTTCTGCGCGGACGCTTCGTTCCGGCCGGCCAGCAGCAGAATCTGCGGCTCTTTCTGGTCATCGACCCGCACATCGGCGATCGCGGAGCGAACAATGAAGCCTGGGCCGGCGAGTATAAGGGTGAGCCCATGGTCTTTGCGAAGCGTGGATCTGTGTGCCTCGCTTGCGGCAGCTCGCCGCGCCCGCTGCAGTTGAGCGTCGGATACGTCGGCAAGTCCGACGGCTTCACTGTTCTGCGCCGTGGCGATCCACTGCCTGATTCCAATTACGCGCCCGACGGCAACGTGGCTGTGACGCTTGAGATTGATTACAAGAGCCGAGGGGACGGCAGCTTCCTCATCTCGATCGCCGGCGGTGATGACTCGGCGGAAGCGGGACGGCAGGCGCGCGCCGGGCTGCTGGAGGACTACGGTACAGCACGCGCGCTGTTCCTGCGCGAGTGGCACGATCGGCAGGCCGAGTACCGCGAGTTCAGGGATCTCTCGGGTCACAGGCTCGACATGTATCGCGTCAGCACGGCCGTACTGGAGACGCATCAATCGAAGCGCTTTCCCGGCGGATTCGTCGCGGGTCTTTCTGTCCCGTGGGGTTTCGCCCGTGGTGACAAAGACATCGGAGGCTATCACGTCCTCTGGCCGCGCGACACGGTCGAGACGGCGCTCGGCAAGCTCGCCAGCGGCGACGGCCACTCTGCGCGGTCGACGCTCTTCTTCCTCGCTTGCGCGCAGGACGCCGACGGCGGCTGGAGCCAGAACATGTGGCTGGATGGCACCCCGCACTGGACCGCAATCCAGACCGATGCCATTGCGCTTCCCATCATGCTCGCAGACAAAATGCGCCGCGAAGGTGCGCTCGAGGGTTATGACCCCGTGCCGATGGTGCGCAACGCGACGCGCTTTTTGCTGCGCCACGGACCAGTGACGCAGCAGGACCGCTGGGAGACGACGCCCGGTTATTCGCCCAACACGATGGCTGCCGAGGTCGCGGCGCTGTTGGCGGCCGCGGCCTTCGCAGAGCTTGCGGGCAGGCCGGGTGATGCGGAGTTTATTCGCGAAACCGCCGACGCCTGGAACGATGCCATCGACGAGCTCACCTATGTTGAGGACACGCCGCTCGCACACAAGCACGGTGTGCGCGGATACTACATGCGGATGACGCCGCCGCAACGCATCGAAACGAGCGCCATCGGCCATCTGCGCATTCGCATGCCGAACGTCGTCTCGGGGCCGCGCCGCCGCCGCGCCATCGATGTGGTCAGTCCGGGTTTTCTGGCCCTGGTTCGAGTCGGTCTGCGCGCGCCGGACGATCCCCGCATCGTCGACACGTTGAAGGTGATCGATGCAACTCTGCGCCGGGAGACGAAAACGGGGCCCGGCTGGAAACGGTCGACTGATGACGGCTACGGCGAGAAGGCCGATGGGCAACCGTACAACAACCGCGGCATTGGCCGCTGCTGGCCACTGCTTGCTGGTGAGCGCGGACACTACGAGCTTGCCGCCGGACGAAAAGACGCCGCACTTGAACTGCTGAAGACCATGGCGCGACAGACGAGTGACTGCGGCATGATCCCGGAGCAGGTCTGGGATGCGGAAGACATCCCGGAGCGCTTCCTCTTCAACGGACATCCGTCGGGCTCCGGCATGCCGCTCGCATGGGCGCACGCCGAGTACATCAAGCTGCTGCGGTCGCTGCACGAAGGCGCGGTGTGGGACTGTATACCAGATGTCCAGCAGCGCTATATCCACGAGCGCCGCACAGCGAGCTTTCAGATATGGACGCCCGATCAGCGGCGCGGCTGGCTCTCGCAAGCCAGGGACCTCCGCCTCGACCTCCCCGTAGCGGCGCGGGTGACTTGGAGCGCGGGCAGAGACAGCGGTACAGCAGAAACACGCGACACGGGCCTGGGCCTGCATTGCGCAACGCTGCCGCTCGGCAAGCTGCCGCCGGGTGCGGCGATTCGTATTGCGCTCGAGCTGCAGAGCAAGCCGGAGGACGAGACGGAAATTCCCACATCATTCAGCGTGCGGATAAGGGAGTGAGCGTCCAGACCGCGGCTGTGAGACTCTGCTAGCTTGGAGTTTGTGAGGACGCGCGGGAGGCTGCAGGTGTTGGGCGGTGGGAATTCGCTAGCCGGTTCGCTGGCCGTTTGGTGCTCAAGGACAGCGCGGCATTTCGCTGTTGCGGGGCTGCTGCTGGCCTGCTCATTCGCCGCACTCGGCCAGCAGCAACAGCAACATCGGCCGATGGACGTTCCGAACCCCACGCAGAACACGATTGAACCCGAGCGCACGCGGCTGATCCTGAAAGACGGAACCTATCAGCTTGTGCTCAGCTACCAGGTCGTCGGCAACGTTGTGCACTATCGCAGCGCGGAGCGTGAGGGCCAGGAGGAGGATATTCCGCTGGCGCTGGTCGACCTGCCTGCGACAGAGAAGTGGAAGAAGGATCACGAGCCTGGCGCGCGTGAGGCGCAGCAGTCGCAGCCGCCGGTGATCAGCCCGGAGCTCGCGAAGGAAGAAGCCGCACGTGCCGCGCTGACGCCGGAGATTGCGCCCAATCTCCACCTGCCCGAAGAGGACAGCGTGCTCGCGCTCGACACATTTCGCGACACGCCGGAGTTGGTGCCGATGCCGCAGTCTGGCTCCGAGCTGAACAAGGAGACGTCGCACGCAGTGCAGAAGGGCACGATCAATCCCGCCTCGGCTCCGCATCGCATCACGGATATCCCGCGGGAGCGCGCCGATGTTCAGCTGCATGTGCCGGATCCCGTTTTCTACGTGCGCGTGAACGGCGGCAATCCTGACGACGCCGTTTACACCTCCGGCGGTACGTTCACTGTGGACACCCACGGCGCGAGTGGACGCGCGACACCATCGGGCGGCGATCCGAACAATTCGTATGTGATCGAGCGCGTGGATCCGCGGCAGGATCTGCGCATTGTCGACAGCCTGAGGATTGGTTTGATTGGTACCGGCCGCACGCAGCGCGACATCGTGGAGACACGCGCGGAGATCTTGAAGGGCGGTCACTGGATGAAGCTCACACCGCTTCAGCCGCTGGACTTCGGAGAGTACGCGCTGATCGAGGTGCTCGGACCGAACGCCGTCAATCTTGATGTGTGGGATTTCGGCGTGCACTCGGACGCACCGGAAAATATTGAGGCGATTCGTCCCGAGGTGAGGCGTCCGCCGAGTCTCGAGCATCGGTCGAGATGAGTCTAGCCAGTGGCGTGCCGCGAGGTCTTTGCCATCGGCATCGAAGCTAACGACTCAGGATCAGCGACGGCGATCTGGTCGCGTCCTCTGGCCTTCGCGTGATACATCATCGTGTCGGACGAACGGATGATGGAGTGCAGCGTGTCTCCGTCCTGCGGGTAGGTTGCGAGCCCGAAGCTTGCGGTCAGCTTAAGCGCGAGCCCTTCGCCACTGAGGAAGTCATTCGTCCTGATGGCCTCGCGCAGTCTCTTCGCAAGTTCGGTCGCGGCCGGTTTGTCGAGTCCGCGCAGCAGCGCAACGAACTCATCGCCGCCATAGCGGAAGCCCGCGTGCGCGGGACCAAGCGTGCGCTTGATCACGTTGCCGACCTCGGCGAGAAGGCGTGAGCCGACCAGGTGACCGTGCGTGTCGTTCACGCTCTTGAAGTGATCGAGATCCAGAAACAGCAGGCTGAAGTGCGGTTTGATGGGGATGACGCGCGGATCGTTTTCGGCGGCGATCTCGCTCTCGAGCATCGTGTACAGATAGCGGGAGTTGAACAGGCCGGTGCAGTCGTCGGTGATGGTCAGGTGCTGGACGAGCTTCACATAACGCGCGTTCGCCAGTGCGATGGCCGCGTAATCGCAGAGCACACGCAGGAACGAAATCGATGACTCGGGCAGCAGATCGAGCTTGCTGTTGTGCAGTTGCAGTACGCCCAGGGTGCGTCCGCCATGACGCAGCGGAAGACAGGCGATCGACTGCAGATGCATCTCCGGGTGTTGGCGCGCGAACATTGACCAGTCTGGATCAGCGGTCACATCCGGAATGACGAGAGGATTGCCGGTCAGTGCGACATAACCGGAGATGCCTTCGCCCATTTTGATGCGAAGGTCCGCGATGTTGTCTGCGTCGATGCCCGCGTGCAGCGCGTAGTAGAGCTCGTTAGCCTCTTCATCAAGCATGAGCAATGACCATTGCTCCGGCCCGAAGTACTCTTCCATCTGCGAGAGGATTGCCCGCAGCAGCGGCTCCAGCTCAAGATTGGCTGTCAGCGCGCGCGCGACCTCGTGGAAGACGCGCAGGTGATCTAACTGCCTGCTGTCCATCAGCTCGGGATGCCGACTGTTTATCACGTTCCTTCCTGGATGCCGGGTCAGGACGTACTCATCATCAGTCAGACAAGCATAGCGCAAGAATGGACCGGTCTCTTGCCTATTCGCCAGTGTACGCGTTTGCATACTAGATGCATCGGCGTATCAGGATGATACGCGATGTATGTCCTGCTTCAGGACAACCGCGCTAGCCGCCGATGTGCACCATCGATCGCGACGGCTTGAGGAACCCGGGCTCGCCGATGTGATGCCGAGCCTCTTTGCGGTTGATGATTTTGCGAATGCGATCGCGCAGCTCGTCGTCGCTCGCGCCGCGCCGCATGGGCCCGACGAGATCGTGGTCGCTCTGGGAGAACAGGCAGGTTCTGACCTTGCCATCTGACGTGACGCGGATGCGGCTGCAGTGTCCGCAGAAAGGATGCGAGACCGGCGCAATGATTCCAATCTCGCCGACGCCGTCGTCGAAGGTGAAGCGCCGTGCGGTTTCGGAGGCGTGATTTGCAGGCAGCGAGACCAGCGGCCGCACCCGGTTGAGGCGATCGATGATCTCGTCCATGCGGACGACGGCCTCCGGGGTCCAGGTGCGATCTTCCTCGAGCGGCATCCACTCGATGAAGCGGACGATGACGCCCTCGGCGCGCGAGAACTCCGCGAAAGCCTCGACTTGCTGGTCATTGAAGCCGCGCAGCAGAACAGCGTTTACCTTAACTGGCCCGAGGCCCGCATCCTGCGCCGCGCGAATGCCGTCGCGCACGCGTTCGAAACTGCCGGGCACGCGGGTGATGCGCGCAAAGGTTTCGGCGTCGACGGCGTCCATGCTGACCGTAACGCGGTTCAGTCCGGCACCCTTCAGGCCCTTCGCCATTCCGGCGAGCAGGTGGCCGTTGGTCGTCAGGGCAATGTCCAGAGGATCGCGCGTGAAAGCCGGCCGCATGCCGGCGATCTCGCGGATGAGTTCGACCAGACCGCGGCGCAGCAGGGGCTCGCCGCCGGTGAGCCGAACCTTCTCAACGCC
>DASUHZ010000067.1:0-52995 GCA_036273275.1 Bryocella sp.
CACTTCGAACGCACCGGACCCAAGATTCTTCTCGTCGAGCCAAACTCTGCGTTTCGCACCAGCTCGACGGACGCTGCAGAGCAACTCGCTGTAAGGCAATCGTTTCCGGAGTCTGTGCTCGGCGGCTTCAAGGTTGAGGCGGAAAGTCCGGACGGCACGGTGCTGGTGGATGCGACGGACTTCTTCCTGCGCGACGTTCATCATGTTGCACAGGCGCTCGCGCGAACGAAGCAGGGAAGCTACAAGCTCGATCCGCTGCGCTCGACGATTGCTCTCGATCACACGAAAGCGTTCCCCAAGAACACCGAGATTGAAGCGGAGCTGACGTTTGCTCTCGACGGCGAGCCGCAAGGGCATTTCGTTCAAGATGTCACGCCGGATCCGACGGCGATGACGGTGCGCGAGCGGCAGGCATTTATTGAGCTGCCGCCGCCGGGATTTACGCCGCGACGCTTCTCTCCGCGCGCCGGGTATTTTCCCACGAGCTACCGCGACATGAACGCTCCGCTCGGCGATTCGATCGATCAACAGTTCATCGTGCGCCACCGGCTGATCAAGCATGATCCGAACTGCACGCACGCGTGCGCGGCGGTTGCGCCGATTCAGTACTATGTCGATCGCGGCGCGCCGGAGCCGATTCGTACAGCGTTGCTCGAGGGCGCGCGCTGGTGGGACCAGGCGTTTCAGGCTGCGGGATGGGCGCCGGGAACCTTTCGCGTCGATCTTCTGCCAGAGGGCGCGGACCCGATGGATGTTCGCTACAACATTATTCAGTGGGTGCATCGTTACACGCGCGGATGGAGTTACGGTGAAGCGATTGCCGATCCGCGCACCGGCGAGATTATCAAGGGCAACGTAACGCTCGGCAGTCTGCGCGGACGGCAGGATTATCTGATTGCGGAGGCGCTGCTCGCGCCGTACGAATCCGGAAAGGCGCTGCCTGATCCTGCGCATGATGCAGCGCTGCAGATGGTGCTGGGGCGCATTCGCCAGCTTGCGGCGCATGAGACCGGCCATACGCTGGGGCTCGCGCACGACTTCGCTGCTTCGAGCTTTCCGCATCCGCCGCTGCAGACGATGTCCGTGATGGACTATCCGCATCCATACGTCACGCTGAAGAATGGCGTGCCGGATTTGAGCGAGGCTTATTCCGCGGGCATCGGCACGTGGGACAAGGTCGCTGTTGACTACGGCTATCGTGAGTTCGATCGCGACGGAAGGCCTGTCGAAGACTCGGCTGCACTCGCGAAGATTCTCGCAGACTCCGAGAAGACGGGGATGATCTTCGTCACGGATGAGGATGCACGCCCGCTGGGCTCTGCGCATCCGCACGCGCATCTGTGGGACAACGGAACCGATCCTGCAGACGAGTTGAATCGCGTGCTTGAGATTCGAGCGGCTGCGCTGGCGCGCTTCGGTGAGAACGCGATCAAGCAGGGAACCGATGTCGCGCAGCTGGAAGACACGCTGGTTCCGCTGTACCTGTTTCACCGCTACCAGACGGAGGCTGCGGCGAAGGAGATCGGTGGGCTGGACTATCGCTACAACGTGCGCGGCGATGGGCAGATGCTGCCCGCGATCGTCAATCCTGCAGATCAGAAGAAGGCGCTGGACGCGGTATTGAAGACGCTTGCGCCTGCAACGCTCACTTTGCCGGAGTCGCTGCTGAAGCTGTTTCCACCGCGTCCGCCGGGCCTTCCGCGCACGCAGGAGTCGTTCCCTGCGCACACCGGCCTGACGTTCGATCCGATTGCGGCGGCCGAGTCGGCGGCGGACCTGACGCTCGGGCTGCTCTGCAATCCGGAGCGGGCGAGCCGGTTGATTGAATATCACATGCGCGTTCCGCAGTCGCCCGCGCTGCGCAGTGTGCTGGAGGCGGTTTCGAAGACGACGGCAGAGCGGCCTGAGGCAGGACACAGCATGTCGTCTGAGGTGGAGCGCGCGGTGGAGTTTCGCGGGCTGGAGGCGATGCTTGCGCTTGCCGTGAATGATCAGGCGGCCTCGCAGGCGCGTGCGATTGCGCGCTCGCACATCAACGATCTGCTGAAGCAGTGGACGACAGAGCCGATGCCGACGGACACGGCGGAGGCGATTCATCGTGCAGCCATGATCGAACGGATTCAGGAGTTCGAGCGTGATCCGCAGAAGTTTGTTCCGGTGAAGCCGCTGGAGGCGCCGCCGGGAATGCCGATTGGGGAAGATGAGGAGTAAGCCTCGGATGAGAATGCGCGCAGTGAGCCTGTTCGTCGCGGCTGCGGCGCTGGGGATTTGCGCGTCTGCTTCATCGGCGCAAACCGCTGCTCGTGCGAATGCGCCGTTGCAGGTTGCATTCACGTTCGATGATCTTCCTGCACATGGACCGCTTCCTCCGGGCATGGCCAGGCCGGCTGTGGTTCATTCGATCGTTGCCACGCTGAAGCGCGAGAAGATGCCGCCGATCTACGGATTTGTGAACGGATTTCGCGTCGCGCAGTATCCATATCAAATTCATATTCTGGAGGCATGGCGCGCTGCGGGGAATCCGTTGGGGAGCCACACGTGGTCGCATCCGGAGTTCGACAAGCTCACCGTCGCGCAGTATGAGGCGAACATCGCGCGCAATGAGCCGCTGCTGCGGAAGCTCGCACCCGCGGATGAGTGGCACTGGTTCCGGTTTCCGTATCTCGAGGAAGGGAACACGGTGGCAAAGCGCGAGGAGCTTCGCGCGTGGCTTTCGCAGCATGGGTATCGCATTGCCGAAGTGTCGATGGATTTTCAGGACTACAACTGGAACGATTCCTATGCGCGATGCGCGGTGAGGCACGATGAAGCGGCGATTCAGTCACTGCATGACAGCTATCTTGCGGCGGCGGACGAGTCGATCAGGGTCTATCGGGGGATAGCGCAGACGCTCTACAAACGCGATGTTCCGTATGTGTTGCTGCTGCATGCAGGAGCGTTTGACGCGCGCATGTTGCCGGAGTTGATTGCGCTGTTCCGCGCACGTGGCTTCACGTTTGTCACGCTGGAGGAGGCGATGGCCGATCCGATCTACAGCTTCGACCCGAAGGTTCCTTCACCGGAGGGCAATACGTTCACCGAGATGGTGGCGCAGTCGCGCAACATCAATACGGCGAGTATCACGGATCGGTCGAAGGAACTCGGCGCGATCTGCCGCTGAGGCCAACTACGACTGTTTTTTGCTGCATTCCTATATTTTCAGGCCGACCATTCGCATCAGCGCCACACCATTTCTGGTTGTGACAACTCCGTCGCGCAGCTTGAAGTCGAAGTGCATTTCTCCGGCTTCGATCCACTCTTCGAAGTGCACGTTGCGCAGTGCGCCGACAGCATCGCCAATCTGCGTCAGAGCGAGGTCGTGTGTGCTGATCAGGCCGATCGCGCCGCTTTCGAGCAGAGCCTGCGCGATGCCTCGGGCGCCGGTCAGGCGGTCGACGGAGTTCGTGCCGTCGAGCAGTTCATCGAGCAGGAACAGGACCGGAGGTTGCTCGTCGGCGAGGGAGCAGATGGTGCGTAGCCGCAAGATTTCGGAGTAGAAACGCGAGCGGCCTTCCTGCAATGAGTCGTTCAGGCGGATGCTTGCGCCAATGTGCAGCGGCGTGAGGCGCAGGCTCTTGGCGCGCACGGGGGCGCCGGCCAGGGCCAGCACGGCGTTGATTCCGACGGCGCGCAGCAGGGTGCTTTTGCCGGACATGTTGGAGCCGCTCACGAGCAGAAGCCGCGTGTCGCCGCCAAGCGCGACGTCGTTGGGCACGCACTTTGCGGCGGGGATGAGAGGGTGTCCGAGTTCCGTGGCTTCGAAGCGAGGCTCGCCCGTGAGCAATTCGGGGAACGGATCTGCGGGGTGCTCGAAGCTGTATGTGGCCAGCGATTGCAGGGCTTCCAACTGGGCGAGCGCGTGCAGCCAGCGGTCGAGCGATGCGCCGTGCGTTCGTCTCCACGCCTGGGCTGCGCCGGCAAGTTGAACGCGGTAGAGCGCGGGCGCGTCGAGGATGCGAACCATGAGGTTGCCGCGCTGCTCCATCATGCGGCTGAGCAATGCGAGCCGCCGCAGCGCGTGTGACGCGCTCTCCTGATTGGCGCAAAAAGCCTGATGAAGCTCGCGCAAGAGGGGCGATGAGAACGCGCGCGCCTCCCAGCGCTCGATGAGGGTGGAGGCGAGCTGGAGGCTGCCGCTGGCGCGCTCTGAGCTTACGAAGAGCGCCTCCGCTCGCTTCTGCAGTGCGAAGGTGATGGTCGCGTCGACGATAACAACCGCGAGAAGCAGCAATCCGTGATTCGTGATGAGGTATCGGGCTGTGGCGAGGAGTGTCAGCGCAACCAATGCAGGTGCGAGCCAGCGCAGCCACGCAGGAATCTGCGGATCGGCGCCAGCACCCCAGGCGACGAGTCCTGCAACGTCAAGATGTTCAAAGTCTGCCCGTCCGGCGCTGGCGAGCTCTTCGCGGAGCTCGCCGGGATTGCGGAGCTCCGCGACGGCTGCCTGGCGAGCGAGGATCGAATCGTGCGAGGCGGGCTCGAGCAGCCAGGAGGCGAGCATATCTTCACCGGCGGAGGTTCGCGCGGAGTTCAGCAGAGTGAACAGGCCACCACTGCGGAAGAGATCGAGGTCCTCGGCAAACAGGCTGGCTGTGGTGCTTATCCCGGGGTCGTGCGCAGGAAGATGTGCCCAGGCATCATCGATTCTCGCGATGCCGCGTTCGAAGAAGCGAATTGCGCGCTGCGCTTCTTCCCTGCGCTGAAGGACGTTCGAATGCCGCCTTGCCACAACGACGAACACGGCAGCGATCGCCAGCAGCCACCACGCCCAAAGCGGGCGGCGGTAGAATGCGAACCACGCGATGGCGATGAATCCGACGAACAAGGCGAGGCGTAGATATCCCAGCACGACATGCCGGCGCTCTAAAACGACGTCTTCTGCCTTTCGGGCGGCGATCTGGACCTGATAGGTCTCGCGTGGGTCTGGTTGGCTGCTATCGGGCGTGCTACCGGCCATGGCCATGTTTCCTAAGATTCATCTTTGCTCCGATGAGCGGCTGGGAACTACACGAGATTGTCGAGCGTAAAGTTCAGCAGATTCGGAGGTTAGATTTTGGCGTATGTTGAAGACCAGCTCCGCGAACAATTCTATGGCGCAACCAACTGATCTTTCCGGCGAGCGGCGCAGCCTGCTTCCCATTCTCGTTGTTGCGGCCGGAGTTCTTCTGCTTCACCTGCTTACAAATGTGCGCTATGGATTTCATCGCGATGAGCTGCAGTTCCTGTCGGACGCGCTGCATCTTGACTGGGGCTACGTTGCGTATCCGCCGCTGACGCCATTCATCGAGCGGATCTCGATGGCGCTTTTCGGGATTTCGCTCGAAGGATTGCGGCTGTTCTCGGTTTTTGGGCAGGTCGTTGTCGTTATTGCGGCCGGCCTGATCGCGCGAGCGCTAGGTGGAGGGCGTCTCGCGCAAGGGCTGGCGGCGCTTGCGGTTGCGCTCTCACCGATAGCGTTGTTCGAGGGTACGGAGTTCCAGTACACCACGTTCGAGCAGTTTGCCTGGGTGCTGGCCACGTACGGTGTCGTTCGGCTGCTCAGCAGCGAGGACGAGCGCTGGTGGATTTGGATCGGTGCGTGTAGCGGAGTGGGGTTGATGGCGAAGTACACGGTCGTCTTCTTCATAGTCGCTCTGCTGGCCGGATTTCTTCTCACACCGGCGCGACGTCTGATGGCCAGCCGCTGGTTTGCGATGGGGTGTGGTCTCACAGTTCTGATTGTTCTGCCGAATCTTCTGTGGCAGGTGCGTCACGATTTCATCTCACTGCACTTCCTCGAGAATATCCATGCGCGCGATCTTCGCATCGGCCGTGGCAAGGCGAGCGACTTCTGGATCTTCCAGGCGATCCTGTCAGAGAACGCCTTCGCCCTCCCGCTCACGATCGCGGGTCTTGTTGCAGCATGGCGAAGCGTGCGATACCGCGCGGTGAGTATCGCGTTTGTGCTCACGGTTCTGCTGTTCGCCGGCATGCGGGCGCGAGGGTACTATACCGCGGCGGTTTTTCCAGTCATCATCGCATTCGGTGTGGTGGCGATGGCGCCCTGGGCCTCTTCCCGACGCCCTGTGTTGCGACGAAGCATCTTCGCTGTTCTGTTCACAGGGATCATGTGCTTCGGGGTGTACTTCGCGTGCGTGCTGGTTCCGATCGCATCGGGAGGGCCGCTGAAGGCATTCGCGCTCGCACGCAGTGAGGACCTGCGTGAGCAGCTTGGCTGGGATACGTTCGTGCAGACGATCGCGCAGGTGCGCGGCACACTCACGCCTGAGCAGCGCGCGAGCTTTGGCGTCGTTACGGCGAACTACGGCGAGCAGGGAGCTGTTGAAATTCTGGGCCGCCGCTATGGCTTGCCTGCGCCTATCGGCACAACAAACTCGGCGTGGCTGCGCGGTTATCCGACACCGCAGCCAACTACGCTCATCGTGACGGGGCTCGATTTTGACGATGCAAACAAGATATTCACCGGCTGCCGCTTCGCGGCGAACGTCCCATACCCGGCGGATTTGAACAACGAAGAGAGCAAGTATCATCCGAACATTTTTGTGTGTGGACCGCCGCGGCTTCCATGGCCTGAGTTCTGGAAGAAGTATCAGCGATTCGGCTGACATCTTCCGTGCCGACGCGCCCACAAGGGCATCCGCTATCCTAGGTACATGCCCTCTTTGGTTGAGAATCCCACAACCAGCGCCCCACCTGAGACAAGTCCCGCGAAGCCGCCCTTCGAATCATGGGGCCGCTATCCCGTTTACGACGCAGACGTGCGCTCCATTCAATGGCAGGACCAGTTCCCGCACGTGATCGACGGCGTGCATCACGGCGCGCTTCCCGTCGGCATGGGCCGCAGCTACGGCGATGTCTGCCTGTTGAAGGACGGCACGCTGGTCAAGACGACCGGTATGAACCGGCTGCTGGGCTTTGACCCCGCGACGGGTGTGTTGACGGCGGAGGCCGGCATCACGCTCGCGCAGATTCTCGACTTCGCTGTGCCGCGCGGCTTCTTTCTTCCTGTCTCACCGGGCACGAAGTATGTGACGCTCGGCGGCGCGATCGCGAATGATATCCACGGCAAGAATCATCATGTTGCCGGTACGTTTGGATGCCACGTGCCGCAGTTTGAGCTGGTTCGCTCCGACGGCACTCACCTGCGCTGCTCGCCGCGCGAGAATCCCGACATGTATTCGGCGACGATCGGCGGTCTGGGGCTCACCGGCATGATTACGTGGGCACAGCTTCGTCTGAAGCGCATCGTAAGCCGGCAGATCAACTACGAGGGCATTCAGTTTCACGGGATCGACCAGTTCCTTGACCTCACCGCGCAGTCGCAGAACATCGAGTACACGGTGAGCTGGATCGATGTAACGTCCACCGGCAAGAATTTCGCGCGCGGCATCTTCATGCAGGGCGATCACGTTCAGATTCCCGGCGAGCTTAAGCCCTCGCCCGCACCGAAGCTTACGTTCCCGTTGGAACTTCCGGGATGGGTGCTGAACGGCGCCAGTGTGGGTCTCTTTAATACGCTCTTCTTCAACAAGCAGATGAAGCATCGTGTCACTGCTCTGCAAGATTATGAGCCGTTCTTTTATCCGCTTGACGCGGTGCTCAAGTGGAACAAGATGTACGGCAAGCGCGGGCTGCTGCAATTCCAGTACGCGATCCCGTGGGAGCACGCGCGCGAAGGCACAATCGCGATCCTGCACGAGGTTGCGAAGTCGGGTCTCGCGAGCTTCCTCGCGGTGCTGAAGGCGTTTGGCGATGTGCCTTCGCCGGGCATGATGAGTTTCCCAAAACCGGGTATCACGCTCGCGCTCGACTTCCCGATCAAAGCTGATAAGAGCTTTGCGCTGTTCGATCGTCTTGCCGAGATGACGCACGAGTTTGGCGGCCGGCTCTATCCAGCCAAGGACGCACGCATGACCTCACCGCAGTTCCAGGCGTTTTATCCGCAGTGGCAGCGGTTCGCGCGCTTCAAGGACCCGGCGCTTACGTCGAGCTTCTGGGAGCGCGTCGTGGGCGCGCAGGGGTTCATGAAATGAGCGCAAATCCTGTGGTCGATCCTTCGATTTCGGCTCAGCGCACGGCTGCGGCATCGGAGCCAAAGCGCATCCTCGTGCTCGGCGCGACGTCCGGCATTGCCGAAGCCTGCATTCGGCTATGGGCGAGCCGCGGCGATCATTTGTTTCTCGTCGGGCGCAACGCCGGACGCCTCGCCGCCGTCGCGGCGGACGCGGGCACGCGTGGAGCGGCTTTCGTCAACACCGCTGTTGCTGACCTTGACCGCACCGAACATCACGGGGACCTGCTCGCGCATGCAATCAACACGCTCGGCGGTTTGGACCTTGCCTACCTGGCGCTCGGCGTGCTGGGCGAGCAAACCAAGGCGGAGCGCAACTTTCATGATGCTGCGCAGATCATCCACACCAACTACACGGCGCCCGTGAGCCTTCTTACGTGGCTGGCGAGCTACTGCGCGCAGCGGCATGCCGGCACGCTGGCGGTGCTCAGCTCCGTGGCGGGCGAGCGCGGCCGCAAATCGAATTACGTCTACGGCAGTTCGAAGGCGGGCTTGACTGCGTTCGTTGATGGCCTTCGGAATCGCATCGACCGCGAAGGCGTTCGGGTGATCACGATTAAGCCTGGCCCGGTGAAGACGTCGATGACCGAGGGCATGAAAGGTCGGGAGCGGTTCGCCGATGTGGACAAGGTAGCGGCGAGCATCGTGCGGGCCGTCGATCGCGGCAATGACATCGTGTACGTGCCGGGACAGTGGCGGCTGATTATGGCCGTGATCCGCGCGATACCGGAGCGGGTTTTCAAGAAGCTGAATCTCTAGCTGCTGCGGCCTGCTGCTAACGGGAGATGGTTCCGCGGATCGCATCATCCAGCACGATGTGGTTTTTTTCGAGCAGATCTCCGAGGTCGTGGTCGAGCTCAATCTGCGCCTTCTTCCAGTTGGAGCGCGCGGCGATTTCGGTCGATTGCGCCTGCGCGAGATAGGCCTGGTCCTGCAGCACGGCGAGATCTGTGGACTGGCCCACGCTTAATTTGTCACGCTCGGCGTCCAGCAACTGGGCCTGATACTGACGGCTTTCGGAAGCCGCAACATAGGCGGCCTGCGCGGTCTGCAGAGCGACGACGGCAGTTTCAATCTGCTCGCGAATCTGCTGTGAAAGCTTTTCCGTTTTTCCTTCTACCTGGCGCAGCTCAACCGTGTCTCGTGCGGCATCGCTGGCTGCAACACGATTGCGCAGCGGCAGCATCAGCTGCACGCCGGCCTGGTAGATGGTAGACGTCCGCAGTCCGCCCGCGGCGAGTTCCGCCGGCACGTTGGGCTGAGCCGTTCCGGGCGTGCCAATGATCTCGAACGGCTGCTCCGCCGTTCCACGAACTTCAATATTGCCGTACAGATTTAACTGCGGCAGCGCTGCGTTGCGGCTCGCCTCGACGTTGATCTTTCCGGTCTCGACCTGCAGCTTTGCCTGTGCGAGATCAGGCCGCTTCGCGAGACCCTCGCGAACAAGCGCGGGTACATCGATCGGCTCGGGTTGATCGGGCACGATGATGCGGTCCGTCGGCACAATCTCATCGAACTGCGCGGTGAACACAGGAGATGCCGTGCGCAGCAGTTGATTCTTGAGGATGATCTCCTCCTGCTTGTAGAGACCCTGCGCCTGGATCAGCGAGAAGCGGCTGGAGCTTTCGAGCGCTTGCGCGCGCGTCAGTTCGATGGGTGCGAGCGTGCCGAGCTGTACCTGGCTCTGGTCGTCTTCACGCAGCCTGGTTGCGGCGCGCAGGCTCTGCTGCTGTACGAGCACGTTCTCGCCCAGCGACACGAGATCGAAGTACAGACGCGAGACTCCGTAGATTGTGTCGAGCACCTGTTGTTCGAAGACCAGCCGCGAAATCTTTCGGTTGGTCTGCGCGATTCGGATGTAGCGCAGATTGACGTTGCGTCCGCGTCCGCGCAGCAGCGGCTGAATCAGTGTCAGGGAGCTGCTCGGCGAGTAGAAGGGGTCTAGTTTTGACGACGATCCGTCAAGCACTTCGGAGTCATTGTTGACGATGGCTTCGAGCTGCGCTCCGGTTGAAAATCCCTCGATATACCCGAGGTTCAGCGCGGTGAAATCCAGCGGAGGCGTTGCAGCCGTGCTGCTGCCGGTCACGCCTGGGACGCTGGTGAGATTGACCGTGTCCGACCGGCGCAGCCAGCCAGCCACGCCAAGCAACTGGGGATCGAAGAGCGGAATGTTCGGCCCCGGCGCGTATTGAAACCCGGTGCCGAGTTGCGACAAGGAGAGTGTCGTCTGGGCGGTCGAGTTCAGGCTCGTCAGGTCGGTCACGGTGGGCGCAACCGGATTGGCGTTCGTCGTCTCTGCTGCCAGCAGCGGCGATCCTGGGCCGCCGACTCCATTGGGCGGCTGGGCAACCGAGTAGTCGATGCCGCGCAGATTCCCTCCGCCTTTGGCACGCATCTCATCCATGCGCGCCAGCACAAGATCGTAGCGCTCTGTCTCGACGTCGAGATTGTTTTCGAGCGCGAGCGAGATCGCATCCTGCAAGGTGAGGTAGAGCTTTCCGTCGCGAATGAGCGATTGCAGCCGGGTCTCGCTTCCATCAAACAGCGGGGGCACAACCGGCCGCTTGAACGGGCCGAGAAAGCCGAGGAAGTTCGGCGTAATCCCATGCGCCTCTTCACGCTGCGGCTGCGTTTTGCTGTTCATCGCGGCAGCAATCTGCGGCGCCGGCGCCTCGGGTGTGTCCACGTGCTGCGTGAGCGGAGAGATCGGCGGCGGCTGCCTCTGTGTGTTGGGAGCCTGCTGCGATGGATTCTGAGCAAACGCAATTTGGCCTGACCACAGGAGCAACATCCCGCTGCAGCGCCAGAGCCAGCTCGCGTTCAGGCGGGTGGTCCTCACGGCTTGCTCTCGCTTTGGCTGCGATTCTGATTCTGGCCGGTCTGGTTCTCCTGCTGCAGGCCGTTCTGACTTTGCTGTGTCTTCCTGCCGTGCGGATTCTGATTGCCGATTCCTTCATTGCTGGAACGCAAGTGTCCGCCCGCCGGCGCATGTTGCGGAGCCTACGGGGGCTGCTGCTCCTGTGATTTGATGAAGTGGGCCTGCACCTCTGCACCGTCCACCACATCATCCGTCACGTTCGTCACGATGACATCGCCCGCCTGTAGTCCGGTGAGTATCTCGACCACGTCGCCGAGATCGCGTCCGATCGTCACCGGAACGATGTGAACCTTTCCATTCACGATCTTCGCAATCGTCGGATGATCATGACGAATCACAATGGCATCGCCGGATACGAGCAGCGGTCCCTCGACGCCCTGCGCCGGCGGGAAGGTCACCACCGTATACATTCCAGGCACGAGCTTGCCGTTGTGATTGTCCACTTGCACCTCGGTCAGCATCGTGCGGGTGTTCGGGTCGACAGAGTCCGCGCTGCGCGTGATGTCGCCCGTGAAGTTCACGCCGGGATACTCCTGAAACGAGAGTTGCGCGTGTCCTCCTGCGTGAATCGACGTGACGTACCCCTCGGGAACCGACACCAGAATTCGTAACCGCTGCGTCTGAGCGATGCCGAACAGCGGGCCACCCTGTCCGGGAGACTGCGTCGTCGTTGCCGCGGTACTTGTCGTGCCGGAGCTTCCGCCATTGTTCACCTGCCCCGCCTGCGTAGATCCGCCTGAGGTGGATGTCTGTCCCTGTGGTGCGGGCCCGCTCTGCGCTCCGGAGGTCGTTCCTGATCCTGCGATCAATGCGCCGACATCCACGTTGCGCTGCGTGATCACACCGGAGAATGGCGCGCGCACATACTCATAACTCTGCAGCGCGATCATGCGATCAAGATTCGCGTGGTACGCATCCACGTTTCGCCGCGCCGCCGCAACGTTTGCCAATTGGGACGCGTAATTCGCCTCCTGCTGATCGCCTTCCTGGCGCGAGAACACGCCTTTTGACACCAGCACGCGATAGCGCTGCACCGTGACGGTCGCGAGCGTAAGCTGCGATTTCTGCTGGTCAAGCTGTCGCTCGGCCTGCATCAGTTGCTGCTTCGCTTGAGCAACTTGTTGATCGAGATCCGGCGCGTCGATGACGGCGAGCAACTGATTCTTGCGTACGTGATCCCCAATGTCCGCCAGCCGCGTCTTCAAATATCCGCTGGCGCGCGCGTAGACATACGCTTCGGTCAGCGGAATTGTCGTCCCTGGAAGCACAAGCCCTTCCTCGGTCCGCGTTGCTTCAACCCTGGTCGCATCGACGACAGGCTTGTCGTTCTGTTCCTGCTTCGCCCGCTGATTAATCTCTTTACTGCGGTTGTGTCGCGGCAGCCAGCCGACCAGCAGCATGATCAGGAACAGCACCGCAAACGCGGCCAGAAATATCCAGAGCTTGCGATGGTCGGCAGGCTTATGAGCGCGTTCTCGAACCGGCGGCTTTTTTCGTTTACGGCTGGAGTTTGTTTCCTCAAAGCTCTTGCCCAGGCGTGCATCATCCAGCGCATTCGGATCGGCAAAGGATCGCGCGAGCCGTTGCCGCTCAGCGTATTCCGGGTCGGCGAATTCACGGCCAAGATCACGCCGCCGCTCGTCATCGCGTCTTTTCAGGTCGTCCATCTCGTCGGCCATCTACGCGGGCTGCTCCTCTGTGCTGCCATGGGATGTCTGCTTTTTAGGCTCTTCGCCCTCGTGGTACTCCTCGTCAATCTCCCTGGTGTAGTCGATCGGAGGATGCTTCTTCAGCAGTGAATAGATTGTGGGCACGAGGAACAACGTGCCTACCGTCGCGAAGATCAGGCCGCCGATGACTGCGCGTCCGAGAGGAGCATTCTGCTCGCCGCCCTCGCCCAGCGCGAGCGCCATCGGAAACATGCCGATGATCATCGCGAGCGCGGTCATCAACACCGGCCGCAGTCGTGTGTGTCCGGCATTGATCGCGGCTTCGCGACGATGTCTGCCAAGCAGCCGCTCGTCATTTGCGAAGACGACCATCAGGATCGAGTTTGCGGTCGCCACTCCGATCGTCATGATCGCGCCCATGAGGCTCGGCACATTGAAGGTGGTCTGCGTAAGGAACAGCGTCCACAAAATCCCGCAGAATGCGCACGGAATCGCCATCAGGATGATCAGCGGATCGAGCCAGCTCTGGAAGTTCACCGCCATCAGCAGATACACCAGCCCGATTGCGAAGATGATGCCGAACCCCAGGCGCGTGAACGAATCATTCATCGTCGCTATTTGGCCGCGCAACTCCAACTGTGTCGCCTTCGATACCTTCTGATGAGCGATGATCTTCTGAATCTCGCTCGCAACGCCGCCCAGGTCGCGCTGATCGACGCTCGCATAGATATCGTAGACAGGTTCAATGTCGTAGTGGTTCACGATAATCGGCGATTCATCGCGGCGGAACGTGGCGAGATTTCCCAGCATCTGCGTGGCATTCCCCTGCGGCGTCGTTATCGGTGTGCGCGAAAGCTCCGGCAGGGAAGAGATCCTGTACTGCGGCGTCTGCACGATGACGTTGTAGTTGACGCCGTTGTCCGGGTTGAGCCATTGGTTCGGCGCAACCTGTGCCGTGCCCGAAAGAGAGATCAGCGTGGACTGCGCGACATCCTGCTGGGTGAGCCCAATCTGCCGCGCCTTCGTGCGATCCACGTTGATATCGAGCGTGGGATACTCCACCAGCTGGTGAAGGTGCACATCCGCAGCTCCTGGAATCGCCGCGACTTCCTTCTCCAGTTTCCTGGCAAGCGTGTAGTTGTCCTTGCCGTGTCCGATCACCTGCAGGTCGATCGGCGCGGGCAGGCCGAAGTCGAGAATCTGATTCGTAATATTCGCGGGAGCGAAGAAGAACGTCCCGTCGGGGAATTTCTGCCGAAGATCCTCCCGCAGCAGGCGCATGAATTCTTCCGTCTGCCGCTTGCCGGGTTTGAGTGAAATAAGAATCTCGCCATCGGAGCTGGAGACAGGTGGCGCACTCGAGAAGGCAAGATTGATGCCGCTGTTCGGCAGTCCGATATTGTCGAGCAGCATATTCACCCGGCCCGCCGGGAGCGCCCGGCGAATCTCCGCGTCCACCCTGGAGAAATACTGTTCGGCATCCTCGATTCGCATGCCCTGCGGCGGCTCAACCTCCAGCCGCATTTGCCCGGAGTCAACATACGGAAAGAAGTCGCGGCCGATAAAAAACGTCAGCGGCAGTGAAATCGCCAGCAACAATCCGAAGAGCAGTAGCGTGATGCCGGCGTTATCGACGCACCACTCCAGCAGCTGCTTGTAGTAGTGCTGCAACCGCTCAAACTTATGGTCGAACTTCATGTGCCAGCGCCACACGAAATTTCGCTTTGCCTCACGGTCGCTCTCGCTGGGATCCTGGTAAAGGGCGAGCTCCTTGTTCAGCAGGAAGTGCATCATCGTCGGCACGAGGGTGCGCGAGAGGAAGTAGCTGGCGAGCATGGCGAAGACCACTGCCATAGCAAGCGGCGTAAACAGAAACTTCGCAGCTCCTGTCAGCAGCACCACAGGCACAAAGACAATGCAGATCGCGAGCGTGGAGACAAACGCCGGCGCGGCTACCTGCTGGGCGGAATCGAGAATCGCCCGCGTCAAGGGCTTCTTCAGCCCCATGTTGCGATGCGTATTCTCAATCTCCACCGTGGCATCATCCACGAGAATGCCGACCGCCAGCGCCATGCCGCCGAGCGTCATCACATTGATGGTCTGTCCAATCGCACTCAGAATTGCCAGCGATGTCGCGATCGACAGCGGGATGGAAATACACACAATCAGTGTCGACCGCCACGACCCAAGGAACAGGAGAATCATCAGCGCCGTCAACGCAGCGGCGATGATCGCCTCGCGCGCGACCTCGTCGATGCTGGTGCGGACAAAGATCGACTGATCGAACAGCGGCGTAATCTTCAGCGGCGCGAGCTCGGCTTCAATCCTGGGCAGGTGCTTCTTGATGTTCTCCACGATGGAGAGCGTCGATGTGTTGCCATTCTTCAGGACGGTCAGCAGCGCCGCGCGTTTGCCGTTCTCGCGAACAATGTTGTTCTGGACGGCATAGCCAATGTGCACCTGCGCGACGTCCTTTACGTAGACGACGGCGCCATTCGCCGCTCTTATGGGCAGGTTGTTCAGCGCGGCAATCGTGGCGGGGCTCGAGTTTGTCTTGACCACATATTCGCGGTCGCCGATCCGCGCCGTTCCTGCCGGCAAAATCAGGTTCTGCTGAGCCATTGCCGCCGACACGTCCGCTGCCGACAGATGGTGCGCGTACATCAGGTTTGGGTCGGTGTCGATCATGACATCGCGCACCTTGCCGCCATACGGAGAGGGGAGCGCCGCGCCCTGCACTGTTGCCAGCAAGGGTCGCACAAAGTTCAGGCTCTGGTCGTAGACGTCCGCCTCGCTCAGTCCCTTGCCACCCATGCTCAATTGCAGAATCGGTACCGAGGAAGCGTCGTACTTAAGGATGGAGGGTGGTGTTGTTCCCGGCGGGACAATCTTCAGGATCGTTTGCATGGAGGCTGTAACCTGCGCCTCGGCCGCAGCAATCTGCACTCCCGGCTGAAAGTACACTTTGATGACCGCGATGCCCTGGTGGCTCTCGCTCTCCGTGTGCTCGATGTCGTTGACCGTCGTGGTCACCGCGCGCTCGGAAATCGTCACGATGCGACCGGCGACCTCTGTCGGCGTCAGGCCGGCATAATTCCAGACAACCGTGACGACAGGGATGTTGATGTACGGAAAAATGTCCTTCGGCGTCTCAATCGCCGCTCCAATTCCCAGCACCGCAATCAGCAGCGACAGCACGACGAATGTATAGGGGCGGCGCAGTGCCAGCCGTACGATCCACATATCCGCCTCAGGAGGACTTGGTTCCGATATTGGTCAGACGAGCCAACTGCTCATCGAGACTCCGCCGTCTCTGCCTTCCGTGAAAACGAAGGCCGCTCCATTATGAAGCGGCCTCTTCGTCTTCGATGCCCTGCGATCTACTTTTTCGCCTGTTCGAAGCGCTTGTTTACCTCAGCCCAATTCACCACATTCCACCATGCGGCGAGATACTCCGGCCGGCGGTTGTTGTATTTCAGGTAATACGCGTGCTCCCACACGTCATTGCCCAGGATCGGATACAGGCCCTGGATCAGCGGATTGTCCTGGTTGGGCGTAGTCATGACGGCCAGCTTGCCACCCTTCCACACCAGCCATCCCCAGCCGGAGCCGAATTGCTTTGCTGTGGCATCGTTGAACGCCTTCTTGAAGTCCTCAAATCCGCCGAAGTCCGTCTGGATCTGCTCGCCGATATTTCCCGTCGGATTGCCTCCGCCCTTCGGTGCCATAATCTGCCAGAACATCGTGTGATTCACATGTCCGCCGCCGTTGTTGCGAACGGTCGTGCGCACATCCTCAGGAACGCTGTTCAGGTCGCTGATCAGCTGCTCGGGAGTCTTCTTGCCCAGGTCGGGATGCTTCTCCACCGCACCGTTCAGGTTCGTTACGTAGGCCTGGTGGTGTTTGTCGTGGTGCAGCTTCATCGTCGCCTCATCAATCGTCGGCTCAAGTGCGGCGTAGTCATAAGGCAGGGGAGGGAGTTCGAATGCCATAACAGTTTCTCCTTGGGGGTTTCGGATAAAAGCACTTGCGAAGTGACGGCGGAATCAAATCTCCGCTTCAACGAAGTCGTGTGGCCTGCTTCGCTTGGATGCGGCACGGAAACCGTGCGATTCAGCATCCTTGAGCTTAGCGCAGCGCAGAAAACTCTGCTTCAACAGCACCCACAGGCTGATTCACGCGACGCATTCACCCGGACAATCCGGGCGACTGACCGCTCGTTTGTGGTCTCATAACTATCAATGAGCGTTCTGAACGAAACCTACCGGTGGCTCGACGACGACGGTGCGGCCTTCGGTGCTCCGGGCCTTGCTCCGCGCTGGACATCCAGCAAAAAAGACGCGGTTTCTACGGCCTACGCCGCCTCCAGTCATATCTGGTTCACCGCTTCCCACGGCATTTTGAACGAGATCTACTACCCGACCATCGACCGCCCCCAGACGCGCGACATGGAACTCCTCTTCACGGACGAGAAGACCTTTTTCCACGAGGAAAAGCGCGACTTTGAGTACGATTTCCACTACATCGACTCCGACGCGCTCGCCGTCCGCGTAACTGCCAACGACCTGGGCGGTCGCTATACCGTCACCAAGGAGTTCATCACCGACCCGCACCATCCGGTTGTTCTCGTCAACGTGAAGATCGAGGGTGACGAGGAGATACTCTCCCGCCTGAAGTGTTACGCCCTGCTCGCCCCTCATCTCGACGGCGGCGGCGCCGGCAACTCCGCCCGCTCCATTGACGTCGCGGGCCGGCGCGCGATCCTCGCCTGGAAGAACGGCATCTCGCTCGCCTTTGGCTGCAGCTGCGGCTTTTCGCGCAGCAGTTGCGGCTACGCCGGCTCCAGTGACGGCTTTCAGGACCTCAGCCAACACCAGAAGATGACCTGGAACTTCGGCCAGGCGCTGGACGGCAATATCGCCATCATGGGTGAGATCAACGTCGGCTGCGTGCGCGATTTCACCGTTGCCATCGCGCTCGGCGACAATCACCACGCTGCGCTGGCGGGCATGACCCAGACGCTCTCCACTCCCTACGAGATTCAGCAGAAGCGCTTCATCGAGCAGTGGCACCGCGCCGCATCGCCTGAGCGTCTCGCGTCCGCCTCCGCCGACGGCGGCAGCCTCATGCGCATCTCGCACAACGTCATCCTCGCGCATGAAGACAAGATTTACCCCGGCGCGTTCATCGCCTCCGCCTCCATCCCGTGGGGAGCGTCCAAGTCCGACGATGACCTGGGCGGCTACCATCTCGTCTGGACGCGCGACATGATCCAGTCGGCGACGGCGCTGCTGGCCTGTGGCCGAACGGAAACTGCCCTCCGTGCCCTTGTCTATCTCGCTTGCACGCAGCACCCTGACGGCGGCTTCGCCCAGAACTTCTGGATCGACGGCACGCCCTACTGGTCGGGCATTCAGCTCGACGAGGTGGCGTTTCCCATCATCCTCGCCTGGCGCCTCTGGAAGATCGACGCGCTTGGCGGGTTTGACATCGTTCCGTTCGTCACCCGCGCCGCCAGCTTCTTCGTCCGTTACGCTCCAGTCACGCAGCAGGAACGCTGGGAAGAAAACGCCGGCTACAGCCCCTCCACGCTCGCTGCCGTGATCTCCGCCCTGCTCTGCGCCTCCGACATCGTCTGCAAACCCTTTCCGGAGCTCGCTGACTTCCTCTGCGATTATGCGGACTGGATCGAGGCGCATCTCGACGAGTGGACTACCACCACGGCCGGCGTTCTCCTGCCTGAGGTGCCGTATCACTACATGCGCATCCGGCCGCCGGCAGAAGGCGAGCCCTTCCACAACCCATCCATCCCTCCCGGCATGATCCACATCGCTAACCGCGAGCCCGGCGAGAAGAATGAGTTTGAAGCCCGCGAAGTCATCGACCCCGGCTTCCTCGAGCTGGTGCGCTATGGCATCCGCCGCCCCGACGACCCCCTCATCATCGATTCCCTCAAGGTCGTCGACCACGTCCTGAAGATCGACACGCCCTACGGTCCATGCTGGCGTCGTTACAACCACGACGGATACGGGCAGCGCAAAGATGGAGGTCCTTACATCGGTTACGGACAGGGCCGCGCCTGGCCGCTGCTCACCGGGGAGCGCGCGCATTACGAGCTCGCCGCGGGCAACGACGTCAGCCCGCTCATCGACGCCATCGAAAAGTTCTCGTCCTTCGGCGGCATGCTTCCCGAACAAGTCTGGGACTACGCCGACATGCCCTCCGAAGGGCTCTACTGCGGCCGCTCCGCCGGTTCCGCCCAACCCCTCTGCTGGGCGCACGCCGAGTACCTCAAACTCCTTCGCTCCGTCAGCGACGGGCACATCTTCGATCGCATCTCTGTCGTCGAAGAGCGCTACGGCGTCCCCAAAGACCAGCGCACCTTCCACAGCCGGATGGAGATCTTCCGCCTCACCCGTCCGATCTCCGTGATGGTCTCCGGCGGCACCCTCCGCATCATCGACCTTGACCCCTTCCACGTCGTATGGACCACCGATAACTGGGCCACTACCAATAAAACCGAATCCAGGCCTGTCGAGTCCTTCGGTTCGTTCGTGGATATCGTCGCGCCCGCGCAGTCCGGCTCGCTCCTCTTCACCATGTACTGGCCCGGTTCCAACCGCTGGCTGGGCCGCAACTACGAAGTCACCGTTCACGCCGAGCAGCCCGCCCAGATGCCTGCCTCCCGCAAGCCGCAGAACTAAACACCCTTACCGCCGTCATCCTGAGCGCAGCGAAGGACCCCTGTATTTCGTCTGAACCGCTAATCAACTACTGGGTTCCCGAAACGGTATGACTGGTTTACCCCAATCCGAGCTCAAATCGCGGCACGTCGGGTTGTTCGCGACAATTAACGCAATCTTCTTCGCACGAAGCCAGCCCTTTAACTCCTTCTCGCTGCGATCGCGGTCGCCATCGTAGCGTACCGTTCAAAATAAACGAGCTGATTGATGCCATATCGCGCCGTAAATGAGGCGCGGTCTGGAGGATTCTTATGCTCGCAACCCTGGTTTCGAGGTTGCCCGTCACGCCGGTGTACAAGCGCTTGAACCCGCTGGAAAGGATGTAAACGCAAGGCGATCTCGTTAATTTTGAGCACATCTCCCGACCGTCAGAATACAGGGGTCCTTCGCTGCGCTCAGGATGACGACGATCAACGCGAATCTTTTGGCATTAATTGACGCCCCGGCATCGCCAATCCTTCGACTATCATCTAACTAAGCATGGCGAAGTCCCGAAAACATCTCTCGGACGACCAGATGCAGACCATCGCGCGTGCGCTTGCCGATCCCCGCCGCTTCGCCATCCTTCAGCAGATCGCCCGCCACGACGCCACTCCCTGCGGCTCTCTGGCCGAGCAGAAAATCCTCAGCCCCGCCACCATCTCGCATCACCTCAAGGAGTTGGCCGACGCCGGTCTCGTCGATGTCCAGCGCGACGGCCGCTGCGCCTCGCTCACCCTGCATCGCGACACCTGGAACGCCTACCTCGCGCAACTGGCCAAACTGTAATAGTTCGATAAATATCGAAACTTCCCGAATCCTTCCCTTTTGCTCCCTCATCCATTTCGATATACGTCGAACAATTCGACAGAACTCGAAAAGGAGAAACGCCATGGCAAAGCTCACAGGGAAGGTTGCAGTCGTTACAGGAGCCAGCAAGGGAATCGGCGCGGGCATCGCAAAGGCCCTCGGGGCCGCGGGAGCCTCGGTCGTCGTCAACTACGCCTCCGATAAATCCGGCGCGGAAAAGACCGTCGCCGACATCGCCAAATCCGGCGGAAAGGCCGTCGCCATCGGAGCCAGCGTCGCGAACTCCGCGGATATCGACAAGCTATTCACAGAAACGAAGAAAGCCTTTGGAAAGCTGGACATCCTCGTCAACAACGCGGGCGTCTATGGTTTTAGCCCTCTTGAGGCGGTCACCGAGCAGGAGATTAACCGCATCTTCTCGACCAACGTCACAGGGCTATTGCTCACAACCAAGGCTGCTGTTCCGCTCTTCCCCGCGGAAGGCGGCAGTGTCATCAACATTGGCTCCATCGTCAGCGAAAACACGCCGCCCAACACGTCCATCTACACCGGAACCAAGGGTGCAGTCGACGCCATCACCCGCGTTCTCGCCAAAGAGCTTGGGCCAAAGAACATCCGCGTGAACTCCATCAACCCCGGCATCACCATCACGGAAGGAACAGTGTCCGCCGGAATCCCTGGCTCCGACTTCGAAAAGAATCTCGTTGCGCAGACACCGCTCGGCCGCACCGGCCAGCCTGACGACATCGCCGACGTCGTCACCTTCGTCGCCTCCGACGACGCCCGCTGGGTTACCGGCTCAGTCCTCCAGGCCGGCGGCGGGCTTCGCTGACAGAAGCGTGTGTTGACGAAGCTTTTATCTCAATGACCGATACTTCGGTCCAGCAACCCAGGTCTCACCCCATACACGGCAGAACACCGTGTATGGGCCCGGCCAATCAACAAGTCACAACACAGGAGAAGATCATGAACCTCATCCTTGCACTTCTTCCCCTCGGCCTCGTCGCCGCCAACTACCTCGTGGCCGACCTCCGTGACCGTCGTCGCCCCGACCACGACGCCATCTGCGGCTGAGCTCTCAACACAGCAGCTCAGCCGCCCTCGCTCTTATTACACCTGCATCGGGTCGCCCGGCACACTCACCATCCAGTTCACGCCAAACTTGTCCGTACACATGCCGAACAGAGGTGACCAGAACGTCTTCTCGAGCGGCATAACCACGTTCCCGCCATCCTTGAGCGCTTCGTAAATCCGCCGCACCTCGGCCTGGTCCTTGGACTCGACACAAACCTGAAAGCCGCCCATCGGCGTCGACCGCCCCGCAGGCGCATCGCAGCCCATCAGCCGGCCTTCGCCGAGCGGAATCGACGTATGCATCACCTTATCGCCCCAGTCCGCCGGCACCGGCGCGGCCTGGGGCGCCTGGCTGTACGTCATCACAAAGGGCTTGTCCGTGCCAAACACCTTCTGGTACAGCGCGAACGCTTCGTTGCAGTTGCCGTTGAAGTTCAAATGCACGCTCATCTTCATCGCTCTTCCTCCTCTATTCGTTGGTATTACATTGGATAATTCGACCGGCCGACACGGTTACTGTGCCAGCGGATAATTCATTTCGGTCTGCCAGTTGGCTGGATCGGGCTCCTCTCTTGGTCCCACCGAATACACCTCAAACGCATCTTCACGCGTCTTGTATCCGTTGGTTTCAATCCACTCCACAAACTCCGGCCAAGCCAGGTGCAACTTGTCATAGGGGCCGCGGTATACCGTGCGCAGCACCTCGGTCGCCGGAATATCGCGGCTCTCCACTCTCCCAGCTGGCGCGATGGGCTGGCTGACCGGAAAGCAAACGTCGAAGTCAAACGTGCCGGTTGGTTTGTGATGATGATGTGCAAACCAAGGGCCGGCCGGAGTTACTCGCTGTTCACGCAGCAGCGTTGTGACTTCGTGGATAGCTTGCTGCATGGCCTGCTGAATCTTGTCGCGGGGCGTGACAACATGCAGCCGTGCCACCCTTACCGCGGCAAACGTAGTTTTCTGCGGCGTCTCAATCAGCATCCGTCGTATTCTCCTTTGGCATCGTTTGTTGTTCGAGTCACTTTTCCCGGCCTTCAAGGAGAACCGCCAGCTTATCGAGTGTCTGGTTCCAGCCCTCCTTCATGCCCTTCAGTGCGAATTCAGCCATCGGCGTCATCTCGGTCACATGCACGTCGAGCACCAGCTGCGTCCCGCCCTCCACTTCTTCGAAGAACATCGACTGCCACACCTCGAAGATCGGCTTGCCGTCCTCGCCAATCACGCCGCTTGTCGAGTGGAACCGGTGCGGCGGATACATCTCCATCACCTTGCCCCGTGAAGGGTAGATCTTTCCATCCGGGCCCTGCATATCGATCTCAATCTTCCCACCGCTGCGCGCCTCGAACACGCAATGCGGCACGGTGAAACACTTTGGCGCGAACCACTGCTTCAGCATCTCCGCATCCGTAAAGGCCTTGAACACCAGCTCGCGCGGCGCTGCAAATACCCGCTTCAGGTGCAGTTCGCTCGGCACATCATCCGTTGCCGGCTTGCGCTCCGGCTGCGCCCGCAGCATGAACTCCGCAAAGCAATCAAACGCCGAGTTCCATCCGCCGTTATGCCCATCGCGCTCGCTCTCCGTTGCAAACGGAGCCTGATGAAAGTGCATGACCGTCTTTCCTCCTCGTTCTTCAAATCTCACCGTGATCACGTTCTCCTTCGGCCCTTCGCCCAGCCCCACGCTGGCGCGGTTGTCCCAGCCGAACGTGTACTTCAGCAGCTCCGGCGGCCGCACCTCGAGCAGCGTCCCGCCCTGTCCGAGCGTCACCATCTGATCGCCTCCCGGCCGTTGGCCGACCATCGTCAGGTGCCACTGGCCGCCCTGCTTGTCTGAGGTACGGAACTCCGTCGTCGTAAACCCGCGCGGTCCCATCCACTCCTTCGCCATCTCCGGATCGGTCCATGCCTTCCACACCAACTCGCGCGGCGCATCGAACGTCCGCGTAATCGAAAGCTCATAGCCCTGCGCGGGCTCCATCGCGACTGCACTGTTAGTTAGGCTTGCGGACATCTCTCTTCTCCTTACGTGCTTTCGTTGTCTTGCGTTCCTTCGGTCCCTTCGCCTGCTCGGCCTGCAGATGCTTCAGGAAGCTGTCCAGCCGGTCGAAGCTCTCTTCCCAGAACTGCCTGTACTGCTCGATCCACCCGGCCGCCTCCCGCAAGGGCGCAGCCCGCAGCTTCACCGGCCTGTACTGTGCCTGCCTTCCGCGCTCCACGAGCCCCGCATTCTCCAGCACGCGCAGGTGCTTTGAGACCGCCGGCATACTCATCTCGAACGGCGCCGCCAGATCCGTCACCGAAGTCTCACCCAGTGCCAGCCTGGCCAGAATGGCCCTGCGCGTCGGGTCGGCGAGTGCTGAAAACGTGTTGCTGATCGCGTCATCCATGCTTATGTAACCATCAGGTTATATAACCTAGAAGTTAAATAAACTACGGAAGCGTATAGCGTCAAGGGCGAAATCCATTTTTTTTGCGACATTTTTAGCCGGGGTTCCCAGCCGCGCCGGCAGTTCGATTACCAGCGGCCGAACGGATGCTGTACCGCATTCGGATCGCCCGATGTCATTCTCCACGCCGCACGCAGGCCAATAAACAGAATGAAGAGCGTAATCAGGGCCCCTGCCACCGAGTCGTGGAACTCGAGAAACGGCTCTTCGAACCCGAACCTCATCAGGATGAACAGATTATGTATCGAGAGGCGAATTGGCGCCTGCTTACTGAAGTTCCAATACAGCAGCAGGGCATTGGCCGCGGCTACAGAGAAACACGTCAGTGCCAGGGCAGAGATCTGGTACGGCGGGCCTCCCTCTCCCTTGGAACCGGCCATCATGGCCTTCGCGATCAGATACGCAACCACGATCGACAGATAGCCAATCTCGAAATGCGTGAGGTAGATAAAGCCTGCGTACAACAGCGCTCCAACCGCGGCGCCGCCGAGTCCAAAGGCAATCGCGCGTATCAGGTTGGCGGAATTGAAGACCACTGCCGGAGCGGCAGTCAGCACCGGGTTCCCGTAGTCGGCGGTTTCTAAGTTGCTCAAATTGAGAGTCATAGAGTCGCGGAAGCATACCATGCGTCGGCTGCCGGGCAAAACGATCCTTGACCGCATGCCAAACGGAAAATGATGGCGATGATTTCTCCGCAAATTGCATGCGGATGAAGTGAACAAGCACTGCGCCTTGTGCAATCAGGTACTATCAATTTCCAGAGACCGGTATCTGAAATTGCTCACGTACCGAACGATCAGGAGAGACAGAATGGGGAATACCTCGAGCAGCAGGCGCGCTCGTTTGCTTGTAGCCGTTTCACTGGCCATCGCGCCGAGCCTTTATTGCGCCGCCGCGACCTCCAGCATCTCCGGTACGCCTGCACAGCCTGACAAGTTCTTCACTCTGCCCATCGCAAAGCAGAACGCCCCGCAGAAGCTCATATATCGCTACGGCGTCCCGTTCCTCACCACATCATCCTCTGCCAGCGAAATCAAAGTCGGCGCTCCGGTCAAAAAGCTCTTCCTCCTCGGCATGACCGAGACCATGCGCCCCTCCGCCTGGTCCAATCCGCTCGACATGTCACGCCGCTTCTTCATCGGCGACAACGTCGGCGCCATCCGCCTCACCTACGTCGACGGCACCACCCAGAACTTCCCGCTCATCATCGGCGAAAGCGTCTGGTTCGGTGTGTCTTTCTATCAAGCTCGCGAGCCTTTCCCCACTGACGCGCATCTCCGCAGCGCCTTCGAGCAATCGAGCCATCTGTATCCGGCGGCTCCCGTAGAAGATGGCAACTACGTTGCAGTCATCGTCCCACGCCCCGCTCCGCTGGCGTCCATCGAGATCGTTCCTTCGCCTGACAAGAAAGGTTCCGTCAGCATCGCGGCCATCACCGTCGAGACCGCGCACGACCATTCCATCGGGCCTCTGCGTCTCACCCCTTTCGACAACTTCGACTCCAAATTCGCCGAGTTCATGCAGCAGAAGCCGTTGCGCCTTGAAGGCGTCGACGACGCGTCCTCCAAGGCAAGACTCGGCGATCTCCGCGCCGCGCTCTACACCAGCGACACACTCTTCAATCACCCCATCGCCCTTCAACCCGTGCCTGCCAGCTACAACGGCCCGCGCGTCACCTTCAAAGGCGACATCTACGCAACTGTTCTGCAGAACGCCTTCTACGCCAACGTGCAGGACATGCTTTCGAAGGTTGGCCCCGACGGCTTCTATCACACCTCCAGCAAAGGTGCGCTCGCCTGGGCTGGTGTTCCATGGTCCGCCGGCGGAGAGTTCGGCACCTGGCGCAATGGCGTCGGCGTCTACTACGACCAATCCTGGTCGCGCGACCTCGGCCGCACCATGCAGGAGCTCGCCGATCTCGGCTTCCTTGATCCTGCCACCCGCGGCCTCGATCTCGCCCTGCGCGACGCCCGCGCTTACGAGGAAAACCCATCGCTCACCTTCCACGGTCATGCGCTGCCGCCGCATTGGAGCCGCGTCATCAACCGCCCTGACCCATCCACGCCTTTTGAAAACGACGGCCACGGACTCATCAGCCTCGCTCTGTACAAGCTCTGGCAACGCCTCCCCGACCGTGACGCCTGGCTCCGTGCTCACTGGACGGACGTGAAGGCCGCCGGCGACTGGATTCCCTGGCAGTTCGACCACCCCGAGCTCTCCGGCGCCAAGAATGGGGTCCTCTACACCACCGGCGAATCGGCCGGCGGCAAAGGCTACTCCGTTTACCCCGACTACATCGGCATGACGTCGCTCGAAGCCCTCGCGCGTATGGCAGACTCCATCGGCGAGACAGAATCCGCTGCGCTGTGGCGTGATCGCGCCGCGAAGATGCGCTCGGCCATGCTCTCGCAGTACCTCATCTCGGACCCGAAATACGGCTCCGTCTGGACGCTCGTCGATGCCGGCTGGCCTAACAAAGCTACTGTGCTTGGCCCGATCATCCTGCAGGCCGACTACACCGCCTACCAGCCGATTCAGGACCCCAAATGGGAAGCCCCCGACGCAGCCGCCTACCAGCGCCTGATCGACACCTACAAGCCGCTCGGCTTTTACGGCTGGGCGATGGGTTACGGCCAGGGCTTCTTCACCCAATCCGCGCTGCTCCTCGATCGCATGGACGACGCCACCACAATGTTCCACTGGACCGCCAAAGAGATCTACGATCCCCGCCTCGGCAAGCGGGCATTCATCGTCCCAGAAGGCGCCCAGCTCGACCCCACCGGCCACTTCATCTATCGCACCGGCGACTCCGGCAACGGCGTGCAGGAGGACGAGATCGTCAAGGCCTTCCGCATCGTCCTCGGTGTCGACGATCTCGACCCGCAGCATCCCCGCATCACCCCGCGCATGCCCTACGGTTGGACCGAACTCGCCACAGAAAAATACCCCATACTCTTTTCGCGCGACGGCAAGACCGACACCGCCTTGCTGAACTACCGCCTGACCCGTTCCGCAGGGCAGATGAGCCTGGCCATCTCCGCCAGCAAACCCATCGGCACGGTCCCCGTCCGCCTCGGGCCCTTCCAGGACTCGCCCTCCCTCTCCAGCATCCTTATCAACGGCAAACACCCCGAAGACGCCTCCGTCACCCACAGCGGTGACTCGTGGTGGGTGTCCTGCTCAACCAATCTCGGCCCGAAGAGGTAACTGCACCGCTTGACAACACCCATGCTCCGGTACCCCCGCCCTACCGCGGAGCCATCACGAACCGGTCCTTTGCCGTGCACTTAGGTCCAAGCCTAAAGTCTCTGTTTTTAGGATTTTGCGCAAAAAGCACGGGGGGAGGGGGGTACCCCACTCTTGCCCCTGAAACATGAGAAAATATAAGAGATGATCTCTGTTTCTAATGTCACTATGCGCTACGGCGCGAAGCTCCTCTTCGAAGACGTCTCCGTCACCTTCCACGGCGACCGCCGCTACGGCCTCACCGGTCCCAACGGCTCCGGCAAGTCCACCTTCATGAAGGTCCTCACCGGCGAAATCGACGCCCAGAAGGGCACTGTCGTCCGCCCCAGGAAGTTCGGCGTCCTCAAGCAGAACCAGTATGAGTTCGACGCCTTCCGCGTCATCGACACCGTCATCATGGGCAACAAGGGCCTCTGGGCCGCGCTCGAGGAGCGCGAGGTCATCTACTCCAAGCCCGAGATGACCGACGAGGACGGCATCCGCCTCGGCGAGCTCGAAGGCATCGTCGGCGAAGAGGATGGCTACGAGGCCGAACCCAACGCCGCCATTCTCCTGCAGGGCCTGGACATCCCCGACGAGCTCCACGAGCGCAAGATGTCCGAGCTCCAGGGCGGCCAGAAGGTCCGCGTCCTGCTCGCGCAAGCGCTGTTCGGAAACCCCGACGCACTCTTCCTCGACGAGCCCACCAACTACCTCGATCTCGACTCGATTCACTGGCTTGAGAACTTCCTCAACCGCTATAACGGCACGGTCATCACCATCTCGCACGACCGTCACTTCCTGAACTCGGTCTGCACCCACATCGCCGACATCGATTACGAGACGATCATTGTCTACACCGGCGGCTACGACGACATGGTGATGCAGAAAACTTCAGTTCGTTCGCGGATCGAATCGCAGAACGAGCAGCGCGAGAAGAAGATTGCTCAGTTGAACGAGTTCATCGCGCGCTTTTCGGCCGGAACGCGCTCTTCGCAGGTGAATTCCCGTAAGAAGGAAGTTGAGCGCCTGCAGACGACGGAGCTCGCGCGCTCCAACATTCAGCGCCCGTACATCGCCTTCAAGATGGAGCGCCCCAGCGGCAAGCACGTGCTCGAGTTCGAACACGTCAACAAGAGCTACACCCAGCCCAACGGCTCAACCGAGCACGTCATCCGCAACTTCTCCGCGTCCGTCATGCGCGGCGACAAGGTTGTGCTGGTTGGACGCAACGGGCAAGGCAAGACCACGATGCTCAAGGCGTTGCTCGCCAATACGGATCTCGATGAAGCGAACAAGGCAGACATCGACTCTGGTGAAGTGAAGTGGGGACACGAGGCGCAGATCGGGTATTTTGCCCAGGACCACACGGCATCGATCCCGAAGGGAACTACTGCCGCTGATTGGCTGCATAGCTTCGATCCGAAGGCTGCGAAGGAAGACATCCGCGGTCTGCTCGGCCAGATGCTGTTCCGCGGTGAAGAGGGACTGAAGAAGACCGAGGCACTCTCGGGCGGTGAATCGGCTCGCCTGCTCTTCTGCAAGATCATGCTGCAGAAGCCCAACATCCTCGTTCTCGACGAGCCCACGAACCACCTTGACCTCGAGAGCATCATGGCCTTGAATACCGCACTGCAGAAGTATGAGGGAACCGTCTTCCTGGTGACGCACGATCAGGACCTCATCGAAGAGGTCGGCACGCGCATCTGGCACTTCGAGGGCGGCCCGACGGACTTCCACATTACCGACCACAAGGGCCCGTACGAAGAATACGAGTCTCAGCTTGCGTTGGCGGCCCGTTAGTGCGCGGCCCGTTTGGGAGCGCATCTCGATTCCAGTACACTCAGCTTCAAAGAAAGCCTCAGTCTCGCACCTCACCGGAGCAGGTCTTCACCGGTCTCTAAGGATCGCCAAGGAATGGCAAAGGTTGTCGTTGTTGGAGCCGGCGCAATGGGCCTTGCCGCTGCGTACCGGGCATCGAAAAATGGACACGATGTAGATCTGATCGAAGCCGCTGCTGAGCCGGGCGGCATGGCCGGTCACTTCGATTTCGACGGCGTGTCGCTGGAGCGGTTCTATCACTTCGTCTGCAAGACGGACTATCCGACGTTCGATCTGCTCAAGGAGCTTGGGCTTGCAGACGCCATGCAATGGCGGGCTTCCTCGATGGGCGTGTTCACGCACGGAAAGCTGCACCGGTGGGGCGATCCCATCTCGCTTCTGCGATTCCCTCATCTCTCGTTGTGGCAAAAGCTGAGATATGGGCTGTTTGCGTGGGTTTCGGCGCGCAAGAATCGGTGGCCGGCGATCGAGAACGAATCCGCGAAGAGCTGGATCGTGCGCTGGTGTGGCGAGGGCGTGTATCGGCTGCTTTGGGAGCCGCTGTTCGACTACAAGTTCTACGAGTACGCGGACAACATATCCGCGCTATGGATATGGACACGAATTCGCCGCATCGGACGCTCGCGCCGGAGCCTGATGCAGGAGGAACTCGGGTACATCAAGGGCGGTTCCATCACGCTGGTCAACGCCCTGGTCGATGCGATTCAGAAGAACCGCGGGCGTGTTCATCTCGGCGAACCGGCGGCGGAGATAGCATCGGAAGATGGCCGGGTGACGGGCGTGCGAACGGCGAAGGGCTTCTATCCGGCAGATGCCGTTATCTGCACATCTCCCACGCCGCTGATAGCGTCACTGGTTCCGTCACTGCCGGAGGATTGGAAGCAGCGTTACGCGTCGATCCATAACATTGGCGTGATCTGCGTGATTTTCAAGCTGCGGCGCTCCGTGAGCCCGCATTTCTGGTTGAACATCTCGGAGCCGGATATTGAGATTCCGGGCGTGATCGAGTTCACCAGGCTTCGGGATGTAGGTGGTGACCATATCGTGTATGTGCCGTATTACATGCCCGTGACGCATCCGAGGTTCTCATGGCCTGACGACCAACTGCTCGACGACGCGTTCGCTTGTCTGCAGCGGATCAACCCGGAGCTGACGCGCGAAGATATCCTGGCGACAAAGGTTGCTCGTCTGCGGCATGGGCAGCCGATCTGCGAGCCCGGATTTGCAGCGAAGATACCGCCCGTGCAGACACCGATCGCCGGTCTGCAGATTGCGGACACCTGTTACTACTACCCCGAGGACCGCGGAATCGCCGAAAGTGTGCGGCTTGGACAGCAGATGGCGAATGCAGTCGGGCAATGAGCGCAAACCTAACGCAAACGCCGTGATTGCACAAAGTGGTTAAGTTTATAGACTGGAAGGAACAGACCGGGCGCCGCCGAGCAGGGAAGCAGCAGACTTGCCCGGCTAAGCGCATCCAAAGGAATAGATCATGCTGAACGGGAAAAAAGTTGCAGTCGTTCTGCCGGCTTATAACGCCGCGAAGACCCTGGAAAAGACGGTTCAGGAGATTCCGCGCGACATTGTCGACACGATAATTCTGACCGACGACTGCAGCAAGGATGATACGGTCCGGATCGCGCAGCAGCTCGGGCTGGTTACGCTGAAGCATGACAATAACCGCGGCTACGGCGGGAATCAGAAGACCTGTTACGCAGCGGCTCTGCACGAGGGCGCGGACATTGTGGTGATGGTCCACCCTGATTACCAGTACACGCCTCTGCTGATTACTGCGATGGTCTCAATGCTTGCGTATGGCGAGTACGATGCGGTGCAGGCATCGCGCATTCTTGGCCGCGGCGCGCTGAAGGGCGGCATGCCTAAGTACAAGTATGTGTCGAATCGCGTGCTAACGCTGCTCGAAAACATTCTGATCCACGAAAAGCTGTCGGAGTATCACTCGGGTTACCGTGCGTGGAGTCGTGAGGTGCTGGAACGGCTGCCGCTGCTGAGCTGCTCGGACGATTTCGTGTTCGACAACGAGATGCTTGCACAGGCGTTCTATTTCGGCTTTCGCGTGGGCGAGATTTCGTGTCCGACAAAGTACTTCGAAGAGGCCTCGTCGATTAATTTCCGACGCAGCGTGAAGTACGGTTTCGGTGTCCTCGGCACCGGGCTGGACCTGCGATTGAAGCGAATGAAGCTGAAGCGGCCGGCGATTTTTGAGGATCGGCCGGGCGAGAAGCTGCTGGATGCGCCCCGGCCAATTCCTCTGATCGCGCCGGTTGCGCGAGCCTAGGCACAACCTGAATGAGCGCCCAGGCATCCGCCTTCTCTGAAGTATGAGAAAGACTTCCTGGTATCGTGCGGCGCTGATTGGCGCTATTGCCATTGTGTTGTTGAACACGTGGTTTGCGGCGCGCGCACTTCACACGCTGATCGCGGCGCAGTTCTGGTATTCGCATACGCTGGAAGTGATCTCGCAGACTGAGACTCTGCTTGCGCAGGTGCGCACGGCGGAGAGTTCGGCGCGCGGCTTTGTCATGACCGGATTGCCTGCGCTGGAGGAGCAATACACGAGATCGACCCAGGACATTCACCGCAGCACGCAGAGCCTGCAGCGTCTGACGATTGATAACAGTTCGCAGCAGGTCCGCATTAGGGCTTTGAATGACGGTATCTCAGCCAAGCTGGCCAAGCTGGAGGCGCTGCTCGCGGTGCGCCGGGTCCAACCGCAAGGTGCGATCGATCCGGCGCTGCTGGCTCCTGTTGTGCAGGGCACGCCGGACCGCATGGACAGGGTACAGGCGGCGGTTCACGATATCGAGACAAAGGAGCAGGGGCTGCTTGCCGAACGGACCGCAGATGCCACTTCAGCGCGCCGGGAGGTGTGGGGAAGCTTCACTCTGGCTTTCGTGCTCGACTTCCTTCTGCTTGTGACCGCGTTTGAACTGCTTGTTCGCGCGGGGCGGGACCGCGAGCAGATTGCTGCAGCCGCAGAGGCGAATGCGGCGCTGAATCGGCAGTTGACTGAAGTGAATGAGGAGCTGGAAAGCCGGGTTGAGCAGAGGACTCGCGAACTGGCGCAATCGAACGAGGAGCTGGAGGCGTTCAGTTATTCGGTGTCGCACGACCTTCGGGCCCCGCTTCGCACGATTGATGGGTTTTCGCTGGCACTGCAGGAAGACTTCGCCAGCAAGCTGGATGAGCAGGGGAGGGATTACATCAGCCGGGTGCGCAATGGCGTGCAGCGGATGGGTACGCTGATCGACTCTCTTCTGCAACTCTCTCGCGTAACGCGGTATGAGGCGCAGCGCGAACCGGTGGACCTGTCACAGCTCGCGACCACAGTGTTTGGCGAGCTTCACGCGCTGGATCCGGAACGCAAAGTGCAGTGGATTGCTGAGCCGGGGATGGTTGCGGAAGCTGATCCTCGCCTGATGCGCGTTGCGTTCGAGAATTTGATTGGAAATGCATTGAAGTTCACGGCGCGAACAGAGGAGGCGACGATCGAGTTCGGGAGTAGCCCGCGGAGTGACGAGACCGTATACTTCCTTCGGGACAATGGAGCAGGGTTTGACATGAAATATGTCGACCGCCTGTTCACTGCGTTTCAGCGCCTCCATGGCGAGCGTGAGTTCAAAGGGTCGGGTATCGGCCTGGCGACTGTGTCACGCATCATTCGCCGTCATCACGGTTCCATCTGGGCGGAAGGCGAGCCAGGCAAGGGAGCCACGTTCTTTTTTACGCTTGCAGTCTGAACTTCCAGTCCTGGCGCGGGAGAGTGCGAAGGATGAGACGAGAGTGAGATGATGATTCTTCTTGTTGAAGACGATCCGGACCATGAAGCACTCGCGATTCGTGCGCTGCGCAAGGCAAATGTAGCGAACGAGATTGAGGTAGCGCGTGACGGCGCCGAGGCGCTGGAGTACGTGACAGCGGCGGCGGGCGGAGCGAAGCCGATGCCGCAGCTCGTTTTGCTTGATCTGAAGCTGCCGAAGGTGGATGGCCTCGAGGTTTTGCAGAGCATTCGCGCGTCAGAGAAGACCGCGCTGCTACCTGTTGTGGTGCTGACCTCGTCTGATGAGGAGAGAGACATCGTGTCGAGCTACCGGCTGGGCGTGAACAGCTATATTCGCAAGCCGGTCAACTTTACGGATTTTGCTGAGGCGACTCGACAGCTCGGCATGTATTGGCTGCTGCTCAACCAATGTCCACCGCCACAATAAACTCGTCGCGGAACCCGCTCCGAGTGCTCCTCATCGAAGACTATGAGGAAGACGCTCTGCTGCTGGAACGCTTTCTGTCGCGCGCGGGATATGCCGTGCAGGCGCGCCGTGTGCAGACGGCGGACGAGCTGCGCGATGCGCTTGCGGAGCCGAGCTCGATTGATCTTGTGCTGGCGGACTATACGCTGCCGAGCTTCGGCGCGCGCGATGCGCTGGCAATCATCCAGGACAGCGGTGTCGAGATTCCGTTCATCATCGTCTCTGGGACGATCGACGAGGTGTCGGCTGTCAGCGCGATGCGCGCGGGAGCCCATGATTACGTGCTGAAGGGGCATCTGGACCGCCTGCTGCCGGCGATCGAGCGCGAGCTTGCGGATGCGGAGAGGAGACGCGCCCGGCTCCGCACGGAGGCCGAGCTGCGGCTGGCGCAGCAACGGTTTTCTGCTACGTTCAACCAGGCCGCGGTCGGCATGGCGCATACAACGACCACGGGGCGCTTTCAGCTCGTCAATCAGCGGCTCGCGGAGATGCTGGAGGTATCCGTAGAGCGGCTTGTTTCTCTGTCGATCACAGATTTCATGCTGCCGTCGGAACGCGACCTGGAGGCGGCGGAGTTGCTGGAGCTGGTTGCAGGGCGACAGACCGGGCATCGGGTGGAGCGCGAGCTGCTGCGCTATAACGGGATGACGTTTCCGGCGCAGCTTACGGTATCGATGCTGCGGCACGATAACTCCACAGCGCCTAGCATCTTGTGGGTGGTTGAGGACATTTCTGCGCGCAAGGCGGCGGAGCGCGAGACGTCGGAGCTGATGACGCGGCTGATTAATTCCGAGCGGCTGGCTGCTGCCGGCCGGATGGCGAACACGCTGGCGCATGAGATCAACAATCCGCTCGAGGCGCTGACCAACGTCGTTTATCTGCTGCAGACGCACGACCTTTCGCCGACCGCGCGGGAGCTGGCGGCAGTGGCGTCGCGCGAGCTGGAACGCGTCGGGCACATTACGCGATCAACGCTGAGTTTCTACCGGAAGGCGCCCGGGCGCACACTGGATTTGCACACGATGTTGGACGAAGTGGTGCAACTGTTCAGCTCGCGTGCGACGCAACATCACATCGAGATCCAGACGCGCTTCAGCGATGAAGTGCGTGAGGCAAGCTACGATCCCGCACTGCGCCAGATGATGGCCAACCTTGTCGCAAATGCACTCGAGTCCATGGAGAACACGGGCGGTCATCTCAAAATTCGCGCGCGAATCGAAGGGTCGCACGCTGCGATCCTGATCTCCGACACGGGACACGGTATCGATCCCGCCAATATGCGGTCCGTCTTTGAGCCATTTTTTACGACGAAGGGTGAACGCGGAACAGGTCTTGGCCTTTGGGTCACGCGGGGCATCCTGGAGGAACAGGGCGGGCGTTTGCGGCTTCGCAGTTGCACCAGCGGCCGACACCGTGGGACTACGGTTCGAATCGAACTTCCGGTAGTGCATCAGTCCAGCGCCCCCGTGAAGTCGGCGGCACTGGTCAACTGAAGGTGGCTGTCAGGAGACAGGCTCGGAGGCGGGATTTAGAATCCTGCCATGGAAACGCGCTACGGATCTGTGCAGAAAAATGTTCTGGGCCAGCCGCTGGAGACGTGTGGCTCTGAGCCCATGACGGGTTTCTTCCGGGACGGCTGCTGCAAAACCGGACCAGAGGACCTCGGAGTGCACACGATCTGCTGTGTCGTGACAGAGGAGTTTCTGAACGTTTCGAAGCGGATGGGGAATGACCTTTTGACTCCGATGCCGCAGTTTGGATTCCCCGGTCTGAAGCCGGGCGACCGTTGGTGCGTGTGCGCGGCGAGATGGCTGCAGGTGCAACGGGCTGGAGCGGCGTGTCCTGTGGTTCTCGAAGCCACACACGAGGCCACGCTGGAGATCGTGCCTTTCGATCTGCTGCTGCAGTATGCGGTTATTCCCGAGACGCTGCATTGATGCGCCCTTGCGCCGCTGCAGGATTGCCGGCCGCGCTAATCGGCTGCGGTTCTATGTCTTGACATTGGCATGCTCAAGGGGAGAACCTAGTCCCAAACAATTAAAACGCGCCTCCGTGCGGAATTGATCAAGTAGCCGATCGGGTGAGTGCGATATTTCACGGATCCACCACATATAAAACCGGGCCCGCGGTGCCCGGACGTTTCACTTTTCGACTGGAGACACGACGCATATGAAACACACGCTTCGGACACACATCCGACTGCTCGCAATCCTTCTTCTCTGTTCGCCACTCGCAACCATTCGGCTACACGCGCAGTCCGCCGCTCTTGGTGGAATTGGCGGTGTGGTTCGGGATACGACCGGCGCAGTGGTTGCCGGGGCGACCGTGGTGGTGAGCAATCCCGCGACGGGGTTCAGCCGCACGCTGACGACCGACGGCGAAGGCCACTACCAGCTGCAGTTCCTTCAGCCCGGGACCTACGAGGTTGTGCTCGGCGGCAACGGCAGCTTCGGCAAGGTGGACCGCAAGGGCGTCGCAGTAACGGTGGGCGCGCCGATCACGGTGGACGCAGAGCTTCCGACTGCCAACGTGAGCACGGAGGTGACGGTCAGCTCCGAGGCTCCGCTCATCGACACGGAGAAGGTCGAGGAGTCGCAGGTTGTCGACCAGGCAGTTGTGTCCAACGTGCCGGTGAACAGCCGCCGGTTCGAAAGCTTCGTGCTGCTCACGCCCAACGTTGTGCCGGACGGCAATACAGGCCTGATCGGCTACCGCGGCGTATCCGGCGTTTACAACCAGAACATCATTGACGGCGCCAACAACAACCAGCAGTTCTTCTCCGAGGCCCGCGGGCGTTCGATTGGTGCACCGTATGTCTGGCCTGTCGATGCGATTCGTGAGTTTGAGTCTTCGGCCACGGGTTACTCGGCTGAACTTGGCGGAGCTGCCGGCGGCATCATCAACGCCATTACGAAGTCGGGCACGAACGAGTGGCACGGCGACGCGTACGAGTACTACCGCACACCCGGATGGAATGCGCTTGACCCGCTGAACAAGTACCAGGGTCGCCTGACCAACAATCACTTCCTGCTGACGCAGCCCGTAAAGGTGCAGCACCAGTTCGGCGTGTCGATCGGTGGTCCGATTATTCGAGACAAGTTTTTCTTCCACTTCAGCTACGACGGGTATCGAAGGGCCAATCCAATTACTTACCTGTCGACCTATAATTCGACCTCAACGAACGTCGCCAGCCTGGTGCACCTCTGCGACGGCGGCACTGTCCATCTGGTCGATGGCAGCACTTCATATCCCACGTCGATTCCGAATGTGAGCCCAACCCAGTGCACTGCGGCGGTCGCGGCCGTTCAGTCGAACCTCGGTGCGTTCCCGCGCAACACAACGCAGGACATCTTCTTCCCCCGCCTCGACTATCAACTCGGTTCCAAAACCCATCTTTCCGGCGAGTTCCTGTGGCAGAACTACAACCAGCCGAACGGCTACAACACCTCCACGACGATCAACAACGGCGGCCAGTCGCAGAACGGTACCGCGAGCTTCCATGAGCGCATCATTATCGCGAATGCTGAGACTGCGCTGAGCCCCAACTCGGCGAACGTGGTGCACTTTCAGTGGGGACGCGATCTCGAGACGGCGTCCACGAATCAGGGCGGCCCGGCAAACAACCTGACAAATCTGTTCAGTTATGGCGAAACCTCCGCTCTGCCGCGCGGTGCGTTCCCGGACGAGCATAAGTGGCAAATCTCTGATGTCTACTCGCACATGTTGGGACACCACACGGTGAAGGCTGGCTTCGACGCCTTCTTCGTGCACGAGCAGATTGCCAATCTATTTGGCGGCGGCGGCGCCTTCAACTACTCGAATGGAACAGTTGAGATTAACTTCGCCAACTGGATTCAGGACCAGCTCGGAGTTAATCCGACGTACACATATACCAGCGCCAGCACTGCCCCGATGGCAGGAACGCTCCGCCATTTCGTCAGCTTCTCGCAGACAGTCGACCAGCTCACCGGCGTCGGCGCGGACAACTTCTGGAACCAAAACCTGGACTTCTTCGCTGAGGACCAGTGGAAAGCCACGCCGAAGTTTCTTTTATCGCTGGGCCTTCGGTACGACGTACAGCTTGTGCCCGGTCCGGACCGGCCCAACACGCTGAATCCGGTTGCCTTCAATGCGACCTCGCAGATAAATCCGAACCTGCAGATGATCCAGCCGCGCGTCGGCTTCAACTGGAACCCGCAGACCGGTACGGTTGTTCGTGGCGGCTACGGCATGTTCTACGGGCAGATTGGGAACTCCTCGTATTACACCTTGCGCCGTGAGAACGGCGTGTACCAGAAGCAATACGCCGACAGCGCCCCTGTCGCGAATCTTCCGTACGTGGCGAGCGGCGTGCCCCTGGGTCCAACGTACACGGGACAGCCGACAGCCAGCCAGACGAAGTGCGTTCCGGTCGCTCCGGCCACCGTTTGCTACAACAACAACGGCCAGTACCACTCGTACGGCCCTCAAGGTGGCGTTCCGATCTACACTCCGCCGGGACCGGCACCGTTCAACTACGTAACCGGGCAGCCGATCACCATTCCCTCGAGCATCAACCCCGCGCTGGGAACGGGCATCACGATCCGAGGGATGGACCCGAGCTTTACCAATCCGGTCTCGCAATCATGGGACCTCACCGTGGAGCAGGCGCTGCCGCTGCACTCGTCCTTCACGCTGGGCTACGTCGGAAATCGGGCCAACCACCTGCCGATCTACATCGATACGAACGTCGACCCAGCGTCGGTTCTCAACAATCGGTTCTACGCCTACACCAACCCGGTCACTGGAGCCACCGGAACGGCTATTCAGCCCACGTTCGTAAATAAGCTCTACGCCAGCACAGGAACGGTGGCTACCGGCTTCTCCGCGGTCAACTCCTGGTATCACTCGATGGTAGTGACTGTCCGCAAGCCGATGGCGCGCGGCGTCGAGCTGCTCGCCAACTATACCTGGGCCCACGCGATGGACGGCGGTCAGACCTACGGCACCAACGGAACGTTCAATGGAACCGATGCGCCGCTGGTACCGTTGTTTACCGGCGGCCGGAGTGGCATTGGTGACGAGTACGCTCGCTCCGACCTCGACATCCGCGGCCGCGCTGTTGTGACGCTGGTCGGCAGGTCGAATTTCACGCTCGGAAATAAATTTGCCGAGTACGCCACCAATGGCTGGCTGCTCTCCGGCACCTACACCGCGCAATCCGGTGAACCTGTAACGGCCACCGTCAGCGGCAGCTACACCTCGATCTCGGGCGGCGCGCTGGGAACTCCGGGGCTCGCGATTACTACGGACGCCGGCCCGGCGAACGCCTCGTTCACCTCCGGCCCGTCGGCTCGTGTTCCGGATTTCATTGCGAAACGTAATGCGTTCGCGGGTCCTGGCGTTCACAACCTTGACGCACGGCTGTCGCGTACCTTCTCGATCAAGGAGAGGTACAGCTTCGAGCTCGCGGCCGAAGCCTTCAATCTCGCCAACCATCGCAACATTCTTTCGGTGAATACGAACCTGGTGCAGTACACAGCGGCTGCTGGTTCCGGCACAGGGCCGTGCGTGCTTGGCACAGCCGCAACCGGCGGTTGCAACGGGACGCTTGGTCCACTGCCGAGCTCTGCTGCGCAGTTCATGACGCCGTCGAGCACGTCGAACATCATCTACGGTCCGCGCCAGATCCAGCTTCTGGGCCGCTTTATCTTCTAACGCTCACGCGAGCACGAACAGCAATGGCCCGGAGAGATCCGGGCCATTCTCTTTTTATGCCTGCTGCGAAAGGCTCTAGGTCTGCTGTCCATTCGTGGGCTGCTGCGTTGCATCCGAGAGCGTCACCTTCACGTTGAATTGGCGCTGCCCGCGAAATGCTGTCACGGTTACCGTATCCCCTGCATGATGCTCGTTCAGCACATTGGAGAGATCCTGCTTGTTGGTAATATTCTCGCCGTCGATTTTGGTAATGAGGTCGCCTCCGAGCACGATGGGGCTAAAGCCGAGGTACGCGTGCTGAGATCCGCCCCGCAGTCCTGCACGCTCTGCCGCACCGCCTGGCAGAACCCTCTCGATGAGCATGCCGTAGTCTGCGGGAAGCCCAATCTGCTGGGCGAGATCGGGACTTATCTCCAGTGTGACGACGTCCATCGAAGGCCGTCGCACCCGGCCGTAGCGCGCGAAATCATCGAGCACAGCCTTGGCGGTTGAAATTGGGATGGCGAAGCCGATGCCTGCCGACTGTGCGACCCCGCCGTTAGGATTACCGGCGATCATGGTGGTGATCCCGATGACCTCGCCATGCGAGTTGAGCAGCGGGCCACCGGAGTTGCCGGGATTGACCGCCGCATCGGTCTGGATCGCGTTATCGATTTTCACTCCGGACGGCAATTCGACGGAGCGCAACGCGGAGATAATGCCGCGGGTCATCGTGCCCTGGAAGCCGAACGGGTTGCCGATTGCATACACGCGCTGGCCGACGGCGAGGTGAGACGAGTCGGCGAGTGTCGCGGGTTGCAGGTCAGGAACGTTGTCGATCTGCAGCAGTGCAATATCGTGCGCTTTGTCGGTGCCCAGCACTTTGGCCTTGTACGTCTTCTTATTGGAGAGCCTTACCTCAACCGACTGCGCGCCCTCGACCACATGGTTGTTGGTCAGAATGTGACCTTCTTTGTCGATGATGAACCCTGAGCCTTGACCCTGTTCCGGAACGGGCTGATAGAAGAAGTCATAGGCCACCTGCGTCGAGGTGATATTCACCACGGACGGCAGGGCGCGCTTGTAGACGGAGATGTTCTGTTCTTCTTCGGCGTCGAGGGCGGGAGCGGCCTCGGTTTCGGTCAGCTTGAAGGTTCCCATGGGACCATTCAAAGTCGACGTGGTGATGTCGGGAGCCTGCGCGCCGTGGACCAGGTTGGCGATCGCACCGATCGGGAAAAAATGTGTGGTCAGCAGATAAAACCCACACAGAATAAATAGAACCAGCAGAACGGAACGCAGCTTCATGGCGAATGACCTTCTTGGGCGCAACAGCTCCCCTGCCATGATTTTACGGATTCCGGTGGATGTCTGTTCCGCTTTTCCGTAGAAGCCGCAAAGCGGCAAGTGCAATGGAATCAGTTCGTCTCTTCCATTGTGTCGCCGCGCTCCATCGCCAACAGGCGCCGCTTGCGCTCCACACCCCAGCGATAGCCAGTTAGCCGTCCGTCGGCGCCCACTGCGCGGTGGCACGGAACGACAACCGCCAGCGGGTTAGCGCCGCACGCAGCACCAACCGCACGTACCGCTTTCGGTGCGCCGATCGTCTGCGCAATCTGGGAGTAGGTTCGGGTTTCGCCGCGCGGGATTGCACGCAGAGCGTCCCAAACGCGATGCTGAAACGAGGTTGCGCGGACATCGAAGGGCAGGGAAGCGGCGCTCGCGCTCTCCGTCAGATGCGAGAGCACGAACCGCAGGGCGTGCCCAAGGCCAGAGTCGTCGCGCTGCAGTCTCGCCTTGGCGAAGCGCGTTTGCAGCTCTCGCTCGGCTTGTTTGTCTGAGTCTGCGAAGAGCACAGCACATAGTCCGCGATCGGTCGCCCCGACGAGCACGCGCCCGAGCGGCGAGTCTGCCGTCGACCACCGGATCATCTCGCCTGCACCGTGAGCTTTCATTGCCGAGGGCCGCATGCCGAATGCAGTGCTTGAATCCTCGTAAAGCCGGCTCGACGAACTGAACCCCGCAGCATAGAGGGCATCGGTTACTGAGCGAGCAGGTTCGCGCACCTGCTGGCGGAAGCGCTCGCGGCGTTGAGCCCTCGCGAACTCGGCCGGCGTAACACCGAGCACGCGCTGGAATCCTCGAAGCAACGCGAACCGGCTGAGACCGACAGCCCGCGCCACCGAATCCAGAGAGGCGGATCCGTCAGCCTCTTTGCGGAGCATGTGTGCCGCGCGAGTTATCGCATCTGAGTGAGGATCTGCGCGGCCACCTCGCCGCGAGGGCTGGCAGCGCAGGCAGGCCCTGAAGCCGGCAGCCTCTGCTTGCTCGCAAGTATCGAAGAACCGGACATTGTCGCGTGCTGGATGACGGCTCGGGCAGCCAGGCCGGCAATAGATTCCAGTAGATTGCACCGCATAAACGAACGTTCCTTCGGCGCTTGCATCTCGTGCAAGTACTTGCTGCCATGCGAGTTCGTTGTTCATGACGGACGATCTGGGCATCGTTGCTTCCGGCATTTCAATTATGTCTTCCATGCGACGATGGTCGCTCAAGGTTGCGGCGCGGCGCACTCCGTTATGTGCGTCCGAAGTTGATTTTGTCAAAGCGGCCGCCGCTTTGTTCCGCACGGCTGAGTGAGGCTGTACCGTTTCGGGAAGACTCGCTACTTTTGTATTTCCGTTGGGCGCTGACTGAAGTAGTCTTACCGGAGCGGCGCGGTCACGTAGAGATGTCCCCCGTGTAGTTCACCTCTTTCGGTCTGATGAATGCCGCTTCTGCGTTGTTGTCTTAGTGCGTTTTTGGTTTCGGGCTCCTGTTTTGGCGGGATGTCATCGCACGCGCAGAGTTCTGATGTGGCTGCTACGCTCGCAGGTACAGTCAGCGATCCTTCCGGTGCCCGGATTCAACGTGCTGCCGTCCATATTCACGGCGACAACCTGGATCGCGATACTGCGACGAATGCTTCCGGCTCATACATCGTCACACTTCCGGGCGGCGACTACACGGTGACGGTACGGTCTCCGGGGTTTCGTGCGCTGAGCCGGGACACCGGCCTGGAACCTGGTGATCATCGGAATTTGAACTTCAAGCTGACGATCGCCGCCGCCGCGGAGATGATCAGCGTCGATCCTTTGGCTGGCGCCGCCGACCCTCAAGGCTCCGTGAACTTATCGGGCAATCAGCTTGACGTTCTCTCCGACGACCCAGACACGCTGCGCGAGCAACTCACCGCGATGGCGGGAGGCGGTATCGGACCCGCGGGACCCGAGTTCCTCATTGATGGCTTCAGTAACGGTCACGTTCCGCCGAAGTCCGCGATCCGCTCCATTCACATTAATAGTGATCCCTACTCAGCCATCTACGATCACGCAGGCTTTGGCAGGGTCGAGATCGAGACACAGGCGGGCGGCAACCAGCTTCATGGCATGCTCGATCTCGGGGGAACGGATAACCTTTTCAACTCGGAGAATTCCTTCATCGCCACAGCAGAGCCGCAGTACCATCAACTTCTCTTTCGCGGTAATCTGGGCGGCCCCATCGGAAAGACCACGTCGTACTTTATCGCGGGCACCAGCAGTGATCTCCAGAACAATGCAATCGTCAATGCGATCGATCCACTGGCGCCTCGGGCAACAGTTTCCAGGGCCATCCCCGATCCGCTGCATGACGACGACTATAGCTTCCGGCTCGATCACCGCTTCTCGCAAGCGAACCAGATCAATGGGCGCTATGAAATGCACCGCCTGAACCAGACGAACGGCGGTGTTGGTTCGCTCGTTCTGCCGACGGAAGGCTACACAAACAACTCGCTCGCGCAGACGTTGCAGTTTGCTGACAATGAGGTGTTCAACGCGAAAATCGTGAATGATCTCCGGTTCCAGTACATCCGCAGCCGGCTGACTCAGGACCCTAACAGCATGCAGCCGACGATCATCGTTGAGGGTTCGTTCGCCGGCGGCGGATCGCCGACGCAGCAGATGCGCGATAAGCAGGACCAATATGAGTTGCAGGAGAATCTCTCCATCGATCGCGGCACGCATTTCATCCGCACCGGTCTTCGCTATCGACTGCTTCGTGACAGCAACGACTCACGTGCGGGTTACAACGGCCAATACATCTTTCCGGATGTAGCCTCCTATGAGGCCGGAACTCCGACGCAATTCAACCTGACTGCGGGGCAGTCGAGCGGCTCCGTCAGCACAGGTGATCTGGCTGTGTATGCCGAAGATGATTGGAAGCTCACACGCAGCTTCACACTGGACTATGGCCTTCGTTATGAAACGCAGTCTGCGATTCCGGACCACAGCGATCCCGCTCCGCGCGTCGGCTTCGCGTGGGCGATCGGGAGCAAGGCGGCGAAGGCCCCATTTGTGACATTGCGAGGAGGATCCGGGCTCTTTTTTCAGCGTCTCACCGCCGCCGATCTCTTGCCGTCAGTTCGGCAGGACGGCATCGGCCAGACCGCGTACTTCGTACAGAACCCGGGCTTCTACGATCCCAACTCCGTGCTACCGGTCTCCTCGCTTCCAATGCCGGAGCCGACAATTTACAGCGTTGATCCGCACTTCGGGACATCGCGTACGCTCGTGAGCAGCATCGGGGCAGAACGCATGATCGGCCACATAGGCACGATCTCCGCGAGCTTTCTCGAAGCCGACGGAAGGCATCAGTATCTTCTGCTGAACGCCAATGCACCGTCGCCTGGCAGCGGTCTCCGGCCGCTCGGAGGCAGCCAGAATGTTTACCAGCTCACGGCTGCGGGGACCGGCCATGAGCGGATGTTCTTCAGCAATTTCAACCTCCGGCCCAGCCGGCGATTCTTTCTCTTCGGGTTGTACGTTGCGGAGCGCGACCACAGTGACTCCAATGGGACATCGTCCTTCGCCTCAAACCCGTACAACATCCGGCAGGACTATGGCAGGGATGACACGGATATCGCTCAGAACTTTTTCATGGGCGCAGGCGTGAATCTTCCCTATGGCCTCGCTGTTCAGCCGTTCGTCTCAACACGCAGCGGCCGTCCGTTCAACATTACGACCGGCACCGACCTGAACGGCGACACGATCTACAACGATCGGCCGGCCTTCGCGACCGATCTCTCGCGTCTCTCCGTGGTCCGTACAGCCTACGGTAACTTCGATACGAATCCGCTACCCGCGCAGACGATCATCCCCTACAACTACGGCCACGGGCCGGCGCTTGTCTGGGTGGATCTGCAGATGACCGAAGCGCTTCATGTCGGCCCTCGGCCAGCCATGAAAGCTGCTCCGCAAAATGCTGCAGGGCCGCCCCCGAAGCAAACGCCTCATCCGGAGCGCCCGTGGACGTTGAGCTTTTCCGTGGAAGCGCAGAATCTTTTCAACAACGTGAATCCGGGCGCGCCTGTCGGCGTGCTTTCATCGCCGCTATTCGGTCGTTCGCTGTCGATCGCAACCGACTTCAGCCCGCTCACTGCGGCAAACCGCACGGTTCTGCTGCATTCGACGTTCACGTTTTAGCAACCCTCGCACTCGCGGCAAAGCAGAAGGGGAGCCCTTTCGGCTCCCCTTCGCGTTCTTGATGGACGCTTGTTACTTCGCGGCCAGCTCAGCCTGTGCGCCTGCCTTCAGCGCCTCGGCCTTGTCCGTCGCCTCCCACGTGAATGTCTCACCGGTGCGGCCGAAGTGCCCGTACGCCGCGGTCTTCTTGAAGATCGGACGGCGCAGGTTCAGGCTCTCAATGATTCCCTTCGGCGTGAGTGAGAAGTTCTCGCGGATCAGTTCGATCAGCCGCTGTTCGCTCACCGTGGCGGTGCCGAACGTGTCGATGCGCACGCTCACCGGCTCTGCCACACCGATTGCGTAGGCAAGCTGAACCTCGCAACGGTCCGCCAGCCCGGCAGCCACGATATTTTTCGCAACGTAGCGCGCCATGTAAGCCGCCGACCGATCCACCTTTGTCGGATCCTTGCCCGAGAACGCGCCACCGCCGTGCCGGCCCATGCCGCCATAGGTGTCCACGATGATCTTGCGGCCGGTAAGCCCGGTGTCGCCCATCGGTCCGCCGATGACGAAACGGCCCGTCGGGTTGATGTGATACTTCGTCTTCCCGTCCAGCAGCTCGGCCGGAATGACCGCCTTGATGACCTGCTCGAGGATCTCTTTGCGGAGCTGCTCGTTGGTGACGTTCTCAGCGTGCTGCGTAGAGATCACGACCGCGTCTACGCGGACGGGACGGTAGTTCGCGTCGTACTCCACGGTGACCTGGCTTTTGCCGTCGGGCCGCAGGTACGGCAGCTTGCCATTCTTGCGCACCTCGGTCAGCTTCTCGGTGAGGCGGTGCGCCAGCGAGATCGGGGTTGGCATCAACTCCGGCGTCTCATTGGTGGCGTAGCCGAACATCATGCCCTGGTCTCCGGCGCCGCCGGTGTCCACGCCCTGAGCGATGTCGGGGCTCTGGCGGTTAATCGTTGAGATCACGCCGCAGGTGTTGCAATCGAAGCCTTTGAGTGCGTCATCGTAGCCAATTTCGCGAATTGTCTCGCGCACCAGCGTCTGAAAGTCCACGTAGGCCTGGGTTGTAATCTCGCCGGCGACAACGACGAGTCCGGTGCAGGTCAGCGTCTCGCACGCGACGCGGCTCGAGGGATCCTGCTTGAGGCAGGCATCCAGAATCGCGTCTGAGATCTGATCGGCAATCTTGTCCGGATGACCTTCGGTCACGGACTCCGAGGTGAAGAGAAAACGATCGGTTGTGTTCGCCAAAGCGAAAGACTCCTGAATGAGATAGCCGGACCTTCTTGGGCGAGGGAAGGTGCTGTCCAAGCCGCCTTGTCCTGGTTGAGCCAAAGAACCCGACGACCGGTCTCCTCCGCCGCACACGCTCCACCTACAAAGGCAGGCAGACTTGGCGGGCTCCGGTCGCTCCACAGCCGACGGGAATCGGATCCGCGGAACCTTCTTATTCTACTCTGTGAATGGATTCGTTGCCGCGTCGAAGCACGCATTGGGGATATTCCCGCGCTGAACGGGGTTCCTGTGCAGTCGACAGCGATTGGCCGGTGGGAAAGAAAAGGCGCCCGCCGAAGCGAGCGCCTTTCTGATTAAGCTGGGTTGAGGTTAGAAGGTGAACCGGCCGGCGACCTGCAGGATACGCGGATCGCGGTAGGCCGTGACCTCACCGAACGTGGAGCTTGTTGATGACGTGCCGAAGGTCGCCACGTTGGGGTGGTTCGCTACGTTGTAGGCTTCTCCACGCAGTTGGAAGAAGAGGTTCTCGTGGATTCGGAAGTTGCGGAAGATGCCAACGTCCGCGATGATGTAACCCGCGCCGTCCAGCGTGCCACGCTTGGCAGTTCCCGGTACATTGCTGAGCGGATCCGTTGCCACAAAGGCGCCCGTATTGACGTAGAGGCTTGATGCGTTCAGGTATTTGTGTCCAACACGCAGCGCCTTTCCGTTTCCATCGTTCGGGTTACTAACCTGGTTGGGACGGATTCCACCGTTGGTGTTACCGAGCAGTGCCAGACCGGCGTTGTCGTTGGCAAGGTTGCTCGGGTTGCTCGCGTAGAAGATAGGTTGTGAGTAACCGCCGTTGTAGTTAATCGAGGTGGCGCCGCTCGAACTTACGGTGTAAGGAATGCCGCTGGCCGTCGAAAGGATGCCCGAGAATTCCCATCCCCCAATCAGGCGGCCCGCCAGACCTTGCTGTGTGCGGAACCAGGGCAGTTCATATACGCCGTCGATGTTGAAGATGAGCTTACGGTCGTAAGCAGCGCGGCCGTAGTCCCCGTTGACGTTGTAGATATCCTGGACGAAGGTCGAATCGCCCGGATTGTTGGTCAGATCGCGCGACCAGGTAAAGTTGCCGTCGATATAACTCTTACCCGGGCCACGAAGGGTAACCTTGGCTTGCAGTGCGTTGTAGTTGGCGCTGAAGATGGTTTCCAACGCGTCGATCGCGTAATAGCCGCGATAAGGCTTGACCTGGTTCAGTACACGATCGCAGGTAGAGTTCCAGAACATGGGAACGTTGGTGGAACCGGCTATGTAGTTGCAGCCTGAGCCCGTAGGGTTGGAAGCTGAGTAGCCCGAGTATTGGGGCTGGACGACCCCGCGCCACGCACCGGGACGTGGCTGGTTGATTTCCTCCTGGCCACCCAGATGGATTCCGTGGGTGCCGAAGTAGCCTAGTTCCAGGAAAAGGTTGTGCGGGAACTGCGTCTGGATGCCGAGCGAATACTGCTGGTTATACGGAGTCTTGGTGTTGACGGGAACTGCGTAGAGATGTCCTGGGGCCGTGTTATTGGCCAATGTGGTGCCACCGGGAGCACCACCCGACGGACTATCCAGTGAGGCCTGTGAGATCGAGAGCGTGGTTGCGCCCGGAGGATTGGCGCCATACCCGCAGTTAATACCGGTGCACTCCCACTGGCTGACTTCGAGTTCGTCATAGGCAATGCCATAGCCACCACGGAGCGCGGTCGTGCCATCACCGAAGAGGTCGTACGCAAAGCCAAAGCGCGGAGCAAAGTTGTACTTCTGCGAGGTGCTGACAGCCTTGCCGAACGGCGAGGCCTGGTTATTGTTTGCGGCGGTCGGCGTGCCGTAGATCAGACCGTTGATGTAGTTGGCGCCAACGATGTCCGCACTGGCGTTCGGCGATGTGGACATCCCCGCATTACTGCCTGTCTGGTTGCAGGTGCCCGTTGTGCAGATGAGGCCGGTGTTGGAGATCGTGGGCGCTGCTGCTGCGGAGTATTTGGCTGGATCGAAGTTGTTCAAGTAACCGGCCGCATCCGTGGGTTGCCCCATGTACTCATACCGGACGCCGGCGTTGACTGTCAGGCGTGACGAGGCCTTCCAGTTGTCCTGTACAAAAGCCTCCCAGATATTTTCCGAGACGTCGACCAGCGGATTGCGACTGACCTGCGAGAAACCGTTGTTCGCGTTGCCGGTCAGAAAGTTTGCGAAGCTCTGCGCTTCATTGATGCTCGATGACTGTGTTTGACCTGTGGGCAGCGTAACGATCGCTTGTCCGGCGTCGTTCATAAATCCGAAACTGCCCTGTACGTTCGCTCCTGTGGCGTTCTCCTGCTTGTTGTAGTGGCTGTAAGAGATGCCGGCAATCAGCGTGTGGTTGTGAAGCACCTTTGTGACGTCGCCAAACGCCTGGTGATTGATGCCATGGTCGTTATAGACCGGTGTAGCGGTGATCGACTGGAAACCGCTCACTGCAATGGTTGGAAGGATGCCTGTGGTGTTGGTGAAGGGTTCCGTGATCTTGACGTCCGGCGAAGCAGTTTGAAGCATGCCACCCGTAGGTCTGGTGACGATCGCGCCTTTCGAGTACGCGTACCCGATGTTGGCCACAAGTGTGGGAGATACGGTCCAGGTGACCTTGCCCAGGTGCTGCGTCCCCGGATCGTTAGAGTATGTACTTGAAAGGCCGGGGATTGGCACCTGAGTGAACGTGCCGGCGCCAATGAACTCGGGGAACGTGTCATGCACATAACGGTAGAAGGCCGAGACCTTCGATCCGAACTGTTGATCGATACGCACGACAGAATCGAGGTTCGGATACTCATTCCGAAGGGTGGCATAGAGTGAGTGAGGATCAATACCCCTGGCCGCAAACGCCTGCTGCTGTTCGGGAGTGTTGTGAGGTATCTTGCTGTACACGTCCTTGAGGTACGCCTGAGCCGTCGGGGAAAAATTAGTCACTTTCGTGCCGGCAGCGGTACACGTGTTGGTCTGGGATGCCTGGTCGTTCGTGTAGGCCGTGCAGACATTCAAGGGGCCTTGGATCCACTTGTTGTAAGTCGGGGAAGTTTTGTTGCTGTCGAGGTACCATTCGTTGCTGAAGTCACCTGCGATTTCGGCAGGCGTAGGCACATTGACGCCGGTCGTGCCCGACGTGTAGGTGATTTCACGCAGCCAGTTTTCGCTGATGAACCAGAACGTCTTGTCCTTGCCGTTGTAGACCTTGGGAATATAGACCGGTCCGCCGAGCGAGAAGCCAAAGTCGTTGTAGCGGTACTTGGTGATGGGCTGGCCAAGGAAGTTTTGGATGTAGGTCTTCGCATCGAGGAAGTCATTGCGGAAGTACTCATACGCGCTGCCGTGGATCCCATTGGTTCCGGACTTGGTAACCACGTCCACCATACCGGCAGAGTTGCGGCCAAATTGGGCGCTGTACTGGCCGCGTAGAGTCTTGAACTCGGCGATGGAGTCGGGCGATGGATAAACGTAGAGCGTAAGGTTCGCGCCACGGTCCAGGTTGTCGGCACCGTCTATGGTCCAGTTGTTGGAGGTGCTGCGACCGCCGTTGACGGAGAAGCTGACAACGGATGAAGCGCCGTTAACGCCGATTGGGCCACGCTGTAACTGATCTGTCGTGCCGCCGTAGGCGACGCCGGGCTGCAGGTTGATCAGGGTCTCATAGTTACGCGAGACCATCGTCAGTTCATTGATCTGCGTGCTGTTGATGAGACCGGCGGAAGTAGCGTCCTGCAGGTTCAACTGCACCTGATCCGCTTCCACGGTGACGGTCTCCCCTGCATTGCCGGCGACGAGCGCACGGCTCACCGTAAGCGCATCACTTACGTGAAGCACCAGTCCTCTCACGTCTGCGGTCTTGAACCCCTGGTCGGCGATCTGAACCGTGTACGTGCCCAGTGGCAGATGGGTCGCTGTGTAATACCCGGAACTGTTCGTTGTTTCGGTCGCCACCGTCGCGCCGCGGTCGGCATTGATCAGCTTCACCGTCGCGCCCTGGATCGCGGCTCCCGTCGAATCCGTAATCGTTCCGCTGATGCTGCCGCTGGTCGTGTCTTGTGCGCCGGCCGCCAGCACCGCTGTCATTACGACAACGGTACAGAGCGCCGCTCTCATTCTTCGTATGGTTTGAGTCATCTGCTGCCTCCAAAAGTGACTTAATTCTATTGATTCGTTGTCGATTAAGGCCTGTGTTTCGCTGAAGTCATTAACATTCTTTGGATCATTCATGAAAAAAAACCGCCTGGCCGAATTTGTGGCCAGGCGGCACGTGCCTCGTTTTCTTAGAAGCGGTAACTCGCCGACAACTGGAACTGACGAGCCGGAGAGAGTGTCGAGGTAATCTCACCCTCCACCGAGTTGTTCGGGAAGTTGGCTGCGGAAACGCCGTTGGCTGCGGAGACAAACGCAGGCGCTGCATAGCTGGCAATGTTGAACGCGTTGAAGGCGTCCACGCGGAAGGAAAGGGCCTGCTCCCTAAAGGTGTGGAAGTCTTTGAACAGCGAGAGGTCGATGATTCGGTAGCCGGGAGAAGTGGGTCCGTTGTTGACCTGCGCGCTCCCGAACTGCCCGGATTGCTCATTGCCGTAAGCGCAGACGCCGTTATCCGGTCCGGTGCACGGGTTCGCGGAGGGGTCGGTGCCGAACCAGTGTTGCACGGATTGATTCCTGACAATCAGCGGCCGGTACTGGTTGGCGCGTGAGGCGCGGGTATGGACGTTGGTATTGTTGGAGCCAGTCATATTCGTCGGGAATCCAGTGTGCAGAAGCGCATCGCCGGAGAGCGTCCATCCCCCGAGTACCTCGTCCACGGCCCGGTTCCAGTGAGTTCCGAACCTTTGCCCGACACCAAACGGCAAATGGTACACAGCGGTGCCGTTCAGTGTGTGGCGCACGTCGAACCCCGAGGCGCCGTAATCGGACTTGGGATCGTAGTAGTTCTGCCAGTAGGCGCTGGCAGCGTTCACGCCCGGTGTACCGAAGAACCCGGGGTTATTGGTCATGGACTTCGACCAGGTGTAGTTCAGCGTGTATTCCAGTCCGTTGCTCTGGCGATGACGCAGGGTCGCCTGCAGAGCATTGTAGTTCTCCACGGCGGAGGAAACCGTGAGAACAACGTATCCACCGGACCCAACCAGGCTATAGAAAGGCGCCGACGTCGCCACGCCCACCTGCGTCCATTGGTTGGGGGACGCAGGTACGATCAGGTGCTGGCCGTTCTCGCCCACATAGCCCATTTGCGCCGTAGTGTGCGTGCTAAGGAGAAACTCCATGGTCAGGTTGAACTGTTGTACTAGGGCAGGGCGTAGGTTCTGGTCCCAGGCGTTGTACTGGGTAATGGCGGCCTGTTTCCCGTTGCCGAAGCCGTTCTTGACGCTCAGCGGATTCCCGGCGGAGTTCTTGACGGGCGTTGCGGGCGCGTTGATGAACTGTGGAAAGAACGGCGGGTTCAGCGTGGGCCGCAGATTGACGCCGGTGCCTTCCAGGAAGTCCGTAATTCCGTAGCCGCCGCGCAGCACTGTCTTGGGGTTGAACTGCCAGGCAAAGCCCAGGCGAGGCATGATCTCCTTGTAGTAGGGGTTATACAAGGCGCGGCTGGCGCCATTTTTGCCGGCAAAAAGCAGGCAGGGGTTGGTGGTGTCATTCGCCGCGGTGCACTGCGAGACTTTGCTGATATCGACGTTGACCTCTTTGTTGTTTACCTCGTACATGGGCTGGTCGTAGCCGTAACGGAGACCCAGGTTGAGCGTCAGCTTGTCCGTTAGCTTCCAATCGTCCTGCGCATAGACGGCGTTTTGGTACTGGCGTTGGCCCACAATCCCGGCCACCCCGCCCTGCTCCACCGTATACGCCTCGTCCAGGACAAAGTCCGCGAAGCTATCGCCGCCCGTTGCGCATGTGCCGGAGGGAGAGCCGCAGGCGACCGATGATGTGCTTCCGTTTGCGGTGTACGAGCCGTTGTAAAGGAACTGGCCGTTTGCCCCGTAGTTCCCCGCGTAATAGTAGTTCTCCTGATAACGGGCGACCTGCACCCCGAACTTTACGACCTGTCTGCCGTGCTGCCAGATCACGTCGTCGCCGTAGTTAAAGAGGTTGTCCAGGAAGTCCTGAACGACGGCTGCGGACCCGACGTTCGATTCGTCGCCGGAGAGACTGGTCAGGCTGAACCCGGGGAAGCCCTGCGAGGCGGGAATGCCCACGATCGAATTGCCTGTCATCCCGAATTTCCCGGTACGGTCCACGGGAACCTGGTTAAACCACTGGATACGCGAGATTCCCGCCCGGAATTGATTGACCAGCGCCGGAGAAAAGGTGTGGACCCAGTTCATCACGCCGCTGTGGAACGGGTAGTCGTTGTTGGGGCCGAACTGAATGGGAAGAACGACCTTCGTGGCAAGGTCGTAGGCGTCGCCGTCGGAGTAACGGAACATCAAGGAGTCTTTCTTCGTGGCCGCCCAATCCACGCGGAGGTCGCCCTGATTGTTTCTGACAGCACTCGCCGTGGGCCCTGTGTAGTTGCCCAGGGTCACGTGCTTGGCGGTCGCGGGATGGTTCGGCAGGGGATACACATCGGGATGCGAGAACAGATAAAGCGCTACAGGATTATTGATCGGGATCTGATTGTTTGGATAAGCAGTGGCGTTCGTCCAGCCGCCCGTCGGATTGGACGGCGACACCGCTGGATTGAAAAGCTGTACGCTGGGCGCGCTGTTCGTTCCGTTCAGTAACTCGGAGAAGTCGCAGGTCGTCCCACTCGGGCCTGGTGTGCAGGTCCTCATCTTGGCCGTGGCAACGCTTGCGGAGCCGGTGCCGGACGAGATGTTCCTCACTCCCTCGTAGTCTCCGAAGAAGAAGAGCTTGTCTTTGAAGACGGGCCCGCCGAAGGTCGCGCCAAAAATGTTTTGATGGAAGACGCCCTTCGGGAGAACCGGTGGGGTGACATTCTTGGCGGACCATGTATACGCGGTCAGGGCCTGGTTTTCGTAGTAGTCGTAAATGCTGCCGTGAAACTGATTGGTTCCACCCTTGGTGACCAGAAGCTGCTCGCCGCCGTTGACGTTTCCGTACTCGGCGTCGGCATTCCCGGTAATGATGCGCATCTCCTGAATCGAATCCGGCGCGGGGTTGTACCCGATATCGTTGTTGGTGGCTTCGTTAATCTCCATGCCGTCCAGAATGTAGCTATTGGTCTGCTCGCGGTTGCCGTTGAAAGAGGGGGAGGTCTCGGCGTTCACGTCGCGCTCGAAGCCGTTGGCGCCGCCCTCCGCGTCGTAATGGGGGATGACAGCCCCGGGCACGAACACGGCCGCACTCTCGAAATTCCTTCCGCTCAGCGGCAGGCTCTCCATGGTGTTCGCGGTGATCGTGGTCCCCAGCGTGGCGTTCTGGGTCTGCAGCACGGCGCCCGTTGTGTCGACGCTCACCGTGGTGGCAACCTCTCCAACATGCATTTGAAGGTTCACTCGGGCAATCTGGTCGATTTCGAGCGATAGCGGCCCGGCGGTCGCCTGT
>DASUHZ010000068.1:0-9134 GCA_036273275.1 Bryocella sp.
CTCGTGCAAGCCAGCGGCGGCGTATGGAGCGGCTGCGTCTACGACACCGACGCCATCATCGACCAGCTCGGGCGCGCCGCACAGACCTCGCAAGGAAAGCAGTCATGAAAATCTACAAGACCACGCGTGGACTTCTCGTCGAAGAGGAGGGAAACATCCATCCTCTCAACGCGAGCTTCGATGACCTCGTACGCAGCAGCGATCCGTTCTCTCTCGCGCAGACCGCATGCAAGCCAGGCGCCGTCGCAGCACCCAACACCGAAGAGCTGCTCGCGCCCATCGGCTCGCAGGAGGTCTGGGCCGCCGGCGTCACCTACTTCCGCAGCCGCAGCGCACGCATGGAAGAATCGAAGGACGCCGGTGGCGGCAGCTTCTACGATCGCGTCTACTCCGCCGTTCGCCCCGAGCTCTTCTTCAAAGCCACCGCGCGCCGCGTCGTCGGCCCTGGCGCCGGCGTTCGCATCCGCTCCGACGCACGCTGGTCCGTGCCTGAGCCCGAGCTCACGCTACTCATCGATCCGCGCGGCGACATCATCGGCTACACCATCGGCAACGACATGAGCTCGCGCGACATTGAAGGTGAGAACCCGCTCTATCTGCCGCAGGCCAAGGTCTATGACGGAAGCTGCGCGCTCGGTCCCTGCGTCCTGCTGAGCCGCGAGCCATTGCAGAAATCCGTCAGCATCCGCATAGAAATCCTCCGCAACGGCAGCACAGCCTTCGACGGCGCAACCACACTCGCCGAGCTCAAGCGCGATCCAGCCGAGCTCGCCAGCTATCTCTTCCGCGACAACACGTTTCCTGACGGCGCCTTTCTCATGACCGGCACCGGCATCGTTCCCGGCGACGACTTCACGCTCGCACACGCCGACGTCATCCGCATCTCCATCGACAACATCGGCACGCTCGAAAACCGCGTCGCCTGACGCAACTCGGGCGCCCTATTCGCGCGCGTACTTCCCATTCAACATTCGCTGAATTCCCACCGGATTCCTGCGCTGCAGCTCCATCGGCAGCGCTGCATCAGGAAAATCCTGGTAGCACACCGGCCGCGCGAATCGCGTAATCGCGCGTGTACCCACCGACGTTGTCCGCGAATCAGAAGTCGCCGGAAACGGCCCCCCATGCACCATTGCGTGGCACACTTCAACGCCTGTCGGATAGCCGTTGAACAGCAGCCTGCCCACTTTCGTCTCCAGCACGCGTATCAGTTCCGCGGCATCGCGAAGATCGTCTTCAGTTCCATGAATTGTCGCAGTCAGATGCCCGTGCAGCTCCTTTGCCACATCCACCAGGTCCTTCGCGGAACCGTAATGAATCAACAGCGTGGTCGGTCCAAAGATCTCTTCCTCGAGTTCGTGATTTGCCACAAACTCCGAAAGTGGCACGCTGAACACCGCGGCTCCGCCGGCTGCTCCCTGTCCGGCCGCTTCGCCGTCGAAGCCCGCGACCCACTCCGCCGTGCCCGCGCCACGCCGCTGGGTTACGGCCGCGTTGTAGCGCTCCGCGATTGACGGCGTCAGCATCCCATGCGCCCCCAGGGCGCTCACGCTACTCCTCAGCGCATCGAGAAACTCATCCGCATCCTGCTGCGGCACAAACACCAGCCCCGGCTTGGTGCAGAACTGCCCGGAGCCCAGTGTGAAGGACGTTTGCAGTCCCTTGGCCAGTTCCGCTCCACGTTCGCGCAGCGCGCCTGGCAGCACAAACAACGGATTGGTGCTGCCCATCTCCGCATAGCAGGGAATCGGTTGCGGCCGCGCCGCAGCAAGCTTCATCAACGCTTGTCCGCCGCTCGCCGAGCCCGTAAACGCGACCGCCTGAATCACCGGATGCTGAACCAGCGCCACACCCACATCGACGCCGCTATCGAACAGCAGCGCGAACACTCCACGAGGCAGCTCGCTCTTTTCTACCGCGCGCGCAATCGCACGCCCCGCAAGTTCACTCGTCCCCGGATGCGCCGGGTGCGCCTTCACGATGACCGGATTGCCCGCTGCCAATGCCGAAGCTGTATCCCCTCCCGCAACCGAAAACGCCAGCGGAAAGTTGCTTGCTCCAAACACGGCCACCGGGCCAATCGGCCGCAGCATCGAGCGCAGGTCCGAACGCGGCAGCGGCTTGCGCTCAGGCATCACCTCGTCGATCCGCGCGTCCACCCATGAGCCCTCTTCCGCAACATCGGCAAACAACCGAAGCTGTCCAGTCGTGCGCGCGAGTTCGCCCTCCAGGCGCGGCCGCGGCAGTCCCGTCTCCTGTTGCGCGCGCGCGACGATCGCCCCTCCATCTGCCGTCAATTCATCCGCAATCGTGCGCAGAAACTGCGCCCTTTCGCGGCCCGCAAGCGCAGCGAAGGCCGGCGCTGCCGCAGCCGCTGCCTCTGCCGCGCGAGCGACCTCATCCCGACCCGCCGATACGAACGCCGGCTCAATCGGTTCGCCCCTTGATGGGTCGACTGCATGAAAGCGAACCCCATTCCCGGTTTGAGGAGCACCTTCGATGATCGAGAACACGGTTGTTTCCATTGCTGTTCACCTCGCGGGCCATCTGCGCCGCATGTTTGCAGTTTTTTATCTCAGGCAACTTCGCTAGCGAAATTTGCATCCGCGAAATTTGCTTGTGGTCACGATATATCTGTCCCGGTTGCCTTTATATTTGGATGGTTCGGTGTTGCGCATTTCCAGCGTAAACCGGATCAGACTCTATGAAGAAACCAGCCGTCCTGATCATTGATGATGATCCGTCCCACCTGCGCATCTACGGCTGGATCATCCAGTCGGCCGGCTTCGAGCCGTGCCCTGCTCTCGTCGGCCTGGGTCCGCTCGAGCTTCCGGAAACGCAAATCGATCTCGTCCTCCTTGACTACCATCTCAATGGAGACGTGACTGCGGCCGAAATTGCGCAGCAACTGCGCGAGAAGTATCAGAACGCGCCGATCCTCGTCCTCTCCGATGCGCTCATGATGCCGGACGATATTGCCCCCTTCGTCGACGGCTTCATACGAAAAGGTGATCCTGCGCGGCTGGTGGAGACGGTCTCGCAGAGGATAAACGGCGCTGCTGCTGCATCGCAGTAGGCCTGCCAGGGGGAACACGCGATGCGCCGGAGAGAACACAATCGGTTGACGTTCTGCGGAGCAGCCACGCTGATCGCGCTCGCACTCCTCCCGCGCGTCGCCCTCTCGGCGCCCTATCAGGCTCAGTCCACACCCGCGCAGCAGCTCAAGCAACTGTCGCTTGCCCAGCTCGGAGACATCGAGGTAACGACGGTTTCCAAGGAACCGGAGGAGGTCTGGCATACAGCGGCTGCCATCACGGTGATCACCCAGGACGACATCCGCCGCTCCGGCGCGAACAGCATCCCTGAGCTGCTGCGGCTCATCCCCGGCGTTCAGGTCGCGCGCGAGCAAAGCGATCAATGGGCTGTCGCCGTTCGCGGCTTCAACAGCCAGTTCTCCAAGGGGCTGCTCGTTCTCATCGATGGACGCAGCGTCTACACGCCGCTGTTTGAAGGCGTCTACTGGGATGTGCAGGATCTTGTGCTTGCGGATATCGATCGCATCGAGGTCATCCGCGGTCCCGGCGGCACCATCTGGGGACCGAATGCCGTCAACGGCGTGATCAACATCATCACCAAGAAGGCTCGCGATACCCAGGGCGGTATGGTCGACGTTGCCGCCGGCGGTCCCGTAGATCGATTCATCGCACAGGCTCGCTGGGGCGCGAGCCCGCGGCCCAATGTGCAGTTCCGGCTGTTTGCGAAAGCATTCGATCGCGGGCCCGAGTTCAATCCCGGCGGAGATCCGGGCGGAGATCCTTACGACGATTGGCACCAGGAGCGCGGCGGCTTCCGCCTCGACTGGCAGCCGACCGCGAAGGACAGCCTCAGCGCGAAGTTTATGGCCTATGGTGGCGTCAGCGGCAACGAGGTTGCGATCGGACAGTACACTCCGCCCGCGCAGCTCAGCGTGGACGGCCAGCAACTCGTCTCGGGCGCCGACCTCGGTTTGCGCTGGGACCGCCAGCTCGCAGGCGGCTCAAGTTTCTATCTCCAGGGCTACTTCGATCGCACCAATCGCGCCACTTCGCAGTTCCACGAGACCCGCAATACCGTCGACCTGGACTTCATCTATAACCTCGCGAATCTTCCCCGTAACAACATTATCGTTGGCGCAGGCCTCCGCGAAAGTCCGAGTAACATCACGCAGACGGTGGCCACCGTCGATTTCGAGCCGCACCAGATCAATAACTACGTCTACAGCCTCTTCGCACAGGACACATTTCAGATTGTCCCGAACAAGCTCTCCTTCTCCGCGGGCAGCAAGCTTGAAGAAAACAACTATAGCGGCTGGGGATTGCAGCCTACGGCTCGCATTCTCTGGACACCCACGCAGCACTCTACGTTATGGGGTGCGGTGTCACGCGCACTGCGCACGCCGGGTCGTGTCGACCGCGACGTCACCGTCATTGGCTATATCCCGGGATACAATCCGCCGCTCTTCGCGGAGATCGCCGGCAATCCCAACTTCAAGCCCGAGGTACTCATCGGATGGGAAGCCGGTTACCGGCAGCTCCTCAGCCGGCAGTTTTATATCGACATCGCCACCTTCCACAATCAATATGACAATGTCGAAAGCTATGGCACGCCACGCCTGAGCGTTCCAACGACGCCCTATACCCACTATCTCCTCGTCGAGCCGTATGACAACGGCCTGCGCGGCGTCTCGAACGGCATTGAGGTCGCTCCCGACTGGAAGCCCACCCATTGGCTGGATCTGCGCGGCAACTATTCTCACCTCAGCATTGACCTGCACTCCAAGCCCGGCTTCAACCAGGCCGCGTACATCACCAGCTACGAGGGCTCCAGCCCCGAGCATCAGGCTTCTGTGCAGGCGATCCTTTCGCTTCCGCACAATGTCGAGTGCACCGCGGACTACCGCTTCGTCAGCGCGCTCCCGGCGTTGCAGGTGCGGCATTATCAGACCGCCGACTTCAACCTCGCCTATCACGTTCAGGAGCACATCACTCTCGCGGCCAACGGCCGCAACATTCTGCAGCCACATCATCAGGAGTTCACCGGCAACGACGGGAACGCCGTCGGCATCCGGCGCAACTATTTCGGCTCCGTCGACTGGACGTGGTAGATGCTCACCGCACGATCTCATCTCGTCCGTTGCGTCCGCCTGCTTTCCCCGGTTCTGCTTGTCTGCTTCGTCAGTTGCGCGTTCGGGCGTAGCGTTAGCGCCGCTGCCCAGCCCTCGCAGTCGGATGTCGAAGCGGTCTATCTCTTTGATTTCGGTAAGTTCGTTCGCTGGCCTGAAGGCGTAGATCAGGGCCCACTGAGGATCTGTATCGCGGGCTCAGACTCCTTTGCCACCGCACTCCAGAAGACCGTGACGAACGAGACCATCGGTAATCGGCCCCTCACCGTTCGCCTCCTGATGCACCCTGGCGATGAGGCCGATTGCGCCATCCTCTTCATCGAAGCAACGGAGCATGCGCACCTCGACGAACTCCTCCAGGCCGTCGCGACCAGGCCCACTCTCACTGTCAGCGACGCGCCCGACTTTCTGAATCACGGTGGCATGATCCAGTTTCAGCTCGTAGAAAAACGCGTCCGCTTTTCCGTCAGCCTGAACGCAGTGAACCGTGCGCATCTGGCAATGAGCTCCGAGCTGCTCAAGGTGGCGCTCAGCGTCAAAGGAAAGATGCCGGAAGGAGGCGCACAGTGACACCGCCGCAACGCGCCCACACGATCTCCGGCAGAATCACGCGCATGAATCTGATCGTCAGCGGCTCTGTGCTGATTCTCGCAGTGCTGGCGTTCTTCTCCTATGACATGCTTTCCTTCCGCCAGAGTTTGATCAACAATCTGGGCTCCGAGGCGCAAATCATCGGCGCCAACAGCGTCTCTGCGCTCATGTTCGACGACCCCGCCAGTGCCGCCGGCACACTGCAAGGCCTCAATCGCTCTCCTGACGTCATCTCCGCCGTGCTCACCAATGAGGACGGATCGGTCTTCGCCACCTACGGCCCGCCCGACGAGCTCGATCTCACCGCCAGGCACGTTCTTCCCACCAATGAGAACGAGCATCACTGGCTCAATGGCCGGCGTCTTCTTCTCGCGCATCGCATCATCTTCGATGGATCGCCGCAGGGCGTCGTCTATATCTCTGCGCGACTGACAGAGATTGGCCAGCGCGCTCGCCACTACCTGGTCATCGCCGGTCTCATCCTGGTTCTGTGCATGCTTGCCGCGCTGCTCATCAGCGCACTTGCCCGCCGCCTCATCGCTCAACCCATCGCTTCGCTTGCAGAAACCGCCCGCTCCATCTCTCGTGAGCACGACTACTCCGTGCGTGCCATGGAATCCTCCGACAGCGTGGAGATCTCCGTTCTCACGCAGGCATTCAACGAGATGCTGCAGCAGATCCAGCAAAGCGAGGCCGCACTGCGCCAGTCGCGCGACGAGCTCGAGCAGCGCGTCGAAGAGCGCACCGCAGAGCTCAGCGCTGCCAACCGCGAGCTCGAAGCCTTCTCCTACACCGTCGCGCACGACCTGCGCGGTCCGCTGGATTCCATTGGAGGCCTCGCCTACCTCCTCTCTACGTCGCCTACGCCGGTCGACCCCAACAGCCGCGAGATGCTCCATCGGCTGCAGGACTCCACCAGGAACATGGCGACGCTCATCGACGATCTCCTCAACTTCGCTCGCGCCTCCACCAACCAGGTGAAACGTGACGACGTCGACCTCGGCGCCATGGCTCTTAAGCTCGCCGCCGATCTCCACAGTACCGAGCCGGGGAGGCAGGTCGATTTCCAGATCGGTGTCGTGCCGCACGTAGAGGCGGACGCCGCTCTCATGCGCATCGCACTGGACAATCTTCTCCGCAACGCCTGGAAGTACACCTCGCACCACCCCACCGCGCGCATTCAGTTCAGCTCGAAAGTGATCGGCGGCCGTACGGTTTACTTCGTGCGCGACGACGGCGCGGGTTTCGACCCGGCGCGCGCTGGCGAAATCTTCCAGCCCTTCCATCGCCTGCATAGCAAGGCTCAGTTCGCCGGCACCGGCATCGGCCTTGCCACCGTGCAACGCATCCTCGCGCGCCACGGCGGCGAAATCTGGGCGGAAGGCGCCGTCGAAAAAGGCGCGACCTTATACTTCACTCTCCCGCCGGCTAATTAAGCTATCAAAACAACGCCAGCACGACCGCGCCTGCGGTGATCAACAAGCCGCCCGCAATCTTTGCCGGCGTCAGCCTTTCACCCAGCACCGGCCACGCCAGCAGGATCACCAGCACCACGCTCAGCTTGTCGATCGGCGCCACCTTCGACGCCTGCCCCAGCGACAGCGCTCTGAAATAGCAGATCCACGACATCCCCGTCGCCAGCCCGCTCAGCGACAGCAGCACCCAACTCCGCTTGTCCACCGTTGCGATCTCATGATGCCCACCCAGCGCAATCGCGATCAGCCAGGCGAACACGACAACAACGGTCGTGCGAATCGCCGTCGCTAAGTTCGGATCAACATGCGCCACACCCGCCTTCGCCAGCAACGCCGTCGCCGCCGCAAACACCGCCGAAAGAACCGCCCAGAAAAGCCACGACACAGTTCACGCTCCAACAGAAACATCGATTCTCTATTGTCGCGGTTTTGGGCCAGATCTACTCTGCGATATCAGAACCGAAGCGCTCAGGAGTTCTTCGTTCTCTGTCCGGGCGATAGCTTTCGATGTAGTACCACACGAAACTGAACGGAATGAACATAGCAAGACCTATCAACGGGAACGGGCTCTTTTCGTATCGAATAGCTTGATACATCATCCAGAAAGCACCCACGGGCTCTACGCCGAACACTCCGATGAATACGAGCATCATGAATGGATTGCTGTCGGGAGCCTTTCCCCACACCATTAGGAGGAGGGCCGCAAGACCAAACGCGACGAAGGTGCCCAGCGCACAGAAAACCGCCTTCACGAAGCCTCCTCCGTAAACCGGATAGCAATCAGATTGACGTTCAGGCGAATCTTAGCAGACGAAGCCTAGACCTTAACCTCCCACCCCGGCTGATACTCGCGTCCCCACTGCTTCATCGCCTGCGCATCCTTGATATGCCCATTCGTCGTATCCAGCGTCAGCTCGCGTTTCAGATCCCACGCAATGTTTGAGATTTGCAGCATCGTCACGCTCACATTCGCGACCTCGATCGGCGAGTGCAGCGGCTCGCCCTTCTGAATACCTGCAATGAAGTTTGCAAAGTGCGCGTCTGTCATCGAGTCACGCCCAATCACATCCGTGCTCACAAACCTGTCCTTGCTCGCCACAAACTCATCCGTCTTCTTTCCATCCAGGTTGTAGACCTCATATCCCTGGCGGTCCACCAGCACGCTTCCATTGGTCCCATGCACTGTGGTGCCGCGGTCGCGGTTGTATATCTTCATCCCGTTGGAGCACCGGCACTCCCACGAAATCATGTGTTCCGGATACTCAAAGTTCGTCACAATCGTGTCCGGAAACTGCCAGTCGTCCTTGTACGCATATCGCCCGCCTGCAATGTTGATGCGCTCCGGCCACTCCAGCCCCAGCGCCCAGCGCGCCACATCCACCTCGTGCGTCCCGTTGTTCAGCGTCTCTCCGGTGCCATAGCGCGTCAGCCAGTGCCAGTTGTACGGGTGGATATTGTCCTTGTACTCGCTGCGCGGCGCCGGTCCCTGCCACAGGTCCCAGTCGAGGTTCGGAGGCACCGGCACCACCTTGCCAATCCCCATCGACTTCCTTGTGTTCACGTACCACGTCTTCGCGTAGTACGGTCTCCCGATCCGCCCGTTGCGAATGTCGTTGATGATCTTGATGGTGTGGTCTGACGAGCGCTGCTGGTCGCCCACCTGCACCAGCTTGCCGTGCTTGTTCCGCGCCTCAATCAGCAGCTCGCCCTCGCGCGGATTGTGGCTGCTCGGCTTCTCCACATACACATGCTTGCCCGCGCGCAGTCCCAGCACGGCCATCGGCGCGTGCCAGTGATCGGGTGTCGCGACCGTGATCGCATCAACATCTTTCGAATCCAGCGCCTTGCGAAAGTCCTGGTTCGCGGTTGGCGCGTAACCCAGCGTCTTCTCCGCCTTCGGTCCGAAC
>DASUHZ010000069.1:0-6540 GCA_036273275.1 Bryocella sp.
AAGATCGCCGCCACCGGCCGCATGGCCGCCACCATCGCGCACGAGATTAACAATCCGCTCGAGGCCGTCCTCAATCTGCTCTACCTGTTGCGCGATCACGTCCATACCTCTGAAGCCAGAACCTATCTCTCCACAGCCGAGATCGAGCTCAACCGTGTCGCACACATCGCCAAGCAGACGCTCGGCTACTACCGCGAACACACCTCCGCCGTCTGTGTCTCTCTCGCCAAGCTCGCAGATCACGCACTCACCGTGTACAGTCCGCGCTGCTCCGCCTTCAACATCCAGATCGAGCGCTGCATCGATAGCTCCGCCACAATCGTTCTTCGCCGCGGCGAGATGATGCAGGTCATTTCGAACCTCCTGGCCAACGCCATCTACGCCATGGGCGAGGGCGGCACCCTCTCCCTCTGCGTCTCCGACGTCCAGACGCCCGCTCCGGGCGTCCTGCTCACCATCCACGACAACGGCGTCGGCATTCCTCAGGAAAATCTCGACAAGGTTTTCGACGCCTTCTTCACCACCCGCATGACCATCGGCACCGGCATCGGCCTCTTCGTCGCAAAGCAGTTCATCGAGGGCCACGGCGGCAAAATCTGGATCGAAAGCAGTACCGCTCCCGAACAACACGGCACAAAGGTCTTCGTCTTCCTTCCCCAGCACACCGCCTACGAGGAAACCCTCGAACCGGCGCCCATCGCCTGACCCTCAAAAAAGCTGTCAAGCCCCTGCAAAAGTGGAAAACGCCCTATCGTCATCAAAACAAAGCCACATCTCTGTCGAAAAGTAATGGCATGATAATTCCACCACTTTGCTATAATCGAGATATAGGACTAAGACGAGGCTGCGCTCAGAGCGCGGCCTTTTGCTTTTTGACCTCGCTTTCTCGACTTTCGCCCTTGCCTTTTGCCCGAATCACCGCGACCCCCCGGGTGCAAAATATTGAAAGCAAAGATTTTGCAGATAAAATCTCTCGAATCAATATTTTGCGGCCACGCCTCTCCTGCAAGTCCTTGATTCCAGAGATTCAAAGAAAAAGAGAGGGAGGGGGGAGGGGTCACCCCGGCCGATCGCGCCACACCCGGTACACGCCCCACGCCGCCGCTGAGCAGTTGTCCATCACCCGGCCATCCAGCAGCATCGCCTCAAATTCGCTCACGCGGACCCGGTGGACCGTCATGTCATGCTCCTCCGGCTCGCGATCATGCTCGCCTTGCGTGAGCCGCTCGGCCAGGAAGACGTGGTGCAGTTGCCGCATCACCCCGTAGCCAATCCACAGCCTCGCCAGCTCCGTCATCCGCTCGGCCCGCAGTCCGGTCTCCTCGCGCAGCTCCCCCCGCGCCATCTCCTCGGGCTCGACCTCCGCCTGCTCCCACCCGCCCTGCGGCAACTCGTAGTACGTCGCCCCCACCGTGTACCGGTACTGCCTCACCAGCCACAAAAAATCTCCATCAGCGGCCCGCTCGATCGGAATCACGATGCAGGCAGGATCCTTATCGACCACGCCGTAGATTCCGCGCTGCCCGTTCGAGCGCTCGATCACATCCTCGCGGACGCTGGTCCACGCATTGCGATAGACCTCTCGGCTGCTGATGGTCCTGATAGCCTCTTCTGCCACGTCAGATAGCTCCTGCCTCAATGCTACCTGCGCGGCTCACGACTCCGTCCGCTCGAGGATCGCCAGGCTCATCTTCGGCAGCGCGATCTGTCCGGCCGAGAGCACGGTACCCTCGCACGAGCTCAACCGGATACGCTCGCTGCCGAGCAGGTCAACCTTCACCGGTGTATCGCCGAGGTTCGCCAGGATGCGCACCCTGCCGCGCTCCATCACCAGGGACTTATCCTGCTCCCGGCACGCCACGTTGAAGTGCCCAAGATCGCCGTCGTTCAGGTTCACGTTGGTCCGCCGCAACCGGATCAGAGCTTTCACCCAGTCGAGCATCGTCTGGTGGTTGCCCTCGTGGATCTCGCTCCAGATCAGCTTGGACCGCTCGAACGTCTCCACAGCTTCCGGATTCGGTATCTGCGACTCGTCCCATCCAAAGGCCGCGAAGTCACGCTTGCGCCCCTCCGCGACGAGCCTTCGCATCTCCTCATCTTCATGGTCCGCGAAGTAGAGGAACGGCGATGACGCTGCGAACTCTTCGCCCATGAACAGCATGGGAACGAACGGTGCGGTCAGGACGATGCCCAATGCAACCTTCGCCGCGGCCATGCCGACCAGATGTTCCACCCGCTCTCCGACAGCGCGATTGCCGACCTGGTCGTGGTTCTGGATGTACCCAAGGAAGTGATGCGCCGAAAGCCCGTCCACCGGACGCCCGTGCCGGTGATGGCGATAACCCGAGTAGATCCCGTCATAGACGAACACGCGCTTGAGGCTCTTGACAAGATCGTCCATCGAGCCGAAGTCGTCGTAGTAGCCGCGGCCTGGATCGCTCCACAGCAGCGTGAAGAGCGAGTGGTGGAAGTCGTCGCTCCACTGGGCGTCCATTCCATAGCCGTGCGCCTCACGCGGACGCACAAACTTCGGATCGTTCAGGTCGCTTTCGGCGATAAGAACGAACCTGCGGCCGATAGTCGCGCCGATGCGCTCGACCTCCGCCGAGAGTTGCTCCATGAAGTGCACGGCCGAGCGGTCTATGAATTCGTGCGTGGCGTCGAGGCGAAGACCATCTACGTGGTAGTCCTTCAGCCACATCAGCGCGTTGTCGCAGAAGAACCTGCGGACCTCATCGCTTCCGCTCTCGTTGAAGTTGACCGCTGCGCCCCAGGGTGTGTGGTACCGGTCCGTAAGGTAGGGCGCAAACTTGTTGGTGTAATTCCCCACCGGGCCAAAGTGGTTGTAGACGACGTCAAGAATGACGGCGAGGTGCCTTGCGTGGCAGGCGTCGACGAACCGTTTGAATCCGTCGGGACCGCCGTAGGGTTCGAAGGGGGCGAACAGAAAGACGCCATCGTAGCCCCAACCGCGCTGGCCCGCAAACTCGTTGATCGGCATGAGTTCCACGTGCGTGATGCCGAGGTCGACGAGGTAATCCAGATGCTCGATGGCACCGTCGAAGGTCCCCTGTTCGCTGAAGGTTCCGATGTGCAGCTCGTAGAGAATTGCGGCTGAGAGCGGAGGCGAGTGCCAGTTTTTGTCCGTCCACCGGAAAGCGTTCTGCTCATATGTGCGCGAGAAGGAGTGCACACCACGAGGTTGCCACGTACTACGCGGATCGGGATAGGGTGTCGGATCGTCATCCACCAGAAAGGCGTAGTCGGTACCCGGTCCGACGTCCTGCACGGAGACGCACCACCATCCCGTCGCGTCCGGTCCTTCCATGGCAAGCGGCTCGCGATCGACTATTTGCAGCTTCAGCTTCTCGGCGCGTGGCGCCCATATCCGGAACTCTTGCATCGACGTTTCCTCAGGTCTCCTCAGGCTGTTCAGATGCGTCAGCGTCCGTGCTGGCTACGCCGCTCGCGGGTAAGCAGTGCAACAGGAAAAGCAGCGAGCAGATTCTCCAGTTGTTGCATGCCTTCAAAGTGCTGGCCGGTTAGGCAGTTCGTCCAACGCCCTTCCGGCAGGTCGAGCTTCGTTCCATCCCATGAGCTGCGAGACTGCGTCCAGCGAGGAACGAGCGTCAGAACATCGCCACCGCGGATGTAGGCGATGACGCGGTCCGCCTGCGGGCCTTGTGCATTGCAGGGCGTATACGCTCCCTCGGGGCTGAAGCTGTGCGCGCGCTCACGGCGAAGCCATAGTGCGTGGTGAATAACCCAGAGCTTCGGCAGCCCCTCATCCATGCGCTCGATCACCTGCTCGGCGGTCATGGAGCGCATCTCTTTGAGCAGCTTGCGGCGGAGATCGTAATCGACAGGTCTGCGATTGTCAGGATCGACCAGAGAGTGGTCCCAGAGCTCGCCGCCCTGATAGAGATCGGGCACGCCGGGGGAGGTGTACTTGATGAGCGTTTGCGCGAGCGAGTTAACGCGGCCGGCGTAGTTGATCTTGTTGACGAACTCCTCGAGCTCGGAGATGAATTTCATGTCGGCGAAGAGTGAATCGATGAATTTGCGCAGAGCGTCTTCATACTCGTTGTTCTGCGCGACCCAACTGGTTCTGAGCTTCGCTTCCCGCATGGCCTTTTCCATGTAGTTGCGCAGGCGCTCGGCGTCGATCGGCCACGCACCGATGATCGTCTGATAAAGGAACCATTCGGTGCCGCGATCGATGACGCCGCCGGAGGTGTAGCCCGCGTTGTGGCGGCTCCAGTGCTCGGCGAGCTGATGAAACTCGTCGGAAACTTCCGAGAGCACAGCAAGCCGGGCGCGCACATCGTCGCTGCGTTTCGTATCGTGCGTGCTGAGCGCAGTCATCGTCTGGGGGAAGGTCCGCTGCATCGCCCCGTTGTAGGTGTGGAAGTAGTCGAGAGAGAATCCGTCGCAGTCGGGATCGCCGCCGACCTCGTTCATGGCGGTGAGCCGATTGGAGCAGTAGAACGCGGTGTCCTCGACGCCCTTGGCCATTACAGGACTGGTGAACTGCTGGAAGCGGTAGACGAACTCGCGCTCCTTTTCGCCCCGGACCCTGAGCGTGAGAACGTCGCGCATGAAGTCAAAGAGCAGACCGTCGATGTCCTGCCGGTTGTCATTGGCGCAGTTTGTCGCGCGCGTGATGACGTTGATGTCCTCTTCCGTAATCTCGTCACGATCAGGAACGACGTAGGTGCGATAGATGGCGAAGCAGGCAGCAACCTCACGGATTGCGCGGCGAATCTCGGCGCGCGTGAAGTCGCGATATTCGCGGCTGGATTCGCAGATTTCGACGAAGAGGGTGGCGAGGCGATTGACGTCACTGCCGAGGGCCTCCTGCGCGACGTTCATCTTTTTGTCGTGCGCGAGGACAGGGTATGGCGTCGTGTCGCCGGTGTACTCGGTGTAGTACTCGTCGAGCTTATTGAGGCCGTCGGGATTGACGAGCACTCCAAGCGCGATGTTCAGGAAGTCGTAGCCTGTGGTTCCTTCGATGGGCCAGTTCGCGCGAAGCCATTCGCCGGGTTCGAGTATCTTCTCGCCGATGATCCAGGCGTCGGGAGCATGCTGACGCAGGCGCTGGAAGTACTGGAGCGGATCGCGGAGTCCATCGGGGTGGTCGACGCGAATCCCATCGAGCACACCGTGGTCGACCCACTTGAAAATAAGGGCGTGGGTTTCCTCGAACACGTACTCGCGTTCGACGCGCAGGCCGATGAGCGTGTTGACGTCGAAGAAGCGACGGTAGCCGAGCTGCTGATCGGCGGTCTTCCAGTAGGCGACGCGGAAGTGCTGCTGCTCAAGAAATGCATGCAGGGCATCGACGTTTTCGTTCAGCTCGCGCACGGCGCGATCGACGCCGTCGCGGACCCGGTCCTCCTTGAGGAGACGCCCAAGCAGGCTGTGCAGGACAACCTTGTCGCGATGGCGCGCAAGAACGGTGCGGCGATCGGCGAACTCGGCGACAGGAAGACGGCCGTAACTGGCGGCGAGGAAGTTCAGGGTGTCGCTGCGTGCGTATTCGGCCGCCCGAGTGAGCAGAGCAGAGAGGCTCTCGGGCGCGACGGGAAGCGTCTGGCCGGAGGCTTTGACAACGAAGGTCGCGCCCTGGCGTGCGAGGACGATGCCTCCTCTGCTCAGCACGCTGCCGTACTGATCCTCGAGGATGGGAACAAGCACCTTGTCGCGGAGACGCTCTTCGTTGGGGTTCCAGTCGATATCGAAGAAGCTGTCGTAACGGCTGTTGTGGCCGTTCTCGAGGACGTCATGCCAGTAGCGGTTCTGCTCGCCGAGGCTCATGTGGTTGGGCACGATGTCGAGCACCTGGCCGAGACCGACCTCACCGAGACGCTTGCAGAAGCGCGCATGGCCTTCGGCGCCGCCGAGCTCTTCGTTGACGCGACGATGATCGACGACGTCATAGCCGTGCATGCTGCCGGGCGCGGCCTGCAGGTAGGGGGAGCTGTAGACGTGGCTGACGCCGAGCTCGCGGATGTAGTCAGCGACGGCGGACGCATCATCAAAGGTGAAGCCCTTGTGCAGTTGCAGCCGGTAGGTCGCGCTGGGCACTCGCTTCACGGGTGTCGAATCTCCTTCGCAGGACTGCAACATCGTGCAGGCCGAAAGTTTTGTGTCAGGGCTGGAGATCTGGTTGCAGTCTCTCTCCCGATAGAGTCACTGCGATGCGGACGAGGTTGCATCCGCGAGCGCTACAGGCTGGGCGAGTAGGGTTCAGGCTGCCATTGGCCGGAGACTGTGAACGCCGCGTGCGCCAATGCGATGTGCGAGAGCGCCTGCGGGAAGTTGCCCAGCATGCGCCTGCTTTTCGCATCGTACTCCTCGCTGAGCAAACCTACATCATTGGCGAGCGAAAGAAGCCGATCGAAGAGACGCCGGGACTCTTCTTTACGATCGATGAGCCACAGGCAGACGACGAGCCAGAAGCTGCACGCGAGGAAGGCGCCTTCGTCACCGCTAAGGCCGTCGGGAGTCTTTGCGGTGTTGTAACGCTGGACGAGG
>DASUHZ010000070.1:0-9702 GCA_036273275.1 Bryocella sp.
ATTGCTGGGCGGCGATGGGTAGGGCGAGGGCGGCGAACAGAGCGGCGGTGAGAAGGCGCATCGGGGGTAAGTGTAGCGCGTCTACCGGGATGCCTATTCAGCGGACTGAAGCCCGCTGCTTATCCGGAGGGTTGCAGAACCTTTTCCGTCGGCCTACCGTCTAGTTCAGTAGGGATTCAAGGACATGGTTCGCAGATTGGTTGGTATCGCTCTTGCTGTTGGTCTCTTCTCTGTAGCTGCGCCCAGCTTCGCGCAGTCGAACTCCACCGAAGGCTTCGGCCCGCTCGACCCATCGCAGCCAGGCGGGACCACCATCGAACAGATCATCCAGAAGATGGGCACTCAGGAGGCGGCATTCGAGCAGGCCCGGAACCAGTACGAGTTTCGGCAGACGGTGAAGATCCAGACGATCGACGATGACACTGGCCGGCCGGACGGCGAGTACCAGCAGGTCACAGACATCACGTTCGATCCAACCGGCAAGCGCATGGAGCACGTTGTGTTCGCTCCGCAGAACACGATTGAGCGCGTGATCCTGACCGAGAACGACATGCGCGATATCGCCGAGCGCATTCCGTTCATCCTGACGACGGCGCAGTTGCCGGATTACAACCTGACCTACCTGGGCAAGCAGCACGTGGATGAGCTGAACACGTACGTGTTCGACTGCGCGCCGAAGGTGCTGGTAAAGGGACACCGCTACTTCCAGGGAAAGATCTGGGTGGACCAGCAGGACGATGAGATCGTTCTGGTCAACGGGCTGAACGTGCCGCAGGACACGCGCAAGGGGCACGAGGACCTGAGCCCTCCGTTTACGACCTACTACGAGCAGATCGACGGCGTGTACTGGTTCCCGGTGTACACGAAGGCGGAGGGCATTCTGCACTTTGCGGCGCAGGATGGCGCGCTGAGCCAGGACGATCACATCCGCGCGACGGTGCGCTTTACGAACTACAAGAAGTTCAACTTCCACTCCAACATCAAGATCACGTACGGCAACGAGACGATCGCTCCGGGCGCAAAGCAGCCGTCCAGCGGACAGCAGCCTGCGCAGGATTCGCAACAGCCGAAGTAGCGGCTCAGCCGGAGATCGCTACGGGCGTTCGAGCGCCATCGCAACCGAGTTGCCGCCGCCGAGGCAAAGCGCAGCGACTCCTTTGTGCGCATTGCGGCGCTGCATCTCGTGCAGCAGTGTGACGAGCACGCGCGCTCCGCTGGCGCCGATGGGGTGACCGATAGCGACGGCGCCGCCGTTGACGTTGACGCGTTCGAGCGAGAGGCCAAGTTCTTTGGTGACGCCGAGCGCCTGCACAGCGAACGCCTCGTTCAGCTCGAAGAGATCGACATCCGACATCGCCCAGCCGGCACGCTCGAGCACGCGGCGCACGCCCGTGACGGGAGCCAGCATGACCCAGCGCGGCGCAACGCCGCTGGTAGCCTGCGCGCGGATGGTCGCAAGCGGAGTCAGTTTGAGCTCGCGCGCTTTGTCCGCCGACATGACAACAACCGCGGCAGCGGCGTCATTCACACCGGGAGCGTTGCCGGCCGTCACAGTTCCCTGCTTGCGGAAGGCCGGCTTGAGCGCGGCGAGCGCCTCGAGGGTTGCGTCGTCACGCACGCTCTCGTCGCGCGTGACGGTGGTGCTTCCCTTCTTACCCGGAACTTCTACCGGGACAATCTCCGCATCGAAGCGGCCTTCGTTCCAGGCGGCTGCGGCTTTGCGATGCGACTCGAGCGCGTACCGATCCTGCTGCTCGCGCGTGAATCCGTGCTTGTCGGCGACGAGCTCTGCAGTCTCGCCCATGTGGAAGTCCTCGCACGCGCACCACAGGCCGTCGCGCACCATCGAATCGACGGCGGCGCTGTCACCCATGCGCATGCCTTTGCGCGCCGCGGGAAGAAGATAGGGCGCGTTGGACATCGATTCCATCCCGCCGGCAACGGCAATTTCGCTGTCACCCTGCGCGATGGATTGCGCGGCCAGTGCGACGGCGCGAAGCCCGGAGCCGCAGACCATGTTGATTGTCAGCGCGCTTACCGAATCGGGAAGGCCGCCGCGCAGAGCTGCCTGGCGCGCGGGATTCTGGCCGAGACCCGCAGGAAGAACGCAACCCATGATGCACTCGTTCACGCTCGCAGAATCAATGCCGGCGCGGTCAATCGCTGCGCGCACCGCGATTGCGCCGAGTTCGATTGCGCTCAACGATGACAGTGCGCCGAGAAATTTTCCGACCGGTGTGCGAACGGCGCTGACGATGACGACTTCCCGCATTGCTGCTTCTCCTCTGCGTAACTTCGCGACGAAGTATACGTGTGGTTTGGATGCGCTGGCCGCGTTCGCGATGCGCGCGTGAGGGAGCGTGAGAGCAAGTTTGAGACCGACGAAGTGGCGGCGAGGCTGTGCAAAGCAGGGCAGAAATTTCGTTCTTAATCTTCTTTTTTCTCTTGACTCTAAGGCGCAAGAAATCTATACCTTCGTTAGCTGCATTGCAGCGTCGATGATCTTCATCGATTGGGAGCGCAGGCAAACGCAACCAAGGCAAAGCATCAAACCAAGGCAACACACTCGGGGGACGCTAATAGAGAGCGTCCCCCGAGGTGTTTTGCGGCGTGTGTTCATGCGGGTTTTCACGCACTCTCGCGAAATCGCGCTTCGCAGTATTCTGAGAGGCGATGACACGCCGACGCTGGATCGCAGACAAATTCACCGACACAACGGCATCCCTCACCGGAGATCAGGCGCTCCACCTCGCACGCGTTCTGCGGGCCGCGCCCGGACAAATTTTCGACGTCGTGGCGAACGGATTCCTGCGGCGTGCCACGGTCGTCAATGTCTCCGAGCAGGAGGTCACGTTCGCTTTGGGCGAGGAGCTGGAGACGGAAGCAGCGCTTCCGGTGCACCTTCTGCTCGCAATCATCAAGTTCGATCACTACGAGTGGGGATTGGAAAAACTGACAGAGCTTGGCGCCGCGCGAATCACGCCGGTCATTGCGCGCAGGACAGAGAAACATCTCGCGCAGGCCGCAGCGAAACGTGTGGAGCGCTGGCGCAGGATTACGCTCGAGGCCGCCAAGCAGTCGCGCCGAAGCGACCTGCCACAGGTGGATGATCCGCTGCCGCTGAAGCAGGCGTTGGCGCAGGCGAACGCTCCGACCAAGCTGCTGCTGGCCGAGACCGAGCAGGAGAATTCGTTAGCCGCTGCGCTGAAGGATGGGATCGGAGAAGTTGCGCTTTCGATCGGCCCGGAGGGTGGATGGGCAGCCGAGGAGATGGCGCTGTTCAGCGAGAGCGGATGGCGGCACGTGACGCTGGGCCCCAGGATTCTGCGCGCGGAGACGGCGGCGATTGCGGCACTCAGCATCTGCTCGGCGCTGCTTTGAAGCCAGAAAAAAATCAGCGGAGAGCTCTAACGCCCCCCGCTGCTGCCTTGCTAACTTGCCGACTCGCTAGCTGAACATCTCCTTCACCTTGTCGAAGAGCCCGCGCGACTGCGGCACGTTGTCGACCTTCATCGATTCATTGAGCTGGCGCATGAGCTCCTTCTGCTGCTTCGTCAGCTTCGCAGGCGTCTGCACCCGGACTTCGACGATGAGGTCGCCGCGGCCGTGCGCGTTCAGATGCGGAACACCCTTGCCGCGCAGACGGAACTCCTTGCCGCTTTGTGTTCCTTCGGGGACCTTGAGCGTCTCCGGGCCGTGCAGCGTTTCAATCTCAAGCTCCGTGCCGAGCGCGGCCTGCGGGAAGCTGATCGGCATCACGCAGTGCAGATCGTCGCCGTCGCGCTCGAAGAATTTGTGCGCACGGACTTCCAGCACAACGTACAGATCGCCCGAAGGCCCGCCCCACTTCCCTGCGTCGCCTTCACTGCCGTAGCGGATACGGGTTTCGTTCTCAACACCCGCGGGAACCTTGACGAGAATCTTGTGCTCGCGTCCAACACGCCCATCACCGCGGCAGGTCTTGCATGGGTTACGGACGATCGAGCCTGTGCCCGAGCACACCGGGCAGGTGCGCGCGACAGAGAAGAAGCCCTGCTGGGTGCGGATCTGCCCGCGGCCGCTGCATTGCTGGCATGTCTCCGGCTGACGTCCGCCTTCGCTGCCGGTGCCGCTGCAATCGCTGCATGCCTCGGCGCGCCGGATGTTGATCTCGCGCTCGATGCCGAAGACGGCCTCTTCGAACTCCAACCGCAGGTCGAACTTGATGTCGCGTCCACGTTGCGCGCGCGAAGCCCGCCCGCTGCGTGTGCCCATGTTGAACATCTCACCGAACAGATCGCCGAAGATGTCTCCGATGTCTCCCTGCTGGAACGGACCGCCGGCAAACGGGTTGCCCGCAGCACCCGCGGCGCCGACGCCCGCATGACCGTAGCGATCATAGGCGGCGCGCTTGTCCGGGTCGCTGAGGACCTGATAGGCCTCGCTGCACGCCTTGAACTTCTCCTCCGCGTCCGGATTATTCGGATTGCGGTCGGGGTGGTGCTGCATCGCCAGCTTGCGGTAAGCGGCTTTCAGCTCCGTGTCCGTTGCCGTGCGCTCCACCTGTAGAACTTCGTAATAATCCATCTTCATTGTTGCGGTCGCCATCTACACACTTCCCATCATCGCTCGCGAGCCGGCATAGCACCCGCCTCGGTTCAAAATTTGCTATTCACTAACCTGCTTCGCATTCGTTGCGATCTTCACCAGCGCCGGGCGCAGAAGCTTGTCGCGCAGCTTGTAGCCGCGACGGATCTCCTCTGTTACCTGGTGGTCGGGCACGTCCTCGCGCTCTTCACTCCCGAGCGCCTCATGCACGCGTGGATCAAACTGCGCCCCAACCGCCTCAACGGGCTGCACGTTCAAACCGCGCAACGCTTCCTCCATCTGTTTCAGAATGAGCTCGACCCCGGCACGAAGCTGCTCGACGGAACCCTGCGCCTTGAGCGCCAGACCAAAATTGTCCATCACGCCGAGAAACGGCTCGACCGCACCCTGCACCGCGTAGTCGCGCGCGTCCTGCCGCTCCTTGATCTCGCGCCGGCGTGCGTTGTCGAACTCCGCCTGCAGGCGCGCGAAACGATCCTTCAGCGCGTCGCGCTCCTCGCGCAGCGCCGTGATCTCGGCTGCCTGCTGATCCGGCTGCGCCTGCTCCGCGCCTGCCTCAACCTGCCCATCCGGGGCGGCTTCCTGCGCCTCTTCCACCCGCTGCATCTCTTCTGTCTCCGTCATATGCCTGTCCTTTCCAAAAACTCCCGGCCGCCCCCACCGCGCAGCTCGATCTCGAATGTTGCTCATGGCTAACCTCTATGGATTCATCGCCCAATTTCTCTCTCTATGTACTGATGCGTTTAGGAGCTTCGCGGCATCAAAGCGCGCTCCAGCATCTGCGCCACGTACGCCACGGCGCTCATATTGTTCGGATAGTTCATGCGCTTGGGCCCGATCACGCCAACCGACCCAAGGTTCTCGCCGCCGACCCGTGCCGGCGCGGCAATAAGCACGAGGCCGGCCATCTCCGGCGCATGTTGCTCCAGGTCGAATACAACGCGCACGGACTCCTGCCGCGCATCAACATAGGCATTCAGCAGCTCGATCAGCCGCTCCTTGGCTTCGAGTGCGGTCAGCATTTCGCGCAGCCGCGCGCGATCTTCAGGCAGCCCGAGCAGGTTCGCTACCCCATCCACGAAGACCGCCTGGCTCCCGGCCGCAATGCCAACCGTCTGGTTCCACAGCTGCTGCGCGGCCTCCATCATCTGCTGGTACGCACTGCGCTCGGTCTCGATCAGCCGCGCCAGCTCCGCGCGAATGCGTTCCATGCTCCATCCGCGGAAGTGCTCATTCAGGAAGTTCGCCGCGGTCTCGAGCTCCAGCATCGTGAGGTCGCGGTCGAGCGCCAGCACGCGGTCACGCACCATGCCGCTGCGCGTGACCACAACGGCCAGTACACGCCGCTCCACGAGACGGCTGAAGTGCACATGCTCCAGCGTATCGTGCGAGCTCGCGGTCGACATCGCAATCCCGACGCCGCTCGACAGCACCGCCAGCACATGCGACGTCCGTTCCATTAACGCCTCCGCGCCGGCAATGCCTGCAAGGCTCGTGTCGATGCGCGACTGCACTTCGGCTGCGGATGGGCCCATGAGGCCCACAGTGTTGCGCTCGCTGAGTTGCTCTACATACATCCGGAACGCGCGCGCCGACGGTACGCGGCCCGCCGAGGTGTGCGGCTGCTCTAGCAATCCCTGCTCCGCAAGATCCGCCATCTCATTGCGAATCGTTGCCGAGCTCGCCGGACCTGAGGCGAGACTCTCGAGACGCGCAATCGCACCCGAGCTGACCGGCTCGCCCGTCGCAATATACTGTTCGACGATCGCCGTGAGAATCTCGCGCTGCCGGTTTGTGATCTCGTTCCGCATCGTAGCCTGACTTCCTAAGTCCTCACTCCCTAACTCGTCTCTACGAAATCTCCAGGACATTCTCGCTTTGCGCCGCAACCTGCTCGGCGCGCTCTTTAATCTTTTGCGCGATCGAGGCGAACTCCCGCCCGCGAGCCGATTGATCTCCCGCCAGCGATGCCGGCATGCCGCGGTCGCCGCCCTCGCGCACCTGCGGATCGAGATCCACAGACCCAAGGAACGCAATGTTGAACTGCTTCGCCGTCTGCTCGGTTGCACCGGCGCCGAAGACATCGATCACGCTTCCGTCGGGCAGTGTCATCTGGCTCATGTTTTCGATCATGCCCAGCACCTCGACGTTCACCTGGTGGAACATCTCCAGCGCCTTGCGCGCATCCTGCAGCGCCACACTCGACCCCGTCGAGACGACGACCGCTCCGGTCAGCGGCACGGTCTGGACCAGCGAGATCACCACATCGCCTGTGCCTGGCGGCAGGTCCACGACGAGAAAGTCGAGCTCGCCCCACGCGACCTGCTGCAGAAACTGCTTGATGATGCCGTGAAGCATCGGGCCGCGCATCACCATCGGCTTATCGCCCGGCGAGATCAGCCCGACTGACATGAACTTCACGCCATGCGCGGTCAGGGGCTCAATCATGTTGCCGGGAAGGATGCCGGGTTGCCGCGTCACGCCGAGCATCGTCGGCACATTCGGGCCATAAATATCCGCATCCAGCAACCCGACCTTGTATCCCTGCTTGGCCAGCGTCACCGCGAGATTCACCGCAACGGTGGTCTTGCCGACGCCGCCCTTGCCCGAGCCCACCGCCACAACATACTGCACGCCCGGAAGCGGCTGCGGTCCCATCGGCTGTCCTGATCCTGTATGTGCCATCGAAATCCTGCTCTCCACTCTTTACTGTCTACCCTCTACTGTCTGTCTCAGACATGCCACTCAGGCGGCAAAGTCGCTCGTAAATCCTTACGCCGCTGCACCTCTCCGCTACGCATCTCGCGCCTGCGGCCCGCGTCCTCGAACCGCCGCCTCTGGTGTTCGGTCTCCGCGATCACCTGCGGAACCTCGATGCGATTGCCGCTCGCATCGACCGCCACGAACGTGAGGTACGCCGAAGCCACCTGCCGGAAACCGCCCCCGCGAATATCCTCCACCATCGCTTTGACGCCAACCTCCATGGAGGTACGCCACGCGCGGTTCACACTCGATTTCAGAATGAGCAGGTCGCCGACCTTCACCGGCGCCACAAAATCCAGGTGGTCCATGGAGGCCGTGACCGTGTACGCGCGCGCGTGACGGCTCGCGGCCATCGCGCCAACCAGGTCAATAAACTGCATCAGCCGTCCGCCGAAGAGATTCCCAATCGCGTTCGCATCGTTGGGAAAGATAATCTCGCTGCGTTCGGACTGGGACTCGGAGACCGGCCGCGCGGCCACACCTTCGCTCATCCTGCTTGCCATACCTCCGCTCAAGTTTTTGGGAGAAAACTCCCTCTCTATATTCTAAATGTCCGGGTCTGGCCGCGCCCGCCGCTCCCCTCGCCGCCAGAAACACTGGACTTGCAGCAACTTAGCTAAACGTCTGCATGTCGCCGTGTGTGCTTTACCGTCCCTAAGCCGAACGGGGCACAATAACTGCATGGACAAGATCGCCATGCTCACCGACATCCTCGCGCAACACCCCACCGACGCCTTCGCGCGCTACGGCCTGGCCATGGCCTACGTCGCCGACGGCAAGAACGACGACGCCCTGCGCGAGTTCGCGACCACTCTCCAGCACAATCCTGACTACGTGCCCGCCTTTCAGATGTTTGCGCAGACCCTGCTCAAGCTCGGCCGCACCGACGAAGCCCGCCAGCAGCTCAATCAAGGTCTCGCCGCCGCCGCACGCACCGGCAACGCGCACGCGACGAGCGAGATGCAGGCGATGCTGGACGACATCGGTTGATGAACCACCGATATCAACTCGGTTTTCAATTTGCATCCCACGGGAAGGACCTCGACGCTTAGCCCAAGGGTCCAACATCGTTCCGTGTAGCGTGACGCATCGCGAATCGCCCCTTCACGCCGGGCATCTATACTTCTATTTATGCCGCAAAACGCGCTTCCGACCACCCTCGGCCAGCTTCGCAACTCGCCTGACTTCACCCCCGAGCGCGTCTCTCGCTCGGTCAAGGACGAGCTCCGCGACAATCTCATAGCGCGCCTGCGGCAGGTCGCGCCCGGCGGCCCGCGCGAAGGCGAAAGCCTCTTCCCCGGCATCGTCGGCTACGACGACACCGTCATCCCGCAGGTCGTCAACGCGATTCTCTCGCGCCACAACTTCATCCTGCTCGGCCTGCGCGGCCAGGCCAAGTCACGCATCCTGCGCGCGCTCACCACGCTGCTCGATCCCTACGCACCCTACGTTGCCGGCTCCGAGTTGCGCGATAACCCGTACGCTCCGCTCAGCAAGTTCTCGAAGGACCTCATCGCCTCACTCGGCGACGACACGCCGATCGCCTGGATGACACCCATCGAGCGCTACGTCGAAAAGCTCGCCACACCCGACGTCACCGTTGCCGATCTCATCGGCGACGTCGACCCCATCAAGGCCGCGCGCTCCGGCCACGAGCTCGGCTCCGAGCTCACCATGCACTACGGCCTGCTCCCGCGCGCCAACCGCGGCATCTTCGCCATCAACGAGCTCCCCGACCTCGCCGGCAAGATCCAGGTCGCACTCTTCAACATCATGCAGGAGGGCGACGTCCAGATTAAGGGTTACCCCATCCGCCTCGAGCTCGATGTCGCCATCGTCTTCTCCGCCAACCCCGAGGACTATACCGCGCGCGGCAAGATCGTCACGCCGCTCAAGGACCGCATCGGCAGCGAAATCCGCACACATTATCCCGAGTCGCTCGACGAAGCCATCACCATCACCGAGCAGGAAGCCTGGACTGCGCGCTCGTACGCAGCTGACAACGACCAGATCCAGCGCATCCACATCCCGCACTACATCCGCCAGATCGTCGAGCAGATCGCCTTCGTCGCGCGCGAGGAGAAGAAAGTCGACAAGCGGTCCGGCGTCTCGCAGCGCCTGCCCATCAGCACCATGGAGCTTGTCGTCTCCAACGCCGAACGCCGCGCTTTGCTGCATGGCGAATCGCTCGTCGTCCCGCGCGTCGGCGACATCTTCTCTGCGCTGCCCGGCATCACCGGCAAGATCGAGCTCGAGTATGAAGGCGAGCTCAAGGGCTCCGACGTTGTCATGCGCGAAATCATCCGCCAGTCGGTCGCCACCATCTACGACACCTACTTCGCCGGCGCCGAC
>DASUHZ010000071.1:0-3027 GCA_036273275.1 Bryocella sp.
CCTGCACAGTCCGGGACTCTTCGAACTTGCATTGGCGAAGCTCGGACCACGAGTGGTTGTGTGCCAGGGCGTTGCGCATTGCTTTGACACGCGCACCTGAAGTCAGCACATCTTCTGTCTCGAAGTAGAAGGCGATCCAGAGGCAGGCCTCCTTGCGGACGGTCCGGTTCTGCGATGCCTTATAGAGCACCTTCGGCAGAATCCTTTTGTCGATCATCCGGTTGATCTTGGCGACTGTGACCCCTGCCGCGATGGCTGCCTCACTGGTTGTCAGACTCTCGATAGCGGCTTCCATTGGGCACCTCCATGTTCTCTATCATAATTCATCTCCTCCGGGAGAACAATTACCCCTTTATCGCCGGGAGGGTAGACCAAAGCAAGAAGCCTCGCAAACTCAGAGAGATACGGGAGCCGGCTTTAGCCCGCATTTCTCACGAGGTGTAGGTGAGGAGTAACGGTGGGGTGAAAAAAGGAGTGGCAAAGGCCGCTGTTTTCAGGCATAACTGCGTTGTCGAGACACCGTTGAATGCGCTGAACCGGAGGCGACCTTTGCTGACAGAGTGTACTCAAGAAACCTTCGCATTTACAGCCCATTTTTCGCGCCGTGTGGAGGCGGGGTTTACGGCCGGGCAGGTCTGCAGCGACGGCGGGTCGCTGCTGTTGCGGGAGGCGGACCGCAGGATCAACCTGCTGGGCCGGCTGGCGGGCTGCTTCAGCGACCGCCGCATGCCCTTGCTGATCAAGCACCGGCTGCCGGAGATGGTGGCGCAGCGCATCTACGGGCTGGCGCTGGGCTACGAAGACCTGAACGACCACGAGCAGTTGCGCCGCGATCCGTTGCTGGCAATGCTCAGCGGCAAGCGCGAACTGGAGCAGCCGCTGGCCGGCAAGAGCACGCTGAACCGGCTGGAGTTGACCGGCCGCAGCGGCCGCTATCATAAGATCGGCTACTCGGCCGAAGCCATCGACCGCCTGCTGGTGGACCTTTACATCGAGTCGCACACCGGCGCGCCGAAGCAGATCGTGCTCGACCTGGATGCGACCGACATCCCGCTCTACGGTCATCAGCCGGAGCGGTTCTTCCACGGCTACTACGACAGCTACTGCTACCTGCCGCTGTACATCTTCTGTGGCGATCGGTTGCTGTGCGCGCGGCTCAGGCCGGCCAACCGAGACGCGGCTGCGGGTTCGGTCGAAGAGGTCAGTCGCATCGTCGCGCAACTGCGGCAACGCTGGGCAGCAGTGAAGATCGTGCTGAGGGCCGACAGCGGCTTCTGCCGCGAAGAGTTGATGGGCTGGTGCGAACGGAACCACGTCGATTATCTCTTCGGCCTGGCGCGCAACAAGCGGCTGGCCAAAATCGTCGGCGCCGAGATGCAGCAGGCCCGCGTCCTGCACCGGAGCACCGGCAAGGCGGCGCGCGTGTTCGCCGACTTCAGCTATCGGACGCGCAAGAGCTGGTCGCGCGCACGCCGCGTGGTGGCCAAGGCGGAGTATCTCGATAAAGGCGAGAACCCGCGCTTCATCGTGACCTCGCTCTCTGCGCAGGAGTGGGCCGCGCAGGATCTCTACGAGAAGTTCTACTGCGCCCGCGGCGAGATGGAGAACCGCATCAAGGAGCAGATGTGCCTGTTCGCCGACCGTCTCTCCACCGACGAGATGCAGGGCAACCAGTTGCGCCTCTACTTCTCCGCGCTGGCCTACACGCTGATGGAAGCGTTGCGCCGCCTCGGCCTGAAGGGCACCCAGTGGGCCGAGGCGCAGGTCGATACCATCCGCCTCAAACTGCTCAAGATCGGCGCCGTCGTCAGGATCAGCGTGCGCCGCGTGCTGCTCCAACTCAGCTCCGCTTATCCCTGGAAAGACCTCTTCGCCCAGACCTACCGCGCACTGCGCTGCTAACAGCTGCCCCCGCCTCCGCCAACCCCGCTTCCCACCCCGGCCGCCGTCGTCGGGCTGGCGGGGCCGTCGACAAAACTGCTTCCCAAACACTCAAACAGGCCATCGCCCGCCGGAAAATATCGCAACCGCTCCCCATCCGCCATCCGAAATCACATCCGCTTCGCATCACTCTCCATCGCGCCCTGGAAATGAGCGCTTGTGAGAAATGCGGGCTAGCTTGCGTGTAGTTGGCTCCTCGTTCATTCGGCTCAGCGACTCTTGCGGCCCAAATGTACGAGTAGGCCGTTATACAGACAGGTGGCCCTTCGTGTTGGAAGTGACGGCGCCGGTGAGCGGTTCGGCGATATGTCGCCGGGTGAGGCTTTCGCAGATTCTCAGACCCGCGGTCTATTCCGTTCGCAATGCCTGCATCGGATTCAGGCGCGAAGCGCGTTCGGCATCCATCTCCCATAAAAGGAATGCATGTTCGTTTGCTTTAGTACATGTCTGGTTTTGCTAACCCTTTCGACCGTTACGGCGGAGAGCACTGCGTTTGATCAGGAGAAAGAATACCGGGACCAGAATGAGCACGTGAATCGTTGAAGTGATCATTCCGCCTACGATTGGCGCGGCGATGGGCTTCATTACGTCGGAGCCGATCCCCGTCTCCCAGAGGATTGGCGCCAAGCTGAGGATAACGGCGGTGACGGTCATTAGCTTGGGCCGCAGCCTCTGCACAGCGCCATCAATGACGGATGTCTCCAGATCGGCTTCGCTCATTGGCGTCCCCTGCGCCAGGCGGTTCTGAAATGCTTCATGCAAGTAGACCACCATCACCACGCCAGTCTCTACCGCGATGCCGAAAAGCGCGATGTAGCCGACCCACACGGCAACACTGAAGTTGTAACCGAGCATCCACTGCAACAGCAGCCCTCCCGACATCGCGTAGAGAGTCGGGAAAATGAGCACAGCAGCCTCCACAGCTGACTTGAATACGAGATACAGCAGGAGAAAGATGACGAAGAAGACCACCGGCAAGATGACCTTCAGTCGCTCCTTTGCGCGTAATTGAAATTCATACTCGCCGGCCCAGCGCCAGGTATAACCGGCTGGCAGCGCGATCTGCTGCGCTAGAAGCTTTTGCGC
>DASUHZ010000072.1:0-9420 GCA_036273275.1 Bryocella sp.
GAGAAGAAAGAATGTGGCTGCGAGATAAGGAGGAAGAATTCGGATCGCACGGCGCGAATAAAAGGTTCGGTACGGAGCGCTGCGCCCGCGCAAGCCGAGGAGGATGGTAGTGATCAGGTAGCCGGAAAGGGCGAAGAAAATATCGACGCCAACCCATCCAAACTCGGGAAGTCTTTTCGCCCGGTTCGCAAATCCGGGGTAGTGGCAGCCGAGAACCAGAAGGATCGCGATGGCACGCAGACCGTCGAGTTCCAGGATGCGGGACATGCGCCCCGCCCCACGGTCGGAGCGGGCGCTCGTGGAGGGTGGTAGCCGGAGCGAAGTCCGGCCGCTCATTGCGAACGGTTCCGTAGATGCAGGATCTGAAGTTCGCCAAACGTCACAGCAGGAAGGTAATTCGCAGCGATGTAATCATCCAGCAGGTGCACGCCGGTGCTCACGGAGCTCCCATTCGGTTCGATGAAGTTGTCGAACTCGCTGTCGAGCACAATGTATGGTGGCTGATTCCGCTTGAACTCCTCGATCATTTGGAGCTGAATGTCACTTCGGTTTTGCTCGAAAGGGTCGAAGTGTGACCACTTCGTCGCCGGAAGCCTCTGGGTCGCAAAGTAGGTGATGTTGTCGTTGACAATGACCCTGTCATGGTGTGAAAGGCCAACGTACAGCGTGTCGCTTGGCTTTGTATGCGATTCGATGTAGTCGATCGCCTGAATGTGATCGTTGTCGTTGAAGAAGCACAAACCCTTGCTAAATGCATTGTTGTCGTTGCACCACTCTCGAAATGGGGGATAGGGGGCCTGCGTGTTGTGCCTGAGAAACCACGCGGCCATGGAAGCGCCCTTTTCGCGCTGCAGGGTAAGGTCATGCCAGCGCATGGAAACGCCGCCGATCGCAAACAGCGCCAGCAACACCGTAATAAGAACCTTGGAAATTGAATCGAAAGACCTGCGGCTCGCAATCAGTACTCCGCCCAGAATGATGCACGCCGCCGAGCACAGAAACAAAGCTCCGGCGCCAATTCGCACCAGCGCCTTGATGTACATGATCGCCGCTATAAGCCCAAACGACACCAAAGGCCCAAACCAGCTCGGAGGCGCTCCCTCAGGAATCCTCCGGCGCAGCCAGCCCGTCAGCCAGCGCACAATCTGGAAGAAGATCACAGCCATCAAAAGTGGAAAAACGTAAACAATGATGTCGTAAAAGTTCTGGCGGTGAATATGCGGGAAGGGGAGGTTCCGCCCCGCATAGTAGTACTTCGAAGGGTAGATCACGACGTCGTAGATCAACCCGGGAAGAATGCCGTCTGCCCAGAACCAGAGGAAAAGCGGCGCGACTACAACGGCGAACCCTGCGAAGTAAGGCGCCAGCAGCGTCACTGCCTCACGCAACGCTTTACTCGGCTTACGTTCCCGCAACAGGCACGCAGCGAGAATCAAGATGGCCTGCGCTCCGGCCGAAGCGATGCCGACATCGTATCGGAAGAGCAGCGTCCCAGCCGCCAGCAGTCCCCCCCAAAAAGCCAGCTTCTTCGACATCCTGTTCTGAAAGCTTGCCGCAATTATCCACGTGGAGACCAGCATGCATAGCGACATCCAGCTCAGGGTCTCAGGCCAAAGCAGGCACCCAATCACGGCTCCTGCAGCGATGATGCGGCCGGCAAAGCGTTCCAGGATGAAATAGATGACAGCCACCATACTCGCTGCCTCAATAAGCTCCATGACACGCACAACGAGTACTGATTCGCCGAAGATCTTGAAAAGCCCTGCCATCACGTAGATGTTTGCGAGGCCATAGTTATAGTAGAAATCGCGATGGACCACCTGGCCGGCTGCAACTCGCATCGCCCCGGTCAGCGTGATGCCTTCGTCATATACGCCCACCCAGCGACTGCTATCCAGGAAGTGGATGAAGCCTGTAACGACGAACAACGCCAGAGCTGTCCAAAGGGCCCTGTGGTCACTCCTGCGCCGATCTTCACTTCTTGGTGATGCACTCAAGTCTGCCAGCTCCTCACTTCGCCAATGGCACTATTTCTTGCGAATCTCATAAAGAAAAAAGCTCTCCGACACCATGTCTGCATACGGGAACGAAGCGATCGGCGTCACCGACATCCCGGCGGCCTCGATCCGCTGAATATCCTTCGGTTGCAATGGCAGGAATTCGGAGAAGACGAGCGAATCTGTTCCCAGCGCCCGCATGGCGCCCGACAGGGCGCGCGGATAGTCCGACTCGTCGTAGTCCTGCATGTTGTTTGAAAACATCTTGAACGGCAGGATGCATTCGCACTCCGGATAGTAAGCCGGCTGCTGCAACTCCTCGGCCAGGCTCGCAAAGCTAACGTCCGGCATGCCAGTCACGGCGACGTCCGCCGGTTCATTGTGCCTTATCCAGTTCGCCGCCTCGCGCGCATGCGAAAAAGAATGCTTCCAGGAGCCGGCGATCGCGCATACTCCCGCAAAGGCGCTCAGCCCCATCAATGCATACACCCACGGGGACCACGATCTGCGCTTCGGGTCGCGCTCGCGGACGCTTAGCATCCACAGGCCAAAGAGGAATGCTATCCACGAAATTCCCCAATGCCGCACGCGTCCCACGTAGACGACGTCCGCGAAGACGATTCCGAACACGAGAGTGCAGGCCATCAACAGAAGCAGATTGCGGTCCCTGCGGAACTCCCAAATGTAAACAAACAGCACCAGAGGTACCAGCAGGTACAGCCAGTGCGCATCGACAACGCTCGTCTCCCAGAAGCGATGCGGAAACTGCGGAGAGATCGGCCACCACGTGGCGGCGATCATGTTGCCGATAGCTGCATCGATATGGTGTCTGTTCAACGCCAGCGAGCCGATGCGCCCCGACGACTGCCAGCTAATCTGCTTCGACGGCCACAGCGTCGCCACCGAAAGCGCGGTCAGCGCCAGGTAAACCACGAGCCCGGGTACCCAACGCTTCACGGCGGCCGTTCTCTGCTGCGCCGGCACCGCTACGCACGTGCTGTACAGGTATTCGATCAGCAGCGCGCCGCCCAGCATCATGCCGCTCATGTCCGTGTTGCCTGCCAGGCCTAACAGAAAACAACTGATCGTGATGCCCTGCGGATTGCGAAAACGACGCACCGCATACAGCAGCACCAGCAGCAGCATCACCGAGTACATCCGGCACATTACCGTGTACTCCCACACCAGGAAATAGCTGCACAGAATCAACGCCCGTTGTTTGTAGGTGAACGGGGAAAGGAATCCGATGATCAGGATGTTGGCGGTTCCAAAAACCACCTCCACCCATTTCATCGCCACCGGGTCATGGGTTAGACGCGAGGGAAACCAGAGTAGGAAATACCACAGCCACGGATGCCCCTCGAAGTGCACGTAATAAAACAGCTTCGAGAGCGTCGGGCTCCATGCGCTGATCGCCCACGCATTCACCTCGTCGAAGAACATCGTGTGATGCCACATGTCCGCCCAGTACAGCAGCAGGAAGGGAAGCACAACCGCCAGCGTCTTCCACGACAATCTGCTGAATCCGGCGTGTGCCTGAGGATGAGTGGTAGAAGTAGCCATTCAACACAAGTGTAGCCAACCAGATGCACGCTTCATGAAATTCAGCGTACTGTCACACGTTTCGCCAGCGTAGCGGCCTCTCGTCAGGTTCGTGATTCCTGCGTACAACCAGGCACGCCGCGGACCGCGAATCATCGAGATCACCTGCGCCGCAGCTCTCACTCATTAGCTCTCTGAATCTCCCACTGCAACCAGCGCGTCATCGTCCTCTGGGCAAGGTTCGAGTTCCGATCAAAAGGGCCTCAACCGACGCTGCAAAGGGCGCGCCTCCCGGCACCCTCTATTTTGGTCGTGATCCCATTCGGTGGAATCCATTTCGAACCTTATCCAGAAATCCATAAACCTATTCCCTGTCGCATTGCGACTTTTCAATATTTTGCATCGACCCCCGACACATCAAGTTTGGCCCTCAAATTGCGTATTACCTCCGTAATAGCTCGTATTACGGAGAGCATCATTGGAGAAACACATGTCTTTGGTCAAATTTCGGAGCGTCTGGGCGACGTTCTTTCTGGCATTCGTGCTGGCATTCGTTGCAACCTCGGCCCATGCAGTCGATGTGAACGGCCGCATCAAGGGAACCGTCACCGACCCCTCCGGCGCGGTCATCCCCGCGGCCCAGGTCACGGCCACCAACCTGGCCACCGGCGTCAAATACCCCACCAAGAGCCTCGCCACCGGCGACTATCTCTTCCCGCAGCTCCCGGTCGGCACCTATAGCATCACGGCCAGCGCGCCCGGCTTCAAGACCTTCGCCGCCACCGGCATCGTCCTGAACATCGACCAGGAGTACGTCGAGCCCGTCAAGCTCACCATCGGCAACACCAGCGAGACCCTCGAGGTCGCCGCCGACGCTGTCCAGGTCAACACCAGCGACATGCAGATGAGCAACATCGTCGACGCCAAGCAGATGGAAGAGCTGCCGCTCATCAACCGCAACTTCACCAACCTGGAGCAGACGCTCCCCGGCGTCAATCTGAATGAGAACCGCTTTGGCGGGACGTTCTCCGTCAACGGCTCTCAGGCCCAGCAGTCGGAGTACATGATCAACGGCGCCGACACCAACGACATCGCGCTCAACACCATCGTCCTGACCCCGAACCTCGATGCGATCGATCAGTTCAACCTCATCGACGGCCCGCTGAACGCCGAGTACGACCGCAACTCCGGCGGCATCGTCACCGCGGCGATCAAGCAGGGCACCAACCACATCCATGGCCGCGCCTTCGAGTTCTACCGCGACACCTTCCTCAATACCAACAACTACCTCCAGAAACAGTTCGACGCCTCGGGGAACCGCACCGACGCCGTCAGCCCCTATCACCAGAACATCTTCGGTGGAACCCTTGGCGGCCCCATCCTGCGCGACAAGCTCTTTGCCTTCGGCGCGTACCAGGGAACCCACCAGCGCGTCCCTGAAACAGGCTTCGCTGCACACAACACCGTGCTCAGCTCCGCCGATCTAGCCGGCGATTACTCTTCCAGCCTCGGCAGCTTCAGCGCCAATCCAATTCCTGCGACCATCAGCATCCCAGGCTGCACTGCCGGCGAAGCGTGGGCAGATTGCGCCGCTGCTCTTGGCGGTAAGTTCAAGCCCGCCAACTTCAATTCCATCTCCAGCAAGCTGGCGTCGCAGTACATTCCAGCGCCCAACAACGCCGGCAACGTATATCAGTACAACGCAACCGAAAACACCACGACCAACCAGTACATCGGGCGCGTTGATTACAACATCAACCCCAGGAACGTCCTCACCGTCCTCGGCATCTATCAGGTGACCAACCTGAGCGAAGGAGCTCCCTTCGACGGGGCCACGCTTCCCGGCTTCGGCGACGAAGATCTCGAGCACATCCAGCAGTACACGCTCGACTACATCCGCACGATCAGCCCCACCACGGTCAACGACCTTTCGGCGCACTACACACGCTTCAATTACAAGGCCGTCTTTCCGCAGCAGATTGTCCAGCCCAGCACCGCAGGCTTCGCCATCACGCCGCAGGTTCCCTCCTACGCGACCCTGCCCACCGTTCAGGTGGGTGGTGATGTGGGTTTCACCATCGGCGGCACGGCGGACGGCCCCCAACCCCGCATCGACCAGGTCATCCAGTTCGATGACAATCTGTCCAAGACCTTCGGGAGACACAGCCTGAAGTTCGGCTACGACGGGCGCCGGTTTAACGTCTCGAATGCCTTCGGATCCAGGAACAGCGGCGCGTATGCTTTCAATGGCTCAGGAGCCTATAGCACGGGAATCGCTTCGCTCGATTATCTGCTCGGCATCCCCGATACCTACACGCAGGGCACGACCGGCGAGATCCAGGCTGACGCCTTCCTCAACTACATCTACGCCCAGGACACCTGGAAGGTCAGCAACTCCCTGACCCTCGACTACGGCCTCGGCTACTCCATGGATACGCCGCTGCGCAACCATCAGTATGGGGGCTTAGGCGTCGCCTGCTTCAGCATCGGCCAGCAGTCAACCGTCTTCCCCAGTGCTCCCAAAAACATGATCTATCCCGGAGACCCGGGTTGCACCGACAGTGCTCAGGCCACAATGCATTACAACGAGTTCGGTCCGCGCTTCGGCTTCGCCTGGGCGCCCGACCTCGGCTGGATCTCCGGTACACCCGGCAAGTTCTCCATCCGCGGCGGCTACGGCATCTACTATGACCGCACGGAAGAGGAGGGCTCTCTCCAGACCCAGGGAACACCGCCCTTCGGCCTTACCTCGGGCGGCGCGCTGGATGCCAATGGGAGCCCCTCGTTCCAGAATCCATACGCGGATATCAATGGCGTCGCGGCAAATTCGGAGGCCAGTCCGTTCCCCTACACACAGCCCACCAAGGGATCGAACATCGCCTTCCCGTCGAGGATCTATAACATCGACAGCTTCGACAAGTCCTACCGCGCTCCTTACTCGGAGAACTTCCAGCTCTCCATCGAACGCCAGCTTCCATCGCAGGTTGTCGCGCGCGTCAGCTACGTTGGCGCTCTGGGGCGTCACAACCAGACCGGCTACGAAGGCAACTACGAGACAGCCGCAGGACACGCTGCTTGCCTTGCAGATCCCGTCTGCTCAGCCGTAGATCCCAACACCGGTGACTCTCTCAGAGGTTTCCGTCAAGCCCTCGATTATCCCAGCCACACCATCGGCAACAGCAAACAGCTGATCGAAATGGGTGAGACCGGCTCCTATAGCTCCTCCAACTACAACGCCTTGGAGGTCAGCATCACCAAGGCGCCGACTCACGGCTTGCTGTTCCAGTTGAGCTATACCTACTCGCACGCATTGGATGACGGCTCGAGCTTTGAGAACCTGGGCTTCGGCGGCAGCGGCGGCACGAGTGGCAGCGGTCGTGGCTACAACCAGTGGGACAAGGCGCTCAACTACGGCAATGCAGCCTTTGACCAGAGGCATCATCTCGTCTTCTCTCCGGTCTACACCAGTCCGATTCTCCACGGCCACAGCACGTTCTCGCCGATCAACTTGGCCCTCTCCGGTTGGCAGATCAGCGGCATCATGACGCTTGCATCGGGACAACCGTTCGACGTCTCGTACGGCGGCTTCACGAATTCCAACTCGCTCTGGTGCTCATACGCTGTGAGCTTCTACGCCTGCCCGGACATCCCGGAACAGACCGCTTCGTACAAGCGGATCAACCCCAAAACCTCAGGCTTGCAGTACTTTGATCCGTCGAGCTTCGCTTCCGAACCAGTCGGTCAATTCGGCAACATCGGCCGTGACGCCTTCCGTCAGCCGGGTTACGCAAATACCGACTTCATCATCGCCAAGAACTTCAACCTCTCGGCTGACGGCGTTCGCCGCCTCCAGGTTCGTATGGAGAGCGACAACGTCTTCAACCACACCAACTTCCGAACCCCGGACGGCAACTTCTCGGACGGTACTTTCGGCCAGATTACGGACGCCGCGCCTTCCCGCGTGTCCCAGCTTGGAGCGAAACTCTACTTCTGAACCTCACGAATACCACCCACCTCGGGGCGCCTTCGGGCGCCCCTTTTCTCTGACTGTAAGTTGCTCATTCTGCATTGCGTATACACCCCGGCACCCGCTCTCAAAAGGCCCGCAAAGAGCCTATAATAAAAGAGACAGAAACCCCGAAAGTTTGCGTGCCAATGCCTGACGATCAGAACCAGCTCCCCCTCGGCCCCAACCCTAACGACCCGCCTGCCGCGCAGGACGCCAACTCCAACAACCCGCCCCCCGGCGGCGCTGGTGGAGACGGCCCCGGTGCGCCCACCGGTCCCGGAGCCCTGCAGCTTCTGCCCATCAACATCGAGGAGGAGATGCGCCGGTCGTATCTCGACTACTCGATGTCGGTCATCATCGGCCGCGCCCTGCCTGACGCGCGCGATGGCCTCAAACCCGTGCATCGCCGCGTCCTCTACGGCATGCAGGAGATGGGCCTGCAGTTCAACAAGAAGTACACCAAGTCCGCGAAGGTCGTCGGCCACGTGATGGGCAACTACCATCCGCACGGCGACTCCGCCATCTATGACACGATGGTTCGCCTCGCGCAGCCCTTCTCGCTGCGTTATCCGCTCGTCGACGGCCAGGGCAACTTCGGTTCTGTCGACGGCGACCCGCCCGCCGCCATGCGTTACACCGAGTCGCGCATGACCCGGCTCGCCGGCGAAATGCTCGCCGACATCGACTCCGACACCGTCGACTTCGTCCCCAACTACGACGAGTCCACCACCGAGCCGAGCGTCCTTCCCGCGCGCATTCCCAACCTCATCGTCAACGGCAGCACCGGCATCGCCGTCGGCATGGCGACCAACATCCCGCCACACAACCTCACCGAGGTCCTCAACGCCACCATCGCGCTCATCCAGAAAGAAAAGAGCGACATCCGCCCCGACCTCGCCATCGTTCTCGACCACGTGCAAGGCCCCGACTTCCCGACCGCCGGCATCCTCTACGGCCGCGGCAACATTGCTCAGACCTACAAGACCGGCCGTGGCCGTTTCATCATTCGCGCCAGGTGCGGAAAGGAAAGCATCTCCGGCGGCCGCGAGGCGATCATCGTCAAAGAGATCCCCTACCAGGTCAACAAGTCCACGCTGATCAAAAAAATCGCAGAGCTCGTCAACGAGAAGACCGTCGACGACATCTCCGACGTCCGCGACGAGTCTGACCGCGACGGCATGCGCATCGTCATCGAGCTCAAGCGCGGCGCCCAGCATGAGATCGTCCTCAACCAGCTCTACAAGCACACCCAGATGCAGGAAAGCTTCTCCATGATCTTCCTGGCTGTGCACAACAATCAGCCCAAAGAGCTCGGCCTCCCCGCGGCCATCCACGCCTTCATCGATCACCGCATCGACGTGGTCCGCCGCCGCACCGCCTTCCTCCTTAACAAGGCCCGCGAGCGCGAGCACATCCTGCTCGGCTACCAGATCGCGCTCGACCACCTCGACAACGTCATCAAGATCATTCGCCAGTCATCGTCACGCGCCGACGCCCGCGAGAACCTCTTCCAGTTCTTCTCCAACCGCACCATCAATCTCCGCGGCACCGAGCTCAAGGGCGTCAAGCTCAACCCCAGCAAGTACGACATCGACCTCGCCGGCGGCAGCGTCTCCGCCCTGCTCTCGAACAACGCCGCAGGAACGCTGATCCTCAGCTACCGCCAGATCGACGCCATCCTCGAACTGCAGCTCTACCGCCTCACTCAGCTCTCCATCGACGAGCTCCTCAACGAGCTCAGCGCCGTCCGCGACAACATCGCCGAGTACGAGTCCATCCTCGCCTCCGAGAAAAAACTCCGCCGCGTCATCGTCAAGGAGCTCGAAGACATCCGCGACCGCTACGGCGACGCACGCCGCACCGCCATCATCG
>DASUHZ010000073.1:0-5496 GCA_036273275.1 Bryocella sp.
CGCGTAAACATGAAGGTAATTCTGCAGCCGCTCGAGACCGCTCCCAGCATCGAGCCTGCCTTCTTCCAGAAGGCCTTCGATGGAGGTTATGCCAGCGCGATAGCACTCAACCAGGATCTGCTCTTTATTCTGAAAGTAGTAGTACAGCGCGGGCTTCGTAATCTTCAGCAGTGTGGCAAGCTCGCGCAGCGAGGTACTCCGATATCCCCGCTCGAGGAACAGGCGGGCTGCAGTCTCAAGGACGACTACCCGTTTCGAATCTCCGTCCCTCTGGCGCACCCGAAAGCTTCTCCAGGGCCTCCGAGAAGATGTCAAGGTATCTATTGTTCGCATATTCGAGAGCCTTCCGGTGGTTGATCGACTCGGCGCGATGCCGCTCACTGAACGACGTGGAGGCGGTGGTCTCATAGCAAGGCCATGATTTCCCGCCCCCGCTGTTGGTCCAATCCCGTATAAATTTTTCGTGACAGCTCTACCACAAGTTATTTACCTTACCCCACGGTAAAAAAGCGAGGCTTGCAGTGCAGAGCCAGATTGAAAACGAACAGGAGCTCGGAAAGGTCAAATTTCCGGACTCCGACCTCCCTCTGCAGCGGATCTATTCTTCGGAGCGGAATCGTCCAGACCAACCTTTCCTTACCCAGCCCCGCAATGGTGAAGTTCAGAACTGGACCTGGGCGGAAGCGATGCACGAGATTCGACGGATCGCGGGCTGGCTGATGGACCAGAACTTGCCCGCCGGCTCGCGAGTTGTCATTCTGTCGAAGAATTGCGCCTGGTGGATCATGGCCGACATCGCGATTTGGATGTCCGGGCACATTAGCGTGCCATTCTTTCCCTCTCTTCGCGACGAATCGTTGGCATCGTTATTCCGGCACAGTGAGCCGGTCGCGTGCTTTCTCGGAGAGTTGGATCAGTGTCCTCCGTTCGACGTCACGTCACTGCAGAATATGAAGTTCGTCCGGTTCCCGAACGCAAAGCCGGATCATATTCCCCAGAGCTATGAGGAATGGCAAACGATCGTTGAGCACGGGACGGCATTCGCCGGTCAATCACTCCGCGCAGCCGAAGACATTGCGACCATTATCTATACCTCGGGAACGACAGGGCAGCCGAAGGGCGTGATGCAATCGTTTCGCTCGCTCAGCCTCATGGGCAAGTCCATGGAACCGGTGCTCGGCAACTCTCCGTACGCGCTTGATCGCATCCTTTCCTACCTCCCTCTGGCGCATATTGCTGAACGGGCGATCGTGGAGATGAACTCCTTCATAATGCCGCTCCAAATCTTCTTCACGGAAGGCCACCCAACGTTCCTTACCGATTTGCAACGGTCACAATGTACGGTTTTCTTTTCAATTCCTCGCCTTTATCTCCGCTTTCAGCAGGGTGTCTTCGAAAAGGTGCCGGAGCAGAAGCTTGACAGTCTGCTCAAAATTCCCATCCTCAATCGCATTGCTCGAAGCAAGATCCTCAAGGGATTAGGCCTTCACCATGCTCGGCTTGTCGCATCCGGAGGTGCGGCGATTCCGGTCGAGCTAGTGCACTGGTACCGGCAGCTTGGTCTCAACTTCGTTGAAGGGTACGGAATGACCGAAACCGGCATCACTCACGTTCCGTTGCCCTCGAAGTTCCGCGCAGGCTTCGTCGGCAATGCAAGTGCCTATGCTGATACCCGAATCTCCTCCGAAGGCGAGATCCAGATCAAAGGCCCGATGAACATGACGGGCTACTACAAAAATCCGGAACTCACGCAGCAGGCGTTTACAGAAGACGGATACTTTCGGACGGGCGACCGCGGCGAGATTGATGAGGAAGGTCGCCTTCGCATCGTGGGCCGACTGAAAGAGGAGTTCAAGACCTCCAAGGGAAAATACGTCGTACCTGCACCTATTGAAAAGCTCCTCTCGCTTTCAACGATGTTCGAATCGGTCTGCGTTCTCGGCTCGGGTATGTCAGCGCCCTTCAGCCTTGCAGTTCTGGTACCTGATCTCAGAACGGCGGCAGAATCTCTGACGAAACGCGAAGCTCTCGAGACGGCGCTCAAGCATGAAATGGACCGCGTCAACAGTCATCTTGATCAACACGAACAATTGCGCTTCATGGTTGTTTGCCAGCAGCCATGGACCGCCGACAACGGGCTCCTAACTCCAACTCTGAAGGTCCGCCGAACAGCGCTAGAGGAACGCTTCGACGGTAGCTTTCCAGCATGGGAGCAAGCGAAGACCCGTGTGCTCTGGCAGGACACGATTGACACATGATTGGAGTACTGACTGGCTGCACACGGTACCTACAACCCTTCAACCGCAAGTCAGCGGCGGTTCCCATCTCGAACCCTCAACTCTTGACCCGAGGCGATTATGCCCCCCACCCCCACAATCACGAAGCGAATCCTGATCCTCTTCTCGCTCTTGCTAAGCGTTGCCGCCACCTGCACCGCGCAACAGGAGTACGTCGGGCGCTACAACATCTACACTGGTTTCTCTGACCTTTCGAGCCCCGGACTAAACAGCCTGAATCAGGTCGGCTTCAACCTGCAGGCTGGAGGTAACGTCAACCGCTGGCTCGCAGGTGGTTTCGACTACAGTGTTCAAAGCGGCGACACCTCTCTCACCGCAAACCTCGCCACGCCACAACTGCAGACGCTGCTCGGGGCCCTGGCAGTCCAGTTCGCACAGGCCGGACTGATCCCGCCCGGTTATACGCTCAGAATTCCTCTGCACGCCTTCACGCAGACGGTGACCGCCGGCGTGCAACTCGAGTATCGTCACTTTTCACGCACAACGCTCTTCATCCGGCCATCACTTAGCGCCTTCCGGATCACAGCGACGCCACACCCGAACCCGCAGGATCTCTATGCTGTCACAGTCTCGAACTTCCTCGCACCTGGAGGGAGTCTCACAGACTGGACAGGCGCCTATGGCGCCGGGGGCGGAATGGACCTCAACTTCACCAGACATGTGGGAGCGCGCCTTCAGCTGGATGCCACCTGGAATCATCCATTCAACAGCATCCTCGCCAACGGATTCTGGAGTTATCGTTATTCCGTCGGTCCGGCCTTCCACTTCGGACGCAACGTCCCGGAACAAGGCCATCGGTGAAGCCCAGCCTCAGAGCTGAAAATAGCTCTGCGCCAAATCCAGGAGTAACGATGAAGCTCATTCTCGCGGGTCTGGCCCTCCTGACCATTCTCCCAAGCGCAACCGCAGCCCAATCCGCCTCTTCAGAATCGTGCAAAGTCATCGTGCACATCGATGGTTTTCGCAATCAGAAGGGCGATGCCGGAGTGACCGTGTTTACATCACCCAATGGCTGGCCGGAAAACAACAACAAGGCCTTGCTCCATGGTGGGCATCCCTTCAGCGGCGATAAGACAACGGTCGAGCTCCAGCTTCCGCCGGGCCGCTACGGGATTGCGGTACTCCACGACGAGAACTCAAATCACAAGCTTGACCGCAATATGATCGGCTTTCCGAAGGAGGGCTTCGGATTCTCCAACAACCCAAAGGTCGGTCTCAGCGCGCCAAGCTTTGACACCGCTGCCATGCAGGTCACTTGTCCGGTCACGGAGAGCACGATTCACCTTATTTATAAGTAGTGCCTCGATCGGTCTGAGGACACGTCTGCCCCGCTACAATACAGAAAAATGCTTCGGAGAGCAGACTGAACATGCCTGATGCAACCTGCGATATCGGACTGATTGGCCTTGCGGTGATGGGCCAGAACCTCGTACTCAACATGACCGACCACGGGTCGAAGGTAGCCGTCTTTAACCGCACGACCTCAAAGGTGGACGACTTCCTGGCCAACGAAGCGAAGGGCACCCAGGTCGAAGGAGCGCACTCCGTTGCGGAGCTTTGTGCAAAGCTCAAGAAACCCCGCCGCGTGATGATTATGGTCAAGGCTGGCGACGTTGTCGATCAGACGATCGATCAGCTTGTGCCTTATCTCGAAAAGGGCGACATCATTATCGATGGCGGCAACTCGCTGTTTACCGACTCCAACCGTCGCACAAAGGATCTCGCCGCCAAAGGGATCCTTTTCATCGGCACCGGCGTCTCTGGCGGCGAGGAGGGCGCGCGCTTCGGACCTTCCATCATGCCCGGCGGCAATCCTGCCGCGTGGCCACACGTGAAAGAGATATTCCAGTCGATCGCTGCAAGAGTGGAGGACGGAACTCCATGCTGTGACTGGGTTGGCGAAGAGGGTGCCGGGCATTACGTGAAAATGGTGCACAACGGCATCGAGTACGGCGATATGCAGTTGATCTGCGAGGCTTACCAGCTGCTGCACGATGGGCTCGGCCTTACCGCCGACGAACTCGCCCAGGTGTTCGCCGAGTGGAACAAGGGCGAGCTCGACAGCTTCCTCATCGAGATCTCCGCTGAGATCTTCGCGAAGAAGGATGAGGACGGCCAGCCCTTGGTCGACAAAATTCTCGACACCGCTGGTCAGAAGGGCACGGGCAAGTGGACCGCCATCTCGGCGCTCGACCTCGGCCAACCTGTCACGCTCATCGGCGAAAGCGTGTTCGCCCGCTGCCTTAGCGCGCTCAAGGACGAGCGCGTTCGTGCGTCCAAAATCCTTCGTGGACCCGATTCAAAGCCCACCGTCGCCGACCGCACCAGCTTCATCGAGGACGTCCGCCGCGCCCTTTACTGCTCCAAAATGATCAGCTACGCGCAGGGATATATGCTTCTGCGCGAAGCCGCCAAAGAGCAGGGGTGGAACCTGAACATGGGTGGCGTTGCGCTTATGTGGCGCGGCGGCTGCATCATACGCAGCCAGTTCCTGGGCAAGATCAAGGAAGCGTTCGACAAGAACCCGAAGCTCGAGAATCTACTTCTCGACGACTTTTTCTCATCTGTCCTCAATCAATACCAGAGCGCATGGCGGCGTGCGGTTGCGCAAGGTGTGCAGTTGGGCGTTCCTATGCCGGCCTTCACGACAGCGCTTTCATTCTTCGACGGCTACAGAACCGGCCGCCTCCCCGCCAATCTGCTACAGGCTCAGCGCGATTTCTTCGGCGCCCACACCTACGAGCGCGTCGACAAGCCGCGCGGCGAATTCTTCCACACCAACTGGACTGGACGCGGCGGTCGCGTCTCGTCCTCAACGTACAACGCGTGACGCGCGAGACCAAGAGCCGCGGCATCGCTGTACAATCGTGGCACCCTCCGATGAGCTTGTCTCCTCGACCACGACCCCGGACTGCGGCCGCGGCCCTTGTGCTCTCCATGGCATGCGCGACGTGCGTCGCGAGTCCGGCCCCTTCCTCGAAGCACAAGCCGTCAAAAACGCCACAGCAGCTGCGCTCACCTCTTGGACTCACCGAGGTCGGCACAATCGATGGCGCCGCTTACCGCATCGACATCCCGAACGGCTGGAATCACAATCTCGTCGTTTACTACCACGGCTACGCTCAGCAGTCCGTCACAGTCCACATCGCCGAGCGCCTCACCGGACGCCAGCAGCCCCTCTTCGAACGCCATTATGCCG
>DASUHZ010000074.1:0-9661 GCA_036273275.1 Bryocella sp.
ATGTCGCAGCAGATTTCTAACGTCCGCCCTCATTTTGACCAAGTCCTCGTCGACATCGTCGATTACGTCCGCGATTTCAAACTCACTAGCCCCCTCGCCTACGAGACCGCGCGCTTCTGCCTTCTCGATACGCTCGGCTGCGGCCTGCACGCACTCGACTTCCCCGCCTGCACCAAACTGCTCGGCCCTGTTGTTCCCGGCCTCACAATGAACAACGGCACGCGCGTTCCGGGCACAAGCTACGAACTCGATCCCGTGCAGGGCGCGTTCAACATCGGGGCGATGATCCGCTGGCTCGATTTCAATGACACCTGGCTGGCCGCCGAGTGGGGACATCCCTCCGACAACCTCGGTGGCATCCTCGCCATCGCAGACTGGCTCTCCCGCCGCTCTCCGAACGACGGGCGCAAGCAGCTCACCATGCGCGATGTCCTCACAGCGATGATTCAGGCGCATGAGATCCAGGGCTGCCTCGCGCTCGAGAACTCCTTCAACAAGGTTGGCCTCGATCATGTCGTCCTCGTGAAGGTCGCCAGCACTGCAGTCGTCTCTCATCTGCTTGGTCTCACACGTGAGCAGATGCTGAACGCCGTCTCGCTTGCCTGGGTCGACGGCCAGTCGCTCCGCACGTACCGCCACGCACCTAACACTGGCTCGCGTAAGAGCTGGGCCGCCGGCGACGCCACCGCGCGCGCGGTCCGCCTCGCGCTCATCGCGCAAACCGGCGAGATGGGCTACCCCTCCGTCCTCACCGCAAAAACCTGGGGCTTCTACGACGTCAGCTTCCGCGGCAAAGAATTCAAGTTCCAGCGCCCGTACTCCAGTTACGTGATGGAGAACGTGCTCTTCAAAATCTCCTTCCCCGCCGAGTTCCACTCCCAGACCGCCGTCGAAGCGGCTATTACCCTCCACAAGCAACTCGCCGAGCGCGGCCTCACCGCGGCCAGCATCTCGCGCGTCATCATCCGCACGCACGAAGCCGCAATCCGCATCATCGACAAGCAGGGCCCGCTCTCGAATCCCGCCGACCGCGATCATTGCATCCAGTACATGGTCGCCGTCCCGTTGATCTTCGGCCGCCTCACTGCCGAGGACTACGAAGACAATATTGCCGCCGATCCGCGCATTGACGCTCTCCGCGCGAAGATCATCTGCGCCGAAGACCCGCAGTTCACCGCCGACTACCACGACCCCGAGAAGCGCTCCATCGCCAACGCGCTCACCATCGAACTCACCGACGGGACCGTTCTGCCCGAGGTCGTCGTCGAATACCCGATCGGCCACAAGCGCCGCCGCGCCGAGGGCATTCCACTTCTGCTCGAAAAATTCCGCGCCAACCTCGCGCGCCGCTTCGACACCGCACAGCAGCAACGGATCATCGACGCATCTTCAGACCAATCAAAGCTCGAAGCAATGCGCGTCGACGATTACGTCAGCCTTTACGTCGTCTAATCGAATCTACCGCAACGGAATATCGATCACCTGAATCGTCATCGGCGCCACGGTGTGCTGCATCGCCGGTCCGCTCACTCGCAGCGTCGACCGTACGGGATGGATAAACTCCGGATCCTCAATCGCGTTTGTCGCCTGGAACGAAGCCCCGTGCAGCGAGTTCACCTCCGCCGCATGCGCTCCAGCCGAAAGCCCACTGATTTTCAACGTCAATTCCTGCGGCCTATCCGACGCATTCACCAGCTTCAAATACAGCGTCTTCGTCTTTGAGTCCACTGTCGCCGAGTAGAAGAACCGCGCACTCTCACCTTCAATCGAAGACTTCGGCCATTCATCGCCGATATGGTTTCCAAACAAAACCTGCGCGAAGTAGCTCGGCGAGCCATACGTGCGTCCCGCGTCATAGCCAATCAGATCGGTCGGCCACTGCATGGCGCCCGGATTCACATTCACAAACAGCGGAGCGTAGCTCGCCATAACGATCAGGTCACTGTTACGCTCCATCGAGGTCATCCACGCCGCATCGCCCAGCGCGTCACCGAAGTTCGGCGTTGGCGAGCCCGACCGCGTAGCCCACTCGCCCACGAAAACCTTCGGCCCCGTGCGCGGCGCGTCGTCGTAGTGATGCACCAGCGCGAACATCTCCGCCGGCGGCTTGTAGTAATGGTCGTCAATCACATCGGGCTGCGCGTTCGGATCATCAACCTTGATTGGCGCGGTCGCAATGAGCTTGTACTGCGGGTAGCTCTTGCGCAGCGCCAGCGCAATCTGCGCAAACCGCGCCGGATACGAGCCCGATTTGTCGAACCAGTCCTCGTTGCCGATCTCGATGTAGTGCAGCGGAAACGCCGCCGGATGCCCATCCCTTGCGCGCTCGGCTCCCCACTTGGTCGAGGCATCGCCCGTCACATACTCCACCTCGTCCACCGCGTCCTGCACATAAGGCTCAAGGTCCTTGCCCGGCGCCACATGCTCGCCCTTCAGCGAGTAGCCCGCATACACCGCCAGCACTGGCTCAATCTTCAAGTCCTCGGTCCACTCCAGAAACTCGAGGAGCCCGAGACCATCGGTTGACCAGTAGCTCCACGGCGCCTGATGGCCGGGCCTGTCCACCATTGGTCCAACCGTCTTTTTCCAGTCAAAGCGATCCGCAATTCGATCCCCTTCGAGATAATTCCCTCCCGGCAGCCGCAGGAAGTGCGGATGCATCGCAGCCATGCGCTCCATCAGGTCGGTGCGGTTGCCGTTCGGCGTGTTGTTGTACGTCGGAGGAAACAGCGACACAAGCTGCAGCCACAGCTTGCCCGGCCGCTCGACAGTCAACTCCAGGTGATTCCCACTCGACTCCTTCGCAGCGCCGGTCGCCAGCGTGTACTCATAGCGCGACCAGTCGCCTGCGTGAAGCGGCACCTCCGTCTTTGCCAGCACCTCTCCCGACGCATCATGGATCAGCTCCGCCGTCAGCGGCCCCATGTCGCTCGCCACCTTCGCATAGAACGAGCCGCGGTAGGTTGTGTGCGGGCGCACCGCCATACCCCACCAGCCGGAGTTCGCCAGCCCCGCGGCGCCTGTCGGCGAAGCCGAATCGACACTAAGCCGTACGCTGTACGGCAACGCCTTGCTCGGTCCGGTCTCGCGGTCCTCGCGCATTGACGCCGCCGAGTTGCCACGCTGCACAACGGTCCACGCCTCCGGGCCAGCCCAGCTGCCGCGCACCGTGCGGTTGCGCACCATCTCGGCATACAGCCCACCGTCATACGAGTGATTGATCTCCTCCGTCATCAGCCCGTACAGCGTTGGACTCACCGGATGCACGATCTGCGCCGGGTCGATCGTCAGCGTAGCGGGGCCAGCCTGCGCATAGCACTGAGCCAGGCCAAACACAGCCAAAGTTGTCACGAAAACGAAGCGAGCGAACGGTAGGCGATTCATGATTGCACTAAATGCTACCGCAGCGCACGTTATCCTGAGCCGCATGACCGGACCGATATACACCACCCACGCTGCGATGCTCGCCGTTGCCATCGAGGAGGCGCGGACCGGCCTCGCCGAGGGCGGCATTCCCATTGGCGCCGCCATCTTTCGCGCCGACGGCACGCTCGTCAGCCGTGGCCACAACCGCCGCGTGCAGCAGGACGATCCCTCCATCCACGGCGAGACCGATGCCTTCCGCCGCGCCGGCCGCCAGCGCAGCTATCGCGACCTTATCCTGGTCACCACGCTCGCACCCTGCTGGTACTGCAGCGGCCTGGTGCGCCAGTTCGGCTTTCGCAACCTCATTGTCGGCGAGTCGCGCACCTTCCAGGGCGGCCTGGAGTGGCTGCGCGGACTCGGCGTTGAGGTCGTCGATCTCAACTCGCAGGAGTGCTTCAACCTGCTCAACGGCTTCATCGCTGCGCATCCTGAGGTCTGGAACGAAGACATTGGCGTCGACTAACCACGCCTGCAAGCTATCCTGACTGCGACCGCAGCAACTCGCTCCCTATATTGGCCTCACAGGAGACCAGCCGACCATGCGCAGCCGACTGGAACGCTACTTCCACTTCGCAGAACACGCCACCGACTGGCGCACCGAAATTCTCGCCGGCCTCACGACCTTCATCACGATGGCGTACATCATCTTCGTGAACCCGTCGATCCTGGCCGAGACGGGCATGCCCATCGGCGCGGTCACCATCGCCACCTGTCTCTGCGCGGCCTTCGGCTCCATCGTCATGGGCGCGCTCGCCAACTACCCGCTCGCGCTCGCGCCGGGCATGGGCCTCAACGCATACTTCACCTACACGGTCGTCAAGGGAATGGGCGTACCGTGGCAGACGGCGCTCGGCGCGGTCTTTCTCTCCGGCATCATCTTCCTCCTGCTCACGTTCGGCGGCATTCGCCAGCGCTTGCTTGCAGCGATTCCTTATCAGCTTCACGCCGCAGTCGCGGGCGGCATCGGCCTATTCATCGCATTCATCGGCCTGCGCAACGCCGGCATCATCATCCCGAACCCGGCGACGATCGTCACACTCGGCAACCTGCACGCGCCCACCACGCTGCTCGCGATCTTCGGCATCCTGCTCATTGCCGTGCTGCAGGCCTTCCGAGTCCGTGCCGCGATGCTAATTGGCGTTATCGGCACAATGCTACTCGGCATCGCGTGCCGCCAGGTGCATTGGCAGCCGATGAGCTTCTCGCCGCTGGCATTGCGCGACACAGCCTTTCATCTCGATATTCGCGGTGCACTCCACCTGAACGCGCTGGAGATCATCTTCGTCTTTCTCTTCGTCGATCTCTTCGACAACATCGGCACGCTCGTCGCCGTCACGGAACGCGCCGGCCTCATCGCCGAGGACCACACCATCCCTCGTCTCGACCGCATCTTCTTCGCCGACGCAACCTCGACTGTAGTCGGTTCACTCGCCGGAACGTCGACAGTGACCAGCTACATCGAGAGCGCATCCGGCGTCGCCGTCGGCGGCCGCACCGGAGTTACCGCGATTGTCACAGGAATTCTCTTCCTCATCGCGATCTTCGTCGCTCCCGTCGTCGGCGCCATTCCTACTTTCGCCACCGCACCCGCGCTGATTCTGGTAGGGGCGCTGATGGTCGCCAGCGCCTCGCGAATCGACTGGGAGGAGCCGTGCGTTGCGGTTCCCGCATTCCTCACGATCCTTACGATCCCGCTGACATATTCCATCGCCACAGGGCTCTCGTTCGGCATCATCAGCTTCGCCGCCCTGGAGCTCGCCACCGGCCGCGGCCGTCGCCAGCACTGGATGCTCTATCTGCTGGCCGCGCTCTTTTTGTTGCGGTTTATCTATCTGCGCAGTTCGTAGGGTAAAACTGAAAAATGAGAAACGAGATACGATTTCTCTGTTGAATCTCGCATCTCGTTTCTGGTCTTCGTTTTTGCGCATCTGAAATCCCAACGGAACTCTGAAGGAGGCATCACCATGGATCGCAGCGCATCGGCAGTGTGGCACGGCGGACTGAAGGACGGCAAAGGCAGCATCAGCACCCAGAGCGGAACCCTTAAGGACGCGCAATACAGCTTCAGCACGCGGTTTGAGAACGGCGTCGGCACCAACCCCGAGGAACTGATTGCTGCCGCGCATGCGGGCTGCTTCACCATGGCGCTCAGCGGTCAGCTCACCAGTGTGGACCACGCACCGGAATCGCTGGAGACCAGTGCTGTCGTCACCATGGAGAAGACCGAAGACGGCCCGACGGTCACGAAGATTCACCTCACCACGCGCGCTCGCGTGCCAAACATCGAGCGCGACAAGTTCGACGAGCTCGCGAAGAAAGCCAAGGAAGGCTGCCCCATCTCACGTCTGCTGAAAGCCGCAGAGATTACTCTCGACGCGCAATTGGTTTGAAACAGGGTGTAGAGAATAGAGAGTAGAGGATTGAAAGAGCGAGCGCTGCGCAAGGAGCGCTTCTGCTTTTCTCTACCTCTATCCTCTATCCTCGGCGGTCTTTCTCAATGCGCATGGCTGTGAGCGTGACCGTGATGCGAGTGGCCATCGATCGCGTCAGGCGCAGGGGGCTGGCTGCAGCCGTCCACCGTGGGGCAGTCCGTGATCTCGATCTGGATGGTCGTGTGGCTGATCCCGAAGTGATCGCGAAGCTGATGGTTCAACCGTTCGAGCACGGACTCGCATTCCGTCAGTGGCATCTCGATGACCTGCACGTGGCTGGCGAGCGCGTGCGACTGCGCGGTCAGGCTCCAGACATGCAGATCGTGCACGCCGACAACGCCTTCGACCGACTGCATCGCACGCCGAATCTCGTTGAGATCCACTGTGCGTGGCGTTCCTTCGAGCAGGATGTGAAGCGTCTCTCGAACAATTGATACGGAGCTCCAGAGAATCACCGCCGCGATCAGCAATGAGAGCAGCGGGTCGATCCACTCGAAGCCGGTGATGTGAATGAACAGGCCGCCAACAATGACCGCTGCGGTTGAAATCGTGTCTCCGAGCATGTGCAGGAAGACGCTGCGGATGTTTACGTCGCGCGAAAACTTCCAGAGCAGCGCCGCAATCAACCCATTCATCACCACGCCGGCGGCGGCGACGATCATCATCTGCTTTGGCTGCACCTGGATGGGAATGGCGAAGCGATGAATCGCCGCAACCGCGAGCCAGACCGAGAGAACGATTAGCGTGAGCGCGTTCACAAACCCGGCGAGCACCCCGGCGCGCTGGTAGCCGAAGGTACGCTGGTCGGTGGCCGGGCGGGTCTGCAGGTAGACAGCGAAGAAGCTCAGCGCGAGGGCGAGAAAGTCCGAGACGTTGTGCCCGGCCTCGGACAGCAGCGCGAGGGAGTGGGCGCGTAGTCCGAAGATGAAGGTCGCCAGGATGTAAAGGAACGTGAGCGCGAGCGACAGCTTGAGGATGCCTTTCATCGCGGCGTTCGGCTGTTCGTGACTATCCACGCTTCCATTGTATCGAGGCGATATGCACGAAACGAGAGCTGGCACGCGGACGAAAGGGGCATCTAAGCTGGGGTATGAAAGTCCGTAAAATCTCTGCGTTTGGCCATCAATTCACTCGACTGAGCCTGTTCAATTGCTACCTTGTTCGCGAGAGCGATAGTTTCACGCTGATCGACACGACGATGGGCGGTGGGGCGCAGCGGATCATCGCAGCTGCACACCATATTGCGATGGAGCCGATTGCGAGGCTGCTGCTGACGCACGCGCATGGAGACCACATCGGATCACTGGACGCGCTGGCTCACTCGCTCGAGCAGGCGCAAGTGACGATTGGGCAACGCGAGGCGAGGCTGCTGCCGAAGAAGCCGGCGCAGGATCGGACGCTCGATCCGAGTGAGCCACAGTGCAAGGTGAAAGGGAGCTTTCCGGGTGCGGACACACGGCCAACTCATCTTTTGAATGACACCGAACTGTACGGGTCGCTGCGGGTGGTGGCGACGCCGGGGCACACCCCGGGGCACATGTGCTACTTCGACGAGCGGGATGGGACGCTGTATGCGGGGGATGCGCTGGTGACCGTCGGGGGGCAGGTGCACGTCAGTGGCTTCGGGCCCTGGTACTTCCCGCTGCCGGCGATGGCGACCTGGCACCGTCCGACGGCATTGGCCAGCGCACGGAAGCTGGTGGAGCTGCCAATTCGAAGATTTGCGGCGGGACACGGGCGGATGGTTGAGGGCGGCCCGGAGCTGCTGCAAGACGCGGTACGGAGAGCGCAGATCGGTGTGCGGTAATCGAGACCGGGTAGGGTACCCCCTCCCCCTCCCTTTTCCCTCGAATCTTTAGAATCAACGACTTGCTAGAGGGGTTTCGCTGCAAAATATAGATTTGCAAGAACTTGCGGATAAATTCTTTGGAATGAGTATTTTGGGAGCGGTCTCGTCCAGTTGTGCATTCTCAGAAATTCGGAGCGAAAAGCAAAAGGCTGAGCGACCGGCAAAAGGCTGAGCCACAAACAAAAGGCTGAGCCACAAGCAAAAAGGCTGCACATGGCAGCCCCGTCGCTTTCTGATCTTCCAAGTTCAATTATAGCGGATTGAGTGAGTTTTTATGCCACGAATTTCTGCTGTGTTTTCAAGGAGATGCATGGCCTGGGGACTTGACAAGCGAGTTTGCGGATGATTTTCGCGAAGAAAGTTTGTAAGTGTAAAGAAACAAACAAGAAATCATTCCCTTCCTGACGATAACAATCAAGGCAAAGGACGACGCCAGTCCTTATTTGGCGGGTGCTTTGGTATTGGCCGGTTTGGGCGTAGAAGCCGGAGCTGCCGGCGGGGCGGGGGCGACGTAGGGTGGGGGTGGTTGGACGCCTTCGGCGCGGAGGGCGTCGTCGATCTCGCCGAAGAGGAAGTCCAGGGGGACGGCGCCGTCGATCTTGTCACCGTTGATGAAGAGGGTTGGGGTGGAGTCGATGTTGAGGGACTCGCCGATCTTCTTTGAGGCTTCGATAGGAGCGGTGTCCTGCTTGGCGAGGCAGGCCTCAAGCTTCGGCATGTCGGCCTTCTGGAACTTGCCCTGTTCTTTCGTAAGGTTGTCGAGCTGCTCGGTGGCGCGGGGGAGGGTCTTGTCGGCCTTGGGGTCCTTGGGGTCTGCGCCGATGTCCGAGGCGTGGGAGTGGATGTAGTCGACGAGGTTCCAGTAGCCGGCGGCGGACTGGGAGCCGAGGCAGTTGACGTCGACGGCGGCGCGCATGGCCCAGGGGTGCTGATCCAATGGAAAATCTTTGTAGACGATGCGGACCTTGTTGCCGTAGCGCTGGGTGAGGGCCGGGAAGATGCTCTCATGGAGGCGCGCGCAGAAAGGGCACTCGAGGTCGTCGAAGCCAACGATGATGACAGGCGCGGTGGCCGGGCCGCCGCGGGCGGGGCGGCCGTCGGAGGCGATCATGGTGCGGGGATCGGCAGAGAGGTCGAATTTCGAGAACTGGGCGAGCGTCTTGCCATCTTTCGAGAGCAGGAAATTGACCGGGTGTGAGGTCTTGTCCTCGGCCGAGAAGCTGACGGCGATGTTGTCGTAGCCGGGGACGTCCGAGGTTGTACGCGGGCCGATGTGGACGGTCGAGCCGGGCGGGAGGTTGGCCTTCTGGCGGAGGAGGATCTCGACGCGGTGCTGTTCGGCGGGGGTGAGCTGCTTGCCGGTTTGCGGGGGCATCTGGACCGGGGTTTGGGCGTGGCAGCCTGCGGTCGCGAGCGTTAGGGCGAGGAGGGTCGTGGCGAGGGACGAAGGGAGAAAACGCACAATTTCATTATCGCAGAGCGGGCGGGTGCCGCAGACCAGTGAGTAGGGTCCGAGTCGACTTATGGAGTCGTGCCCCTGCAACTTACGACTGCTCGCCTCTTTCGCCAAGCGCATTTACTCTTGGGGTTCCCGAAGCGTCGGCCGCCTATTGCTTCGCTAGAGTTGCCAGAGACCAACATCGCGGAGCAAGAGATGGTTGAGCATGTTTTCGGCGGCGAGTGGACCAGAAAGAAGTTGGAGAAGCTCCGGGCTTATCTCGTCAAATATCGCACGATTTTCGACACGAATCCTAAAGCTAGATTCTTTACGACCTGGTATGTGGACGCCTTTGCTGGTACCGGTTCGCATTCGCCGACGAGCCAGTCTTCATCAGGCACACTCGGCTTGATAGACGAGGGCGACTCGGACGAAGACAAAGGGCATTTTCAGGAGGGGAGCGCAAGAATCGCGCTAGGGCTTGCATCTCCGTTCGACAACTACCTATTCATCGAA
>DASUHZ010000075.1:0-12904 GCA_036273275.1 Bryocella sp.
AATCCGCACCCGCATGCCCTGCCTGCGCAGTTCTCCGGTCGCGGCATCTGCCTCAAACGCGCCAAACCGATACCGCCTCGCCGCCACTCGCTCCACCATCACTGCCTCCAGTCTACCCAACGTGCTCCCCACTAACTCCTCTTCATCCGTTTGAGATCACACCGCAACCCACTCACCTCAAACCACTTGCGCCGTGAGATTCAATTCCTCCCCGCGTTACCTCCCTTGCATTGCACAAACCGCCCGCGACCCTCAACTTGAAACCCATGAAACGCCACCTGCCGCTCCTCGGCGCACTTCTCCTTCTCCAAGCCCCGCATCTCTTCGCCGAAGCCTCGCCCGCCTCCCTCGCCGCCTTCAACTCATACGCCGGCCACGTCGAATCCCGCCTCGCCCAACAACACCGCTCTGACAATACCTTTCTCGCTCTCGACCCAGCAGCCCGCAGCCGGCTCCGCTCCGGCGAAGTTCTCGTCGAAAACCTCACACCCGCCTCCCAACCCTCCGACGCCCTCCTCCACCACTGGCGCGCCACCGCCTTCGTCCCCAATGCAACACCTGCAGACTTCGAGCGCCTCCTCCGCGACTTCTCCGCCTACCCACGCAACTTCGCGCCCGAGATCCTCACCTCCACTGTCCTCACCTCAACCCCACCCCACACACTCCTCCGCCTTCGCACGCGCCAGCAGCACGTCCTCACCGTCATCCTCGACACCACCTGCGACGTCACCTTCGCCGCGCTCAACTCGTCCGACGGCTACTCCATCTCCCGCAGCACGCGCATCGACGAGATCGCTCCGGTAAGCAACAACGGCTTCCTCTACCGCCTCGATACCTACTGGTCATACGTACAGCAAGACAACGGCCTCTACCTCCAGATCGAATCCCTCTCACTCACTCGCGCCGTCCCCCACGGCCTCGCCTGGGCCATCCGCCCTTACCTCGAATCCATCCCTCGCGAATCCCTCATCTTCACCCTCACCTCCGCTCGCAACGCCCTCCGCAAAGCACGACTGAAAACTGCTAACTGAGAACTCAAAACTGAATCGCAAAACTTCTCTCTCGATCAGAAAGGACCTCGCATGAGCACGCATCCACTCACTCCCACCTACACGCCCGCGCTCCGTATCAACCGCTCGCTTACCGCCTCGCTCGAACGCCGCCTCCTCGAACAACTTGCCGCGCGCACACCGCGCCGCATCACCTCCGACCACCTCACCCTCCTCGGCCTCTGCGCACAGATCGCCGCCGGCGCATTCTACGCAATCTCCGGCACGCATCAGTTCGCGCTCCTCGCCGTCAACGCCTGCATCATCCTCAACTGGCTCGGCGACTCCCTCGACGGCACGCTCGCCCGTGTCCGCCATCAGCAGCGCCCCCGCTTCGGCTTCTACGTCGACCACATCACCGATCTCTTCGGCGCCACCGCACTCCTCGCCGGCCTCGCACTCTCCGGCCTCGCGCACCCGCTCATCGTCGTCGCCATGCTCATCGGCTTCCTCCTGCTGTCCGCCGAATCCTTCCTCGCCACCCACACCCTCGCGCGCTTCGAGCTCTCACAATTTCTCTTCGGCCCCACCGAGCTCCGCCTCCTCCTCATCATCGGCAACCTCTTCCTCCTCCGCAGCCCCTACGCACACATCCTCGGCCACAACATCCTGCTCTTCGACCTCGGCGGCCTCATCGGCTCCGTCTGCATGTTCGCCCTCGCCATCACCCTCACCCTCCGCCACACCGCCCAGCTCTTCCGCGCGGAGCCGCGGCCTTAACTCACAACTGAAAACTGACAACTGATAGCTGTATCCAAAATCATTCCCAGCATCTGCCCAACCTTCACCGCTTAGAGAAACCGCCATGAACCCACTCACGCGCTTCCTCCGCTTCAACCTCGTCGGCCTCCTCGGCATCCTCGTGCAACTCACAACTCTCGCCATCCTCAACCGCACGCTCCCGCACCACTACCTCCTCACCTCCACCATCGCCGTCGAGCTCACCCTCCTCCACAACTTCCTCTGGCACCTCCACTACACCTGGCCGCAAACACCCTCACCGCTGTCCGCCCTCCTCCGCTTCCACCTCTCCAACGGCCTCATCTCTCTCGTCGGCAATCTCCTCCTCATGCGCCTCCTTATCCACTCCGCCCACCTGCCGATCCTCCTAGCCAACGCCATCGCCATCGCTTGTTGCGGCATCGCCAACTTCCTTCTCGCGCACTTCTGGGCCTTCGCGAAGACCCAACCATCTCATTGCCGTCCACGCTTCATCAGGCGACTCGCAGCCATCGTTCTCCTGTTCTCTTCCACAACCCTCATCGCGCAAACCACAGCTCTTCCTCACGCTCCCTCCCCGCAAACCTACCAACCCTCGCCATCCGTCAGCTGTCTCTCCAACGCCGGCGTTCTTTGCGGTACAGGCGCGAGCACCTCACCCACCCAGCACAACATCACATTCCGCGTCGGCCTTATGCACGCCCTCTCGGACTGAGCTCCTGACGATAAAATCCGGACATCTGCCGTTCTCCAGGAGCGCCGTGTCCATTCATCCCTTCCCTCGCCGCCGATTCATGTCCCTGATGCTCGCAGCCCCCTTCTTCGGACGCGCCTTGATGAGCAGTGCAGAGACCTCGTCCGAAGCCCCGATCACTGACTTCGGCGCGAAGCCCGATGGCAACACCGTCAACACCAAATCCATCCAGGCCGCCATCGATCACCTCGCCTCACACGGCGGAGGAACGGTCGTCGTTCCGCAGGGCATCTTCGTCAGTGGCGCTCTCTTCTTCAAGCCCAAAGTCAACCTCCGGCTCCAATCCGGCGCCGTGCTACGCTGCTCCACCGACATGGCCAACTTCCCCGTCCAGCGGACCCGCATCGAAGGCCACTTCGAAGAGCACTTCAACCCCGCTCTGATCAACGTTCGGAACTGCGACGGCTTTCAACTCACCGGCGAAGGCACCCTCGATGGCGCCGGCCGTCCCATCTGGGACGAATTCTGGAAGCAGCGCAACGCCGCGCCCGATCCCCGCAACTTCCCCAACCTCGGCATCCCACGCGCCCGCCTCGCCCTCATCGAAAATTCTCGCGGAGTAAAGATCGACGGCATCACCTTCAAGGATTCGCAGTTCTGGAACCTCCACCTCTACAACAACGACGGAGTCCTCGTGCACAACGTGCGCTTTCAGGTCCCCGACGACTACCGCCAGGCCCCCAGCACCGACGGCATCGACGTCGACAGCTCCCGCAACGTCACCATCGACGGCTGCTTCTTCTCCGTCACCGACGACTGCATCGCGCTCAAAGGCTCCAAGGGTCCACACGCCGCAGAAGACACCACCAGCCCACCCGTCGAGCACATCCACGTTCGCAACTGCACCTACAAGCGCGGCGGCGGCGTCCTCACCCTCGGCAGCGAGGCCACCATCGTTCGCGATGTCATCGTCGAGAACTGCAAGATCATCGGCAACGTCCGCGTCGCCACACTCAAGCTCCGCCCCGACACGCCGCAGCACTACGAAGACATCACCTTCCGCAACATCACCTCCGAGTCCGCCGCAGGTCCGATCCTCGCTGTTCAGCCGTGGTCGCAGTACTTCAATCTCCAGGGCGCAACCCCACCGCAATCCGTCGTTCGCAACCTCACCCTCACCGGCATCAAGGGTCACTACTCCGCCTTCGGCACCATCAAGCCAAACCCCGGCCAGACCGACATCAGCAACATCCTCCTCAAAGACTTCGACGTCGTTCTCCCGCAGGGCAAGGACAAGCTCGCCGCCTCCGGCGTCACAAATCTCAAGTTCGAAAACGTCATCGTGAACGGCCAGCCGCAATCCGCCTGAGCCGTCACATCACTGGAGAGACTTCGACGAGCATGCACCGGCATCTTGCGTTAGCAACGAGCTTCATCTTCTTCGCGCTCGCCGGCACACTGCGCGCCACCGAACCCTGGCAGAGCCTGCAAAATCCCACCGCATCCCAAGTCCAAAACGCCTGGCAATCACCGCCTCCCGAGTACGGCCCCGAACCCTACTACGGCCTCAACGGCCCCGTCACCATAGAGCAAGTCGAGCGCGACCTCGACACCATGAAGCGCCTCGGCTTCCAGGCCGTCACCGTGCAGGCCGGCTACAACACGCCGTTCGCCTATCTCTCGCCCGAGTACTTCGCCTTCTTCCGCAAATTCGTCGACGCCGCCAAGGCCCGCAACATGCGCGTCTGGATCGTCGACGACGCCGGCTACCCCAGCGGCTTCGCCGGCGGCCGCTTCTCTTCGAGCGCACCCAGCCTCCGCATGCAGGCGCTCGAAGTCACCCAGCAAATTTCAGTCGCCGCCGGCACCACACTCCACCAGTCACTCGCTCCCGACGTCGTCAGCGCCGCCGCAGTCGACGCCGACGGCCACGCCACACCCATTTCCCTCCACAACAACTCGCTCACCTGGACGGCCCCGCCCGGCAACTGGACCGTCCTCCTCGTCGACCACGAATTCCGCACATCGCCTACGCGTTCCGACACCAACCCGCACCGCGTCAAGGACACCTCCCAATCGCTCGAGGACTACCTGAACCCCGCCGCCACCGCGCAATATCTCGCCTGGACCCACGCGCAGTACAAGCACTACGTCGGCGACGAGTTCGGCAAAACCATCCTCGGCTTTCGCGGCGATGAGCCCGACTTCTCCATCCCCGGCCTCCCCTGGACCCCCGCCTTCTTCGCCCGCTTCCGCGCCCTCAAAGGCTACGACGTCCAGCCCTTCACCGCGCTCTTCGCGCAAACTCCCTCACGCCGCAACCCCGGCATCAAAATCCAACTCACTCCCGAGCAACTCCGCATCAAGGCCGACTACTACGACGTCTTCTCGCTGCTCTTCGCCGCCGGCTTCTTCAAGCCCCAGGCCGATTGGTGCGCAGCCAACAACCTCGAGTACCAGGTCCACCTCAACCACGAAGAGCTCGAGATGGAGCTCACCCACAGCGAAGGCTCCTTCTTCCGCGACATGCGCTTCGTCCAGGTCCCCGGCATCGACGCCATCTGGCACCAGATCTGGACGGACACCATCGCCGACTACCCGCGCCTGGCCAGCTCCGCCTCTCACGTCTACGGCCATCCGCGCGCCTTCACCGAAAGCTTCGCTGCCTACCGCCCCACGCCCGACGTCACGATGGCGCGCTACATCCTCAACGAGCAATTCGTGCGCGGCGTCAACCTCGTCGAGATGATGTACTTCCCCGCAACCTCCTCCGGCCCCAAACCTCCGCCCTCCTTCATGGGCCAGCCCGGCTTCTCCGACCTCACCACCTACGTCCGCCGCATGAGCTATCTCCTCTCCATGGGCCGCCCCGACGCGCACGTCGCACTCTACCTCCCCGCAAGCTCCATGTGGCTCGGCGACGACACCGCCGACACACAATTCGTCTCCACCGAGCGCCTCCTCAGCGAACACCAGATCGACTTCGACATCGTCAGCGACGACGCACTCGCCCACGACCTCACCCTCGCCCACGGCGCCTTCACCACCCGCAGCGGCAATCGCTACAGCACCATCATCCTCCCTACCCCCGAGCTCCTCTCCGAAACCGCCTTCACGCGCCTCCGCACCTTCGCCCACAACGGCGGCCATGTCCTCTTCCTCGGCGGCACTCCGCAATTCATCGCCGCCCGCACCATCCGCGACGCCCGCACCGTCACGCCCGCCGACTTCCGCTGGGCCACCATCGTCGACGCGCAACTGCCCGCAACCCCCACTCCCGGCCAGTTCCCTCCCACCACGCCACCCGCCGCGCAATCCGTACCACCCGAAATCCTCCGCGCCCTCAACGCATCCGCTCACGCAACAATCCGCACCGCCACCACAGACCGCTCTTCGCGTCATGAAGCGCCGCCTCAACGACGCCGACGTCTATCTCCTCTTCAACGAAAGCGCCGCCCCGCTCGACACCACCATCACCCTATCCACCACCACGGGCAAGCCCGAGCTCTGGGACGCACAAACCGCCTCCGTCACACCCTTACCGGCTCAAACCAAAACCAGCCCGCTCGAAGTCACCCTGCACTTCGACCCCTACGCAACTCGCGTCGTCGTCGTCCGCCAGAACCACCCCGTCCGCTAAAGTCAACGGTTAGCGATCGATCAGCTTCTGGTGCGTTGCGGGATAACGATCGCCTTCAATCTTGATTGCGGATGAGGCTTCTTCGAGCGCTCGCATATCGTCTGCAGTGAGCTCGATGATGGCGCCGCCGAGATTTTCTTCGAGTCGAGAGAGCTTGGTCGTTCCTGGGATCGGCACGATCCAGGGCTTCTTTGCAAGCAGCCATGCGAGAGCGATTTGCGCAGGCGTGGCTTTCTTCTGCTGTGCAAACTTCGTCACCACGTCAACGAGGGCTTGATTGGCTTTGAGATTGTCTTCGCTGAAACGCGGGACGATGGCGCGGAAGTCGGTGCTGTCGAATTTGGTGGATGCGTCAATCTTCCCGGTGAGGAAGCCTTTACCGAGCGGGCTGAACGGAACGAAGCCGATGCCGAGCTCTTCCAGCGTGGGCATGACGGACTCTTCCGGCTCCCGCCAGAAGAGGGAGTACTCACTTTGCAAGGCAGTAACCGGCTGCACGGCGTGAGCGCGGCGAATCGTTTTTGCCCCTGCTTCGGAGAGGCCGAAGTGCTTTACCTTACCTGCTTCAATCAGGTTCTTGACTCCGCCGGCGGTCTCTTCGATGGGAGTATTGGGGTCGACGCGATGTTGGTAGAGGAGATCGATGCTGTCGGTTTTGAGACGCTTGAGCGAAGCATCGACGACCTTCTCGATATGGTCCGAGCGGCTGTTCAGGGCTGTCCATTTTCCGCTGTTATTGGGATCAGCTTCAAAGCCAAATTTGGTTGCGATCACAACGCCATTGCGGAAGGGCGCAAGCGCTTCGCCGACCACCTCTTCGTTCACGTACGGGCCGTAGACTTCGGCAGTATCGAAAAAGGTGACGCCGCGCTCCACGGCGGCCCGGATGAGCTTGACGGCTTCTGACTTCTCCGTGGCGGGACCGAGACCGAAGCTCAAGCCCATGCAGCCGAGACCCAGTGCCGAAACTTCGAGACCGCTTTTCCCTAATGTGCGCTTTTGCATATTTTCTCCTACGTCGGCCATGCCTTGATCGACAAGTACAAGTCTAGGCAGATATTGTCTATGAGACTAGAGGGCTTGCGGTTCAAAGAGTGATGAGTAGAATTCATGAATCATGAAGAATGATCTGGGAGAACTCTCAGCCTTCTCAATCGTTGCGGAAGAGCGCAGTTTCACTCGTGCCGCCGCGCGGCTCGGTCTTTCGCAGTCTGCTTTGAGCCATTCGATTCGAGGCCTCGAAAGGCGTCTCGGATTGCAACTGTTGGCGCGGACCACGCGAAGCGTCTCTCCAACTGCGGCCGGCGCGGCGCTTCTCGGCGAACTTGCGCCGGCGCTCGAACGAATTGAGCGAGCGGTCGCCGAGACTCGAAAGCAAAGGGAGAATCCGGCAGGTCGAATTCGTCTGATCATTCCACGAACCGCCACGAGGATGGTGCTGCTGCCGAAATTGGCTCAGTTCAACCGCACCTATCCAGAGATTGTCCTCGAAATCACCTCATCCAATGACCCCGTCGATCTCGTGGCCGGAGAGTATGACGCGGGTGTGCAGCTCGGTGAGTTCATCCAGAGGGACATGATCGCAGTCCGGGTGACCAGAGAGATGCGTCTCGCGGTTGTGGGCTCGCCGAAATACTTTGAATCAAACGCCGTTCCGCGACACCCGCGCGATCTGCAGAACCTCTCCTGCATCGGCTTTCGCTTCAGCAAGGGCCTCTACCGCTGGGAGTTTGAGAAAGGCCGCAAGGCGCTCACGGTCAGTCCCCAGGGCCCAGCCTCATTCGACGATCCAGACCTCGTCATCCAGGCGGTCCTCAACGGAGTAGGAATCGGAACTGCGATGGAAGAAACACTCAAAGATCTGATTGCTGACAGACGCCTGGTTCAAGTCCTGAAGGAGTGGTGCCCTTCATTCCCCGGATATTTTCTCTACTACCCCAGCCGTCGAAATCAGCCTGCGGCTCTGGCTGCGCTGATAGACACTCTGCGACTGTCGGAGTGAAGGCTTATCGTTGGGCCTGCTGTTGTTCTCGAAAGGTACCGGGACACGCTTCTATTGACCATCTTGCTCGGCCTGAACGATCTCATCTCCCCTTACGTTCGTCATCCCCTCAGATGTCCCGCCGCCGCGCACTCCTCGAGCTCGCCGTCTCCTACACGCTCATCCTGCTCGTCATCTGGACTCCCCACTCCGTCCAGCGCGTCCTCTACATCGCTGCAGTCATCGTGCTCGCCGCCATCCTCGTCCTCTCGTTCCAGAGCTGCGACAAGCTTGCCGGGGTCCCCAGCGAACATGTTCGCTGGGGTGGGAAACTCGGCCTCCGCCGTACCAATCTTCTCCGCTCGCTCTGGATCGCGATCGCCGCTCTGCTGCTCGCAGCAATCCTTATCCTCGTCGCCGCGCACCTTCACACCCTGCACGCGCCGCCCACCGTCTCCGGCCTGATCGCACGCTACTGGGGATACGCCCTCTGGGCCTTCGTCCAGCAGATTCTCCTGCAGGACATCTTCCTCCGCCGCCTGCTCATCCTCGCTCCATCGCCGCGCCTCGCCGCTTTCTTCGCCGCGCTCATCTTTGCGCTCGCCCACCTGCCCAACCCCATCCTCGTGCCCATCACGCTGCTCTGGGGCTTCATCTCCTGCCTGCTCTTCCTTCACTACCGCAACATCATCCCGCTCGCCATCGCCCACGCCGCCTTCGGCATCACCCTCGCGATCACCATCCCGCCTCCGCTGATCCACAACATGCGTGTCGGCCTCGGGTATCTGCGCTATGGATCGCACCACCCCTACTTGACACAACCCACTCGCCAAAAGCGGGGGTCTCTCTGTCGACCGCCCACCCATCCGATACCTGGCAGCGAATCGGACATCCTAAGTCCGGACCTAAGTCCAATTTCCTGAAGACTTTGCGCAAAAGGTACGGGGGGAGGGGGTACCCTCTAAACCCACTCCGCTAAACTACTCCCGATGGCTTTCCACCCTCCCGGCGCCCGCCTCGCAAAAATAATTTTCGTCATCCTCTCCTCGTTCTCATCCGCGATCCTCTCCGCGCAATCGGTCCCCGGAGGAAAGGTCGTCCTCGTCCTCCCGTTCGAGAACCGCTCCGGCAACGCCACCCTGAATTGGATCGGCAACTCATTCCCCGACACGCTCGATCGCCGCCTCAACTCCGCCGGCTTTCTCACCATCTCCCACGACGACCGCGTCTTCGCCCTCACCCACCTCGGCCTTCCCGCCGACTTTCGCCCCTCCCGCGCCACCACCATCCGCATCGCCCAGCAACTCGACGCTAACTACGTGGTAATTGGCGACTTCACCGTGGCCGAGCACGCGATCTCCATCGAGTCCCAGGTACTCTCCGTCGACCAGTTACGCCTGTCGCCTTTGGTCAACGATGTTGGCCCACTCGACCATCTCTACGATGTCGAGAACTCGATTGCCTGGAAGGTCTCCCGCGTCGTCGACCCTAACCTCAACGTGGCGGAACAGACCTTCGTCTCAGCCGGCGAGGGCGCCGTTCCACTCCCGGCATTCGAGGACTACATCCGCGGCATCAACGCATCCACTTCGGCCGAGGCGCTGCAGCGCCTGAAGACCGCTGTCGCGGCCGCGCCAAGCTATGCCGCCGCCATCCTCGCGCTCGGGAAACAGCAGTACATCGCGCGCGACTACGATTCCGCAGCGGCGACGCTTGCCAAGGTTCCGCTCTCGGATCCGCAGGCGCTCGAGGCGAACTTCTACCTCGGGCTGGCCCGCTTCAACTCCGCCAACTACGCCGGTGCGGCCGCCGCCTTCGAGTTTGTCGCCGGCCGCCTCCCGCTGCCGGAGGTTGTGAACAACCAAGGCGTTGCACTAAGCCGCCAGGGCAAGGATGCTGTGGCACTCTTCCAGCGTGCGTCCGCCGCAGACCCGTCCGACGAGGACTACCACTACAATCTAGCGATTGCTCTCTACCGGCGCGGAGACCTGCAGGCCGCCCTCAAAGAGGCCGACGAGGCTTTGAAGTTGAAACCGCGGGACCCGGAGGCAGGTTCGTTGCGCGCGCGCCTCGCCATTGCCCCGGCAGGATCGAAGCTCGATCCGAACGGCGGCTTTGCTCCCGTCGAGCGCATCCGGCGAAATTACTCCGAGGCTGCCTTCCGGCAAGCGGCATTCCAGCTTGATCAATTGCGAGCCGCTCGCATGGCCACGCTTGCACCTGCGCAGCGAGCGGCTGAGTACACGTCCCTCGGGCGCGACTACCTTACCAAGGGCCTGCTCCCGCAGGCCGAGCAGCAGTTTCAATCGGCTATTGCAGCCGATGCGAAGAGCGCAGCGGCGCACGCCGGCCTTGCGGAAGTGCGTGAACGCAGCGGCAATGCTACGGAGGCTCGCGCCGAAGCGCAGCGCTCGCTGAACGTTCAGCCCAACGCGCCCGCGTTGCTTGTGCTGGCCCGGCTGGATATCGCGCAGAATCACCTGCCCGCAGCCGCCGACGATGTCTCCCGCGCTCTGCATGTCGAACCAAACAACTCTGCCGCCATAGCCATGCGCCAGAACCTGCAGTCGCGCGGCCAGACGGTCCGCTGAGAGCGCGATGATCGCGCTGCTTGCGACGCTATCACCGAATGCCGCGCTTCTTATCGTGACGTTGGCTGCCGCCCTTATTGGCGTTGAGCTAAACCGCCCGGGCTCGATATTGCCTGGCGCCGCAGGCCTTCTGCTGCTCTTGCTGGCAGCGGCGAGTCTGTGGCAGCGGCAACCAAGCTGGCTTGCAGTCGCGGGGTCCATTGTGTCGATGGCGCTACTCCTGTTTCAGGCCAGGCGACCACTTCACTTATGGGTGATCGTCGCTCTCACGATTCTGCTCATCGGCTGCTTTATCTGCTTATTTCCACGTTCTGCGACGGAACGGATCAACCCGGCGACGGCCGTCGTGTGCGGCGCCATATTGGGGGCAGGAACCACCGTGCTCACCCGCATCGCACGCCGCGCCCGGCAGAACAAAGGTTTAGACTAGAACAGAGCGCACAAAGCGCCCGGAGCCTTCACGTCTGATGCACAGCCTTTCGCGAGCCCTGCTCGCCACCGCGACAATCTTCCTGTCCCTCACCGGCATCGCCGCCGCACAAACTACCCCATTTGCCCGCCAGATGGCGAAGGTCGACTTGGGCATCAGCGGCGCGGGTGCGCTGAACAAAACGGTCACCGGACCGATCCTCCCGACGGGCGCTACAAACCATGGCACGGTGATGTCACTCTATGGGTCCAACACAGTTGGCGCGCTCGGGAACATCCGGTATACGGCGAAACCGTACGTCGGTATCGAGTTCAACTACGGATGGGCCCGTTACACGGAGAACTACAGCCCCGCACCCAATGGCGCCAGCCTGTTTCAGATTCAAACGACAGCGAATGAATACAGCTTCGGATACCTGGTTACACCGCCCCACCCGATCTTCGGCTTTCAACCGTTTGCGTCTGCCGGAGCGGGAACAACCCAGTTCAAACCGACGGGCGGCGGCGGCGAACAAGCGCCGCATCAGTTTCGCGCGACCTACTATTACAACGTTGGCCTGCAGAAGGATGTGTTGAGCAACTTCGGCGTGCGTGCTTCGTTCCGGGAGAACTTCTTCCTCGCGCCGGACTTCGGCCAGAACTATCTGACCATCAAGCAGCACACCACAACGCTTCAGCCCACCATTGGCTTCTATCTCCGTTTCTAGTTCGCCGTAAAACCTCATGAGCCGCCTTCTCGACGACGACCAAGACGAGCTTCCGCAACACGAGCGGGAACTGACCCTCAGCACCGGCGCGATCCTCGCGATCTTCCTCGGCCTGGTGCTCCTTTGCGGAGTGTTCTTCGGCTTCGGATATAACCTCGGGCGGAAATCGACCACGACGCCGAATGCCCCGCTCCCTGCAGCCACGAGTGAGACCGAGCCTGTCGGTACGGAAAGCTCCAAGTTCGACAACTTCAAGCCTTCGCCGAACTCGCCTTCGGGAGCTCCGGCAAGTTCGTCGCCGACACCTTCTGCTTCGCATGAGTCAGCGGTTCCGGAAAAGGGTCCCGCAGTCGTGCCCCAGCCCGAGCCTGCAGCGGCGCCAACACATCCCGCCACGCCACCACCAGCGACCGTGACTCGGCCGACGAACACAACGCCGAATTCATCCGCACCTGCGAAGCCCACAAAAGCGGCGGCGCCGGCAATCACTCCCGGGGGCGCGTTCGTTGTGCAGATCGCCGCGATTTCAGTGGCGCACAAGGACGATGCGGACATGCTGGTGAATGCACTCCACACCAAGGGATACCAGGTCTCCGAGCGCACGGCGACGCAGGACAATTTGATTCGCATCCAGGTGGGACCCTTTGCGACGAAGGCCGATGCAGAGGCGATGCGCGAGCGGCTGATTGTCGATGGCTACAACGCAATCGTTAAGTAGCTCCTGTTCCGGGTTGGCGAACAGTGCGGCGTCGCTCTAGCTCTGCCTCCATTGCAGCGCGGACACGTTCCATCAGATCTTCACGTGATGCCGCCTCGCGCGGATGAATTGGCTGAAGAAATGTGAGATATGCTTCGCCTGGGGTGATGCGGAGTGTTCCTTTGGGCATCATTCGCTCGGTGCCGCTGATCACAATAGGAATGATCGGCGCGCCGGTCTCCTCTGCGAGAAAGAACGCGCCTTTTTTGAATGGCAGGAGGCGACCGTCCGGCGAGCGCGTTCCTTCAGGAAAAACAGTAATATGCAGGCCGCTGTTGAGCGCGTCCGCGGCGGCCTCAACGCTCCGCTGCGCATCTTCGCGTGAGTTGGCGCGTG
>DASUHZ010000076.1:0-24970 GCA_036273275.1 Bryocella sp.
CTCCGCGGCACCGAGCTCAAGGGCGTCAAGCTCAACCCCGGCAAGTACGACATCGATCTCGCCGGCGGCAGCGTCTCCGCACTGCTCTCCAACAACACAGCCGGCACGCTGATCCTCTCCTACCGCCAGATCGACGCCATCCTCGAGCTGCAGCTCTACCGCCTCACCCAGCTCTCCATCGACGAGCTCCTCAACGAGCTCAAGCTTGTCCGCGACAACATCGCCGAGTACGAGTCCATCCTCGCCTCCGAGAAAAAACTCCGCCGCGTCATCGTCAAGGAGCTCGAAGACATCCGCGACCGCTACGGCGACGCACGCCGCACCGCCATCATCGACGAGTCCGCCGAGCTCACCCTCGAGGACCTCATCGCCGACGAGCAGGTCGCCGTCACCGTCTCCAACACCGGCTACCTCAAGCGCACGCCCATCAGCATCTACCGCCAGCAGAAGCGCGGCGGCACCGGCCGCATGGGCATGAAGACCCGCGAAGAAGACTTCGTCTCGCAGCTCATCATCGACTCCACGCACGCCTATCTGCTCTGCTTCACCAACACCGGCCGCGTCTACTGGCTCAAGGTTTACGAGATCCCCGACGTCGGCGCCGCCGGCAAGGGCAAGGCCATGGCCTCGCTCGTCGACCTCCAGCCCGGCGAAAAGGTCGTCACCATCCTCCCCGTCCGCGACCTCGAAGAGGCCTCCAAGTACGTCCTCTTCGCCACCCGCAACGGCACCGTCAAGAAGACCGCACTCCGCGACTTCTCCAACGTCATGGCCCGCGGCATCATCGCCATCGGCATTGACAAGGACGACGAGCTCGTCACCGCCCGCATGACCGACGGCGAGCAGGTCATCTTCCTCGCCACCCACGACGGCATGGCCATCCGCTTCGACGAGCGCGACCTCCGCGCCATGGGCCGCCCGGCTTTTGGCAATCGTGGCATTTCCCTGAAGAAGGGCGACTACGTCATCGGTGCCGCCGTCACCCCCTCCAACGAGGCCCGCAACAAGCAGCGCCTCGCCGTCGCCGCCGCCAAAGGCCTCAAGGCCCAGGTGGAAAAGGCCATCGACGAAGCCATCGACTCCGCCGCCTCGCAGCCCCTCGAACTGGCCGCAGCCGACGACACCACCGCCGCGCCCGCGCTCTCCGAGGAAGCCGCCGCCAAGCTCCAGAAGCTCGACGAGAAGCTCGGCCTCACCCCCTGCCTCATCCTCACCGTCTCCGAGAACGGCTACGGCAAGCGCACCGACGTCGACGCCTACCGCCTCCAGTCGCGCGGCGGCAAGGGCGTCATCAACATGAAGGCCAACTCCAAGGTCGGCAAAGTCGTCACCATCCAGCTCGTCGACGACACCACCGAGATGATGGTCATCAGCCAGTTCGGCAAGATCATCCGCATCGACACCAAGACCGTCCGCGGCGCCGGCCGCAACACCAGCGGCGTAAAACTCCTCAACCTCGAAACCGACGACAAGGTCGCCAGCGCCACCATAATCCCCCCCGACGACGCAAAAACTAACGGCGAAAACGGCACGCTCGTGCAGTAGCAGTTGCGTCGAAAGAGCGCGGCCACACAGCCGCGCTCTTTTTGTTTGTCATTCCCGCAGGGAATCTGCGTTTCGCATTTCGGATCACAGCGGGCTTTGAAGGGACACGGCTTCTGAGCCTGTCCTGAGCGAAGTCGAAGGATGCCGAAACAGACCACCCCAAACACCAAAGGCTCGGGCTTCAGCCCGAGCCTTCCTATCCCCCACAACATCCCTCCCCGCCGTCATCCTGAGCGCAGCGAAGGACCCCTGTATTTACTCAGATCACCTCGCTCTCGTCAGAGCCACAAACCGAAAGGGCACGGCTCTAGCCGCGCCCTTGTTCTTGTAGTTGCTTTTCTTGCTGTCATTCCGAGCGAAGCGAGGAACCTGCTTCTCCTCCGGATCACCTCTCTCTCATCAGAGCGGACAAACGGGAGGTCCACGGCTCTAGCCGTGCCCTTGTTCTTGCCTTTGCTTTTTTTGCTGTCATTCCGAGCGAAGTGAGGAACCTGCTTCTCGCATGGATGACCTCGCTCTCATCAAAGCCAACAAACCGGAAGGGCCCATCTTCTTAGCCTGTCCTGAGCGAAGTCGAAGGAGGCCATCACGAACCACCCCAAACACCAAAGGCTCGGGCTGAAGCCCGAGCCTTAACTTCTCGCACACCGCGCTCTTCTTGTCGTCGCTGCCTTTTGCATTTCTTGTTGTCGCTGTCCCTCCGCTTTTCTTGTTGTCATTCCCGAAGGGAATCTGCGTGTTCTCCTCCGGATCACCTCGCTCCACCGCCCAGCCACAAAACCGGAAGGGGAATGGCTTCAGCCGTGCCGTTACGAACCATCCCAAAACACGAAAGGCTCGGCGGCCTAACCCGAGCCCTTCCCCAGTGACCTTCCCCGACCGCACGAAGGTTTCTCTCTATTTGGTGCTAGCCCTAACCTGACCCGTGTTGGCAAAACGCTGAAGGTTAGATTGGGCTTCCTTGACGATGACCGCGTCGAAATAAATCCTGAACTGGAGCGCTTGTGTAATGGTGACGGGCTTAGGCGGCAAATCCGGCCCGATAGTGTTCGCAAGATCGATCAATTGACGAAGATGCTCCACTACTTCTTCAGCAGGTTGAAGTCTGGAGACCAGTGCGCCGTGTAGGCCCGAAGGTTCCTTAACTTTTAGAAAACTCTGCGCCGAATTTCTAAATTCCACGAGAGCGGTTCCCTGTAGCGGAAGCAAGAGGTCCGATCTGGCTATTAGCGCGAGCCCACGCATGTAGCTTTGAAATGCTTCTAGTTCAGCATGAGTGCGGCTCAGCAAATAGCCGAAGATCAGGCCGAAGCCTCTAGCTTCATCCTCGCCAAAAGCGTGATTGCCCCACTCCACATTGAGACCAGAGTCCGCATCCAGTTGCACAGTACCGTTTGCCTCTAGGTCCTTGAGGCTGTCATAAAACCTCGTCCGATACTCCGGCAGGTACCACCAAAAGAATCCTTGACAACCTATGTTGAGAGCCAAAACGATCCTCGTGACAACATCAAACGAATGCTGCCAAAGCGCCTTCACAAGAACCCTTTTGGGAAAAGTTAGATCGATGCGCAACTCATTGCGCTTGCCGCCCGGATGCATTCGAATAAAGTTCTGATGTTTGTTCCAGTTCGCCAAGGTTCTGGGACGGATCGAATGTGACGCGCAAAAGAGGTGAAAAGTCATGGACCACTTTTGATCCATGCGTGCTTGGCCCCTCGGGCGCTTACGATCAAACTCCTTTTGAATAAATTCTTGGTTGTTTCTTTCGGCCTCGGCCACTTGTTCTCTAAGCCAAACGATCCAATCGTGTGTGTCTCCACCGAACTCGTTGAGTTTTTTGATCGAGGTCCAATTCCAGATAATCGGCCGCGTAATCTGGTGCTCGCTCGCGGCGTAGAACCAACGTAAGTTGCTGAGATCTTCCTCTGTCAGCCCATCCTTGTAAGTCCGCTGCTCCTCCATTTCGAGCCGCGCCATTGTAAGTCGGATGATCTCTTCGCACTCCTCTGGCGTGATCGCAACCAAACCACCAGTCTTGTAATTCACATAGCTACAGTCGAGTCGCCTCTTGTGCAAATTGCGGGCCGTCCCTTGTAACGCATCGAATCCCTCAGGCGTCAACGCCGCCTCGTGGCCGAAGGCAACAGAGAAGACCGCCCAAAACAATTTCTTTGTGTGATCATCCATCCAATCGGGCGACTCATCTTCCCGAGCTAAGTCTCGCGTCCGAGTCATCATTAAGATGACGGCCTTGCCAACTTCCTCCAACGCGAGGATCGCACATTCAAACGCGACGTTATACTGACCAGCTTGCCGCAGCAGCTGTGCGCTAGTTATGTGAGTCGAGGCATTAGCCAAGCAGGCAGAGCGAATCCTAAGTAATTCATCCAGGGAACTGCTCATCATGGATTGTTATGACCTATCTATTGGCGGCCATCGCGGGTGACTCCCCATTCCGCTGATGGCGAGGTTCACGACGCGAATCGAATTTGGAACTGGGTCGATGCCGATTGCCGATCAAGTACTCCAGCATTTGCTCGACCATCCGAGCTTTTGCCTCAGGAGCTGCTTCCGTATCTCCGACAAGTTTGAAAGAAAGCAAAATGTTCTGCACTGCTAATAAGCTGTCGTGGTAGCCCTTCATGGAAGCTACAGTCTTGTTGTAGAGGTAAAAGAATACTGCCGATATGAACTCGGTTATTATGCCCGCTCCTTCAGTGATTCCAGGAACATGCCCGGGGCCTACTTGTATAAAGCTCAAGGTCAGCCCGGTAACGATCAGTAGAAAGCCGATAATGCCAGCGCCCACCGAGACCGAGAAGCTTTTGTCCGTGTGACTTTTGACCAACTCATAATACTCAGCCAGGTTTTCGACATTTATTTTGACGAGACTGTCGAAGTATGAATCGTCCCCTTTGCGTCCGTCTTGCTCAACGAAACGAGAAGCTACTCTCTTTCGAGCCTGCAAGGCGGCCAACTGCTGCGAATTACGCGATACGGGTCCCTGCCCCGCAACTGAGACCCCGATAGGAACCGCCATCCCGTATACCAGGCATAGTGCTTCGATCAAAGAGGCACTTCTTGTCGATTGTGCACGTGCCCACAAGTATCCGCCGACCCACAGAACTGCCATAAGGCCGAAACTCATCGCCAATGCAGTCTTGTAGCGTGTTCTAGCGCCCTCCAACCTGGCCTCGGTGCGACCTATCTCCTCCTCAAGCTCGACCGCCGCGAGATCGGGCGCGAGACCGCCGCCAACGAAGTCATTTTTGCCCTGAGGAGCCACATCCTCGTACTCGGGGTTTCGTTTGGTAACGTCAATGGCCATTTACATCCTCGCCTTAAGCTGGGCCGATTCTCACAGAACTCCGAAACCATAGCAATGACTAATAAAGCGAGTGGTGGCACCGCTGCCGAAGACCGGAGTAGAGCGAAGCGGGACGACTGAAATGCCCTCGCACCTTAGGATCAACCGTCTAACCTCAGCGGAGCCCACCATGATCCGCACGACCCTCCTGATCACCGCCGCAGCCGTCCTCATCCCCGTCGCCGCACACGCGCAAGACGCCTGCAGCCTCCTCACCCCCGACCAGATCAAAGCCGTCCTCAACTCGCCGGTCGAGCCCGGCCAGCCGGGCGTCGCCAAAGGCTCGAACGAATGCACCTGGGGCAATGCCCACGGCGAGGACCGCGTCTACATCGCCCTCCGCCCCGCCGCCGACTTCCGCACCACCCGCACCAACCTCGAGAAGTCCGGTGTCCACCCCACCCCCGTCCCCGGCCTCGGCGACGACGCCTTCTTCGTCTCCCCCGACGACTCCTCCTCAGCCCTCTACGTCCTCACCAAAAACCACCTTCTCCTCCTCACCGTCACCCTCCCGCCGGAGGGCGCACAGCAAGGCGCCACCCAGCCAACCCTCCAATCCGCCGAAAAGTCCCTCGCCACCCAGATCCTCCCCAAACTCTAACTATCAGAAAAAAAGTGACCCCCCACCCGTTAACTCCCCTGAATGCAATATTTTACCTGTAACTCACCTAAAATCAATATTTTGGCGACACGTCCCAATGGAATCAAGATTTTGCGAGCCAGAGGGGGGGAGGGGGAGGGGGCCCCGGTTTCGAATACCGCACAACCCAAAAATCACTTCTTCTTCAGAGCCTTTTTCAAATGGCCTGCGCACTGATCGGCCCAGCCCAGATAGATATCGCCATCCCTCTCATTCGAATCCACCCGATGGAAATTGCAGGCGAATACCAGGTTCCCCGAATGAGCGTCCTTCATGACAATGTTTGCGCCGCCACGCGAACTTAGGACCATCCCCGTGATGAAGTTCCGATTATGCACGTGCGCACCGCCAGACAGCACGAAATCGGCCTCCCCGCGATCCTTCACGACCACGACCGGAACCTTCTTGTGGACGATCGAGTCAGCCAATAGCTGATCGAATCCGTCCATCGGCTCCAGGAAGACCTTCGCCCCCGGAGCGAACGCAGCCGCCGGAACGGCACTGGCACTCGAGTCTGGCGTTGTCGGCTGAACCGCAGCCGTCTGCGCTAGCGATGTACAGCTCGACATAAGGAGTACTGCAAGAACGCCTGTAGCAGTCTTCATGGGCACCTCGCATACGCGAATCGCCGGAAGATTACCCCGACCAATCCGCGGGCACAACACCACTTCCGGGGAACCTGCCAGACCAGCATCTAACCTCACGGAGCCCAACATGATCCGCACGACTCTCGCCCTCGTCGCTGCAGCCACCCTCATCCCCGCCGCCGCGCCCGCGCAAGCCCCCTGCACTCTCCTCACTCCCGACCAGATCAAGGCCGTCGTCGGCGGCCCCGTGAACCCCGGCACCCCCGGCGGCTCCAAAGACGCCCCCGACTGCACCTGGAAAGATTCGAAGGGTGAGGACCGCGTCTACGTCAGTCTCAAGTCGCGTGACACGTTCAATGTCACACGCGCCCAGATGTCGAACACGGGCCGCCTAGCCTCCGTGACCGGCGTCGGCGAAGACGCCTTCTTCGTGTCCTCGGCGGCCGGGTCAGCCGCCTACCTCTACGCGCTCGGCAAGCACCACCTCCTGCTGCTTCAGGTCAACGTTCCGAATGCCAGCCGCCAGGACAACGAAGCCGCCGAAAAGGCCGTCGCCGGCGAAATCCTCCCCAAATTGTGACGGTTCATCACTCTGACCGCGCAGCGCATTGCTTCGTGCTTACAATTCCGGGCATGCGCAAATCTCTGCTTTCTGCGGCTCTTCTCGTCGCCATGCCCGTCAGCCTCGCACAAGCGCAGGCCCCGCAGCAGCCCAAGCCGATGGATCTGCGGGCTGTTTTGCTCGAGCAGCTCTACTCCACCCACGACAGGGCCGAATGGTTCGTCCCGCTCGACACGGCCGTCGCCGGCCTTACGCCCGACCAGGTGCGCTGGGTTCCGAAGGCCGGTGGCATGGACGCGAAATCAGGCCAGATGCACTCCGTCGCGCAGCTCGTCGCCCACCTCATTTACTGGAACGAGAATGCGCTCGCCAAGCTCAAGGGTGAAAAGCCCGCGACCTACTCGGGCAACAACGAAGACACCTTCGTCGGTTATGACGTCAACAAGATCACGCCGGCCGAGTGGGCCGCGCTCGTCCAACGCTTTGATCGCAACATGAGCGACCTCGAGCAGTGGGTCCAGTCAGCGCCGGACGTGAGCCTCGCCAAAGGCGCTAACATGATCGCGCACGTCGGCGCCCATAACGCGTATCACCTCGGCGAGATTGTCTATGTGCGCAAGCTCCAGGGCTCCTGGGATCCGTCGAAAGGCGTCAAGTAGTCGAAAAACTCTCCCCGTTTGGCTACGATGGGTACCAAAAAAGAAGCCGCCCAAAGTCAGGCGGCTTCGCGTACGACAAAATCAATTCACGCCAGTCTGCGACGAACCACTCCAGCGATCCCGAAGAATCCCGTCGCCAGCAGCGCCAGCGATCCCGGCTCCGGCGTTGCAGCCGTTGTCGGTCCACCCGGCGTTCCGACCACAGGAGTTCCCGTCGTCGCATCCGTCAGGTCGAAGGTGAGATTCGTCGTGCCGTCGAAGTCTGGATCCGTTGCGAGTCCGTATCCGGTCGCGAGCGTTGCGGGGAAGTAATAGACGTTGTAGTCCGTTCCGTCGGTGGTGTTGAAGGAGAACCCGTTGAGGTCCAGCGCTCCTCCATTTGCAAGCGGAAAGAAAAGAAAGTTATCGTTCGGCTCATTGCCGGAGGATGTTGACGGATAAATCCCTGGCGCCAGCAAGCCGGCGATGGAGACGCCATTCGCGGTGCCAGAGACGGAGTTGATGAGATATTGCCCGGCTGTTGCAGTGGGCGTAGCGGTGAACGTGCCGGACCCTGTGAAGTTGGTCGTTGTAGACCCAATGGTTCCCACGCCGGAGTAAGTGAAGTTGAATGTGTCAGCGAAAGCTGCAGGGCAAAGAAGCAGCGCAGCCACTGACATTCCGCAGAGAGTCAGCAGACATCTCTTCATACAGGTCCCCCAGAACCAATTTCTTGAAAACACTCTGTTGAAGAAAGATGCTGCGCGCGGCAAATTGGGTATCCGCTCTTTTAGCGGTGCAATTTTGATACCAGATAGAGCACTGCCGAGAGGACGATGCTCAGGATGATGCATGTGCCCAAGGGAAACCATACCTGCACACTGCGCCCGCGATACGCGAAGTCGCCCGGCATTCGTCCGAGGCCAAGTCCGGCGCGCTCAAGCAGCAGCACCACAACTCCTGCGACTACAAGTGCGACGCCCAATCCGATGAGCAGCTTCCCCATGTGCTCTCCTGCTCTCCATTAGACGCTTGCATGAGACGGTCATTCCTCAGTCGGGTTTGGGTGGGGGCCGGTGAAGTCGGAGCAGCAGGGCTTCATGACGGGTTTGAACTCCATGTACTCGACGCGCGTCTGGTCTGGGTCGAAGAGGTTGAGCTGAATTTTGCCGTCCTTGCCGGCCTGGATGGCGATGCACTGCTTCTCTTCGCAGCCGTTGGCTTGCAGATCGTGCAGGACGGTTTGCATGCGCTCGACGCCGAGGGAGAAGTGGTCGCTCATGCCGAAGTCGTGTTTGTTGGGCTGCTGGTTGGGCATCATCATGTACTCGATCCAGTCGGTGCCGTCGGGGACCTGCATGCTGATCCAGTCGACGTTGGGTGGATGCATGGTGCCGTACCAGTAGGGACGGAAGCCAAGGATGTCCTTCCAGAAGGCGTCTTCCTTGGCGGGATCGTGGGCGATGAAGCCGACATGGATGATGTGGTGGCTCGGGGCGCGGGGAGAGAGTGGAGTGTCGCGGGCGAGAACAGCTTCTTTGAGCGGTGAGTCCTTTTGGACAAAGATGACGAGATTGCCTTCGGGGTCGTGCACTTCGACGAGGCCGGTGTCGGGGGTTTCGGGGCGCAGGCCCTTGGATTCGAGGTAGCGCTTCATCGCGTCGACGTTGCTGACGGTGAAGCCGACAGAGGCCATGTAGGACTGGCCGTCGCGCGGCTTCGAAGGCACGACCTCGATCCATTGATGTCGATTAATCGGGAAGATCATCTCGTCGCCGAGGTGCTTTTCGTCGTAGCCCATGGTGGGGCCGTAGAAATGCTCGGCGGCGGGGACGTCGTCGGTGTAGACACGCATGAAGGCGATGCCGGTGATGGCGGGGCGCTGCCCCACCCCAGCCAGCGAGCTGGCCGGGGACCCCGTTTGGGCGAGCAGGGGGATGGCAGTGAGAGCTGCGGCAGTGGCGAAAAGAGCGGCGAATCTCATGCGCGAAACTTTAGCGGGTTCCATTCGCAGGGTCAAAAGATGGAATTGACGAGATTGCGGTATTCTGACTCGACGAGGTAAATCGGCCATGAGCTCGGTGCAAGAGATCGAAGAAGCGATCGGCACGCTGTCGCCGCGGGAGCAGGAAGAGCTGTACGCGTGGATGGATGAGCGGTACGCGCGGGTCGTCGATGCGCGGGTGGAACGCGAAGTGGAAGCCGGAGCCTTGGACGAGCGCATTCGCCAGGCGATGACGGATCACGCAACCGGCAAAACGCGAGAACTCTGAATTCGGGATGGTTCATCGTGCGAGCGCGGCATTCTGGAGCGACTATGATGCGCTCCCGGCGGAGATTCGGCAACGGGCGGACAAGCAATTTGCCTTGCTCAAGTCGGATTTACAGCATCCATCGTTGCGACTGAAGAAGATCGGCGAGCGTAATGGCCACGAGATTTGGTCGGCCCGCATCAGTCTGAAATACCGCGCTCTGGCTATACGCCTGCCCGATGAGTTTCTATGGTTTTGGATCGGAGAGCACAGCGGCTACGACCAGCGAATCTCGTGACGATAGGTCAACCCCATTCATCCGCAAGGGCGGCGCAGAATACGTAACCAGCATCGTGGATGAAAAGCTCGAAAAGACTAAAGCCGCCCGAAGGCGGCCTCAGTGTATCAACAGCAGTTTGCGCGAACGCTAGTCGCCGGCGACGAGGTCTTCTTCCTTCGCTTGGACCGGAGCGGCGGTCTTGATCTCGCCGAGCGAGACGAAGCCAGCGATCTCGGGCTCCTTGAGGATTTCCTTGCGGTAGAGCTTGGCCATTGCTGCGTTCTCGGCGTCCTGCTTGATCTTCGCATCGCGGGCGCGGATTTTTTCCTCGCGCGCGTTCTTGGCGATGCCGGACTTCTCGAACGTGTCGTTGGCGGCGGAGTTGACGTGCTCCTCGTTGAGAACCAGGTCGTACTTGTCCTGCTTCTCGAGGCCGACCTTCTTGCCACCGGCGAAGATCTCGTGACGTCCATGCTCCTCGTACCACTTGGTGAGCGTGGAGGTCATGTGCATCTTCTCGATGATGTTGCGCCAGCCGATGCCCGTGTTGTACGCGCAGAAGCTGATCTCGCCCTCTTGAGTGGCGTAAGGAATAATGCACTGCTCGGTGCGGCGGAAGTCGTAGTTGAACAAGTCCTGGAACCACATACCAGCGATGAAGAGGAAGTTCCAGCGGTCCTTGCGGCGCTTCTCAATGTCATCGAGCGTGCGGTCCGCGGTGACCTTTCCGTAGTTGCGGTTGGTGGCGCCGAAGCACTTATCGAACTTCTCCAGCAGCGAGAAGATGCTGAAGTGAGTGGGTGCGTTCTTGGGCTCGTAGTTGCGGATGAGTGCGAGGCCCGCGCCGATGACGGTGAGGATCTTGCCGCGCGAGGCGTCGTTCACCTTGGCGATGTCCTTGGCGAGGCGGTCGGCATTGAGGAACGCAGTGACCGGAACAGCCTCCTTCGTTTCCTTGTCAATCATGAGAGCCATGCCGATGCCGCAGTTCGGGTGGCAACCGCAGGAGAGCTGACCCCAGTCGTGTTCGGGTCCGTGCACGAGGTCGGCCCAGTCGGAGAAGGTGGACATGAAGCTGATGGGGAACCAGTCGCGCGTGGACTCACCGAGGCCGGTCTGGTCGCGGATGTCGTGCGCGAGGTGCGAGAGCGTGTAGCGCTGTGCGGCGCGGCGCTCGTCGGACACCGCTTCGTCGCGTCCGGTAAAGGAGACCGGCTGGAAGGAGAGGAAGTTGATCTTCTTCGGGTTGTCGAGCGCGAACTGGATGATGCGGCCGACCTGCTCGTTATTGATGCCGTTGACGATGGTCGTAACGGGGACGATGTCCACGCCGGCCTCGTGCAGGTTGTGAATGGCCTGGAGCTTCACGTCGAACGCGTTGCCGACCTTGCGGTGGGAGTTAGCGGCGTTGCCGATGCCGTCGAACTGCAGGTAAGCGTAGCGGAGGCCGGCTTCAGCAGCGGCCTTGGCGAACTCCTTGGACTTGGCGAACTCGATGCCGTTGGTCGCGGCCTGCACGGAGTTGTAACCAACCTTGCGGGCATACGAGACAGCGTCGAGGAAGTAGGGCGAGAGCGTGGGCTCACCGCCGGAGAACTGGACCGACATCTGACGGCGCGGCTTGATCTGTACCGCGTTGTCGAGCATGGTCTTGATCTCGTCCCAGGTGAGCTCGTGGACGAAGCCGACCTGGTTGGCGTCCATGAAGCAGGGATCGCACATCATGTTGCAGCGGTTGGTGAGGTCGATGGTGAGGACCGAACCGCGGCCGTGCGTGACGGTGGATGTCCCGTGGTTGTGAAGCTTCTCATCGTTGTGCGCGCGGATGTCGCGGCCGGGGAAGACCTCTTCGAGGTGCTTCATCATCGGCGGATCGATGGACATGACGTCCTCGAAGTGCCCGTGGATGGGGCAGTCCTTGACCATGAGGATCTGGCCGTCGCGCTCGATGATCTGCGCCTTGATCTCGCCGACCTTCTCGTTGAGGAGGATCTCGTGCGGCAGCTTGCCGTCGATGATCTGCTGGCGGATCTCAGGGACGCACTTGGGACAGAGGGAGTCAGTGGTGCGCGGCCAGCCTAGCGGCGGCTTCTCCTTCTGGTAGCTCTTGAGAAGCGGCTTATCGGACCACTTCGGAGTGAAGCTCTTGTTGGGGCTGATGGAGTTCAGCTTGTCGAATACTGTCCAGCTCGCGCGTGCTCCGAGCACTACACCTTTTTCGAGGAGCTTAACCGCTTTTCCCATTTTGTCCGTCTCTCCTAAAAGAGTTGTTGCAGAGTTCGCTTCGCGCGTTATCCACTAAACTCAAATCTGGTTCAGATTACTGTCATAAGTACCTTTGCCAGAAGTACATCCGAGGGTTCCCACAGGGTTCCTCAGCACATTAAAAGTTACGCATCTCAATGCTGAAAGTCGTCCGATTCGCAGCGAACGGCGAAATCATGCAGCGAACGGTAATGCGGTGGGTTTGGCGAGGCAAGCTTCCACGAACTTTTGACAGCAGGTGCGGTTTGCATCGCATCAAATTCAGTTGACGGGGCCAGAGTTGCGAAAGACCCCAGACTGAAGGAGAAGGATCAGTGTTGTTTGCACGCTTTGGCCAGCGCTTTTGGATGGCGGTAGTGTTCGTAGCAATTTTCGGTTGCAATGTTTCAATCGCAGGCGCGGAGCAGCTCCCGGCTTCACTGCGCGGGACGTGGAGGATTACGCGTATTCTGCCGACGACGAACTCCGGCTGCTGGACGCGCGAACTGGCGCGGTCGCTGGTGGGTACGACGCTGACGTATTCGCAAAGCTCGATGCGGTGGCGCGGTGGCGTGGTGCCGATCGAGGACATCTACACGCGCGTGGTGAGCGCGGAGGACTTCAGCAAGGAGAACGCCGGGCCCGCGCCAGCGAGCTTTCCTCAGCTGGGGGTGCGCGCGGCGGAGCTGGTTGAGGTGGACATGCAGCATGAAGATGCTGCAGTGCTGCCGGCGAGCACCGAGATTCCGGGGGATTCCGTGCTGATCGTCGCGCCGGACCGGATTGTGGTGAGCGCGTGCGGCGTGTTCTATGAGGCGACACATGAGGGCTCGCGATCGAAGACGCGTGTCAGAGATGTGAGCAGCAGACGAGCGCGCAGCGACTCGGCGCGGGCCACCGGCCGTTAGCAGAACGCCTTGGCGATGCGACGGGAGTCCGCAGGAACTCATACGCTTATAATTTCGCGACGATGACAAGGCTGCCTGGCTGGCGGATTCGCCGTTCTTGTATCTGTGGTTTGTTTGCATTGGTGGCTGCGACGGCGCCCGGAAGCTCTGCGTTGGCGCAGGCGCGAGGCGCGGAGGCTGGCGGAATCCCTCATCTGGAAACGCGCGGTAAGGCGACGCAGCTTGTGGTGGATGGGCGGCCGTTTCTCATCCTGGGCGGCGAGGTGCACAACTCCAACTCGTCCAGCGTGGAGTATATGCAGCCGATCTGGCCGCGGCTGGAGGCCATGCACCTGAATACGGTCTTGGTGCCGGTTGCGTGGGGGACGATCAAGCCGGCGGAGGGGAAGTTCGACTTCCGTTGCCTCGACGGTCTGCTGGACGGCGCGCGCCGTAATCATCTGCATCTTGTAGTGCTGTGGTTCGGTGCGTGGAAAAACACGTTCTCGAGCTACGCTCCTGGCTGGGTGAAGACCGACCTGGAGCGCTTTCCCCGCGTTCAGCTTGCGGATGGCCGGGACACAGAGAGGCTTTCCCCCTTCAGCGCGACGGTGCGCGATGCCGATGCGCGTGCCTTCGCGGCGCTGTTGCATCATCTGCGCGAGGTGGACGGCGAAAAGCACACGGTGCTGATGGTCCAGGTGGAGAACGAGGTTGGCGTGATTCCGCAGTCCCGCGATCACTCCGAGATCGCGAACAAGGCGTTCGCCGCGCCGGTGCCGGCGGAGCTGATTGGCTATATGCGATCGCATCGCGGGACGCTTGAGCCTGAGCTTCGCTCCGCATGGGAGTCAGCCGGTGAAAAGACACAGGGTTCCTGGCAGGAGGTCTTTGGCAAGACGCCGCTGACCGACGACCTGTTTATGGCGTGGCAGTATGCGAGCTTTATCGAGCACATTGCTGCTGCCGGGAAGACCGAGTATCCGCTCCCAATGTACGCCAATGCGGCCTTGATCCGGCCCAACTACGAGCCGGGCCAGTACAACAGCGGCGGCCCTCTGCCTCAGTCGCTTGATCTCTGGCACGTCGCGGCGCCGTCGCTCAACTTTCTTTCGCCTGACATTTACTTCAATGAATTTTCCTACTGGGCGGGGCGATACAGCCGGCCGGGCAATCCGCTGTTTATCCCCGAAGCGCAGGGCGGCGAGACTGGAGCCGCCAATTCGCTGTATGCGTTTGGGCGGCTGAATGCGATGGGGTTTTCACCGTTCGGAATCGACGATGTCAACAACACTCCGGTGGACCTGGTGGGCATCACGAATGCGCCACAGCACGCGGGCAGTGCGGGAGCGCTGAGTGGAATCTACGGGACCTTGGCGGCGCTCGCTCCGACGGTGCTTGAGAAGCAGGCCAGCGGCGGGATCACTGCCGAGATGATCAAGGGCGACGCGCAGCGGGCGGCCAGGGTCGCCATTGGCAACTACACGGCCACGTTCATCAGCACATCGCATACAGCGGGAGCACGCGTGGGCGCGATGTTTTTGCAGATGAGCCCAGAGGAGTTTCTGGTGATCGGAGCAGGCGAAGGGCAGATCATGTTCTCTACCGACAAGCCGGGGCCGGGGATCGTTGGCATCGAAAGCATCGACGAAGAGTTCTTTGAGAATGGCGCGTGGATGCCGCGGCGCCGGTTGAATGGAGACGAGAACGGGCAGGGCCAGGTCTTGAAGCTGTCGGCTTCGGACGCGCGCGAAGGGCGAATCTACCGGGTGCGGCTGTACCGCTATCGGTAAGGGACGCAACTGGACGGAGTTCGAGGCGCGGCTTACTGGCGCAGCTCGACGATGGTGGCGCCCTGGCCGCCTTCGTTGTACGGCGGTTCGGTGACAGAGATGACGTGCGGATGCTTGCGCAGGAGATCGCGGAGCGTGCGGCGCAGCACGCCCATGCCTACGCCGTGAACGACGCGGATGCGCGGGAGACCGGCGAGGAAGGCGCGCTCGACGAAGCGCTCAACTTCGGCTTCGGCTTCGTCGGCGGTGCGCCCGATGACGTTGATCTCGGAGCTGACGAGTTCGTCGTCGTTTGCGGTGGAGATGGTGATGCCGCTGCCGCGGCAGATGTTTTCGGCGGGAGGCTCACGCACCGGCGTGATCTCAGCAATGTCGGTGTGCGGGACGCGGGTCTTCATGGTGCCGAAGCTGACCTCGAAGGAGTTGGCGTCGATGATGCGCACGACGCGGCCTTCGCGGTTGAGGGATTTTAGACGGACGAGGTCACCGACGCGGGGGACTTTCTCTTTTGATTGCGATCCTTGCCCCCGTTCGGTATTGAGAGCGCGGCCGGTGTCGGCGTTGTGCTCGGCGACGGTGGTCTGGAACTGCTCGGAGAACTCGCGGCGCAGGCGTGCGATGCGGAGCGCGGAGTCGCGGGCGATCTTCTGTGCGATCTTTTTGTCGTCGATATCTTTGACGGTATCGCGGAGTTGCGACTCGAAGTCGCGGATGAGCGACTCGAGTTTTCGCTCTAGCTCGCGGGTGCGCGCCTGCTGCTCGGCGCGGCCTTCCTGGGCGAGCCGTTGGCGCTCGCTATTGAGCTTGCGTTCGGTGGCGGCAAGGTCGGCGCGCTCTGCGGTCGCGGCAGTGAGCTGCGCGTGAAGCTCGTCGAGGAAGCGGCTGATGTCGGCTTGTTGCGTGGTCAACTGCGCGCGCGCGTTCGTGACAATGGCTGGGTCGAGGCCGAGGCGCGAAGCGATGTTGATTCCCGCGGACGCGCCGGGAATGCCGAGGCGGAGTTCGTAGGTCGGGGCAAGGGTGGATTCGTCGAAGCCGACGGCCGCGTTGAGCACGCCAGCGTGGCGCGCGGCGTAGACCTTGAGCGCGGTCAGGTGCGTGGTGATGATGCTCAGCACGTGCCGCTCGAGGAAGTGCTGGGCCACGGCGACGGCGAGTGCGGCACCTTCGTCGGGATCGGTGGCGGAGCCAAGCTCGTCGATGAGGACGAGGCAGTCGTCATCGGCGAGCCTAACGATGCGATCGATGTTGCGAATGTGCGCGGAGAAGGTCGAGAGGTTCTGCTCGATGGACTGCGCGTCGCCGATGTCGGTGAAGATGCCGGTGAAGATCGGCAGGCGTGCACTTGTGGCGGCCACGGGAACGCCCGCCTGTGCCATTACGGCGATGAGCCCGATGGTTTTCAGTGCGACGGATTTGCCGCCTGTGTTGGGGCCGCTGATGATGATCTGGCGCTGGCCGGTGGGCAGTGCGACGGTCATCGGAACGATGCTGCCGCCTTCAGCGCGGAGACGGAGGTCGAGCAGTGGATGACGAGCAGCGACCACTTCGAGTTCAGTTTCAATCGCGGGGGTTTGTTCTGCGTCCTGCACGTTGGCAGCAGGTGCGTTGAGGAAGCCTGGCCGCACACATTCGAGCTCCTGTGCGAAGGTGGCGATGGATTGGTGCGCGTCGAGCTCCGACAAAATCTCTGCGCCAAGCGTGAGCGGTATGGCGTTCAGGGCTACCGCGCGGGTCATTGCGACGAGGATGCGATGGATCTCGGCCTGCTCGTCGTCAAGCAGGCGCGCGAGCTCATTGTTCTGCTCGACGGTCTCCATCGGCTCGAGGTAGACGGTCTGGCCGCTGGAGCTGGAGCCGTGCAGGATGCCGCGGAGCTTACGCTTGAACTCCGCTTTGACCGGGATGACGAAGCGCTCGCCCCGCACGGTGATGAGGTCGCTCTGCGTGGAGCCGCCTTCACTGAGCTGGGCCAATGCTTTGCGAAGGCTTTCTTCGATGACGCGGTGCTGGCGGGCGAGCGCGCGCCGGATGCGGGAGAGCTCGGGTGAGGCGTCGTCGGCCAGCGTTCCGTCGGGCTCGATCTTGCCACGGAGGGTGCGGAGAAGGTTGCCGAGGTCGTGCTCGAGCAAGGGAGCGGAGAGTGTTTCGACCGCCGGCCAGTGGCCCTTGAGGTTGCCGGGCGGGGTGATGACGAGGAGGCGCCAGGCGTCGATGCGCTGCGCATGCACGAGGACGGAGAGCAGCTCTGCGGGTTCAAGCGCGGAGCCCTCGATGCGGGCCTGGTCGAGCAGGCGCCCGGGGTCAAGCAGGCCGCGGAAGTTAAAGGTGCCGCCGACGGCAACGAGTTGACGCATTTCGGCGGTGCGCTGCTGCTGTTCGCCGATCCAGGCCGGGTCGGCAGAAGGCTGGAGCGCGAGTACCCGGGCCCGGCCGAGCTCGGACCGCGCAGCCGCGGCGAGGCGTTCGCGCAGCCGCTCCCACTCGAGCGTCGCGCCTCCGCGTTCGACCAGCGTGCCGGGGAAGTTCTTGTCGTGAGCGGGTGTTTCGGTCACAGCTCCATTAGAGCCGATTCCAGCTGCCTGGCGGCGATTCCGGTTGCGGTGACTCGGCTGCTACACGCGATTTGGGCGTTGCGCGGCCGCCTTGCCGGCCCGGAGAATACTCGCCGGATGCGGTCTGGATGCTTTCGGGGACGGTCCGGAGACGTCTCATTGATAAGATGGGTAGCGTGACGATTCCCGCCCGGCTCGTCCCGCTGGGTCGTGCATTAGCGATCACGGGACTCGCCCTTTCCCTTGCACCAATTGGCCGTCTGCAGGCGCAGGCTGCGCCCGCCGCGCCGTCTTCGTCCTCCACGAACCAGGCTCCTCCGCGGAGCACTCCGAGCGGCACGCCTGCGGAGCCGAACGGGGCGCAGAATCAGGCCGCGCCGCCGGGCCTGATTACGCGTGACGAAGCGCCGACCGAGACGCTGCACCTCTTTTCGCGCGAGGTCGACCTGATCTTCACGGTTACCGACCACAAAGGGCACTTCGTCACCGGATTGCAGCAGCAGGACTTCGGCCTGCTGGACGACGGCCGTCCGCCGTCGCGTGTCGTGACCTTCAAACAGCAGACGAACCTGCCGTTACGGGTCGGCATCATGCTGGATACGTCGACGTCGATTCGGCAGCGCTTCATCTTTGAGCAGCAGGCCGCCACCGACTTTCTGCTGCAGGTGCTGCGGCCTGAGGACCGCGCCTTTGTCGAGGGATTCGACGTGCAGACGGAGCTGACCCAGGACTTTACGAACCGTATCGACATGCTGGACACGGGCATTCGCAAGCTGCGGCCGGGCGGCGGAACGGCACTGTTCGATTCGCTGTATAAGACGTGCCGTGACCAGATGCTGACGCTGCAGCCGAACAACGCTGTGCGCAAGGCGCTTGTGCTTGTTTCGGACGGCGATGACGATTACAGCCGCGCGTATGAGGCGGACGCGATCAAGATGTGCCAGCGCTCGGAGACGATCGTGTACACGATCAGCACGAACTATGGGCCCAGCAAGGACAAGGGCGATGACGTGCTGAAGGCGATCGCCGAGGCGACGGGTGGGCAGGCGTTCTTCCCGAACTCGATCGAGCAGGTGGCAACGGGGTTCCACAATATCGAGGAGGCGCTGCGCAGCCAGTACTCGCTGGTGTATGTCCCGGCTGACTTTAAGCAGGACGGCAGCTTCCGGACGATCTATCTGCAGGCGCTCGACGCACGATATAACGTGCGCGCGAAGAAGGGGTACTTTGCCCCGAATCCGCCGCAGTAATCTGCGCTCCCGCGGCGGCCGTAATTCGAGAATCTACAGGAGAACTTTCGGCGGCAAATCGCGTCTGAATAGCAGTGAGGACGAAGATGAAGCTGCGTCTGCTTGTGCTGGCTGCTGGCTGTGTTGCTCTGCTTAACGGGCCGAGTTCTCTTCAGGCTCAGGATTACTATGATCCGCCGGCGGCGGCCCAGGCGATGGGCGAGCTGTCGTCGCAACGAGCTACAGCGACAACGATTACGTTCGACCGCGAGATGCTGGACGCGATGCTTGGTAACGGTGCTGCCGCCGGTTTCAACGGCGTGAGCTTCGAGCACTATCAATACCCTGAGCCGGTCTTCTACATTCCCGAGGAGATGCACGCGCTGGAGCATGCATACCATGCGGCTGGGTGGAAGCATCTGGTGGATGCAAATGTGGGTCCGCGCGAGTCGGCCTCGCCCACCAAGCCGATTGCCGACATCTGGTTTCACTATGCCGGTGGCGACATCGATCATGTCACGGTGCTGATCCGCGGCCGCAAGGAGATGAATGTGGTGCGGGTCTCAGGTCTGCTGCGGCCGATGGACCTGGTGCATCTCAGCGGGCATCTCGGGATTCCGAAGGTGGATCCGAATGCGGTGATGGTGCCCGCGCCTCCGGGCAAATAGAGCGAGCCATCTGCGCGAACGTACAATGTGCGAGTGCAGATGCAAAGTTTGATAAAGCAGGTGGGTGGTGCGGAGCGGCGCTTGCGCGCACGGCTGCGTAAGCTGGTAGAGATCGAATCCCCGAGTGATGATCGCGAGGCGGTGAACCGCGCGGCGGATTGCGTCGTGGGCTGGGCCCGCGAACTGGGCGCGGACGTGAAGCGGCACGACGGTGGCAGCTTTGGTGATGTGGTCGAGCTGCGGTTCGGCGCGGAGTTGAGCGGCAGGCCGGTGCTGTTGCTGGGGCATTTGGACACGGTGTATCCGCAGGGAACGCTGGCAACGATGCCGTGGCGCGAGGAAGATGCCGAAGATGGTGTGCGGCTGCGCGGGCCGGGTGTGGTCGATATGAAGGCGGGCGTGGTGATCGCGGTCGAGGCCATTGCCGCGTTGCGCGACCTGAATGCGCTGAACCGCCCTGTGACGCTGCTGCTCAACCCGGACGAAGAGGTTGGCAGTGAAGTCTCACGGCCCCACACGGAGCGGTTGGCACGCGAGTCGGTCGCCGTGTTTGTACTGGAACCTGCACAGGGCCTCGCCTACAAGACCGCGCGCAAAGGAGTCGGTCACTTTGAGGTGACAGCACAGGGTATGGCGGCGCATGCGGGTGTGGATTTTGCGAGCGGCCACTCGGCGGTGCTGGAGATGGCGCGGATTGTCGAGCAGGTCTCGGGCTGGACCGACGCAAGCAAAGGGCGCACGGTGAATGTCGGTGTGATCGCGGGTGGAACGCGGTCGAATGTCATCGCCGCGCATTGCAGAGCTGAGGTAGACGTGCGCGTGGTCACGATGGAGGATGCCGCGCGCGTGGAGGAGATGTTCCGGCAACTGCGCACACGTGATGCTGCATGCAAGTTGCGCATCGAAGGCGGGATCAACCGGCCGCCGATGGAACGCAGGGCGGGAACGGTCGCACTCTTTCAAACCGCGAAGCGGCTTGCTGCTGAGATCGGGCTCGATCTGCGAGAGGCTGCGACGGGCGGCGGATCAGACGGAAACTTCACGGCGGCGATCGGCGTGCCGACTCTCGATGGCATGGGCGCGGTGGGCGGCGGAGCGCATTCACCGGGGGAATTCGTTGTCGCGGGACACCTGGTGGAACGCACGGCAATGCTCGCCGGGATGATTCAGGCTGAGCTCTAGTGGGGGTTTCTAGTCCAAGCCGTAGCCGAGTTCGCGCAGAAGCCGCACCGTTGCCGCGAGCGGCAATCCGACAACGTTGAAGTAGTCGCCTTCGATGCGCGGAATCCAGCGCGCGGCGTAGCCCTGGATGCCGTACGCACCGGCCTTGTCGTAAGGATCTGCGGTCGCGAGATAGTGCTCGAGGCCCGTACCGTCGATCTCGCTGAACGTAACAGAGGTTGTTTCGAGATGGATGCGCCGGCCATGCTGTGAGAGCACCGCGAGGCCGGTATGCACGTGGTGCGTGCGTCCGGAGAGTGCGCTCAGCATGCGCTTCGCATCATCACGGCCGCCGGGCTTTTCGAGCGCATGGCCGTCGATCTCGACTGTGGTGTCAGCGCCAAGCACGAGAGTGTCAGGATGTCGCGAGTGGACGGCCTGGGCCTTCTCGATCGCAAGCCGCTGGACGTAATCTGTGGGACTCTCGCTGGCACGCCGTGACTCATCGATGTGCGCGGGAACGACTTCGAACGAGAGGCCGACCTGTGCGAGCAACTCACGGCGGCGCGGCGAAGCGGAGGCGAGAATGAGCCGCGGCATCGTCTAGCTCAGCGCCTCGATTGAGATCGTCGTTTCCAGCACGTGGGCAGCGCTCGGCTGCAGGTGCAGAGCGCTTTCCGCGGCATTCGCCGACTCCACACAAAGCATCTGCCGCCAGCCGTCCACGGGCAGATCGGCCAGGCCGTGATTCGCCCACGGATTCCATATGACCGTCGTGCTTGAGTTCGACTTCGTCACCGCGACATGGCGACCCAGCACCGGATCATCAACAACGATGGGAGATGCAGTGTTGAGGTAAAGGCGATCGGTTGGCCCGCTGAACCTAAGCACAGGTTCCGTTTGTGTCTTACGCGCATAGTTATCGGTCTTGTCTAGATACTCTGTCTCGAACAGTCCGTGAACAAGCGCCTGCTCGACATTGCCGACGTGCAGATAAGTGTGCAGGGCTTCTTCGAGGCGCATCGGCTTCTCGCCGTCGTTCGCGACAGAAAGCCGCAGCCGAAGATCACGTCCGAAGGTGATCTGGTAGGCGAGCAGAAAGTGGTCAAACCCAAACGAGCGGCTCACATCTGTGGGTCCGAGCGAAAGCGAAAGGTGAAGCTCCTCGGCTGCGTACGCGCCAAAGTCAAGGTTCCAGGACTGCGTGCGCGCGAAGCCGTGGCTGGGCCCATCGGTCCTCGGGTCTTCCGGCGTTGCACTGCGCGACCCGAACCAGGGAGAGATGATGGGGATACCGCCACGGATCGGCTTACCGGGCGCAAACGCTGATCTTTCTGAGAGAAACAGCACTGGATGCGCGTCGTTTGGCTGCCATGCGGTTACGTGCGCGCCCTGCAGATAGAGCTCGCCGCTGCATGCGGGCGTGTTGATGCTCGCACGGACGAGGCCGTTGTGTTCGCTGAATTCGAGCACGCCTGGGATGGCGAATGATGCTGCGAGCTGATCAATTGTCTGCATGAATGTCGCGGGCCGCGTGCGGCTCCTGATTGCATCTTAGGTCATCAGCGTGTCTGGTACCGCTTTGGGGAGTGCGCATGGTCAAGGCAGTGCTTTGCGATATCGATGGGACGCTGGTTGAGAGCAACTGGCTGCACGCGGAGGCGTGGCAGCATGCGTTTGCGGAGATGAACATTATGCTCGACCGCGAAGCCGTGCGGCGGCAGATCGGCAAAGGCGGTGACGAGCTCATCCCGGTATTCGTGCCGTGGTGGAAACGCTGCGCGGTCGAGGAGCCGCTGAAGACCTATCGCGAGTGGATCTTCCGCACTGATTTTCTGGCGCAGGTGAAGCCGCTGCCAAAGGTGCGCGAGTTCGCCGAGGAGATGAAGCGCCGCGGTATCAAACTCGCGCTCGCCAGCTCTGCGAAGAAGAATGACCTCGAAGATTACAAGCGCATCATGCACATTGAGGACCTGGTCGACGATTCGACCTCCGCCGATGACGTCGATCGCGCGAAGCCCCATCCGGACGTCTTCTCCGTGACTCTAGAGCGCCTCGGCCTCAAGCCGAAGGACTGCATTGCGTTAGGCGATACGCCCTATGACGCCGAGTCCGCGGGTAAAGCGGGCCTGCGCACCATTGGTGTAGAGACCGGCGGATGGACGCACGATGAGCTGATGGATGCAGGGTGCGTGGAAGTTTATGCGAGCGTGGCCGATCTGCTGGCGCAGATCGACCAGAGCGCGATTATTCGCGAAGGTCTCCGCTGAGGTTGTATTGCGTCGAGAACTAAGGTTGCGGGGTCAGTTGCAACTCGCTGACGTTCCGCCGGCCCGTGGGACATATCTGCAGTAGAGGACAATCGGTACAGCGCGGGTTCTCGAACGTGCACAGCGTCTGTGCGTGCAGCTTCACCAACGCGTGATGCTCATCCAGCATCGCCGCGTCCCAGGTCTCGGGCACGAGCCGCATCAGCCGCTCTTCAGTCGTCGCTGCATCGGCACGCGGCACAACGCACAACCGTTGAATCACGCGCAGATGATTCGCGTCGATTGACAGCGCACGGCGCCGCAGCGTGGAGAAGTTGACGACGGCTGCCGAGACCTGCGGGCCGACACCCTCAAACTGCTCCAGCCATGCGCGGATCTTGTCCGTGCGGTAGCGATGCAGAAAGTCGAGCGAGAGCGCTCCGGTGCGTGCTGTGATCTGCTCCAGCGCGGCCTTGAGGCGCGGCGCCTTCTGCTCGGGGAAGGTCACGATCGCGATGGCCCGCTCGATCTCTGCCACAGGGGCATCGCGCACCGGCTCCCACGAGCCCGGACCTGCGCCGGGAAAGGCTCGCTCCAGATCGCGCATCACCTGTATCGATTGCGCGGTCTTCGTCCGCGAGCTTAGCAGCGAGTAGATGAACTGCGTCAGCGGGTCCCAGGGCGTGCGTGCCGGCGGCTCGCCGTAGTGCTTCAGCAGCAACCGGTGGATATGCGGCAGCTTGTCCGCCTGCTCAGGTGTAAGCGGGCGGCGAGAGGATTCGGCCTCGGCCGGGTTGTCGGGATCGCGGAAGAGTTCGGGCTCGCTCACTATTGGCTGACGCGCTCACAGGCAGCGCGCTGGCTCCGGGTCGAGACGACGCGGAGGCGCTTCGGCTATTGTGCGCCTCTTATGCGTTCTTGAGTTCAGTCACCAGCGATCCGACCGGATTCGTCACCGTCTTCTTGGCGATGTCCATGATTGGCGTTCCGCGCTTGTACATCATGTAGGCGGCTATAGCTCCAGCGATGACGCTGCCCCACACAACCATTTTGCGCATGCATGTCCTCCTCAAACGAGAGATACTTCACCGCTGTAGGATGCAAATTACGCATCTGTTGTGAGCTGAAAAGCGTCAGGACCCACACGCACAGAACAGCCGCAGCGGGCGTGATCCTGAATGCGGATAGCGTCTTCACCGGATTGAAGGCACTGACCGATGATCCGCTGGCGAACGGCTCCTCCGCGAAGGTGAAACAATCCCGCTGCCCAGGCAGTAAGCGTCGGCCTATCCGTTGCGTGTCGTGCCGAACTGCGTGCCGTCCGCCGTCGCGATTCCCCACGCCATCCGCGGCGTATTGTGCGCGAGCCCGATGGATCCGTCGGGGCCCATTAGGATGATGCCGCCATGCCCGCCGAGCCGGTTGAACAGATACTCAATCGCATCCCCTGCAGCCTGTTCCGGCGTGCTGCCGCCGGCCACGCGGTCCACCGCCCATTTGCCCAGTACAAGCTTCATGATCGGCTCGCCCCACCCGGTCAGTGACACGGCCGCGGACTCGTTGTCCGCATAGCACCCGCAGCCGATGAGCGAACTGTCGCCCACGCGTCCCGGCGCCTTCGACAGTGTTCCGCCCGTCGAAGTTCCCGCCGCCAACCGCCCTTCCGAATCCAGCGCGACCGCGCCGACCGTATCGTGCGAGTGCAGCGTAGGGTTCACGATGCGAGCCTCGTTCGCCAGCCCCTGTTCCACCTCGGTATCCAGTGCAGTCTGGGCCAGCGCGGGATCCGCTGGCAGCGTGGAGATGAACTCCGCGTTGCCGCTGAACGTCGTATCCGGATGCCCGGCGAGCTCCGCCTGCTGAAAGCTCATCAGCCGGTCGCGCTCGCGTGGCACGATCAGCTCGGTGTTGTCGACGAGCCGCATGCCATGCTGCGTAGCGAAGCGCTCCGCCCCCGTGCCGACGAAGTAGACATGCGGCGATTTATCCAGCACCAGCCTCGCCGCCTGGATCGGATTCCGCAGCCGCTCGACGCAGGCCACGCCGCCAGCCCGCAACGTGCTCCCGTCCATCATCAGCGCGTCGAGCTGCACGCGCCCATCCCGCGTCAGAAACGATCCGCGCCCCGCGTCAAACGTGTCGTCGTCCTCCATCACGGTGATCGCAGCCTCAATCGCATCCAGCGCCGAGCCGTTCTTCTCGAGCACCGCCCATCCCGCCGCGAGTGCATTGGCAATGCCGCGTTCATGCGCAGCGACAGCGTCGTCAGGCATCGCCCAGGCGCCGCCGTGGATCAGGAGAACAGGGGAATTA
>DASUHZ010000077.1:0-94105 GCA_036273275.1 Bryocella sp.
GGCGGGCGTTAGTCGGGGCTGTCGGGAGGGTGGGAGACGCCGGTGCGGGAGTCGGGGATGGAAGGTTTTTCGTAGGGTGAGGGTTTTGGCGGTGCGGTGGGTTGTGGTGTCGGGGTGGGTTGTGGTGGTGCGGGTGTTTCGGTTTCGGCGGTGTAGCGCGTGATGCCGCCGACGACGGTGCGCAACACTTTCGCGTGCAGGATTTGCTGGGGTGTGGAGCGGGTGAGGTCGCGATCGAGGACGACGAAGTCGGCGAGGAAGCCGGGGGCGAGCTGGCCTTTGATGGTCTCGCGCCACTCGGCGAAGGCGGAGGCCTGCGTGTAGGCGTAGAGGGCTTCGGTGATGGTGAGTTTTTCGTGCGCGGCGTTTTGTGGATCGAAGGTTTGGGTGCCGGCTTCGTTCCTGCGCGTGATGGCGGCGTATAGGCCGCGCATGGGATTGATGGACTCGACGGGGTAGTCGGTGCCGAAGGCGAGCGGGACGCCGTGGTTGAGGAACGACCGCCAGGCGTAGGCGTACTTCGAGCGCCCGGGGCCGAGGCGCTGTTCGGCCCAGGCCATGTCGGTGAGGAGATGCGAGGGCTGCATGGAGGCGATGACGCCGAGCGAGTGAAAGCGCTCGAAGGCGCCGGGCGAGACGACCTGCGCGTGCTCGATGCGGAAGCGGAAGTCGCGCGGCGCGTAAGGCGCTTGAGGGCAGGGGTTCACCTTGGTGACGATGGCGTCGGGCGGAAGGCTGTGTTCGTACTTTTCTTCTTTCGCCTGACAGAAGAGTGCGGGCGCGGGGACGCCGGCCTGTTCGGCGGCTTCGAAGGCGTTGAGGGCCATGTCGTTGGCGCGGTCGCCGATGGCGTGAAAGCCGAGCTGGAAGCCGGCGGCGGCGCGCTCGGTGGCCATGGCGTTGAGCTTGTCCTGGTCGTAGCGGGGGATGCCGGAGTTGTTGGGGTCGTCGGTGTAGGGTGCGTTCATGGCGGCGGTGCGGGAGCCGAGCGAGCCGTCCATGAAGCCTTTGAGGAAGGTGAGATGAAGCAGTGGATCGTCGGGGTCGTGGCTGGCGCGGCGCTGCTGGAGTGCGCCAACGGGGAGGTTGAAGTCGATCCACTCGGCGATGCGGAGCGGGAGTTTGTTCTCGCGCTCCATGCCTTCGAGGACGAGCCAGTCGTCCCAGGTGGAGAAGTCCTGGATGGAGGTGACGCCGTGGGCGAGTGCATCCTGGATGGAGAGCTCGAGCGCGTGGCGGCGGGTTTCGTAGTCGGGCGGAGGGATGACCTTTTGTACGAGTGAGGTGGCGGGGCCTTCGCGGATGATGCCGGTGAGGTTTCCTTCGGGGTCGCGGTCGATGTGGCCGCCGGGTGGGTCCGCGGTGGTGTTGTCGATGCCGGCGGCTTTGAGGGCGGCGGTGTTGGCGATGGCGATGTGGCCGTCGACGCGGAAGAGAAAAGCGGGGTGCGTGCCGGTGACGGCGTCGAGGTCGTGCGCGGTGGGGAGGGCTTTGCTGGGCCATTTGGTGTGGTCCCAACCACCGCCGAGGATCCATTGGTTTGGGTCGGTGAGGGTTTTGGCGTAGGCGGCGATGCGGGAGGTCATCTCAGCGAGCGATGTGACGCCGTTGAGATTGGCAGAGAGGCGATCGAGGCCGGCGTCGGCGATGTGGGTGTGGGCGTCGTTGAAGCCGGGCATGACGAAGGCGCCGTGGAGATCGATCTTCTGCGCGTCGGGCGCGGCGCAGGCGAGGACGGTGTCGTTGGAGCCGGTGAGGGTGATCCATGCGCCGCTGATGCCGATGGCCTGGACGCGCTGCGGCGGTGTGTGGTCTTCAATCGCGTGCAGGCCGACGCCGGTGAGGATGTTGCCGTTGTAGAAGATGGTGTGCGCGGGCTGCGGGCAGCGTTGGGCTTGGGCGGTGAGGCAGAGGGCAGTGAGGAGTGCTGCGGTGTAGAGCTTCACGTGTTGAGTGTATTCGGTGCGTGAGATTCGAGATGTATACCCCAGGGGCTAAAACCGGGTACGAGACCCGAGGCTGAAGCCTCCGGGGGACCTAGATGCAAGGACAAGAGCAAGAGCAACGGCAAAGGCAAGAGTAGAAGCAGGTTCCTCGCTGCGCTCGGAATGACAGAAAGAAAGGCAAGAGCAAGAGCAAGAGCAAAGGCAAGGTCAAGAGCAAAGGCAAGGGCAAGAGCAAACGCAGATCCCCTTAGGGGATGACAACAAGAAAGGCAAAGGCAAGAGCAAAGGCAAAGGCAAGAGCAAGAGCAAGAGCAAAGGCAAAAGCGAAAGCGGGAGCGGCAGTAGCTAGTCGGCGGCTTTGGCGAGGGTGGCTGCGGGGGCGTGGAGCGCGCAGGTGTCGAGGAGGAGAAGGAGGATGCGGCGGAGGGCGAGCTCGCGGTTGGTGGGCGAGTACCACTCTTCGGTCGTGTGAATGCCGCCGCCTGTGCCGCCGGCGCCGATGGCGAGTGCGGGAATGCCGAGCGAGAGTGGGAGGTTGGCGTCGGTGGAACCGATGCGGGATTCGGTGCGGATGTTGAGGTGGCGGTCGACGGCGCGCAAGGTGACGGCGAGGCTGGAGTCGGAGGGCAGGGCGCCGGCGCGGCGATCGCCGATGCGATGGACTTTCAGGTGGAGCGATTCGCGAGGACGAAGGGCGCCGCGGGAGCGGCCGCGGCGGGCCTCAGCTTTCACGCACTTCGACACGGTAGAGAGCACGAGGGATTCGAGGCTTTCGAGCTCTTCGGTGGAGGTGGAGCGGAGGTCGAGGTCGGCGGTGGCGGAGGAAGGGATGGAGTTGATGGAGGTGCCGCCGGAGATGGTTCCGCAGTTGAGCGTGGTGCGCGGGTTGGTGGGAAGGGCGAGCTGCGTGAGCTCGGCGATGGCGGCGGCGAGCGCGTTGATGGGGTTGGGACGGCCGGCGTCGGCCCAGGAGTGGCCGCCGGGGCCGGTGATCTCGATGCGCAGGCGGCGCGAGCCCAGGGCGCGGTCAACGACAGTGCTGGTGCCGCAGCCTTCAAGCGCGATGGCGCTCTGGATGCGCTGTGCGTACGGCGATTGTGAGAAGAGATGGCGCATGCCGCGGAGGTCGCCTTCTCCTTCTTCGCCGACGTTCGCGGCAAAGAGGATGGTTGCGGCGGGTTGGATCGCTGCGTATTTGAGAGCGGCGGCGATGGCGAGGAGAGCGGTGAGGCCGGCGCCGTTGTCGGTGGCACCAGGGCAGAGGAGCTTGCCGTGCTCGTCTTCGCGGGGGGTGCAGTCGGTTCCGGCGGGGAAGATCGTGTCGAGGTGCGCGGAGAGAAGGATGACGGGTTCTGCGATGTCTGCGGAGAGGAATTCGGCGAGGGCGTTGCCTTCGTGGTCGATGTGCGGGTTGTGGAGGCCGAGGTCGGTGAAGCGGGAGAGGAACCAGGCGGCGCGAGCGGACTCGCCGAAGGGTGGTGCGGGGATGGCAAGGAACTCGCGGTGCCAGCGCTGGAGCTGCTGCTCGTAGAGGTGAAGCCAGTGGAAGGCGCGATGGATGGCGCGGTCGGCGGCGAGGGCGGTGATGCGGGAGTTGGCGAGAGTGGAGGGCGCGCTGGTCATCGGGCGGCCTCTCCCCCACTCATGACGTCCACTTCTTCGTCGTCATGAATGGGGGACCCGGTGTCGTGGGTGTCCGAACGGTTGTTCATCCCACTCATGCCGACTGCGTCGTCATGAATCGGGCACCCGGTGTCGTGGTGATCCTTGACCTTGTGGTCCTCGAGTTTATGAGTGGGGTCCGGGTCGTAGAGGACTTCGACGAGGTAGAGGCCGCGGGCAGGCGCGGTGGGGCCGGCGGCGGTGCGGTCGCGGGCGGTGAGGATGCGGGTGAGGTCGGAGGGTTCGAGCGAGCCGCGGCCGATCTCGACGAGCGTGCCGACGATGTTGCGCACCATGTGGTAAAGGAAGCCGCTGCCGGAGATGCGGAAGATGAGGAGAGAAAAATCAGGGATCAGGGAACAGGGATCCGGAGCGTGGGACCACTTGGCGTGTGTGATGGTTTTGATGGGGTTGATATTGATGGCGCGATGCGAGGGGCTGTCATCGCCGGGTTCGCGTTGGCTGCGGTCGGGATCTGTGGCGGCCATGGAGGTGAAGTCGTGTGTGCCGATGAGGAGTGCGGCTGCCTCGCGCATGGCGTCGAGCGAGAGAGGCCAGCGGCAATCCCAGGCGTAGGGCGCGAGGAAGGGCGAGCAGATGCGTTCCGTTGCGGGCACACCCGGACCCGGACGGATGCGGCGCTCGAAGATGCGGTACTCGTAGGTTTTGCTGCGGGCGCTGTGGCGTGCGTGGAAGCTGTGCGGGACTTGTTCGCAGGAGAGGACGCGAATGCGGGCGGGAAGGATGCGATTGAGTGCGCGCTGAAGATTCGCGGCGGGAACGGGAGCAGCGAGGCGGAAACTGACGACCTGCGCGAGTGCATGGACGCCGGCGTCGGTGCGGCCGGAGCCCTGGGGAAGGACTTGTTCTCCGGTGAGGCGGAAGAGGGCGCCGGCGAGGGTGCCCTGGATGGTCGCGAGGCCGGATTGGGCTGACTGAATCTGCCATCCATGGAAAGCGGACCCGTCGTAGGCGAGGGTGAGCTTCCAGTTGGTAGAGGCGGCGGCCATTAGTAGAGGGTAGAGGATAGTGGGTAGAGAGCGGGGACGAGATGGGGACAGACCGGACGATATACTGAAGCGGCTCTTTGCCTTCTGTTCGTCGGGTGGAACTTCGGGTCCTTGCTCGCCGTATTGGAAGAGTACGGCAAGACAAACCATCTAAAGCGCAAAAGGTCTGAATCAGACTCGGAGAAGCGAACGTGAAATTGAGGGATTTGCAGGCTGCGGCGTGCGTCGCCCTGATGTTGAGCAGCGCCGTGGCACAGACTCCTGCTACGCCCGCGACCGGACAGAACGCGGCTGCGACCCAGCAGCCGGCAGATACGCAACAGCAGCAGGCGCCGACGCAGCAGCAGCCGGCGAACCCGAATGCGGCGGGTGAGACTCCAGCGGCGCAGCAGCCGGCGGGTACGGTGAATCCGACCGCACCGGCGCCGCAGCAAGGCGTGCAGAATGACACAACGGGAACGCCGGGACTGCCGCAGGCGCCGGCTCCCAAGCTGACGGAGCCGCTGTATCTGCGGCCGACAGGCAAGGACTATACGGAGCCGATTCCGTTCCTGCCGAACCCATTGCATGACTACACGCCAACGAACTATCCGGCGCCGCGGCTGTCGAACACACCGGACCTGCGCGATCTGCTGCGCGACGGGAAGATTTTTCTCGGGTTGAACGATGCGGTGACGCTGGCGCTCGAGAACAATTACGACATCGCGATTGCGCGGATCAACCTGGACATCGCGGACACGGACATTCTGCGGGCGAAGGCGGGGTCGTCGCTGCGTGGTGTGTCGACGGGAATTGTGGCGAACACGCTGGGAGGGTCGAGCTCGACGATTACGGGCGGCGGCGGACCGGGTGGAACGACGAGCGCGGCGGGCGGAAGCGGCGCGGGCGCGTCAGGCCTGGTACTGAGCACGAATGGCGGCGGACCGCAGCCGGAGCTGCTGGACCCGGAGTTTACGGGAACGCTGCAGTATGAGCGGGCGAACACGCAGCAGTCCTCGACCTTTCTGACCGGAACGAACACTCTGTCACAGGACACCGCGACCTATAACTTCCAATACCAGGAAGGTTTCGTCGGCGGGGAATCGCTGAACGTGACGTTCGATAACTCGCATGTGACGACGAACAGCGAGCGGAGCAGCTTCAGCCCGCTGCTGCAATCGAGCCTGCGCGCGCAGGTGACGCAGCATCTTCTGCAGGGATGCTGCAAGTGGGTGAACGAACGGTTCATCATCCAGGCGAAGAACAACCGCAGGATTACGGATGCGGCGTTCCGGCAGCAGTTGATCTACACGGTCGGGCAGGTGGAGAGCATCTACTGGGCGCTGGTGAGCGCGTATGAGGACGAGCAGGCGAAGGAGCGGGCGCTGCAGCAGTCGACGCAACTGGCTAGCGACAACCGCAAGCAGTTGCAGATTGGAACGCTGGCGCCGCTGGATGTGGTGAACTCGGATGCGGCGGTGGCGAGCGACAAGCAGGCGCTGATTACGTCGCAGAGCAACCTGGAGTATCAGCAGTTGCTGATGAAGCAGGCGATCGTGCGGAATTTGAATGATCCGCAACTGGCGAATGCGCCGGTGATTCCGACGGACCGCGTGAGCCTGGAGCGGCTGCCTGAAGAGGACATGCAGACCGAGGATCTGATTCGCGAGGCGTACGCCAACAATCCGCAGATTGAGCAGGCGACGCTGAACATGAAGAACAACCAGATTACGATTCGCGCGGAGAAGAACGGTCTGCTTCCGGTGCTGGATGCGTATGGCTTCTACGCCGGCAGCGGCGTCGGAGGACAACAAAATCCGAATTTGAACTGCGGGTCGACGACAACGTTCTCGCCGTGCACAACGCCTGTGGTGACGAATTCAGGATATGGCACGGTGCTGGGCAACACGCTGAACAACACGTCGCCGGACTGGGGCGTCGGTGTGAACCTGCAGATTCCGATTCGCAACCGGATTGCGCAGGCGGACCAGGTGCGGTCGCAGATGGAGTACCGGCAGTCGCAGATGCGGCTGCAGCAGCTGTACACGCAGATTCGTATCCAGGTGATCAATGGCGTGTATGCGCTGACGAACGATCGCGCGGAGGTGCAGTCGTCGCAGTCGGCGCGCGACTATGCGGCGCAGGCACTGGAAGCGGAGCAGAAGAAGTACAGGCTTGGGGCTTCGACGACGGCGAACGTGCTGCAGATGGAACGGAACCTGGCGACGTCGGAGGACAACATGATCTCGGCGACGGCAGCGTATGCGCGTGACCGCGCGAACCTGGGACAGATTCTGGCTAGCACACTGGACAAGTACGGCATCAGCATCACGCAGGCGGCCAGCGGGACGATTTCGCAGAAGCCGAATATTCCAGGGTTGACGGCGCCGACGCCGCCGGCTCCGCCAAAGCCGCTGACGGAGACGCCGCCGCCGATGCCGCAGTAAGGCGAGAGAACAGAAATCAGAGAACAGAGATCAGGCTGCGGCGTAATCGTCGCGGCCTGATCTTAAGGTGCTGGCTTGCGAATGTTTTCACGTTCTCTGATCTCTGATTTCTGTTTTCTCATTCTCAGGTAGGCTGAGAGTTTGGGGTAAATGCAATGAGTGAAGCGATGGAGAATGGGCTTGCGCGGTCGGCGTCGGCGTATCTGAGGTCGGCGAGGCATCAGCCGGTCGAGTGGCATGAGTGGGGTGCGGAGGCGTTTGAGAAGGCCAGGCGTGAGAACAAGCCGGTGCTGCTGGATATTGGCGCGGTGTGGTGCCACTGGTGCCATGTGATGGACCGCGAGAGTTACGAGAATGACGAGACGGCGCAGGTGCTGAACGAGCACTACGTTGCGGTGAAGGTGGATCGCGACGAGCGGCCGGATGTGGACACGCGCTATCAGTCGGCGGTGGCGACGATCAGCGGGCAAGGTGGATGGCCGCTGACGGCGTTTCTGACGCCGGACGGAAAGCCGTTTTTTGGCGGAACGTACTTTCCGCCGGACGAACGGTATGGAAGGCCGGGTTTCCGCCGCGTGCTGCTGACGATGGCGCATGCGTTTCAGGAGCGGCGCGAGGAGGTTGAGGAGTCGGCGGGCAGCATCCTGACGATGATCGAGCACAACGAGAGCTTTTCAGGGCGCAGCGGAGAGCCAGGGACGGCGCTGCTCGAGAAAATTATTGACCCGATTGTGCGGATGTTTGACGCGCGCAATGGAGGGTTTGGGTCGCAGCCAAAGTTTCCGCACGCGGGCGCGATCGATCTGCTGATTGATGTGGCCACGCGCGGAGTCGAACATGCAGAGGCAGCGCGCAACGTGGCGATCGTCACGCTGAAGAAGATGGCTGCGGGTGGGATTCACGATCAGCTTGCGGGTGGATTTCATCGCTACTCGGTGGACGAGCAGTGGATTGTGCCGCACTTCGAGAAGATGGCGTATGACAACAGCGAGCTGCTGAAGAATTACGCGCATGCGTTCCAGAGCTTTGCGGATCCGGAGTTTGCGCAGGTGGCGAACGGGATTCTGCGCTGGATGGATGAGTGGCTGAGCGATCGCGAGCGGGGCGGATTTTATGCGTCGCAGGATGCGGACGATTCGCTGGATGATGATGGCGATTACTTCACGTGGACGCGCGATGAGGCGCAGGCGGTGTTCCCACCCCAGCGAGCGAGCTCGCCGGGGGCCCCGGTGCTTTCAGTGGAGGAGTTTCGCGTGGCGGAGGCGTACTTCAATCTGCGGCCGGTGGGCGACATGCATCACAATCCGGCGAAGAACGTGCTGCACACGCCGCGGGCGATTGGGGATGTGGCGAAGGCGTTGGGGGTCGAGGAGGCGAAGGCGCGTGAGTTGCTGAAGGGCGCGAAGGAGAAGATGTATGCGGCGCGGTTGAAGCGGCGCACGCCGTATGTCGACAGGACGGTGTACACGAACTGGAATGGGATGTGCATCTCGGCGTACATTGCGGCGGGCAGGGCGTTGGGGCTGAAGGAGCCGGTGGAGTTTGCGCTGAAGTCGCTGGATCGCGTGCTGCGCGAGGCGTGGAGCGAGGAGCGCGGGCTGGTGCATGTAGTTGCCTACGGCGAGGGAGCGGCGCCGGAGCGGGCGGTGCCGGGTGTGCTGGAGGACTATGCGTTTCTGGCGAATGCGGCGCTGGATGCGTGGGAGGCGAGTGGCGAGATGCGCTACTTCGATGCGGCGCAGAAGATAGCCGATGCGATGCTGGGGAAGTTTTACGATGCGACGGGCTGCGGGTTCTTCGACACCGAGGTGAACTCGACCGAGGAGCGGATTGGGGCGCTGGTCACAAGGAGAAAGCCGCTGCAGGATGCACCAACCCCTGCGGGGAATTCAGTGGCAGCGACGGTGCTGCTGCGGCTGGCGGCGCTGACGAACGATAAGAATTACGAGACGCGTGCGCAGGAGACGCTCGAGACGTTTGCTGGAGTTGTGGAGCACTTCGGACTGTACGCGGCGAGTTACGCGCTGGCGCTGCGGAGGATGATCGAGCCACCGGTGCAGGCGTGCATCGTGGGAGAAGATAGCGCAGCGAAGGAGCTGCAGGTCGCGGCGATGGCGCGGTACATGGTGAACAAGAGCGTGATTCAGCTGCGAAGAGATCAGATGCAGGCGCTGCCGCCGGCGCTCAAGGAGACGCTGCCGAACGTGCCCCCACCCCAGCGAACAAGTTCGTTGGGGACCCCGCCAGTTGGCGATGGGAGTTTTGCGTTGGTGTGCAAGGGCAATTCGTGTCTGCCGCCGATCAAGGATGCGGAGGAGTTGTACACGGCGCTGGCGTGATCAGCGGCCGAGGATCTGGGGCGCAAGTGTAGCGAAGCCGTTCCAGGCGATCTGGACACCGATGCAGACGACGATGAATCCCACGACGCGGAGGATGCCTTGTGCGGTCGCGGCCGGGATGGCGCGTGTAAGCCGCGGTGCGTTTGCGTAGCAGAGATAGACGGCTGCGCTGAGGACGACGATGGCGAGGAAGAGGCCGCCGTGCCTCAGGGCCTTGAGGGCGATGCCGCCGTTTTGCGCGCGCGCCGCGAGCGTGAGTGTGACGACGAGTGTGCCGGGGCCTGAGGTCACGGGAAACGTGAAGGGATAGAAGGCCTTCTTCTGCAAGGCTTGAAAGCTGTCGTCCGGGTTGACGCGGACTTCTTCGCGTTTGTCGAGCGTCTTCTCCGACTCCTTTGCGTTGAGCACGGACCAGCCGATGGCGGCGATGACGATGCCGCCGGAGACCTGCACGATGGGCAGCGAGATGCCGAAGAAGTGCAGAATGGCGGAGCCGAGGAGCTCGATGACGAGGAGAAAGACGACGTTGTTGAGAGCGATCTTGCGGGCGAGGCTGCGATACGCAGCTGGGGGCGCGTCGCCGACCAGGCCGAGAAAGACTAACGCGGAGCCGATGGGGTTAATGAGCGGCAGAAGCGCGCTGAAGGCGATGAGGAACGAGTTCCACAGCTCGATCGCTTGACTCACAGGGCGATGGTAGCAGGCTGATGTCGAGTGCTCGTTGTGTTAGTGCGATGTTGGTGCGGGCGGGGCCGGCGGAGCGGCGGTGGGATCGCGTCGCTCGAGCACGAGCGTGCTGCTGGCGGTGCCGAAGGCGATGTTCTCTTTCTCGAAGGCGAGCAGGATGCGACGGCGGAGCTCGCGCAGGACGCCGTCACGCTGATTGATCTGCACGCGAATGTTGACGGGATAGATGACCTCGTGGCCGCTGATCTTGTCGACGCCGAGGACTGATGGGTTGTCGATGACGACGTCTTTGAATGCTTCATCGTGGCGGACTTCGTTCGCGACCTGGGTGAGGACCTGAATGACGCGGTCAGGATTTTCGCTGGTGCTGACGCTGACGGGCAGCGTGGCGACGGCGAAGTCGCGCGAGAGGTTGGACACGGTGGTGATCTGGCTGTTGGGCACCATGTAGAGTGTGCCATCACCGTCGCGGAGGGTGGTGACGCGCAGGGTGAGGTTTTCGACGGTGCCCTGCAGGCCGGCGATCTTAATGTTGTCGCCGATGGCGTACTGGTCTTCGAGAAGGATGAAGAGGCCGGTGAGCATGTCCTTGAAGAGGGATTGCGCGCCGAAGCTGATGCCCAGACCGACTACGCCGGCGGCGGCGATGAAGGACCCCAGCGGAACGTTCAGCGCGCCGAGAATCTGGATGAAGACATAAGACCCGATGAGGGCGTAGCCTGTGGCGCGGATGATTCCGGCCAGGGTGCGGAGCTGGGCAGCGCGGTGCGCGTTGCCGACCATGGCCTCGGCGCGCTTCCGCAGTCGTTTGACGAAGAAGGCAAGAGTCTGCTGGGCGATGAGCGCGAGCAACAAAGCGATGACAATCTTTGGGACGCCATGCTGTAGAAAATTCATCACGTCCAGATGCCAGCCGTGTTCGAGCGAGACGAGGGAACGTTGCTCTTGTGGAAGAGTGGTGGAAGGAGTCATCATTAGGGAAAATCCGGTCTACACCGCAGGATACGAGAGAAGCCAAGCGTAAGACGAGTCATACCCGGCGGCAGGTAGTTTGGGGCAAAGGAGGGGTGAAGATGCGACGGAGAGGAATCAGTCAAATATTGCGGGAAGGAATGTTGTGCGCTGCGGCGCTTGTGGTGGTCGGGGGAGCGGGGCTGCACACTGGCGGCGGGGTGGTGCACGCGCAAAAGAGTCAGCAGCCGAAGATCCCGCCCTATATGCAGCAGGGCCCGGATGCGCTGAACCCGAATCAGCCGCCTGCGGTCGACCCGACGCGCGTCAGGATGGATGCGGAACGGATGAAGGCGATGAACGACGATCGCTATAAGAGACTGACGGCAGATGTGGACCGGCTGCTGTCGCTGACCAACGAGCTCAAGACGGACGTCGACAAGACGAACAAGGATGAGCTCTCGGTGGACGTCATCAAGAAGGCGCAGGAGATTGAGAAGCTGGCGCATGATGTGCAGAGCCGGATGAAGAACTAGCGTCGCTGACGGCACGCCCGGCGGCGGGACCTATGGTCATACGGAGGGTTCGGGTCTATAAAGTCTGCACAGGCGTGCGAGGCTGGTTTGTGAGGCGAGTCTTGCCGGGAGAGAGGCCATCGATGCAAATGAGAAGAAAATATAAGATCGTGCGGATTGCGGCAGTCGGATTGATGCTGTTGGCGGGCGTCGCGTGGAGCGGAAACGCCGGCGTAGCGGAAGCTCAGCAGACGATGCCAGGGAGAAACGCGGACCCGATTATGCCTCCGTCGCAACCGCCGGGCGCGCTTCCGTCAGAGGACCCATCGGTGAGCGGGCGGATGGGAGCTGACCGGCTCGAGGCCATGAAGATGGCCGACCGCCGGAATCACGCGCAAAAAGACATCGACAAGATGACTGCGCTGACGAGTGAATTGAAGTCGGACTTCGACAAGACGCACCAGGGGGAGCTGCCGGTCGATCTGCTCAAGAAGGCGAAAGAGATTGAGAAGCTTGCCCATGATCTCCAGACCCAGATGGGGCACTGATCTGGCAGGTTGGGTGAGGTTCAGCGTGCGGGAAATTCGGGTGGCGACCTATCGGTGTGGGGAGCCGGCGTTGGTGCGGGACAGGGCTAACGGGGACGAGTAAAATCGTCGAGGCTGGTTCACCCATCGAGCCGAGGACGCTCCCTGGGGACCCCGTCAGGAGGACCAGGGGTTTGGCGGAGAAGAGGTCGGCAGGTAAGCTGACGGCGGTGAGCGAGCAAGGCGCGGAGCGCCTGGTGGCCGCGGGGCTGACGGCGTCGCAACTGATTGAGTTCTACCGGCTGATGTATCTTTCGCGGCGCACGGATGACCGCGAGATCATGCTGAAGCGGCAGCAGAAGATCTTCTTCCAGGTGTCGTGTGCCGGACATGAGGCGCTGCTGGTGGCGGCAGGGCTGGCAATGAAGCCTGGGTACGACTGGTTCTTTCCGTACTATCGCGACCGCGCAATCTGCCTAGCGCTGGGAATGACGGTGGAGGATCAACTGCTGCAGGCGGTGGGTGCGGCAACGGATCCTTCGAGTGGCGGACGGCAGATGCCGTCGCACTGGACGAGCGAGCGGCTGAATATCGTGTCGCCGTCGTCGTCGACCGCGACGCAGTGCCTGCAGGCGGTGGGTTGCGCGGAGGCCGGACGGTACTACCGGAACCACCCGGGCGCGGCGAAGCGGCTCGGCCGCGATGCAAATGGGGGCGCGGATTACCGGAGCTTCAAGGATGTGAAGTTTGAGGCCGATGAGGTGGTGTATGTCTCGATCGGCGAGGGATCGACGAGCCAGGGCGAGTTCTGGGAATCGCTGAATACGGCTTCGAATGAGAAGCTGCCGGTCATTTACGTGATCGAGGACAACGGGTATGCGATCTCGACGCCGGTGGAGGCGAATACGCCGGGCGGGAATATCTCGCGGCTGATTGCGAACTTTCCGAACTTTCATTTTGCCGAAGTGGACGGGACGGACGCGATTGCGAGCTATAAGGCGATGGTGCAGGCGGTGGAGTACTGCCGGTCGGGGGAAGGGCCCGCGGTGGTGCACGGACATGTGACGCGGCCGTATTCGCACTCGCTGAGCGACGACGAGAGGCTGTACCGGAGTGCGGAGGAGATTGAGGCAGACGCGCTGCGCGATCCGATTTCGCGGATGCAGATGTGGCTGCTGCGCGAGGGCGTTCTGGATGCGCAGGGCATCAATGAGCTCGAGCGCAAGGTGGATGAAGAGGTGCAGCGCGCGGCGGACCGGGCGCTGTCGGCGGTGCTGCCCACGGCGGACACGATCCTGAAGCATGTGTACTCGGAGGATGTGGACCCGACCGATGAACGGTTTGCCAGCAAGCCTGCAGTGACGGCAGACGACACCGAGCGCACGATGGCGGACCTGGTCAACGCGACGCTGAAGGACGAGATGCGCCGCGATGAGCGGATCGTGGTCTTTGGTGAGGACGTGGCCGATGCCACACGCGATGAAGCGCTGCGCAAGGGCAAGATCAAGGGCAAAGGCGGTGTGTTCAAGCTGACGGCCGGACTGCAGAAGGAGTTTGGCAACGACCGCGTATGGAACTCGCCGCTGGCGGAGGCGAATATTACGGGCCGGGCGATCGGGATGGCCGTGCGCGGTCTGAAGCCGGTTGTGGAGATTCAGTTCTTTGACTACATCTGGCCGGCGATGCATCAGATGCGCAATGAGCTGAGCGTGATGCGCTGGCGGTCGAACGGGCAGTTCTCGTGCCCGCTGGTGATGCGGGTTCCGATTGGCGGGTATCTGACCGGCGGCTCGATCTATCACTCGCAGTCCGGCGAGAGCATCTTCACGCATACGCCGGGGGTTCGGGTGGTGATGCCCTCGAACGCGCTGGACGCCGCAGGCCTGCTGCGGACGGCAATCCGGTGCGATGATCCGGTGCTGTTTCTCGAGCACAAGCGGCTGTACAGGGAGACGTTTGGGCGCGCGATGTATCCGGGGCCGGAGTACATGATTCCCTTTGGCAAGGCCAAGGTGGTGCGCGAAGGCGAGGACCTGACCGTGGTGACCTACGGGGCAGTGGTGCCGCGGGCGCTGCAGGCGGCGCAGCGGATGGCCCGGGAGCTGAAGATGGAGGTGGAAATCATCGATCTTCGCTGCCTGAGTCCGTACGACTGGGAGGCAATTGCCACGTCTGTTAAGAAGACCAGTAAGGTGCTGGTGGCGCACGAGGACATGCTGAGCTGGGGGTACGGCGCGGAGATCGCGGCGCGGATTGGCGATGAATTGTTCCACGACCTGGACGCGCCGGTGCGGCGGGTGGGCTCGATGGACACGTTCGTGGCATACCAACCGCTGCTGGAAGATGTGATCCTGCCTCAGCCGGAGCGCCTGTTCAGGGCGATGAAGGAGCTGGCGGAGTTTTAGGATCAGGAATTTACGGTCCGAGTCGCAACTTTCCGGCAGGGCGCGGGGTTTAGCCGGACAGCCCTATATTTTTGCGAGATTTCTGGAGAACAACTGTCATGGTGGCGCGGCGTAGATGGATGCGTGAGGCGGGGCAGACCGCACTGACGGGTCTGCTGTGCGGGTTGATGGCGGTTCCGCAGGCGGCGTTTGCGCAGAGCCCACTCGTTCCGACTGCGTCGGTACGAATGGGGCACCCAGCGATGAAGGCTAAGCTGCCGAAGCGCCCTGAACGCGAAGCTTCGCTGACCCAGCAGGAACGCGTGCTGCATGCGTTGAACCGGTTCACGTTTGGGCCTCGGCCGGGTGAGGTTGAGGCGGTCCAGAAGATGGGAGTGCAGGTCTGGTTTCTGCGGCAGCTTCAGCCGGAAAAGATCGACGATTCTGCGTTTGAGCAGCGGATGAATGAGTATCCGCTGTTGCGGCTGAACCAGGCTGACCTGATGCACCAGTTTCCGTCGCAGGCGATGCTACGGATGGCAGAAAAGCGCGGTGGGCCGATCCCGCGCGACCGGGTGGTGCACGCGATCTTTGAGGACGCGAAGTACGAGTACGAGCAGAAGCAGAACGAACTGAAGCTGCAGGCGGCGAGCGGCGCGAAGCCGGGACAGCAGATGCTGACACAGGCGGCGAATCAAGGTCAGCCAGACAATGCAAAGCACGCGCGGCGGCAGGCGGTGACCGGCCTGGCTGCTCTGAATGAAACAGAGGAGCCCAGTAAGCGGCCGGCGCCGGAGAACGGCATGCAGGCGAGCATGGAGATGGCGGGGGGCGCGGAGACGGAACCGGCTATGAGTTCAGCTGCGGCGCCGAATTCAGCTGCGGCGCCGAATTCGGCTGCGGCGGCGAACGGCAACACGCCGCAGGGACAGATGCTGCTCTCGAATGGCGAGATTGCGACGCAGCCGCTGGAGTTGAACAAGAAGGGCAAGCCGAAGGCGAAGGACCTGGCCGAGCCCGCCCCGGAAGAGGTTGAGGCGATGCTGGCCCTGCCTCCGGACCAGCGGGTCGAGCGGCTGGTGAAGATGAAGCCGGGCGAGATGATGTCGTTCAAGGCGGCGCTGAGGCCTGCGCAAAAGCTGCTGCTGATGCAGGGAATGGCGCCCGAGGATGAGGAGATCACGGGCGAGTTCCTCACTGCTCCGGAGCGGGTCGTTGCGGCGGAGATCCTGGAATCGCGGCTGGAGCGCGATGTGTTCAGCGAGCGGCAGCTGCAGGCGGTGATGACGGACTTCTGGCTGAACCACTTCAGCGTATATCTGCGCAAGAACCAGAACGAGCCGTACTACCTTCCGTCGTATGAGCGCGATGTGATTCTGCCCCATGCGATGGGCCGGTTTGAGGACCTGCTGGTGGCCGTGGCACAGAGCCCCGCGATGCTGATGTACCTGGACAACTGGGAGAGCGTGGGGCCGCATTCGATCCAGGCGCAGCGGGCAGAGCGGGCGCAGTTTATGCGTCCGCTGGCGAAGCAGCAGCAGCCGAAGGGAATTAATGAGAACTACGGCCGCGAGTTGATGGAGCTGCATACGCTGGGAGTGAACGGCGGATATACGCAGCAGGATGTGATCGAGGTTTCGAAGTGCTTTACGGGATGGACAATCGATAAGCCGTTCCAGGGCGGCGGAGCGTTCTTCGACGACAACCGGCATGAGCCGGGCACGAAGATTGTTTTGGGGCACAAGATTAAGGAGAACGGCCAGAAGGAGGGGCTGGAAGTGCTGCACATCCTGGCGACCAGCCCGGCGACCGCGCACTTCATCTCGCAGAAGCTGGCGGTTCGGTTTGTGAGCGATGATCCTCCGCCCGCGCTGGTGAACAGGATGGCGGCCACATTCCTGAAGAGCGACGGGAACATCCGCGCGGTGCTGCTGACGATGTATCGCTCGCCGGAGTTCTGGAGCCCGCAGGTGTATCGCGCGAAGGTGAAGACGCCGATCGAGTTCATGGCGAGTGCGCTGCGCGCGAGTGGAGCTTCGGTGAAGACGCCGCTGCAACTGGTGCAGGCGATGGACAGGCTGGGAATGCCGATTTACGGCATGCTGACGCCGCAGGGATACTCGTGGAAGAACGAGGATTGGGTGAGCAGCAATGCGCTGATTTCGCGGATGAACTTCGCGCTGGTGTTGAGCAGCAATCGCGTGATGGGCGTAAGAACGGATTGGCCGGAGTTGCTGGGAGATAGCGAGGGCGCGCCGCCGCCGGCGCCGGATGTCGCGACGGAGAACAAGCTGGAAATTGCGCTGCTGGGTGAGCCGGCATCGGACAGGACGCGATCAACGGTGCTGGCGCAGTTTGGTGATCCGACGGTGCAGCAGAGCGCGGAGGATGCGTTCAAGGCCAGGCCGGCGATGGAGAGTGAGACGCTGATGGTGCCGGCGACGGGCAGGTTTAATCCAAATCCGAAGCGGCCAGGTAAGGAGAGGCCTGTGACAGTGCAGGAGCAGCCGTTGGATACGATGGCCGGGTTGTTGCTGGGCTCACCGGAGTTTCAGAGACGTTAGCGGCTGGAGTGAGGAAAGCAGGTTCCTCGCTATCAGTCGGAATGACAGCGAGAAGAACAAAGGCAACAGCAAAGGCGAAGGCAAACGAGGGAAGCGCGATGGCGAGCAGGATGAAATTCACCGATGCGAGCGACTGGGGATGCGATATGTGCGGGCGCGATGTGGCGCGGCGCAATGGCGTGACGCGGCGTGGATTTCTGCGCGGCGGTGCGCTGGCGCTGGTGGGAACGTCTGTTGTGCCGGCATTCCTGACGCGCGCGGTGTATGCCGAGGTGGATCGTGCGGCTGCGAGCCGTAAGAAGCTGGTTGTAATCTTCCAGCGGGGCGCATGCGATGGCCTGAATGTGGTGATTCCGTATGCCGAGAAGAATTACTACAGGATGCGGCCGACGATTGCGATTCAGAAGAACGATGTGCTGGATCTGAACGGATACTTCGGGCTGCATCCGGCGATGAGTGCGATGAAGCCGCTGTTTGAGCAGGGGCATCTGGCGATTGTGCACGCCGCGGGATCACCGGATCCGACGCGGTCGCACTTCGATGCGCAGGACTTTATGGAGAGTGGAACGCCGGGTGTGAAGTCTACGCCGGATGGATGGCTGAATCGTGCGCTGCAGGTTGAGGCGCTGGACGGGCAGCCTTCTCCGTTCCGTGCGGTTGCGCTGAATGCGGAGATTCCGCGCACGCTGCAGGGCAAAGTGCCGGCAGTCGCGGTGGCCAACCTGGCGGACTTCTCGGTGGGTGGACGCGGGCCGCAGACCTCCGCGGTGTCAAATGCGTTTGAGGCGATGTACGACGAGAGTACGGACGCGGTGCTGCATGGGACGGGCGAAGAGACGTTTGAAGCAGTGAAGATGCTGAAGGCCGCGAATCCGGCGCAGTACAAGCCTGCGGAGGGAGTGGTGTATCCGAACGGAGCGTTCGGCAACAGCATGAAACAGATTGCGCAGCTGCTGAAGGCAAACCTTGGTGTCGAGGCGGCGTTTTCGGATATCGGCGGATGGGACACGCATCAGAACCAGGGCGCAGCGAATGGGCAGCTCGCGAACAGGCTGACGGAGTTTTCAAACACGATTGCGGCGTTCTGGCGCGACATGGGGGATGACGCGGAGAACGTAACGCTGGTGACGATGTCGGAGTTTGGAAGAACGGCTCGGCAGAATGGAACCGGCGGGACCGATCATGGACATGCAAATGTGATGTTTGTGCTCGGCGGCCAGGTGAAGGGCGGCAAGGTGTATGGGCAGTGGCCGGGCGTGAATGATGAGCAGTTGAATGAAGGGCGCGATCTGAAGGTGACAACAGACTTCAGAAATGTGCTGGGTGAGGCGGCATACAAGACGCTGGGCGCGCGGAAGCTGGATGTGGTTTTTCCGGGCGCGCAGCTTGAGCCGCGTGCGTTTTTGAACTTTGTGTAGACCTCGTGCGTATAGATAGTTGAGGCGTTGCGCGCAAAAGGTTGTGTGCGCGATGTGTCATTGTTGCGTAATTGTTGAGCCTGTCATGACTTTGTCGTGACACGGCTTCATATGCGTAAAACCCGCTAAGGATGCGGGTTTTTGCGTGTGTGTTGCCTTATGTTGCAGATGAGATTCCCGCAAGGAATTTCGCGCGAAGAGCAAAACCTTTTGTGCGATCCTTCGTCTGAACAGATGTAACACCTGCTGGAGTGCAAGTCCCCACGGCTTCGGCTTCCCCTATCCGCATTACCCTCCCCACCTGTACCGAGGCTGCCGGAACACCGGCGGCCTTCGCGCCTTTAAGGCTGCGTTCCGTGTGAAGTGTGCGTGACGTACTGATCCACGAAGCGCTGGATGGCGGGGATGAGCGCTGAGTCGTTCTCAGACGAGAGCTCGAGCGTCACTTTCGGATCTGCTGCGTTCGCGAGCGGCGTTGGCGTCTGCGCAACGTTGTAGCTGATCAGTAGCTTCGGCGTGGTGAGCGTACGGAGCGGCACGGCGAGAGGGAATTGTTCGTGGAAGAGGAGACGTGCGGGAACCAGGAAGGAATGTGCGTCGTGGGCGACGCGGTCGGTGAGATCACCGTCAGGTCCGTCAAGGATGATGGCGGGGATATCGTGATGTTGCGCGGCGAGTCCAACGGCGAGTGAGGCGCCGATTCGCTGACCATAGAGGATGATCTGCTGCGCGGGGATGTGCTGCGTGGCGGTGAGATAGGTGAGCGCGGATTCTGCGTCCTGCTGCATGCTCCCTTCTGTCGGATGCCGGCCGCTGCTCTTGCCATACCCGCGATAGTCAAAGAGCAGGACGTTCAGATGGGCGTTGTGCAGCAGGAGCGCGCGGGGGAGCGCGTCTGACTCGGAGCCGTCGCCGGAGTGGAGCATGAGGGCCGTGGGAGCAGAGCTTGTGCCGGCGGGAATGTACCAGCCGTCCAGCTGGGGTTGACCCGTGGCGTCAACGCCAAAGTGGAGCTCAGTGGATTTGAGGCCGAGCGACGCTGGTGACCTTGCCACGTTGCGCGAGGGATGGAGCACGAGTTGCCACTGGCCCTGGTACCAGAGCAGACACAGCGAGCCCCAGGACAGGAGTAACGCGGTGGCGAGGACGATTGCGAGCGCTTTGAGAATCCAGCGCGGGTCGATCAACTCTGGCGCGCCGCTCAACTCAGGTCTGGAGGGTTGCGGAGCAGTTTTGCGCTGCGATGATTGAGGTGTGCGCGAGTTGCGCTGGGTCGGCTTGCGTGAGTTCGGCATGAGTCCTAGGTACAGAATCAAGCATCTCATGCGCGAACGTGAATGGAGACTTTGTGAGCCTGTGGGTGCGGTTGTGTTCGGTGAGCGAGGCACCGAAGCCGGGCGAGGTGACGGAGATTGTGGTGAACGGGCTAGAGGTTTGCCTCGCGAATGTAGATGGAGAGCTGCGCGCGTTGAACAATATCTGCCCGCACAGGGGAGGGCCGCTTGGGCAGGGATGGCTCGAGGGCACGGCGGTTGTGTGTCCGTGGCACTCGTGGGCGTTCGACACCCGCAGCGGCCGGGCGTTGCCGCCGGATTGCGGGAAAGTCGACGTAATTTCGCTCAGGGTTGACGGCGATGATGTGCTGATCGAGGTTAGCTGAATAGGCAACCTTTGGCTGCTTTGCGTGAATTGTTTGAGGTCGGCGGAGAGGTTTATTGGGCAGACTTCGAGGTGCGGATGGCCTCTTATCCTCTGTCGCAGGGTTAGGAATTGACGAAACGAATAAGAGGCCCGCGAGAGAAAAGAAATCGTGATGAAGCGATTTTTTTGGGGGGTGTGCTTTCTCTGGCAATGCTTCCTGGCGCGGCGAATACGTCGCAGGCGCAGTATCACCGTCACCGTCACCGGCATTGCTGGTATCAGCGCCATCATTGCGTCTGCCGGGTAAGTTAGACCGGTTATAGCGAGATGAGCTGATCAACCGGAGAACCGACGTTGCAGAGGATCCGGCCTGAGCGCCGGTTTTTTTGCAGCGTTCATACAGCGTTCAGCAAGGTTTGTGCATTCTTAAGAGTGGACGGGAAATTTTTCTTCAGTAAGGGAGTCTTACATGAGACGGGTTCTATTGGGAGCGCTGACATTGGGCATGGTTCTGGGTATGGCCGGCAACTCGCAGGCGCAGCATCGGCACCGGCATTGTTGGTGGAGGCATCATCACCGGGTTTGCCGCTGGCGGTAGCAGCGGGCGAACTTTGCTGCAGGAGCCCGGTGAACGCCGGGCTTTTTTGCTGCGCTCGGGCCGTGAGACGCGCTGGCGGCGAGCCTGTTAGGATAGATAGAGTCCACTCCCCAAGGGAGATTCCATGCAGGCAATTCTTGCGCTCGAGGATGGGCGCATCTTTCGCGGCCGAGGTTTCGGCGCGCCGGTGGAGCGCGTAGGTGAGGTCGTTTTCAATACCTCGCTTACTGGCTACCAGGAAATCTTTACCGACCCGTCGTATACGGGCCAGATCGTCGTTCTAACGAACCCACATATTGGGAACTATGGCACTTCTCCGAGCGATGCGGAGTCGGCGCACCCGTATATCGAGGGGCTGGTTGTCAGGGAGTTTTCGCCGGTCGCTTCGAATTGGCGGTCGACGGAAGTTGCCGATGAGTACCTGGAGCGCAGCGGTGTTCCGGTGATTGCCGAGATTGATACGCGTGCGGTCGTGCGGCATCTGCGCGCGAATGGGTGCTTGCGTGGAGTGATCTCTACTGCGGTCGACGATGTCGATGCGCTGGTAGCGAAGGCGCGCGCGCATCGCCGGATGGATGGAACGGATCTCGCCAGCGTGGTGACCACGCAGAAACCGTATGAGTGGACCGCGGATGAGGTTCAGAATCAGAGCGGAGATTCGCTGCTGCCGGCGGAGGATGCGGCAGCGACGGAGCCGATGCACGTGGTCGCGTATGACTTCGGGATCAAGCAGAACATTCTGCGCATGCTGGCGCGAGAGAACTGCCGCGTCACGGTAGTTCCGGCGAAGACGACCGCGGCTGAGGTTCTGGAGATGAATCCGGATGGCGTGTTCTTCTCGAATGGGCCGGGCGATCCGGAGCCGCTGGACTACGCGGTCGAAAACATTCGCGAGCTCAAGGGCAAGAAGCCGATGTTCGGGATTTGCCTGGGGCACCAGTTGTTCGGGCTGGCGCTGGGCGGGAAGACGTACAAGCTGAAGTTCGGGCACCATGGCGGGAATCACCCGATCAAGAATCTCGAGACGGGCAAGGTCGAGATTACGAGCCAGAACCACAACTTCAACGTGGATCCAGCGACGTTGCCGGATGATGTTGTGCCGACGCATGTGAACCTGAACGACAACACGCTGGCGGGACTGAAGCACAAAAGCGATCCGATGTTCAGCGTGCAGTATCACCCGGAGGCGAGCCCGGGGCCGCATGATTCGCATTATCTGTTCCGGGACTTCAGGAAGATGATGGAGGAGTGGAAGAAGTGAGGCTAGTTGCCACGGCTCTCTTCATAATTTCGGGCGCGATGGGAGCGTCAGCGCAAACTTCTTTCGATCAGTATTTCGCAGCCAATAAGGCACACCGAATTGGACAGCGCGAGGCCGCTTTCCTGAAGGCTTGTGGCGTAAACCGGGATGAAGCCCAAGTTCTTTACGGGCTGAGCACAGAGAACGAAGGGTTCAAGTTCCATCGCACGTCAAGTTTATTGAGAGGCAGAGAAGAGGCTCAAACCGACTTCTTTGGCTCTGCCGAAGTATGGAAGGTGAACAGTCATCCGCGGTTCATCAACGCATGGTTGCTCACCATGGACGTTGGTTCGGAGAGCAACGAAATGTTCTGTCTGGACGAGAACGGAGAGATAACTTTGCAGGAATCTCTCAATGGAATGGATGGAGAGGTCTCGGGCAGTTCGAGTTGGATCTACGTTCAGCGATTTGCGTTTGGTACCGCAGGGAAGAAGCAAAAGGTTAGCAGTGGTTATGTGCGCTCTGACGGTTCGTCGGCGCCGGTACCAAAGCTCGACAGCGATGACGCACAGGTCTCGAAGGTGTCACTGGATGCCGAGTTGGCAAGAGACGTAATCGAGCAATTATCTAGATAGGTTTGGACGAAGATGCCGCGTAGGAACGATATTTCGAAGATTCTGGTGATTGGCTCGGGGCCGATTGTGATTGGGCAGTCGGCGGAGTTTGATTACTCGGGCACGCAGGCGTGCAAGGCGCTGAAGGCCGAGGGCTATGAGGTTGTGCTGGTGAATTCGAACCCGGCGTCGATCATGACCGACCCGGAGGTTGCCGACCGCACGTACATCGAGCCGCTGACGCCGGCGTATCTCGAGGAGATTCTGCGCGTCGAGAGCGAGATGATGACGGACGCTTCGGCGGGAGCGAAATACAGAGGTCCTTCGGCTACGCCTCAGGATGACGGCGGGAATGGTACGGGGAAGTTTGCGGTGCTGCCGACGGTGGGTGGACAGACGGCGCTGAACCTTGCAGTCGATATGGCTGATCAGGGCGTGCTGGATAAGTACGGCATTGAGCTGATCGGTGCGAAGCTGGAGGCGATCAAGAAGGCTGAGGACCGGCTGCTGTTCAAGGATGCGATGAATCGCATTGGCCTGGACATGCCAAAGTCGAAGCTGGTGAACAATATTCGCGACGGGATTGAGTTTGCGGGAGCGCTTGGGTTTCCGGTGGTGATCCGGCCGAGCTTCACGCTGGGTGGGTCAGGCGGCGGCATTGCGTACAACCGCGAAGAGCTGATGGAGATTCTGTCGCGCGGGTTGGATCTTTCGCCGGTGCATGAGTGCCTGCTGGAAGAGAGCGTGCTGGGGTGGAAGGAGTATGAGCTCGAGGTGGTGCGCGACCTGAAGGACAACGTCGTGATCATCTGCTCGATTGAGAACTTTGATCCGATGGGTGTGCACACGGGCGACTCGATTACGGTGGCGCCCGCGCAGACGCTGACGGACCGCGAGTATCAGAGGATGCGCGATGCGGCGATCGCGGTGATTCGTGAGATCGGCGTGGAGACGGGCGGAAGCAATGTGCAGTTCGCGGTGAATCCGCAAAACGGGCGCATGACGGTGATCGAGATGAATCCGCGCGTGTCGCGGAGTTCGGCGTTGGCGTCGAAGGCGACGGGATTTCCGATTGCGAAGATTGCGGCACGGTTGGCAGTGGGGTACACGCTGGATGAGTTGCAGAACGACATCACGAAGGCGACGCCGGCGTGCTTTGAGCCCACGATTGATTATGTGGTGGTGAAGATTCCGAAGTGGCAGTTTGAGAAGTTTCCGGGCGCGGATGAGACGCTGGGGCCGCAGATGAAGTCTGTCGGCGAGGTGATGGCGATTGGGCGCACGTTCAAAGAGGCGCTGATGAAGGCCGTGCGCTCGCTGGAGACGGGGAAGAAGGCCGGTGCGGAGAACATCGATCCGCGCAGACTGCGGCAGCGTTTGGTGACGCCGTCGCCGGAGAGATTGGCGTATCTGCGCTATGCATTCGAGACGGGCATGAGCGTGCGCGAGGCGGCGCGGCTGACAGGCATGGACCCGTGGTTTCTGCACCAGATGAAGATGATTGCGGACGAGCTGCAGCGCGTGGAGTTTGCGGGCATCGATGGGCTTGAGGCGCATGACCTGCGGGCTGCGAAGCGCATGGGGCTGTCGGACGAAAAATTAGCTGCGGTGCTGGGGCGCGATGGACGCGACGGCGCGGCGCAGGTGCGTGCGATGCGCGAGCGGCTGGGAGTGCGGCCGGTGTTCAAACTGGTCGACACGTGCGCGGCGGAGTTTGAGAGCTTCACGCCCTATCTGTACTCCTGCTATGACGAGGAGGATGAGGCGCAGCCGACGGATCGCAGGAAGATCATCATTCTCGGTTCAGGGCCGAATCGGATCGGGCAGGGCATTGAGTTCGATTACTGCTGCTGCCATGCTGCGTTTGCGCTGCGTGAGGACGGCTACGAGACGGTGATGATCAATTGCAATCCGGAGACGGTGTCGACCGACTACGACACGAGCGACCGGTTGTACTTTGAGCCGCTGACATTTGAAGACGTGCTGGCGGTGTATGAGCATGAGGCTTCGAGCGGGGCAGACATTGGAATGATTGTTCAGTTCGGCGGGCAGACGCCGCTGAACCTGGCGCTGCCGCTGAAGGCTGCCGGTGTGCCGATCATCGGAACGAGTCCGGAGTCGATTGATCTTGCCGAGGACCGCAAGCGCTTTGGGAAGTTGATTGAAGAGCTGGGAATTCCGCAGCCGCCGGGAGCGATGGCGACGAGTGTCGATGAGGCGCTGGCGGGCGCGCGCAAGGTGGAATATCCGGTGCTGGTGCGGCCGAGCTATGTGCTGGGCGGGCGCGCGATGGTGATTGCGTACGACGATGCCGAGGTGGTGCAATATATGACGACGGCGATTGAGTACTCGCAGGAGCGGCCGGTGCTGATCGATCACTTCCTGGAGGAGGCGCAGGAGGTTGATGTCGACGCGCTGTGCGACGGCAAGGATGTGGTGATTGCCGGGATCATGCAGCACATCGAAGAGGCGGGTGTGCACTCGGGAGATTCTTCGTGTGTGTTGCCTGCGGTGGATCTGTCGCCAGAGGTTATGCAGACGCTGCGTGCCTATACGCGGAAGCTGGCGCTGGCGTTGAACGTGATCGGGCTGGTGAACCTGCAGTTCGCGGTGCAGCGCGGCAAGGTGTTCGTGATTGAGGTGAACCCGCGGGCGTCGCGCACGGTGCCGTATGTGTCGAAGGCGACTGGTGTGCAGCTGGCGAAGGTGGCTTCGCGGTTGATGACCGGCAAGACACTGCGCGAGCTGCTTCCGGAGCAGGTGGCGAGCCGCGAAGACCTCGGCACGGGTGAGCACTTCTTTGTGAAGTCGCCGGTGTTTCCGTGGGGCAAGTTCCAGGGCGTGGATCCTGTGCTGGGGCCGGAGATGCGTTCGACCGGCGAGGTGATGGGAGTGGCGACGACCTTCGGCGAGGCCTTTGCGAAGGCGCAGATGGCGGCAGGGCTATATCTGCCGACCGTGGGCATCGTGTTCTTCAGCGTGAACGATCACGACAAGCGGCAGGTTGGGGCGCTGGCGCGGAGGTTCGTCGACATGGGGTTCAAGCTGGTCGCGACCTACGGGACTGCGGCGGTCATTGAAGGCGCGGGCTTGCAGGTAGATCGCGTGTACGCGGTGAAGGAAGGGCGTCCGAATGTGGTCGACCTGATCAAGGGCGAAGGGATTCAGCTCATTGTGAATACGCCGCAGGGACAGGAACGCGTGTTCGATGAGCAGGCGATTCGGCGTGCAGCGGTGGCTGCGCGCGTGCCGACGATTACGACGATGGCTGCGGCGAAGGCTGCGGCGGATGGGATCGAGGCGCTGCAGAGGGGCGAGTACCACGTGAGCTCGCTGCAGGAGCTGCATGCCGCGAGAGAAGCGGTGACGGCGTAGCGGTGTATCCGCGGCTAAAGCCCGATGTATTTCTACGAACGAGTGCCGCGGGCTGAAGTCCGATGCTACTCAGGAGTTGCGAGGCTAGATTGATGCTTCTCGAGGGATTGTTTATTCCGGTGACGACGCCGTTTTATGCGGACGGCGCGTGCTACTGGCGCAAGCTGGAGCACAATGTGGACCGCTATTCGCGGACGCCGGCGGCGGGGTTGCTCGTTTCAGGGCCGTGGAGCGAGGCGAGCGGATTGAGTGATGAGGAGCGGAGCGAGTCTTTGCGTGTGGCCAGTGAGGCTGCAGCGAAGGAGAAGGTGCTGATTGCGGGCGTGGGGGCGGAGAGCGTGGAGGGCGCGGTCAGGATTGCGGAGCAGGCTGCAGAGGCGAAGTTTGATGCTGTGCTGCTGTGGGCGCCGGCGGAGTGGCGGCGACTGGTTCGTGGGGATTCGCCGGCGCAGATTGAGTTGTTCTTCAGTGCGGTGGCCGATCGTTCACCGTTGCCGGTTGTGCTGTGGAGTGATTCGTCGGACGGCGGGTTTGAGGTTTCGGTGAATATGGTTGGTGCGCTGGCGAAGCACCCGAACGTGATTGGGTTGGTGGATGCCGGCCTGACGGCGGATCGGCTGGCGGCGATGCGGGCGGTGACTGAGGGTGTAAAGTGCGAGGTGACGGTTACGACGGTGTTCGCAGCGGCTACGGCGCGGATGCTGGAGGTGCAGCGTGAGGGTGAGGCGACGTTTGTGGCGGCAGATGCGCTGAGTAGTGGGGGAGCGTCGGTTGCGGTGGCTCCAGCGAAGCCGGCGGTGAAGACGAGGACCAAGGCGGTTGGGTTTCAGGTGATCGCTGCGGGTAAGGCGAGTGAGTCAGTTGGGCTGCTGGAGGCCGGTGTGCAGGGTGTGATGCCGGAGCTGGCTGGCTGCGCTCCGCAGGGATGCCATGAGGTGTGGGCGGCGTTCAAGGATGGTGATCCGAAGCTGGCTCGGCTGAAGGCGGAGAGACTGCGTGAGGCGGACGCTGCGGTTTCAAAGTTTGGAGTTGCGGGTGTGAAGTATGCGTGCGATCTGAACGGATATTACGGTGGGGCTCCGCGGCTGCCGAGGGTGGGGTTGACCGCGGAGGAGAAAGCGTGCGTCGCAAGGGCGCTGCGCGAGGTCAGGAACTAGCCGAGTTTCGAGTTGCGCCCTGTTACCTGCGGGCGGCGAGGGAGATTTTGGCTTTGGCCTGGGCGGCTTCGGGGGAGTTGGGGAAGCGCTGGACGAGGGCGCGGTACTCGCGGATGCCGGCTTCGTTCTGGTGCATGGCGACGAGGGCGTCGCCTTTGTGCAGGTGAGCGGCCGGGATCTTGGAGTTGTCAGGGTAGTGCTCGAGGACGTGGTCGTAGTCCTTGAGGGCGGCGGAGTACTTGCCGCTGCGGAGCTCCATCTCGCCGATGTAGTAGTAGCCGTTGCCGGCGAGGTTGTCGTCGGGGTAGGCCTTGATCAGGTCCTGGAACTCGGAGGTGGCGAGCCCGTTCTTGCCGGACATGTAGTCGCCATAGGCGGTGCGGTACATCTCGCCGGCGGGGGGATTACCGGCGCCGGCTGGCGTGGCCGTGCCGGGTGCGGGAGCGGCGCCGTTCGCGATGGAGCTTAGCGGGATGCCGGGGAGCGGTTTGCCGCTGCTGTCGGTAGGGTTTGCGGGGCCGACCGGGACTGCAGTCGCGGCGCCGCCCGGCGGAACATTGCCGGGCAGGTTGCCCAGGAGGGCGTTGGTGGACTGCTGCGAGGCTTGCACGTTGTTGACGACCTTCTCGATGCGATCAAGGCGGGCCTTCAGTTCGTCGAGGGAGTCGTTGAGGGACTGGACCTGGCCGGAGAGCTGGTCGTTTTTCTGGCCCGCGGCGTCCTGGAGGTTCTGCATTCTGAGCTGCATCCCGTTCACGACGACGGACATCTTGTTAACGGAGTCGGCGGTCTGCTGCACGAGGTCCTTGAGGACGCCCCAGCGCTCGTCGCTGGTCTGCTGGAGACGCGCGACGGCGTCCTGGAGCTGCTGCACCTGAGTCTGGAGCTGGACCATGTCCTTGTTTACGGCGTGGGCTCGCGGAGTCGCGCCGATGAAGAGCAGAGCAGCGAGGGTGAGGGGGATGAGGCGCGCGCGTGACATGGTCTTACTCCTGAGTTCCCTCAGGGGCTAAAGCCCCAAAGAGTTCCGGCAAATGTACGGATGGCCTGGAGGCCATCCCTTTCAAAACCTCAAGTCTATAAGGTGAAAGGCCGCGCCGTCTGGCCCAAATGAGGACAAGACGGCGCGGCCTTCGAGGGGTTTAGCGGTCGACGTTGAATTGGGCGCGGCGGTTCTGCTGCCAGCAGGATTCGTTTTCTTCGCTGCAGAACTGGCGCTCCTTGCCGTAGCTGACGACGCGGATGCGGCTGGCGTTGACGCCGGCGGCGACGAGTGCCTGTTTGGCGGCGTTGGCGCGGTTTTCGCCGAGCGTGATGTTGTACTCGGCGGAGCCGCGGTCGTCGCAGTAGCCGGCGATCAGAATCTTCAGATCGGGGTGCGCATTGATGTAGCTGGCAGCGGCGGTGACGGAGGGTTCGTCGGCCTGACGGATGTTGTAACTGTCATAGTCGAAGAACATGTCTTTCACGTTCTGGTGGAAGACTGCGTCGGCGCCAGCGTCGTTCTCGCTGATATTGCCGGATTCGGGAACGGTTGGGACGCGGACGGTGACGCGGACGTTGGCCTCGGTGGTGCCGCCGTCGCCCTTGGCGACGAGATGGAAGTTCGTCGAGCTGTCGGGTGTGACCGTCTGGGTGCCGTTGGTGGCTACGTTGCCGATGCCGTCGATGGAGACGGAGGACGCGTTGGTGGTGCGCCAGTTGAGGACGACGGACTGGCCCTGATCGATAGCCATGGGGTCAGCGGAGATGGTAGCGGTGGGCGCGGCCGTGGCGGCTTCGGGCGGAAGCGCCGATGGCGGCGGGAGCGTTTTCGCCTTGTGATGGCAGCCGGTCGCGGTGAGGAGAGCGAGAGAAGCGCTAAAGAGAAGAGTTGTCAGCTTGCGGGAGGGGGAGGTTTGTCGAGAGATCATCTTGTCCTCTGTTAGTGAAGCGTGTTTCCTAGCGAGCATGTACGGAACGCGAACCGCCTGGAACCCGGCTTGTTGCCAGGTTCCATACGAGCCGTATTCCAGCGAATCGGATTATGAAACACGCTTAGGGGTCCTCGTTTGAGCTCGCTACCGAGCCAGGCGAAATCCAGTCCGAATTTAGTTTATGGCCCGGTGTGGGATATAGCGTGTGGCGGGGAACATGGCATGATTACCGCCAGCTCCAGTTCGGCATGTCGGCGCCGGCGCCGGTAAGCGATCGTTTTTGGGTGCCATCGACAAGCATGGTCATGATGCGGGTGTGGTCGGCGCGGCCGTCAGAAGAGTTTGCGTAAACGAGATGGGTACCGTCAGGCGACCAGGAGGGGAAGTCGCAACGGCCTGAGTCGTGGGTGAGCTGAATCCAGCGCTTGGTGGCGATCTCCATCACGTAGATGTCCTGACCGCCGGGGGCGCCGGGGCCGTACTTGCGATCCCAGGCGAAGGCGAGAAACTGGCCGTTGGGGGACCATGAGGGAGAGCTGGCGTAGCCGCCGTCGGTGAGGCGCTGCACGCCGGAGCCGTCAGCCTCCATGATGTAGATCTGCGGAAGGCCGGTGCGGCCGGAGACCCAGGCGATCTGCGCGCCGGTTTTGGGGTTCCAGGTGGGCGAGGCGTCTGGCCCGCGGAAGTCGGTAACCCGGTGGGCGGCGGTGCCCTGCGTATCGGAGACCCAGATCTCAGGGTCGCCCGTGCGTGAGGAGGAGAAGGCGAGCTGCTGGCCGTTCGGCGCCCAGGCTGGCGAGATGTTGGTGCCGCCGGCGTTGGCGAAGTTGACGGTGCGGTTTAGCAGCAGAGAGTACATGCCGATCTGGAAGCCGCCGTGCCGGCTGATCTCCGAGAAGGCGATGCGGGAGTTGTCGGGGGAGATGCGTGGAGAGATGGCGTAACCGACGTGCGTGATCTGGTGCTGATTGGCGCCGTCGTAGTCCATACCCCAGATTTCCTTGTTCTGGCCGGACTGCTTGACGAAGTAGATTTTGGTTTCGGCGATGCCGATGGTGCCTCCGCCGAGCCGGGCGATGATTTCGTCGGCGAAGCGGTGGGCGATCTGACGGGCGCTGTTCTCGCTTGCGGTGTCGGAGTACTGGCGCGCGAAGATCTGGGGATATTGCGGGTTCTTGGCATCGTCGAGGAAACCGTTGACGATGAGGCGGCCACCGGAGACGGAGAGATTGCCGAAGGCGACCATGGAGGCGCTGGCCGGAGCGGCAGCCCACTGCGAGAGCTGGATCTCAGACTGGGCGCCGGGCGTGGCCTGAGGCGCCATCTGCTTTGAAACGAGATCGAAGGTGCCGGCGTTGGAGAGGTCGTTGTAGAGCGTCTGGTCGAAGACGGCCTTGTCCGAGAGGGTGGCGGGGTCACCGTTGGCCGGCTTGAAGCTGGCTACAGCGAGACGGAGCTTGTTGGCGCCTGAGGATGTCTCGAGATGGATGGGGCCTTCCTGCGCGCGGAGGGCGGGAGCGAAGAGCAGCGCAGAGAAGAGAAGGGTGAGTGCAGCTGGAAGGGTGAGTGCGGCGCGGTGTTTGTTGGCGAGGGGTCCACCACGGAGGGGGCCAATGTGCATCGTAATCAGACCTTCTTCCTGAATTCTAGACGGAAATCTAGCTGGATCGTTCCAGCCCAGCGAGCAAAAACCGCTCAATGGGGGCTCGGCTGTGGATTTTATTGCTGTTTGTAGTCAAAGGCGAATTCCACTGTTATGTGATCTCCGGCGGGCAGAGGGCCGAAGTTGTCGACGCGCTGGAGGGCATGGAGAGCAGAGGCGTCGAGCGAGGGTGACCCGCTTTTGGTTTCGATGCGGATGTTCTGGGGAACGCCATCACGGTTGATGTCGAACAGGATGACGGCGCGCTTGCCCAGTGAGGTGGTGGGGTCGGCCTCCTGGGTGTACCAGTTCTGAGAGACGATGCGACTGATGATCTGTATGTAGTAGGCGTAACGGTTGCCGAAGGTGCGGTCCTGCACGGTGGCGATCGCGGTACCGTTTTTGAGCTGGGTCATGGCCTGCGGGAGCTGCGTGGCGGCGTCGCCGGTCGCGGCCTTGGCGGTCGGCGGCGTGGGCTGCGGATGCTTGGGCGGCGCGGGCTGGGCGATGGGAGCGACCTTAGGCTTTTCGGCGGTCTTCTCCTTGATGAGGATGTCGGTGGGCTTGGGCGGCGGCTGGGTGGCTTCCTTGGGCGGGGGCTTGGGGGTGGGCGCGACGTTGTCGCTGGCCAGGACGTTGTGCTCGACGGGCGGAACCTTGGTGGGCAGAGGAAGCGCGGAGACCATGGAGGCCTGAATGGCGCCGACGGAGGAGGAGCTTTCGCCCCAGTGCGGCGTATGCGAGGGAACGATGAAGGCGAGCGCGACGAAGAAGCCGGCGATGGCGACATGGAGGCCGATGGCGCCGGCAAAGCCGCTGCCGAGCCGGTCGGGGTTGTCGTAGTCGAGGCTGGCGAAGACGCTCATGTTGCGTTAACTGATCGAGGGTCCTGGTTGCGGGGGCCGGGTGGCGCGGACATCGTGAGATGCAGGTCTCTCTACTACGCGAACGCTGCGCGCCCGCTTCGGTCGAGATGACAGGTGTATGGGGGAGGCGATCATTTTAGGGGTTGGTGCCTTCGAGGGGGCGGGTGACGATGCTTATGTTGGTGATGCCGGCCTGCTTGACGGCGTCCATGACGGAGGCGAAGGCGCCGAAGGGGACTTTCTGGTCGGCGCGCACGTAGACGACGCGTTTGGCGCCGGCGGGGGTACCGGAGCCGAGGAGGCGCGGGAGGTCGTGGATGTTGACAGGCTTGTCCTGGAGGAAGACGTTCTGGTCTTTGTCGATGGTGACGACCATGTGCTCTTCGGCGACCTGGTTGACGGTGCGGGTCTGCGGGACGGCGACCTCGATACCGGACTGCAGGACGGGCGCGGTGACCATGAAGATCAGGAGCAGGACGAGGACGACGTCGACGAGCGGGGTGATGTTGATGTCGGAGAGCGCGGACTGGGTGCGTCCGTTGGCAGAGAAGGCCATGGCTAGGGCCTCCGTCGAACTGGTTCTTCGTAGGCCGGCGGGGTGTGGGGCTGCGAGGTCAGATGGGCGGCGTTCTCGATGGCGTTGAGAAGTTCGCGGCCGAAGTCGTCCATGCGCGCGGCGAATTCACGCAGGCGCTGGGTGAGCTGGTTGTAGCCAATGACGGCGGGGACGGCGACGACGAGGCCGGCGGCGGTGGTGATGAGGGCTTCAGAGATGCCGGGAGCGACGGCGCGGAGGGTGGCGGCACCGGCCGTGCCGAGGCCGTGGAAGGCGTCGATGATGCCCATGACGGTGCCGAAGAGGCCGACGAAGGGAGCGCACTGGGCGGTGGTGGCGAGCCAGGTCATGCGGCGCTCCATGATGGTGAGGGACTCGGAGGCGGCCGTCTGGGCGGCGCGCTCGAGGGCCTGGGGGTTGGGCGGGGTGCCGCGGCCGCCGGCCTGGCGCTGGTACTCGTCGTGGATTTCGTGGAAGACGGCGACGAGTGGCGAAGGCTTGAACTGGTCGGCGATGGCTGCGATTTCAGAGAGACGGCCGGACTTGCGGAAGGCGCGGAGGAAGCGCTTGCTCTGGACGTTGGCTTCGTTAAAGGCGCGCCACTTGGCGATGATGATGGCCCAGGAGACGATGCTGGCGAGGAGCAGGATGCCGAGGACGGTGAGCGCAGTGGGGCCGCTGTTGTGGACCATGTCCACGATGGCATTGGAGTGCGGACCAGCGAGAGGACCGGAGGGCGCTGCCGCGTCTTGCAGGAAGAGAGCGAGGGGGAGGACAGTCATATGCTCAATTTCAGTGTAAACGCGGGAGGTGGGTCGGCTGTATTGCCAAGAGATGGACGTTTGAGGAGGGGAGCAGGGGCGTGGGTGGGAATAGGAGTGGTGAATAAGGCAAAGGTAGAAGCAAGAGCAACACTAAACGCAGATCCCCTGCGGGGATGACAAACAGAAAGGCAAAGGCAAAAACAACAGCAACAGAAAAGCAAAAGCGGAGGCTGCTATGCTCTCGGTGAGACCCCGAGATGCTGCTGGAACTGCGCGCGGAAAACTATGCGGTGATCGATCATGCTGTGGCCGAGTTTGGCCCGGGATTGAACCTGCTGACGGGCGAGACGGGCGCGGGAAAGTCGATTTTGATTGATGCGCTGGTGCTGTTGCTCGGTGGGAAGGCGTCGAGCGATGTGGTGCGGTTCGGCGCAGAGAAAGCTGTCGTGGGATGCGTGTTTGAGTCCACTCCCGGCGCGGAGCAGATTCTCGAAGATAACGGGATCGATGCTGAGGGCGACGAGATTCTGCTGCGGCGCGAGATTGGAGCGAGCGGCAAGGGCAGAGTGTTCGTGAACAATCAGCCGGCGACGGTGAATGTGCTGCGGCAGCTCGCTCCGGAGCTGGCGCTGGTGCATGCGCAGTCGGAGACGCTGATGGCGTTCGACGCGGCGCAGCAGCGATTGTTGCTGGACCGGTTTGGGGATTTGAGTATCGATGAGGTGAGTGCTGGCTTCACCAGGTGGCGTGAAGTGCGCGAGCGGATTGACGAGTTGCGGGCGGCGGAGGCGGATCGGCTGCGGTTGCTGGATTTGTGGAGCTTTCAGGCGCGGGAGATTGAGAGCGCCGGCATCGTGGATGCGGAGGAGGATGCGCGGCTTACCGCGGAGAAGCGGGTGCTGGCAAACGCGGAGCGATTGTTTACGGGTGCGACTGCAGCGTTGGAGATGTTGTATGAGGCTGAGGTCTCGGCCGAGTCGCTGCTGGGCGGAGCGCTGAAGCATGTGGAGGACCTCGCGCGGTTTGACGAACGGTTTGGGGAGACGGCTGCGTCGCTGAGCGCGGCGAAGGTGAGTGTGGAGGATGCGGCGGCGACGTTGCGGGATTTTGCCGGCGATGTGACCGCGTCACCGGAGAGACTGGGTGAGATTGAGGACCGGCTGGCGGCTCTGGAAAGGCTGAAGCGCAAGTACGGAGCAGGCGCGGGAACGACAGGACTCGCGGAGGTGATCGCGTTCGGCGAAGAGGTGAAGGGCAAGCTGAGCGAATTGGAGAATCGCGAGGCTCGGCTGAAGGAGCTGGAGGCTGAGCTTGCGGCTGTGGCGGCCCGCTATCGCGAGGCTGCGCGGAAGGTGAGTGAGCAGCGTGCAGCGGCGGCGAAGAGGCTGGCGAAGCTGGCCGAGAAGCAGATCAACGAGCTGGCGATGAATGCGCGGTTTGGAGTGGAGGTGACGGCAGAGGAGGGGGAGGCGAGCTGGAGCGCGAGCGGGTGGGACCGCGTGGAGGCGAAGATTGCAACGAATCCAGGCGAGCCGATGAAGCCGCTGGAGGAGATTGCGTCAGGTGGTGAGATGAGCCGGGTGATGCTGGCGTTGAAGGTTGCGGTGGAGGAAGGTGCTGCGGGCACAAAAAAGAGAAGGCCGCCGATGGACACCCCAGCGAGCCGAAAACGCTCGCCAGGGACCCCGTTGCCGCGCACGCTGGTGTTTGATGAGATCGATATCGGGATTGGCGGGCGAGCGGCGGAGGCGGTGGGGCAGAAGCTGAAGGCGTTGGCGCGAGGGCAGCAGGTGCTGTGCATTACACATCTGCCGCAGATTGCGGCGTTTGCAGACCAGCATTTTTTGATTGAGAAGACAGAGCGTCGCGGAAGGACGCAAACGGGCGTGCGCAGGATGGAGCAGAAAGAGCGCGTCGAGGAGATTGCGCGCATGCTTTCGGGGGCGAGTCTGACGGAGACATCCAGGCGGCACGCGGAGCAGATGCTGAAGCAGAGTGCGTGAAATTGGTTTCTGGAGAGAGATTCCCTCAGGGGCTGAAGCCCCTTTTTTCCACGGCAGCACGGACGGGCTGAGCCCGTCCCTTTCAAGGCCCGGTCTCCTTTGGATGAAATCGAAGCAACCCGGCGGGGCGGAGCTCTGTCTGAAGACAGAAGTTGGAGGGACTCTATGGCGGAAGCCAAGAAATGTGCGCATACGGCTTGTAGTTGTGTTTGCACGGACGGAAAAAAGTATTGCTCGCAATATTGTGAGGATTCGGCCGGCAAGACGTCGCTGGCCTGCCACTGTCCGCATGACAATTGCTCTGGCCATGTGTAACCACCCCACCGAGCCAAAAACGCTCGCCGGGGGCCCGGATAGGAGATGATGGCAGATGACTGCTCCTGGGCGGGAGCAGATGGCTATGACTGCTCCAGCGGCAGAACTCGCTGGCGACCTGGACCTGGATGCAGCTCTGGCCATCGCTGAGAGACAGCGCGGTTGCACCGTCGGTGGTTCATCCGGAGGGGTGCCTGAGGGCCTGAAGACGGGTATACTAGAGGACGTGCCTAGTCCTGTAGCTGCGCCCATCGATACAGACGATTCAACCTCCAGCTCCGCTCAAAAGCGCATTCTGCTTTTGAAGCCGCGGGGTTTCTGCGCCGGTGTGGTGCGGGCGATCGATATTGTGCGGATTGCGCTGGAGACCTTTGGTGCGCCGATTTACGTGCGCAAGGAGATTGTGCATAACAGCTATGTTGTGAACGATTTGGCGCAGAAGGGCGCGATCTTCGTCAACGAGCTGGATGAGGTGCCGGAGGGTGCGCGGGTGATCTACTCGGCGCACGGAGTTTCACCTGCCGTGCGGACTCGCGCTAAAGAACGCGGTCTGAAGGTGATCGACGCGACCTGCCCGCTGGTGACGAAGGTCCACATGGAGGCGATCAAGTTCTCGCAAAGGGGCTATTCCCTGGTGCTGGTGGGACATCGAGATCACGAAGAGGTTGAGGGGACGCAGGGCGAAGCGCCGGATGTGACCCAGGTCGTGTCCACGGTGGAAGAGGTTGAAACCCTGGTGGTGCCCGATCCGAACAAGGTGGCGTACCTGACGCAGACCACGCTCTCGCTGGACGAAGCCGGAACGATGATCCGGGCGCTGAAAAAGCGCTTCCCGAACATCGCCGGGCCGCACGCACAGGATATCTGCTATGCGACCGAAAATCGCCAGACGGCCGTGAAGAACGTGGCCCATGGCGCGGATGTGGTGCTGGTTGTGGGATCGAGGAACAGCTCGAACTCGAACCGGCTGGTTGAGGTTTCGCGGAATCTGGGGACGAGTTCGTACCTGATCGACAAGGCGGATGACATCAAGCCGGAGTGGCTCGAGGGCGCGGCGTCGGTGGCTATTACGGCGGGGGCATCGGCTCCGGAGATCCTGGTGCAGGATGTGATCCTGTTCCTGCAGGGCAAGGGCTATGGATCGGTCGAAGAGGTTGAGGTAATGCCGGAGAACGTCCGGTTTGGACTTCCACCGGAGATTGTGCAGGCGATCGCCGCGGCGCCAAAGCCCGCAGCGGCCGCAGTGTAAGCGAACCGGACAGGCGCACGTCGTTAAGGGAACGAACGCAGACCAGGAACAGCCGCAGTCAGGCTGTTGGAGTTTCGAGCGAAAAGATTGCGAATGAACACATCTCCAAGAGAGACGAAGGGGGCGGCGCAGCCGAGATTTGGCCGCCTCGACCTCGCAATGGATCGTGTGCGCGATGGAATCCGGCGCTCGGTGGACTGGCTTCTGGGGCAGCAGCACGAGGACGGCTACTGGTGCGGTGAGCTGGAAGCCGACTCGATGCTGGAGTCGGACTACATCTTCATGCACACGCTGCTGGGAACGGGAGATTCGGGCAAACTGCAGCGTGCGGTGAATGAGATTCTGCGTCACCAGAATGAGGACGGCGGCTGGAGTCTGTATCCGGGTGGGCCGTCGAACGTGAACTACGGCGTGAAGTGCTATCTGGCGCTGAAGCTGATGGGGTACAAGGCCGATCATCAGGTGATGGTGCGGGCGCGCGAGAAGGTGCTGGAGCAGGGCGGTGTGGTGAACTGCAATACGTTCACCAAGATTTATCTGTGCGCGCTGGGCCAGTATGACTACGACGCGGTGCCGGCGGTTCCGCCGGAGATCGTGCTGTTTCCGAAGTGGTTCTACTTTAATATTTACGAGATCAGCGCGTGGTCGCGCGCGATTCTGGTTCCGCTGTCGGTGATTTATGCAACGAAGCCGTTCAAGAAGCTGCCGAATGAGCAGGGAATTGATGAACTGTTTGTTGGGGGACGGCAGAACGCGAATCTGCATCTGCGCTGGGACAGCAAGCACTGGATCTCGTGGCGGAATTTCTTCCTGTTTCTGGATCGGATGACGCACTGGTTTGAGCGCGTGCACGTGCGGCCGCTGCGCAAGGTCGCAATCAAGCATGCGGAGAAGTGGATGCTCGACCACTTTGAGCGGTCGGATGGTTTGGGAGCGATCTACCCCGCCATGCTGAACGCAATTGTGGCATTGCGGTGTCTGGGGTATGGGTTCGACGACCCGCAGATGATCCGCGCGATGGACGAGTTTGAGAAGCTGGGGATCGATTGCCCGAATGGCGAGCCGGACTATCCGACACCGACATTCCGGATGGTTCCATGCTTCTCGCCGGTGTGGGATACGGCGCAGGTTTTGTCGACGCTGGGTGAATGTAATTTGGCGAGAACAGACCCACGGCTGGTGAAGGCGGCGGACTGGTTGCTATCGAAAGAGATTCGACGCCAGGGCGACTGGTCGCACAATGCGAAGGTCGCTGACCCGAGCTGCTGGTGCTTCTTCTTCAACAATGACCATCAGCCGGATGTGGACGATACGGGCGAGGTGCTGCTGGCGCTGAAGTCGGTGGACAATCCGCGCGAACGGTATCAATACGAGGTAACGCAGCGCGCGATTGAGTGGGTCTTTGCGATGCAATGCAAAAGCGGCGGGTGGGCGTCGTTCGACAAGGACAACACGAAGAAGATTTTTGAGTCGATTCCATTTGCCGACCACAACGCGATGATCGATCCGCCGACGGTTGACATTACGGGCCGGCTGCTGGAGATGCTGGCGTCGTATGGGTATACGCGGCGGGACAAGCGCGTGGAGAAGGCCGTGCAGTTTATTCTGCGCGAGCAGGAGCCGGACGGAAGCTGGTTTGGGCGCTGGGGCGTGAACTATCTGTACGGGACGTTCCTTGTGCTGCGTGGTCTGCAGGCGATGGAGTACAGCTACCTGGAGGCGCCGGTGCAGCAGGCAGCCGAGTGGATTCGCATGGTGCAGAATCCGGACGGTGGCTGGGGCGAGACGTGTGGGACCTATGACGATTCGGCGCAGCGTGGTGTTGGACCTTCCACGCCGTCGCAAACAGCGTGGGCGCTGTTGGGGCTGCTGGCCGCGAATGACACCCGATCGGATTCGGTGGCGAAGGGAATTCGCTGGCTGATCGAGCGGCAGCACGAGGATGGAAGCTGGGATGAATTAATGCCCGGCCGCAATGGCGAGAGCTATTACACAGGGACGGGGTTTCCACGGGTGTTTTACCTGGGATACCACCTGTACAAGCAGTACTTCCCGCTGCTGGCGCTGACGACGTATGAGAAGGCGATGGCGAAGGAACAGGACGAGGAAGCGGCGGCGTAGCTTCAGATCGCTGGCTGATTTTTTGGAGGGTTTGAGATGGCTGTACCGGTATCGCAGGCGTGGACGGTTGCGACGTACGTGCTGAAACAAAAAGTGAAAGGCCGCAAGCGGTATCCGCTCGTGCTGATGCTGGAGCCACTGTTTCGCTGCAACCTGGCGTGCGCGGGGTGCGGAAAGATTCAGTATCCGCCGCACATTCTGAAGGCGCAGCTGACGCCGGAACAGTGCTTCAAAGCCGTGGAGGAATGCGGGGCGCCGATGGTGTCGATTCCGGGCGGTGAGCCTCTGCTGCACCCGCAGATGCCAGAGATTGTGGCGGGCCTGGTGGCGCGCAAGAAGTATGTGTACATGTGCACGAATGCGCTGCTGCTGAAGGAAAAGCTGCATCTGTTCAAGCCGTCGAAGTACCTGAGCTTCTCGGTGCATCTGGATGGCGAGAAGGAGCACCACGATTTCTCCGTGTGCCGCGAGGGTGGGTGGGACATCGCGATGGAGGGGATCAAGGCGGCGGTGGCGGGGGGCTTCCGCGTGACGACGAACACGACGCTTTTTGATGGTGCCGATCCCAATTCAGTCCGGCGGCATTTTGATCAGCTGATGGAAGCTGGTGTTGAGTCGATGATGGTGAGCCCGGGGTACACGTATGACAAGGCTCCGGACCAGAATCACTTCCTCGGGAAAGCGCGGTCGCGCAAGCTGTTCCGGATGATTTTGTCGAACCGGAAGAAGAGCTGGGAGTTCAACACGCATCCGCTGTTCAGCGAGTATCTGATGGGCAAGCGGGACTTCGAGTGCACGCCGTGGGGCATGCCGGCGTACTCGATCTTCGGATGGCAGAAGCCTTGCTACCTGCTGCAGGACGGCTACGCGGACACGTACCAGGAGCTGCTGGACGCGACGGAGTGGGCGAACTACGGAGCGAAGAGCGGCAATCCGCAGTGCGCGAACTGCATGGTGCACTCGGGGCATGAGGCGAGCGCGGTGGATTACAACTTCGGGTCGATCAAGGGATTCTTGACGACCGCGAAGAAGTACATGTTCAGGTCGACGTATGAGGACGACGGCGCGATGAAGATGCTGAACGAGTGGAAGCCCGAAGGGCACGCGCCGCTGGTGCAAATCGCTACGCCGGTGGTAGTGACGACTTCGGTGAATAAGAATCTGACCAGCGTGGCGGGAGACTAACGATGTCGACAGCACAGCAGGAGCACGGAAAGATTGAGCAGTTGCAGCATGCTTCGCAGGACGAGCTGGAGGTAATGGCCGGGCGCGAGCGCGAGAACCTGGAGGGATGGGTACCGGAGCTGGCGAGCGAGCAGGAGATTCGCGAGGCGCTGGAGAAGGCATTTGACTATCGCGGCGACATCACGATTACGCGGCGGGATGGCTCGGTGGTTGAGGGATATTTGTACGATCGGCGCAACGGCAAGGCGCTTGCGGATTCAGTGGTGCGGATTATTCCAACTCCGAGGGAAGGCGCAGCGACGGAGCGGTTGATGATTGCTTATAGCGATGTGGCGGCGCTGAAATTCAGCGGACGCGATACGGCTGCGGGCAAGAGCTTCGACGCGTGGGTGAGGAAGTACTGGGAGAAGAAGGCCGCGGGCGAGAAGAATATCGGGATTGAGGCGGAGAAGCTCGATTAAGCCGCCTATGAAACGACGGATTCGCACGATCTCAATGAGTTCAATTTCTTTTAGTCTTACTTTGGCTGCGGCGTTACTGTTTTGCTGGGTGACACCGCTGACTGGTCAGTCGATTACTGTTCGCGTTCTGAATGCGAGGTCGGGTCGACCACTCGCTGGTCAGAACGTGACGATCGCGTGGACTGACACCATTGACAAGACTGTTGTGAGCCTTGGACCGGAGGGTACGGGAAAGCTGGATGTGGCGGGTCGATCGCAGTTCACGATGCTGCCTGGACCGAGGTCAGGCAGAGAGCCGTACAGAATTGCGTACATCGACTGCAACAATTTTTCGATGGTGCGGGTCGACGATGTGGTGAGTCAAGGAATCGTCGCAGCGAATCTGTGCAGCAGTAAGGTTTCCGCGAAGGTGAAGCCTGGCGAAATCGTCTTCTGGGGAGTTCCTCTGCATTGGTGGGAGCCGGACCTTCAGTAAGCGATCGTTAATGTGATTGTTCGACAGGGGTTCGATTAGCGGTTACTCCGAATGCGGAAATGTGAGTCTGCACAGGTGGGGTGTGCATCAGGTCCTTATAGAGAAGCCGGTGAACTGGGCTTCTCCGTGAGGAGCTTATGGATCAGACATTCACGCTCTCGATGGACCAGCCGTTCCTGCCTCCGATCGAGAAGCCGCGCGGGTTGATGAAGAAGCTTGTTTACGCGATTACGCGTAGACGGTTCGGCAAAGTGCTGACGCCGGTAAAGGTGATCACGGCAAGAATGCCAATTGCGTTTGGTCAGTTCGGGCAGAAGATCGGCGAGCTGGACAAGAAACTTGTGCTGCCCCCCGAGACGGCAATGCTGGTGCGTGAGCAGGTGGCGCGCCTGAATGTGTGTCTATTCTGTATCGATATAGGAAGGTCATTTACGATTCAGGCCTCCATGAACCAGGCGAAGTTCGATGCGCTGGAGGATTACAGGACGAGTCCGCTCTTCAGTGATAAGGACCGTGCGCTGCTGGATTATGTTACGGAGCTGACGAAGGACAAGAAGATGGACCTGCAGACGTTTTCACGGCTCCGCAGTTTCTATTCCGAGCGCGAGATCTGTGACGTTGTGTGGCTGGTTGCGAGTGAGCACTTCTACAACATCTCCAACATCGGACTGAATATCCACTCGGACATGTTGTGCGATCTGAGCAGAAGGAAGTAAAGGCCGGTGAATCATCACCGGCGGCTTCTGACATCTGTTGCAGCAGCTACAATGAGCAACTGACTTTATTGCTCTCAATGGCTGCTATTGCTGCAGAAGACGGGAAGCTGAACGAATGAGAGTGTTCCTAACCGGTGCGACGGGATTTGTGGGGTCGCATGTGGCGCGGATCGCGGCGGAGCAGGGAGCGGAGCTTCGGCTGCTGACGCGTAAGAACTCGCGGACAGAAAATCTGCCGAAGAGCGCAGAGCTGGTGCAGGGAGATCTGCGCGAGCCAGTGAAGTTTGCGGCCGCGCTGCGCGGGTGCGATGCGCTGATTCATGTGGCGGCGGATTACAGGCTGTGGGTTCCCGATCCGGCTGGAATGTACAAGGCGAATGTTGAGGGAACGCGCGAGCTGCTGAGGCTGGCGCGTGAGGCCGGTGTGCGGCGAGTGGTATACACGTCCAGCGTGGCGACGATGGGATTTCGCAAAGATGCGTCCGTTGTAGACGAAGAGACGCCGGTGAGCGAGCGAGACATGATAGGGCACTACAAGCGATCGAAGTGGCTGGCGGAGCAGGAGGCGATTGCGGCGGCGCGCGCGGGCCAGGAGGTTGTGATTCTGAACCCGACGACCCCGGTAGGCGCGATGGATGCGAAGCCAACGCCAACGGGACGAATTATTGTTGACTTCTTGAATAAGAAGTTTCCAGCGTATGTGGAGACAGGACTGAATCTCGTCGACGTGGAAGAGATTGCACGGATGCATGTGGCTGCGCTGGACCGTGGCAGATTTGGGGAGCGGTACATTCTTGGCGGGGAGAATCTGACGCTGAAGCAGATTCTCGACAAGCTGAGTGCGATGAGTGGGCTGCCGTCGCCGACGATGAAGGTGCCGCACGGAGTGGCGATGGCGTTTGCGTTCTTCGACGAGACGGTCACAGGGAAGCTGCGCAGGAAAGAGCCGCGCGCGACCGTGGAGGCCATGCGGATGGGCAGGAAGATGATGTGGGCGAGCTCAGCGAAGGCGGAGCGGGAGCTGGGCTGGCGGGTAGTACCGGTCGAGAATGCGCTACGCGAGGCGGTGAGGTGGTTTGTTGAGAATGGCTATGCGCCGAAGGCGCCAGCGTTCCCACTCATGCCGCGATAAAGCCGCGTCATGAATGGGGCACCCAGAGTCGAGGCTCTTCGCTGCATTCGTTATAGCGTTGGCTGGTCGGCGTGGTGGCGGAAGATGGGGTGGTGGTGGTGGGCGCGGACCACGTAGTGGCCGATCATCCAGCCGGCTGCGGAGCCGAGGAGGACGTCGGTCGGGAAGTGCTTTTCAGCGAGGACGCGAGTGATGGAGGTGGCGCCTGCGCCGGTGTAGACGAGGGCCTGTTTCCAGGGGCTGGGGTACTCGGCGGCGAGGACGGCGGCGGAAGACCAGGCGAGGATGGAGTGGCCGGAGATGAAGGATGAGTCGATGCCAGCGCTGGTTTGATAGAACTTGCCGTCGTAGTTGGTGGCTGCGGTGGGGCGCTCGCGGAAGGTGGAGACCTTGATAATGGTGTCGAAGATCTCGGCATCGACCATGGCTTCGCCGCCGAGAAGGCCGGATTCGCGCAGATGGTCATTGTGGGTGGCCAGACCGGTGCCGAACATGACGACAGGGCCGGCGATGTAGCTGTACATCAGATCGTAGGAGACGTTGTCGGCGGTGTTGTTGAAGCCGGGGTCGTGGCTGACGATGTCGCGGGCTACGTGGGAGTCCTGCGAGAGCGCGACGCCGGTGGCGGCGGCGACGGGAAGCATCCACTTGAGATCGCCTGCGCGGATGTAGATCGGGGAGGTAAAGAGGCGATAGGTGTCACCGACTACGTTGAGAGGCACGCGAGTGGCAATGACTCCTGGATGCGGTATGTCCTCGAGCGGGATCTGTCCCTGGAGGTGTGGCTTGCCGGTGACGATCGAGGATGGGGCGTTCGGCAGATTGGACTGTGTGGCAGGGTTCGTCTGGGGCTGTGGTGCTTCGGGCTTTTCGGGCTGCTGTTGTTGCTGCGGAGCCAGTTGGGTCTGGTCCGCCTGAGGTGTGTTCTGGGCGAAGGCGAGGGACGGAATGAGAAGCATGGCCGCGAGTAGAAGCCGGGGGAAGCCGTTCATATGGTTTGAGATGCGGGGCAGAGTTGCGGGATGGGACGAATGAACGAAAGTTCATCCGCACTTGTGAAAGGGAGAAACAGCAAAAGCAGATTCCCTCCGGGGACGAGAGAAAGAAAAGCAAAGACGAGTACAAGCCGAGGCAAAGAAGGAGACAGAGACGCGAAGCTTCTATTGTTGGGCGAACTGCTCCGCAGCCTTGGACATTTTGGCGGTGCGTTCGAGCTTGTCCCAGTTGAACGGCTTGCCATCGATGGCGCGCTTGACGGTCTTCAGCAGAACCCAGGAGAAGAGCTGGCGGTACGTGAAGCGTTGGATCCAGATGTGGAAGAGGAGCCAACCGTCGCCCTTGCTGGCGGGATGTTTACGCTCGAGCATGAAGGCGAGGCCGGAGGCGGCGAAGTCGATGACGAGGAAGGCGCCGAAGAAGACGAGTAGTTTGACGAGGTCGGCGGAGCTGGTGGTCTCGGGGTGGAAGTGCTTGTCGATGAAGTAATGGATGACGCCCGCGACGAACATGAGATCGATAAGCGGCGAGACGAGCGGAAGGAGGATCTGGAAGATGAGGATGTTGGGAAGCGCGAAGAGTCCCATGGCGCGACGGTTGCGGATAGCAGCCTTGTGCTTGTAGAGCGCCTGGAGGATTCCGAACGACCAGCGGAAGCGCTGACGGGCCAGGCCGTTGGCGTTGATGGGAGCTTCAGTGAAGGCGAGGGCCTGGTCTTCGTAGATGACGGCGTAGCCGGCCTCGAGAAGAGCCATGGTGAGGTCGGCGTCCTCGGCGACGGTGTCGGGGTGGTAGCTGCCGCCGGCTTTGACGGCTGCGGTTCGCCATGCGCCGATGGCTCCTGGGACGACGGTGACGACGTCGAAGAGATCGAGTGCGCGGCGCTCGAAGTTTTGCGACGTAATGTATTCGAGCGCCTGCCAGCGGGTCCAGAGGTTGACGCGGTTGCCGACCTTCGCATTGCCGGCGACAGCGCCAATGCGTGGGTTCGCGAAATGGCAGACGAGCCGTGAGATGGCGTCGTGCGCGATGACGCCGTCGGCGTCGATGCCGACGTAAACCTCCTCCTCGGTTTGCTGGAGTGCGAAGTTCAGGGCCTCGGCCTTGCCGCCGTTTGGCTTCGTAAGTACGGTGACGCGGCCCTGTTCGATCTCGCGAGCGTAGGTTTCGGTAGCGACCTTGTAGGTGCTGTCGCGTGAGCCATCGTCGATGACGATGACGCGAAGGTTTTTGTAGTTGGACATGAGCACGGAGCGGATGGTGCGTGCAATGACCTTCTCTTCGTTGTAGGCCGGAATGAGGACTGCGACGCGTGGGGCGTAGGCACCGGTGGGGTCGTCGTGCCGCTTGCGGAAGCGGTCGATGAGCGCGCAGATGCCGATAACGATGAGGCGCAGGCTCATGAGGAAGTCGCCGACGAAGAAGACGTCGATGACGAAGTGATTGAAGAAGGAGATAAAGAAAAAGGCGACGGAATCGACGGCCGCCTCGTACTTCTGGTGGCGCGTGAGGGGAGGCATGACCTCAGCGCGGGTTTTGCCTACGAGCTGCGAGACGGGGACTATGGTGTAACCGTGCGCGCGCAGGGCCTCGATGAGTTTGGGCAGGGCATCGACGGTAGGCTGGCGATTGCCGCCGCCATCGTGCATCAGGATGATGGAGCCGCGCATCCAGGTCTTCGTGTTGGCGAGCTCGATCTGGTGGAAGACGGAGTCGATAATTTCCTGGGGAGATTTTCGTGGTTGCTCGCTCCAGTCGTCGGTGTCTATCTTGTCGCCGACGATGGTGTAGCCGAGCTGCTGGATGCGCTCCACGGGCGCGGCCTGGTCGTTGGTGTCGGGCTCCTGATCGATGGAGTAAGGCGGCCGGAAGTAGACAGGCTGCACGCCGAGTTTGGCGGCGAAGAGTCGCTCGGTGAGATTGAGCTGGAGATCGACGGAGCGATCGGAGATTTCGCTGATGTCCGGGTGCGTGAAGGTGTGGTTGCCGATCTCGTGGCCTTCGCGGTAGACGCGCCTCATCAGGCCGACATTGTCTTCGGCCTCTTCGCCGATCATGAAGAAGGTGCCGACGACATGGTAGCGCTTGAGGATGTCGAGGATCTTCGGCGTCCAGGTGGGATCGGGGCCATCGTCGAAGGAGATGGCGACTTCTTTGGGGTGATAACCGTATTGCGAGAGTGTGTACGGGAGCGGGTACGAATCCATCGATTCGGAGACGACTGAGAGGTACTGGGACGGGATGGTCTTGTCGTCGTCCATGGTGATGGTGCGGTGACCATTCTGCGGCGGTTTGGTGACACGCAGGATGTCGCCGTCACCTTCGGTGTCGACGTCCCAACCGGGCGCGATGTCGGCAAGCGCTTTGGCGGGATCGACCTTAAGCGGGTTATCCCAGATGTTCCAGATGGAGGCGTCTTCGGAGCCGAGCCGCCAGAGAGCGAATGTCTGCAGGCCAAGCGCACGGGCGACGCGCATTTCGTTCAGCGCACTAACCGCGTCAAGGAGCCAGACCTGATGATTGACGTGTGCGTCCTCATCGACGTAAGCGAAGTGAGGATTCAGGGACGGATCGTCAAGCTCGATTTTGGCGTCGGCGTCAGAGGCGGCCTGCCAGGCCTCCTGGGTGGACATATAGACCGCATCGACATCGGTCTTCTCGGCCGGCGCAGTGGGCGCTTTGAGGCGCCTGGTCATGTGCTCGTGGGTGCGTTTTGTTTCGGGGCTCGGAGCGGGCGCTGCAGAGGTCGCGGGCAGAGGCGTGGACCAGTCGTACGCATAGTTGCCGATGGAGCAGATGATCTTCTCGCGCGGAACGGCGGAGAGCGCGGTGCGGAGGTTATTTTCAAACCAGTCCTGAGCTGCGATAGGACCCGGCTGCGTGCCGGTCTGGTGCTGGTCGTAGTCCATCAGGACTACGCCGTCGGAGTTGTTCGCGATGAACGTGAGCTGCGCCGGTGGGGTGCTGATGGGAACGTTCACGTAGAGGCGCAGATTACGCGGGTGGAAGTCGGCGTAGAGTGCGGCGATGAGCGCGTTATAGTTGGCCTGGTCCTGCGGGCCGAGCGCCTGGAAGTCGAGTGTGAGGCCGCGATAGAAGGTGTTTGCAGCAAGGAAGCGGTCGACCTGGCGGAGGAAGTTGGCGCGCGCGTTGGGATCGCCGAGGAACTGGCCGACGTTGTCCTCGAAGACGCCTTCCTTGGGGTTGTAGTTGTTTACCATCGGGAAGATTTCGGTGTCTTCCTTTGCCGAGGTGATGACGTGGGCTACCTTGTTCTCGCGGTCGACACCGTGGACGCCGGCGTTGTCGATGACCGGGAACGGCGTGTTGTCCGCGCTGAAGGCGGTGAGGCGGCCGTCCGGCGTGATGACGTGCAGCCACTCGGGGAAAAGAAGGTCGATTTCCTTGATGTGTTGCTTCAGAGACGCATAGCTTGCCGGGTCGACGTCTGTGTAGAAGGCGGCGCGGAGGCCTTCTGTCGTGTTGAGGACGACGTCAGAGGGATTGAGGTCGGATTTGCGGTGAGCGGATCGGTGGAGCTTCTCGCGGGGGCTTAGCTCCGGCGCGGGAGGGTTGGACAGGGCGCGGTAACGCTTTGCTGTGGATCGCAGGTCGAGGCCGTGCATTGGCCGAATGCGCAGCAGGCCCACGATAAAAAGGATGCCGGTGATGGCGCCAAACAGCGCAAGGAGATCAAAGACCCTCCGTAATCGCTTCCAGCGCTTTCGTTGGGGGTCGTAAAAGACTTGTTTCGGCATCAGGTGTGTCGATTCGTTTCTCGGTGGTAAGGCCCATGCTATTGAGCAAGTTATCCGCAGTCAACGTGACATGGGATACGGGCTGAAGGGCTACCAGAGTGTACGAAGGTATGATGCGAAAGACATGCGGAGGTTAGCATCCAGCAGGGTAGCTGTGCAGCCCGAACCAGCAAGCTGGTTGGGCACCCCAATGGCTGCGGCCATGGCGGCGGGATTTGTGGTGCGCGCCCTGTTTTTGTGGCGGCATCCCCCATTCAGAGGCGATGCGCTGGTGTACGGAGAGCTGGCGCACCACATGATCAAAGAGCACGTTTATGGTCTCGTCGATGCTGGCGTGCTGAAACCGACGCTGATTCGGCTGCCGGGGTATCCGGCGTTTCTTGCGGCGTGCTTTGAAGTGTTTGGGGATGCGAATTATGTGAGCGTGTTGTGGGTGCAACTGCTCGTGGATCTGGCGAGCTGTGGGTTGATTGCGGCGACGGCAAGGAGGATTGCGGGAAGAACTGCCGGCATGTGGGTGTTATGGCTGGCAGTGCTGTGTCCGTTTACCGCCAACTATGCGGCGGTTGTGGTTCCGGAGTGCCTCAGCATATTTTGCGTCGCGCTGGCGTTTTATGGGCTGGTTCGTTGGGTGGACGATTGGAGAGTCGGAGTTGCGGGGCTAAGGTGGGCGGTGCTCGTGGGTTTTGCCCTTGCGACGGCAGTATTGATGAGACCGGACCAGGGATTGTTGGCGGTCGCAGTGGTGCCGGCGATGGTGTGGTTCGCGTTACGCAATCGTGAGCGCGCCTGGCGAGTAAGGCTGGCGCCGGCGGTGATTGTTTCAGTGATTATGGGGTTGCCACTCTGTCTGTGGGCGGTTCGGAATTGGCGGGGGTTTCATGTCTTCCAACCGATTGCGCCGAAGTACGCGAACGATCCCGGCGAGGAGGTCGCCTATGGATTCATGCGATGGTATCGGACGTGGGCGGTGGGATTTCCGTCGACCGTGAAGGTGTATTGGAAGTATGACGGCGAGACGATCTCGATGAAGGATGTGCCTGCGAGAGCGTTTGATTCCGCGGAGCAGCGTGCTGAGACGGCGCAGATTATGGCGCAATACAACGACGAGTCGGCCTCTACGCCACAGGTGGATGCGGAGTTTGCACGGCTGGCAGAACAGCGAGTGCGCGCGAATCCGTTCCGGTATTACTTTGAGTTGCCAATCGCCAGATTGCTGGATATGTGGTTTCGTCCGCGGATTGAGTACATGAAGATTCCGCTGGACTGGTGGCGGCTACTCGCGCATCCGTGGGGGTCTCTGCGGGCCTATGCGATGGGCAGCCTGAATCTGGCGTATCTTGCACTGGCTGCGATTGGGTTTTGGAGATGGCGGCAGCGGGCGGGCGGAGTCGTGGTATGGTCGATGGTTGTGTTTGTGGCGCTGCGGTGCGCGCTGCTGTCGACCATCGACAACTCTGAGGCGCGATACACGATGGAATGCTATCCGGTGGTGCTGATGCTCGCCGGGCTAGGGATTATGCGATTCCGGCGAGTGACGTCTTCTAGTGCGTGATCACCTGAGCCTTAGAGGAGATGCTATACGGCTTCTTATTGACGCTGCTGTTAAGACGGATGTTGGAGTAATTGGCCGTGCGATTGTCACCATTCGGAGCATAGAAGACCTGTTTGAGAGAGACACCGCGGGCGGCATCGATCCAGATGGTGATGTGCGTGAACATGTTCTTCACGCTGGGGTCCTTGCTCACCAGATCGAGCTTTTCCGTCTTGACGCCGTCGATGGTGTCGGCGCCCTGGTCGTTGATGTTCCAGGAACGAGCGAGGTCTTTGCCGCTGCCGCCAAAACCTAACGTGAGAAAGCTGTCATATCTGGCCTGGTTGGCGCCTGCTTTAAAAAGGTCGACCTGGTTTGTGCCCAGCGTGAAGATGCGAAGTGTACCGCCGTCGAAGTTGACGATGCGGGCGGGAGTGTTTGCGGGCTTGCCGTCAGGCGCGGTGTTGTAGAAGACGGCTCCCATCTGTTCGGTCGAGCCGGTGCGTTCGACGTAAATGGATCCGGTCTCGATGTCGTGATCGTTCACGACACGCGTGTAGTTGTCATAGCGGACATTGGCCTGAGCATTTTTGAAGTGGGCGCTCGCGGTGTCCATCTGGTCGAGGATCGATTTGAGCTGCGGGGACTGGGCTGATGCCGCAAATGGAGAGATGAGGAGCGCGGCGACGATTGAAAGATGGCGAAGGCTCATGCGGAATCCTCTGAGGCAGCGGATTGTTTCCAGATTGTTAGATGGTGCGGATCCCACAAAGGCAGATTCCCTGCGGGAATGTCAGAAAGAAAAACAGAGCCACACTTATCTGTGAACGGTAACGTCGTAGGCCATGGTGTGGCCGGCGGTGTCGTGGACGGGAGTGATGCGCTCGACGGTCACGGGGCCGGAGATGGGCTCTATGATCTTCATGGCCGCATCCTGGAGCGCGAGACCGCTGGCGCCATGGAGATCGGCGGCGCGGACGGTGTAGACGAGATGCTCGGTGCCAGCGGCGTAACCGGCGTGGCGGACGAGGACCTGCGTGGGTTGCAAGCCGACGTCGCGGGCGGGACGGTCCTTGAAGTCGATGAAGCGAGGTGCGGCGAAGAGAAACAGAAGGATGAGCGTGACCATCACGTCGTAATGGAGGCTGCCACGCTCGTAGGTCCAGAAGAAATAATCGCGCAAGAGGCGGGCTGGGTTACGCATGTTTGGTCTCTTTTGTTATGCCTCGGACGCTCTGGCGGGTGATGATGGTTTCGCCGTTCATGTAGGGCTGGAGCGCGGCAGGGACGCGCACGGAACCGTCTGCCTGCTGGTAATTCTCGAGGACGGCGAGGTAGGTGCGGCCGACCGCGAGAGCGGAGCCGTTGAGGGTGTGCACGAACTCGGCTTTGGCCTGCTTGCCGTCGGCGCCGCCGCCGGGTTTGTACTTGATGTTGGCCCGGCGGGCCTGGAAGGACTCAAAGTTGGAGCAGGACGAGATCTCACGGTAGGTCTGCTGGCCGGGAAGCCATACTTCGAGGTCGTAGGTCTTTGCGCTGGAGAAGCCCATGTCCCCGGTGCAGAGAAGCATGCGGCGGTAGGGGAGTCCGAGGATTTCGAGGACGCGTTCGGCGTCGCGGGTGAGTCGCTCATGCTCGGTGTAGGAGTCTTCGGGCCGCGTGAATTTTACGAGCTCGACCTTCTGGAACTGGTGCTGGCGGATCATGCCGCGAGTGTCTTTGCCGTGGGAGCCGGCCTCGGAGCGGAAGCAAGGCGTGTAGGCGGTGAAGGAGATGGTTCCGGCGGCGAGATCGATGACTTCGTCGCGAAAGATGTTGGTGACGGGGACCTCGGCGGTGGGGATGAGCCAGTGGTCGGACTCCTGGAGCTCGCCGGTGAAGGGGCCGCGATCGTCGCAGTGGAAGAGGTCCTGCGCGAATTTGGGAAGCTGGCCGGTGCCGAAGAGTGAACGGGAGTTGACCATGTAAGGCGGAAGGACTTCGGTGTAGCCGTGGGCGGGTTCCGGGTAAAGACGGGTGTGCTGGTCGAGCATGAAGTTGGCGAGGGCGCGCTCGAGGCGGGCGCCCGCGCCGTAGTGCAGGACGAAGCGAGCGCCGGAGATCTTTGCGGCGCGGCCGAAGTCGAGGATGCCGAGCTGCTCGCCAAGCTCCCAGTGGGGCTTGGCAGGGAAGTCGAACCGGGTGGGCTCGCCCCATGTCTTTTCGAGTTTGTTGGCATGCTCGTCGGAGCCGACGGGAACGGAATCGTGGGGAAGATTGGGAAGCTGCTCGAGGAGGGTGCGCATTTCGAGGTCTGCTTCGTTCGCGCGGGCCTCGAGTGCAGCGATGCGGTCCTTGAGGGAGGTGGTTTCGAGGCTGATCGCGGCGACTTCTTTGCCTTCGCGCTTGAGACGGCCGAACTCCTGCGAGAGCGCGTTGCGCTGTTGCTTGAGGGTTTCGACTTCGGTGATGGCGGAACGGCGAGCAGTGTCGACCGCGGCGAAGTTGGCGAGCAGGGAAGTATCGGCGCCGCGCTGCCGCAGTTTTTCTTCGACCAACGCGAGGTTGGCACGCACGAAGGCGAGATCAAGCATATCCCCGTTATTTTAGCTGGCGATTTGAGGAGATGCGGCGAAGGGAGGTCTTGTTTCCCACTCATGCGCGATAAAGCTGCGCGTGAATGGGGCACCCGGCTTCATCTCACCCACTGATGCGGGATAAAGCTGCGCATGAATGGGGCACCCGATAGAATCGGATGTGGCATGAGTGATTTGAGGATTGTGCGGCGTGCTCTGTTGTCGGTTACGGACAAGACAGGGCTGGTGGAGTTTGCGAAGACTCTGAGCGGGTTGGGTGTGGAACTGGTCTCGACGGGCGGGACAGCCAAGGCGCTGCGGGATGCAGGGCTGGCGGTTAAGGATGTGAGCGAGCTGACTGGTTTCCCGGAGATGCTGGGCGGGCGGGTTAAGACGCTACACCCGGTGGTACACGGCGGGATTCTGCACCGGCGCGAAGACCCGGAGCACGTGGCGGCGGTCGAGGAGCATGAGATTCCGGCAATCGACATGGTGGTGGTGAATCTGTATGCGTTTGAGAAGACTGCTGCGAAGCCGGGCGTGAAGTTCGAGGAGATCGTCGAGAACATTGATATCGGTGGGCCATCGATGCTTCGGTCGGCGGCAAAGAATTTTGAGGATGTCGCGGTCGTGTCGCGCGTTGAAGACTATCCGGCGATTGCAGACGAGATGCGTTCGAATGGCGGAGCACTGAGCTTGAAGACGCGGTGGAGATTGGCTCGCGCGGCCTTCGCGACGACGGCTGCGTATGATGCGGGCATTGCGTCGACGCTGGAGTTGCTGCCGGATGAGCCGGACAGTATGGAACGGACTGCTGAGTTTCCGGAGAGGCTGCGAGTGTCCGCACAGCGGAAGACGGTACTGCGGTACGGAGAGAATCCTCATCAAAAAGCTGCCGTGTATGTTGACGGCTCAGGGTTGGGGATAGCAGGCGCGGAGCAACTGGGCGGCAAGGAACTGAGTTACAACAACCTGGTCGACCTGGATGCGTGCTGGGCGCTGACGAGCGAGTTTGAGAGCACGGCGGTTGCGATCATCAAGCACACGAATCCGTGCGGGGTTGGACAGGGAACGACGGTGCTGGAGGCCTACCAGCGCGCGCTTCAAGCAGATCCGGTGTCTGCGTTCGGTGGCGTGATCGGTATCAATCGCGTGGTGGATGCGGAGGCGGCCGCGGAGATCGCCAAATTGTTTGTGGAGGCGATTGTGGCGCCGGAGTTCAGCCCGGAGGCCCTGAACGTGCTTTCGGCAAAGAAAAACCTGAGGCTGCTAAGGATCAAACCGGCGAAGGTTGACCGAGTCCTGAAGCAGATCTCGGGAGGCTATCTGTTGCAGGAAGAGGACGCCGCCGCAACGACTGGCGGGACAGTGAAGGTTGCGACAGAGCGGAAGCCTACGAAGGAAGAGATGGAGGCGCTGCTGTTTGCCTGGAAGGTGTGCAAACACGTGAAATCGAATGCGATCGTTTATGCGAGGCTGCAGGCCGGTTTCAGCCAGACAGTTGGGATCGGCGCGGGGCAAATGAGCCGAGTAGACGCGGCGCGGTTTGGGGCGATGAAGGCGGTGCTTCCGTTGGAGGGTACGGTGGCTGCCTCGGACGCCTTTTTCCCCTTCCCGGACGGTGTGGAGGCTATTGCAAACGCAGGGGCTACCGCGATCATCCAGCCGGGGGGATCGGTACGGGACGCGGAGGTAGTGGAGGCCGCCAATCGCCTGGGTATCACCATGGTAATGACGGGGTTACGGCACTTCCGCCACGGATGACGTGAAAACCCGTACAAATGGGCTATATCGCATCCAAATTTTGTAGACTACAGTCTAAAGATCTAGCGGGTGAATTCGATCAAGACGGCCCAGGACGTGCCAATGACCAAGACAATCCTCAGCGCAACCCTGGTTTTGGGTTGTGTGCTCATGCTGCCGTGCGCGACGGCAACTGCCCAGAGTAGTGCACCGGCGCAGCCCGCGCCCGCGCAAGCTGATCACGCGTCCTCGTACTACCACTATGGTTTGGCGAAGATCTACGAGAACCAGGCGGTGGCGAACGGGAGACAGGACCTGGCGACGCAGGCGATTGAGCAGTACAAGCTTGCACTGGAGGCAGATCCGGATTCGGGGATGCTTGAGGACGGGCTGGCCAACCTGTACTTCCGGTTGGGACGCATTCGCGAGGCTGTATCGGCCGCGCAGGAACAGATCCAGAAACATCCCGATGATGTCGATGCCCACATGCTCCTTGGACATGTGTATCTGCGCTCGCTCGGGGACGGCCAGAATCCTCAATCAGGCGAGATGCTGCAGGCCGCGATCAAGGAGTACGAGACGATCGCAAAGCTGAAGCAGAACGACGTAGAAACGCATTTGCTGCTCGGCCAGTTGTACGGGCTTGCCCACGACTCGGCAAAGGCTGAGACAGAGTTCAAGGCGGCACAGAAGATTGATCCGAACTCTGAGGAGGTCGTGCTGAGCATCGCGCGGCTGTACTCGGAGCAGGGAGACCTTACGCGGGCAGCAAAGGTAATCGACGGCGTACCCGCCGATGATCGAAGCGCGCGCATGGATTTTGCGCTCGCGGGGATCTACGACCAGCTGAAACAGCCGAAGAATGCGGTGAAGGCTTACCGAGCAGCCGTGGAGGAGGATCCGGACAACACCGATGCGAAGCGAGGACTGGCGGCGGCCCTGACGGCTTCGGGCCAGATGGATGAGGCAGCAAAGGTCTATGCGCAAATTCTGGGAAGCGACCCTGAGGATGCGCAGGCACTGATTCGAGAGGCTGATATTCAGCGCCAGCAGGGTCACTACGAACAGGCGCTCGCGACGCTGAAAAAGGCGCAGGGGCTGGTCTCGGACAACACGGAGCTAAGCTGGAACCTTGCGCTCACGTATGACGCGCTGGGACGGTTTGATGATTCCATAAAGACACTGAAGCAGTTGCTCACTGCGACTCTGCCGCCGAATGGCAAGTACACGGACGGAGACCGGAGCAATCGGGTGCTCTTTCTTGATCGGTTAGCCATTGTGGATCGCGAGGCAAACCGCACTGATGATGCGGTTGCGGCGTACAAGGAGATCGGGCAGCTGGGCGGCGATTATCAGGCACGCGGAGCAGAGGGAGTTGTGGACGCGTATCGCGATGCGCACAACTGGAAGGCGGCTTTGGATGCTGCTGCCGCGGCGGCCAAGGCGATGCCGACCAACCATGATATCCAGCTGACCTACGCGCGTCAGCTCGCCGACGCGGGCAAGTTGGACGAGGCGTTGAAACTGGCGAATGCTCAATTGACTGGGACGCCGGACGATCGGGACGTGTACTTTACAGTCGCCGACATGGATGTCCGCGACAAACGCTGGAGGGATGCCTCCGAGATCCTCGACAAGGCAGAAGCGCTCGCTACGAAGCCGGAGGAGAAGGCGTTTGTTGCCTACTACCGCGGCACCGTTGCAGAGCGCCAGAAACTTTTCGATCAGGCAGAGATTGAATTTCGCAAGGGGTTACAGCTGGCGCCGGACTTCGCGCCCATCGAGAACTACCTCGGCTACATGCTGGCGGAACGTGGGCAAAAGCTTGACGAGGCTGTGACGATGCTCAAGAAGGTTGTTGCGTTCGATCCGCAGAACGGAGCTTACCTGGACTCGTTGGCGTGGGCCTATTACAAGCAGGGTCAGTACGCGCTCGCGGAGGACTTTGAGCGGAAGGCGGCGGTACGGATGTCGAACGATCCCACCGTGCTGGATCATCTGGGAGAGATTGACGCAAAGACCGGCAAGTTGCCGCAGGCTATTGACGAATGGCAGCGCTCGCTGCAGCAGTATGCGACGTCTCTTGCACCGGAAGCGGATCCTGCCGACGTGGCGAAGGTGCAGCACAAGCTGGAGAATGCGCGGGTCAAGCTGGCCCACGTGAACACGCCTAAGTAACGGTGAGCGTGCTTATCTCAAGACGATTAGACTGAACTCGGTGAGATTTGATCTGCAGGACTGCGGCGTTTTCGGCGCCGAAGAGCGTCGTCTTGCCGTGCGAGCATTTCCGGCGCCGGCGGGCGATGGCCGATCTCCATTTGAGCGTGACCGCGATCGCATCGTGCAGTCACGTGCATTTCGGAGATTGGCAGGGAAGACGCAGGTTTTTACCAGCAGAGTGTCAGATCATTTTCGCAGCCGACTTACCCATACGATTGAGGTCGCACAGGTGGCGCGGCAAGTGGCTGCAGCCCTGGGCCTCAATGCGGATCTCGCAGAAACGCTGGCCCTGGCGCACGATATAGGGCACCCGCCGTTTGGTCATGCTGGCGAACGTGCGTTGGATGCATGCCTGCAACGCCACGGGTTGCGGTTCGACCACAACCTGCACGCGCTGCGGATTGTTGAACATTTTGAGCAACGATACGCCGGCCACCGGGGACTCAATCTCACGCTTGCAACGCGCGAAGGGATTATCAAGCACTCGCGCGATTACGATGAGAGTTCGCATCCAGAGCTCGCGGAATACTTACTCGACAAGCAGCCTCCGCTCGAGGCGCAGATTATTGATCTCGCAGACGAGATCGCATATTTGACGGCAGATCTCGACGATGGCGTTGAGTCAGGATTGCTGGAGATTGACGACATCATCGAGCATGTCGAAATCATCCGGCGCAGCTATGAGATGGTCCGGCAAGCTCATCCGAAGGCTGAAGAGAAGTATATTTTCCACGACGCGCTGCAGAGCATGCAGAAGACACTGGTGCTGGATCTTGTGCGGCAGACCGGCGAAGGCGTGCTGGCCAGCAAAGCGAAGAGCCTGGATGATATCCGCGCGATGCCTGGGCGCATAGCGCAGCTTTCCCCAAAGGCAGAAACCGAACGCGCCGAGGGAAAGCAATACCTGTACGACACGTTGTACACGTGTCCACTGCTTGAAGTGGAGCATGCGAAGGCTGAGACTGTGGTTACCGAGCTTTTTGAGTTTTGGACTCATCACACTGATCAACTGCCGGAGTCATACTCGCGTGACATCGAGATGGACGGAGGGCCACGTGTGACGGCCGATTACATTGCAGGCATGACGGATCACTTCATCCTGCAGCAGTATGCGGAGGCAGCACGGTTGGTGGACTTGGAGATGAGCGCCGTTCGATTAGATGAGGATGATTCCGCTAGCGACTGAAGATCGAGCGATAGCGTAGAATGGGAGAGTTGTACGTATCGCGTCCCCGTCGTCCAGTGGCCTAGGACATCGCCCTTTCACGGCGGTAACACGGGTTCGAATCCCGTCGGGGACGCCAAACTTGAATCGTCGGCTGCGAAAACTGCTAAAGGCTCGAAGATTGAGCAGTTTATCTGAGTTCCAAATCCTGTCTCAGGTGAATAGGTAATTCCGTCAGGGAAGATCATCGTTTGAAATGCGAGACGCTCCCTGTATGAGAGGCGGCTCCAAAGCGCCGTCAGATTTCCAAGCAGCCTATGGCCGTAAGCGATAACGGCGTCGATCTCAAGGTCGTGTAGGACTGCATCCTTTGCAGTTCTGTTTGCCAGCTCCAGATCATTCTCCAGACCTTCCAACCTGGCGTTGTACACCTCAGAGGTGATCGCCTTGTCGATCAAGGCATCCACCAAGGCGTCGCGACGCCGCTTCAGGTCGTCGATCTTGGTAAGGGCCGCCTTGGCCCTCTGCCCGGCTTCCTTGCTCTGTGCTTCCCAAAGCTGCTTCGCAATGGCCGCAAACAGCGGGAGGAGCTCCTGCTTTAACTGGAGCGTCGCCAGCAGTTCAGAGAACTCCCTGTGCAGGATGTCAGCCGGTTTGTTTACCGCACGGCAGCCTTTGGTGCGGCAGTTGTAGTAGGCGTAGCGGCGCTTCGCCATGCTGCCCGTTATGCCCTTACCGCAGCCCTCGCAACGAACGAACACGGTAAGCGGGAACCGTTCGTTGCCGGGCCGTGCAGCCGACTGAGCACTCCTGCCATTGAGCTTGTCCTGCACGCGGTTGAACAGGTCACGGGGTACGATGGGCTCGAAGGTTCCCTCCGCCCGTACATTGAGCTTGCGAGCATTGATGATGCCCGTGTACAGCTCATTACGCAGAATCTGACTAAATGTTTGCGCCGACAATGGCTTGCCTCGGCGGGTTTTGAGCCCCATGTTGGTCAACTCGCATAGGACTTCAGTCGCGTTCTTGCTAGTGTCCCCAAAAAGCTCGAATCCCAGCCGAATCAGAGGTGCCTCAGTTGGGTCGGGGACGATGTTTGGCTCGCCCCTCAAGGCAGAGACGTTGCGGTATCCCAAGGGTGCCTTATGGGTAAAACGTCCGTCCTGGCTTGCAGAACGCATCGCTGCTTTGGTTCTCTCTGCCTTCATTCGGTTTTCGAGTTCTGCCATTACGCCGTTCATCTGCCGGTTCGCAACACCTTGGGGGCTTTCGTCGAACATCTCCGTCACGGAACGCAGGACAATCTTGTAACTCTGCAGTTGGCGCTCGACGAACAGTTGGTCAAAGAGATTACGCGAAAACCGCGAAGCGCTGTACACGACAACATGCGTGACGGTGCGCTTATGTTTCGCGCAATAAGCGATCATCTCCTGAAATGCACGGCGCTCCGTGGTCTTGGCGGAGACCCCCGCGTCCTCGAAGACCTTCTCGACCTCCAATCCTTCACGGCGGCAGTAGTTCTCGCATTCTCGAAGCTGCGTTTCAAGGCTGTAGTTCTCGACCTGCTCTACAGTGGAGACGCGGATATAGATGACAGCGCTCATAGCGAACCATTTTTAACACAACCGCTCGGTTGGGCGAGCGGCCGTGCCTACAGCTCAATCGGAAGCTAAAACAGTTTCTGTCTCTTTGCCCCCTTCACACAGAGAAGAACTTTCGTCTGTTTTCGATTCCTTGACGTACTCAGTCATCAAGAGGCCAGCCAATGCGTATAAAGAATCACGCAAGGCCATCATTTGCCCGTCGGACAAATGACTAGAACTTCCAACAAGTTCTCGACACCTAGATAAACTGAGGCGCTTGTCTTGGATGTTTGACGATGGGAAAGAGGCGGGTTCACCGACTCTAGGAGCCATCGTTGAAGTCTTCAGACGCCCCATTAGGGATCGCCCAAGACTCCTATTTGGTTGTTGTTGATGAGCGGAGTATTACACGGTGTCCACGTGTGGAACAGACGGAAGTTCTGGCACTTCCGTGTTACCCAACGGAAGCGAAAAGTGGCGCTCGCTATGTTCCTGAATCTTAAAGACCTTATGGTTGCTGGTCACTGAATCGACCCACTTCTCGAGCGGAACTTGCAGGAACATAAGGGTGCTTTTTGCCTGCGCTACACTGACGCCAACATTCGGAGGACACAGAACGGTGCATTGTTGGGCTGCGTGTTTGGGTGACTGTGGTGAAGCTGGCTCTCAGGAACACATCGTCTCGGAGTGCATGTACCCTGATCAGTACGTCCGAGTCAAAGGGTTTCCGTGGTGTCGTGACGCTGCGAAAGAAGTACGTATTGAGACGCTCACCCAGCCGATTCTCTGCGAGAAGCACAACAATCAGTTGGGCAACGAGGTTGACTGGGCTGCTAAGCATTCGCTTGAGGCAATATCACAGGCTGTTGAGTTGATGAACCGTAGGCAATTGGTTCGCAGTCGTCACTGGAACATCAAGCATTTTGAGACGGACATGTTGTTGCTGGAGCGATGGTGTATCAAGGCGCTCATCAACATGAATCATCAGGGACGTATGAAGTACGTAGATGATTCGGAGCCTGAGAACCCGCCACACGAATTGGTAGAGTTAGTCTTCGGGAGAAGGCGAATCACTGACCACAAGGGGCTGTACATCATTGCCAACGTGGGTGTGACCCACACAGTCACTGAGGGTCAGTTGCAGACGACTGTGATGTCAAAAGACGAACGGCTCGTTGGAGCCCATTTCATGCTGTGGGGTATTCCGTTCTACCTGAACCTTCTGCCGACACAGGTCACTAGGGACAACCTGAGCCTTGTGCTGCCGACAAACAACGTAAGTTTCATGCGACAAGGTATGAAGCAGGTGTTCAGCACGAGGGACGATAAGAACCGGGACGTGAAGTCTCACGTTCTGACCTTTACGTACCCTGAATGAGCGGAAAGTGTGCAGACCGCAACCGCCTAGAACGATTTGGGGGATACCTAGGGCTCGCCGACACTCAGCGACGCGTCTACGGGCCTGTAAACGCCGAGAATACGACTTCGTCACAGGCCGTCCGTCCGCGAAACTTCCATTGGAACTAGACTTCCGTGTTGGCGGTAATACGGCCATCCGCTTTTTGCGTTAGCGTCGTTAGTCCTGCTGTTATCATCTGAGGCCATGAACTGGAGACTACCTCGAAAGATACTTCTCGCTTTGTTCGGTATCGCGCTGTCTTGCGGCCATGCACAACAAGCGTCGCGGCCAGTCAAGTTGCCTTCTGGCCGGGTCGTCAGAGTCTTGGCGGTTGGGCCAATTTACTTCTCACAAGGGCCTCCCGCTCTGATGCTGAAATATGAAACCGACCTTAAAGTCGGCGACCCGGCGTTGCGGAGGGAAGCGGACGATATTTTCGCCACCTTGAAGACCGATGCCGAGAACGGGAAGTACACATCAGCTGTCGTGAGCGCGAACGAGAAGCCCACTGGCTCGATTCTCAAGAGTTCCAATGGTTACAACTTTGTTTAGAGAGACGTGCGGACGGCCAGTGGCGCTGCCTTGACGACGATAACCGCAACGACCGACCTAAGAATTGACTGCACGCCTCTCATTCGGACGGGAAAGTCAGATTCTCGCTGGGAAACTAGGAGTTCCAACTGCGATAACGGCAAACTGTGCAAGGTGTGCAGACACATGCTCCCATACGCGACTCTTGCAGGGCACCTACGCGGCTAATGTGCTGTATCATTCGGCCTACCATGACCCCATCACTCCTGTACATGCCCATCCGTATACAGGTTCCATTCTCAGTTCCATACTAGGTAGGGATATACAAAGGCAGCGTCATGTTGTGGGGAATCCCATTGAACATTGGCCGTTATGAGCAGAACCGGCCCGTAATTCTGAGCTGGTTCATCTGACTCAGCCACGAATACACAGTGTTCCAACTGATAACGGTTTGGGACGCCAAATCCAAATCAATTTACTTACATCTTATTTCACGGGTAGGTTGAGGTGTGTATGTCAGGCGGACGTCATAAGCCTTTTCAGCCGTGCGCCTTGTCCGTGTGAGCGCTTTGCAACTGTACGATCTGCCACGGTACGATCTGCACAAGCGTGAGACCTATACGCCCAAAATACAGGTCGCAATCCGGCGCGGGGTACCCGCTCGTCCGTCCTCAGAACGAAGTTCGGCCATAGTCGCATTCAGTAGTGAACTGCCGTAGCTGTGAACGGATTGAGTAAAGGTTTTCCATTCACATTTCTTCAGCCGTCAACGGAACCACGGCAACGCGTGCAGTCAGATCAAACAAACAACCAGGCATAAGAGTTTCTCCGGGTGACGTTATCTCTTACTTGGGGATATGGTCACGCGAATGCTTCTCAAGGTTGAGCATGATCAGGTCCAATTGGAGCACCGGCCCAGACTTCTCGTGATGTCCATGGCTTCGAAGGCGCACTCCAGAATTGATCAGCAGGGGATAGGCCTAAGGGCAGCCAAGCAGCTGAACAGAGATAACAGCTACCCGTTGATATGTATGGCTCTGCGATGGAGGGCTGGTGGCCGTAAAATCCAACCGTGAGCCAACCCTTCTGGTCAAAGACGTCGGGTGGGGTCAACATTTTGCGCATCACTGCAGTGAGGGCGGAGCGTACCTGTTCCGGGGCAATGTGCTCAGGTAAGGCCCGGCGCAGGGCCATTTCCGACAAGAGGTGGAACGCTCCGAAGCGGTAGCTTAACGAGCGGCCAATTGGCGGGAAGCTACCGTCCGGAGCGATCATTCGTTCCTGGATCGCTGCATATCTTCGGGCACGGTCTAACATTCTCGGGTGAAATTGTGTCCATGCGTCAGAGGATCGAGAAACGACATCCAGAATATTCAAGAGCATCGGGTGCATCACGAAGCTGTTGTAGTAATCCCAATGAAAGGGAGGCCCGTCTCCGTATACGCCGTCGCCCTTGTACCACGTGTCAAGGCTACGAATCGCATAATCGACCCGCATCGGATCCCACCACACGCCCATCAAAGAGAGCGCCGCTTCTACCATTGCTGAAAAGAGCAGCCAATTGGTATATCCGGGCCGAATCACGCGTGTAGATTCCAAGGCCTTGATGACATTTTGCTGTGTCGTGCCATCGAGCTTGTGCCATAACTCGGTCGGTGCGCGAACGATGGCCAGCGCCAGAAAAGCGGCATCAACCACCGGCTGACCACCAGTCTTGAAGTTCATGAAGTCTCTGGACGTGGGGTCGGTTCCCGCATCGATCGCTCTGCGTGCCAGATCCGCGTAGTGGCTTCTGAGCATTCCCTCGTTGCCCGTGGACGATCCCGATTCGAGCCACGGCGCCATCCCGGTAAGAAGACGCCCCAATGCTTCGAGATGAGTATATTGGCTCCGTTCGGAAAGATTTCCATGTGGAGCTTCCACCGGCATTAATTCCTTCAACCGTCTCTGACTGGCTGCGGTGAGAACAGGATCCGCCACCTTGGCAACAACCTGCAGCCAGGACTTCCGGTCCTCCTCGCCGCAGTCGGCACATGTTGTTTCAGCGGAGATATCAAGGCCAGCGAGAGCGCCCAATGCGATTCCGCTTTGCAAAAATCTCCTGCGGCCCATACGCGCCAGAGTCTGTGATGACATGCGTTGTCCCCAAAACCAAATTAGAACACTGCGGAAAACAGTGCGTATCATTCAATGGAATAGGATGGGTTGCAGCTCCCGAGATTCGCCTTTGAGGTTATGTCGGCAAACTACGAATTGCCAGAAGTGCTTGACCCGAGGGAACTGCCACCTGTCAATGTTAGGGGTCTCTTGCTGTCCGCCGATGTCGATCGGTTGACATCCGGATGGGGCCTACATGTTGTTTGGCGAGTGGAAGCCCCAAGGCATTTGGAGCCTTCTTGAGATGACTGCACCCGGCGGGATCGTCGTACTGATTGGCATGCCTCCCGAAACCGTGCGGTTTGACGTGGTGCGCGCAAAGTCGCGGGGCCCGCATTGAGATGGTCTTCCGCTATGCCAACGTCTATGAGAAGGCGGTAAGCCTCATCGGATCGGGCAAGATCAAGTTTGAAGTCGGATATCCGCTACCTTGCCATTTGAGCAGAGTGTGCAAGGGTTCGAACGTGCTGCAGTACACCGACCAGCCGATGTAAAGCTACAGATCCAGATGTGAGCAGGCCTCCGTATGGGCAGCGGAGACCGGGTTCTCTTTGTTTTGATATAACCTGTCACTGGCAGGACAATGATCAGCTCTCGCCCTATACCGACCAATTTCCGAACATTTGATTGACATCCGACAGAGGTCCCATGTAGGTTGATGTACCTGTGAGAGACCGTTCTCCCAAACGGCTCCCTGTGGGGATGTGGGAGTTTACGGAACAGGAAGGAACACTGGATGAGGACCGCGACGATGGTTAGCAAGATACACGATGCGATTGAGGCCGGTGAGGGGCTCCTGCGCCTTGCGCCAACCTGGGTTCCGAGATCCTATCTTGTTCCGGGAAGAAGATTGAAGCTGGATTCACGCGATCTCTATGCCTATGGTGCTGAACGCGGAGGAATTGACGAACGTTGGATTGCATCCACGACGATGGCGATGAACGAGAACCGCACGCCAGACGAAGGGCTCAGTTTTGTAGAGTTCGAGGGTGAGCGGTTCACTCTAAAGGAGGCTGTCCAAGCCGAGGGCGAGCGGCTGGTCGGCAAAGATATCTGGAATGGTTATCGTCGCTGGCCGGTGTACAGCAAGTTCTTCGATAATCTTGGCCCGATTCCACATCACCTTCATCAAAGCGACGAACAGGCGCGACTGGTGGGGAGAGAAGGGAAGCCGGAAGGCTATTACTTCCCACCCCAGCTGAACTCGACTTCCGGAAATTTTCCGCACACGTACTTCGGATTGGAGCCCGGGACAAGCAGAGAAGATGTTCGCAATTGCCTGGCAAATTGGAATAGCGGTGACAACGGCATTCTTGATCATGCGAAGGCGTATCGTTTGCAGGCTGGAACCGGATGGCTGGTGCCACCGCGAGTTCTGCACGCGCCCGGATCGCTGCTGACATATGAGCCCCAATGGGGAAGTGACGTGCTCTCGATGTTCCAATCCCTCGTGGATGGCCGATACGTGAAGCGCGAATTGCTGGTACAGGATGTTCCGGAATCCGAGCATGAGAACGTCGATTATCTAGTCGACATGGTTGATTGGGAGCGCAATACCGACGCGAACTTCAAGAGCAAACACTACATTGAGCCGATTGTGGCGGAAGAGTCAGCGAGCGAAGGGTACGTCGATCGCTGGGTGGTCTATGGCACCATCGCGGGCGAACAGCGCTTCAGTGCAAAGGAGCTGACGATAGAGCCCGGAGCTAGATGTATTCTGCGAGATCCGGGTGCATCGGGTCTGATCGTGACGCAAGGGCATGGTCGTCTCGGCAAACTGGATATCGACTGCCCGGCGCTGATTCGTTTCGGTCAAATGACTCAGGATGAGGTCTTCATCTCTGCAGAAGCTGCAGCTCAGGGAGTCACGATTGAGAATCATTCAGCGACGGATCCACTTGTCACACTTCGTTACTTCGGGCCAGACGTTCACTCAGAGATTCCCGAGGTCGGTGACCACAAAAACAATAGATTTGGATCCCGCTGAGCATTATGTCTGTTGTTTTGAATGAGTGATTTGGGGGTTGAAATGCGGCTGCAAAACTTTGAGGTCAAAAACGAGGCAATCAGGGATCGGTTTCTGGATCTGAGGAAGAAATCGCCAGAGAGGTTCCAATCGCGTCTCAACCTCTCCTGGAGTAACTGGGGATTCGGCCGCGAGGATCTTGCAGCCTCTGCCGGCAGGTTGAGTGATTCTGGCGTGAAGTTCATCGAGTTGCACGGAAATCACTACGGTCCGGATCTTGGATACGAAGTTGAAGAAACCCTCCAAACGCTAAATGCGCACGGACTGCGCGTTTCAGGCGTATGTGGGATGTTCTCTGCGGACAACGATCTGGCTAGCAACCGCGCAGTATGTCGCCAGAATGCGATCGACTACATTGGCCGTGAAGTGCCATTCACTCGAGCCGTCGGAGGCTACTACTTACTTGTCGTTCCCGGGGCCGTAGGCCGACCCAAGGCATACGACGATGTTGAGGAGGAGCGGTCCGCTGAGACGTTGCGGCTTTGTGCAGACGTCTTTACGCAATACGGGATTCGAGCGGCGATCGAGCCGATTCGAGCTGCTGAAACGAGTCTGGTCCATTCTGTGCAAGATGCAAAGCGATATATCCAGCAAGTCGATCACCCAGGTGTTGCGTCGATCAACGGGGATGTTTATCACATGCAGTCTGAAGAGAACCACATTGCAGATGCGATTCTCGATGCGGGCGAGATGCTGGTCAACCTACATTTCGCGGACAGCAATCGCTCCGCTGCAGGTGATGGGTCGATGGATATCGCCACAATTATTCGCGCTCTCTACTTGATACAGCACAATCGTGAGGGACGGTTCGTTACGTTTGAGCCCCTTGGTCCCGGCGGTGATCCGTATCCAGCGATGCATGGCCGCCCGGACAAACCCCGCTTGGATGCTCTGGTTAAACAGAGCATCGATTATTTCCGGGAGTGTGAAGAGATGGTGTTGTCGGACTAGGAACCAAACGGAACAGGAAAACGTGAAGACATATTACCTGGCGCTGGATCTGAAGGATGATCCAAAGCTCATTCAGAAATACAAGGACTATCATCGACCAGACCGAATTTGGCCCGAGGTGCTGCAGGCCATTAAAAACGATGGCGTGTTGAGTGAAGAGATCTATCTGGCTGGAACGCGAATGGTTATGGTGCTCACCACAACTGACGAGTTCTCCTTTGAAGAGAAGGCCGAAAAACTTCGTGCGAACCCCACCATGCGCGAATGGGAGAAACTCATGTGGAACTATCAGCAGACAATACCGGAAGCGAAACCGGGTGAGAAGTGGGTAATGATGGAGAAGATATTCCAGGCCTGAAGGCTAGGGCATAACGGAAGCTGCTTCGCCAATACTAATGAAGGGGAAAGATGTGCATGAACTTTGCCTTAGGGGTTGCCGCGTTATATGTTGCGAATCCGGGTAGGATCATCTCCCTTTCTACGCCCGATGTTCTGATCATCGCGATCTACTTCATCACAGTTCTTGGAATCGGGTTTTATCTCAAGAAATTCGCCGGAAGCAGCAGCGAAGACTTTTTCATGGCTGGGCGGGATATGTCCGCGTGGGTGGCGGGGCTCAGCTTCCTTTCCGCAAATCTTGGCGCGCTCGAATTGATGGGGTGGGCTGCAGCGGCCTATCAGTACGGAATTCTAGCAACGCACTTCTATTGGATTGCGGCATTCCCGGCGATGGTCTTTCTCGGCCTGGTGATGATGCCGTTCTACTACATCTCCAATACGCATTCTGTGCCGGGTTATCTCCAGTTGCGTTACGGAGAGGCCACCCGCGCTCTAAGCGGCATATCGTTCGCCTTTATGACAGTGTTGATGTCAGGTATCAACATGTACGCCATGGCGTTAGTCATGAAGGTTGTGCTTGGTTGGAACATTCACTTCAGCATCTGGGTCTCTTCAATCACGGTTGCGGTCTATGTAACACTCGGCGGTCTGTATTCGGCTATCTTCAATGAGGTCCTCCAGTTCTTCCTCATCTGGTTGGGGGCCCTGGTCATACCGGTCGCCGGCATGATCGAAGCGGGAGGCTGGTCTGGCCTTGTCGCGCGTATCAATGAGCGTGTGCAAGGAAACTATGTTCACCTGTGGTCCACGCTGGGGCACTTCAAAGATAATCCCATGGGTGTGCATTGGACCGGCATCGTCTTTGGCTTAGGTGGGGTAATCGCTTTTGGCTATTGGACTACCGATTTCCTCGTTGTTCAGCGCGCGATGGCGGCAAAGGATCTCCGGTCTGCGAAGATGGCTCCAATCATTGCGTCCTACTTCAAGATGATTGTTCCGGCAATCGTTATCCTTCCCGGACTACTCGCACTGGGCTTATTGTCGTTCAAACTTGTGCCTGAAAGCGCTGTACGGCCGGGCTTGCATAGTTACAACGAAGTCCTGCCATTGATGCTGGCGCGGTACTGCGGGCCTGGCCTGCTTGGACTCGGCGTGACTGCATTGATCGCAGGATTTATGTCTGGGATGGCGGGCAATGTGAGCGCGTTCGCTACCGTGTGGACGTATGACATTTACCGTCCATACATTCATAAACGCGGGACAGACAGGCATTTCCTCCTGGTAGGACGCTGGTCCACGATTGTAGGCGTGATCGTGAGCATTGGAACGGCCTATCTGGTCACGCACTTCAAGAGCATTATGGATTACATGCAGGCATTGGTAAGCTTCTTCATAGCGCCCTTATTCGGTACCGTCATTCTGGGAATGCTGTGGAAGCGAGCTACGCCGAAGGGCGGTTTCTGGGGGCTGCTTGCCGGGACCGTCTCATCAGTAGGCATGTATACAGCCGTGGTTATCCATCCGGAATGGCTGCGTTACGTAGCGCTTTCCTCTGATGCGAAACCAATGGCGGAGAATTTATATAGGGCGCTGTGGTCTTGGATTATCTGCGTTCTCGTGACGATCGTTGTAAGCATGTTCACCACTCGAAAACCAGCTGCGGAACTACAGGGCCTTGTTTACGCCTACACTGAGATACCCAGCGATGGCGACGTTCCTCTGTATAAACGACCAATTTTCTGGGGAGTCGGCGTCGCTATTCTATTCGCTATCCTTCAGTTCTTGTTCTGGTAATCAAGTGCAATAGTGAGGTGCAAGACGATGAAACATCACCATCACCAGATGCTCTCAGTATGGTTATTTATTGGAGCGCTGCTGCTGATTTACGGCCTTATCATCCTAATCGTCAGCATCGCGAACTATTCTCATCCAGCTCCGGTTGTTCTTGCGAACGAACATCTAAACCTTTGGGCCGGGGTCCTGCTAACGCTCATCGGCGCGTTTTATACGATTCGTTTCTGGCCGCGTAAGCGGGGACGTGATTAAGAGCGCCGCATTGTTAGTGCTGCGCCCCATGTTTTCTGTCAGCTTTAACGTCCCTCAGTTCCTGTGCGAGCCGTTTCTTGCGAGTCTCGGATTCACAACCGCATTTAGCGGTTGCTGACCGTCAAGGACTCGACCTACATCGTCACAGATAGCTCTAGTTACCCGCGCCTGCGCCTCACGCGTCAGGGCGGCGACGTGCGGGGTCAAGAGCACATTGGGCAGGCGTTCGAGTTCGCCGGCGAGCGGCGGCTCCTTTTCGCGTACGTCCAGGGCCGCGCCAGCAATCCTGTTTGACTTTAGACTGTCAAGCAGCGCAGCTTCATCTACTACCTCTCCTCGTGAGGTGTTGATAAACAAGGCGGTGGGTTTCATATATGCGAAGGCAGTGGCATTGAGGAGGCGGACGGTCTCCGGTGCTGCGGGTAAGTGGCAGGAAACGACGTCAGCACGTGCAAGTAGCTCTTGAAAGGTGACGAGTTCGGCGCCCAGCTCAGCAAGAAACACATTGTCCCGGCTCACGAAGGGATCGTACGCCAGGATTTTCATCCCGAAGGCCTGGGCTCTGCGGGCGGTCGCGAGCCCAATCTTTCCAGCCCCGATGATTCCGAAATTTTTGCCGTGCAACTCACTTCCCAAAAAGCGCTGACGATTCCAGTTGCCTCCCTTGGTATCGATATCCCCCGCAGGTATGTGTCTTGCCAGCGAAATCATCAGCCCGATAGCCAATTCCGCAACGCTGATCGTGCTCTGCTCCGGGGTGGAGGTCACGATCACGCCAGCTTCCTCGCAAGCCCTGACGTCGACATTATCGAGGCCAACACCCGCGCGGCCGAGGACAACCAGGCTTGTCGCATGGCTTAGCAGATCTGCAGTGATTTGGGTTTGATTGCGAATGATCAAGGCGCGTACATTCGCGATCTCCTTTGTGAGCCCCCCAGGATCGCGCCACAGATCGGGCATTCTCACCACATCGAAGCGCTGCGTGAGAGAATCCACGGCGCCACCACGAATATCTTCAGAGATCAAGATGTCAGGCATCCTTCGCATCCATTCCGTCGGGATCGAAGGAGATGCCAAAATGCTGGCACCACTTTTCGAGTTCCGCAACAGTTTCCATACTCAGCGCAACACCATCACGTGCACTCTGTGCGGCCGCCCGTGCCGACCGCTCTCCCGGGATGAAAATTTCTTCGAAGCCGGGCTGCTTTTTATTGGCTTTGATGCGCTCGATCATCCACTCCATGCGATCGCCGAACTTATCCTTACCTATAAAGGCGTCAATATCGAGCAGACAGAAGAAATGACCCACATCTTGCTTACGGTCAAGATCTTTGTACATCGATCCAACATTTGATCCGATTGCGGCACCGGATAATACACCGCTCAAAATTTCGACCATGAGAGCCAATGCATATCCTTTGTGTCCCGCCATCGTCTGAACGGTACCAAGCAGAGCCTCGGCCGGATCTGTGGTTGGGTGTCCTGTCTTGCTGAGAGCCCATCCTTCAGGAATTGCCTGTTTATTCTTGTTGGCGGCGATGATATTTCCCCTGGCAACAATCGAAGTCGCCAAGTCGACTTTGACCGGAGGGCCACTTTTCCGCGGGAATGAAGCAGCGATCGGATTCGTGCCGAAGAATGGTTCGTAACCACCGGTCGGAGACATCGCCGGCTCGCAATTTGTCATCGCGAGCAGAATCATCCCGCGCTCAGCGGCGTAGTTGCAGTAATAGGAGACGGCGCCAAAGTGTTGCGAGTTGCGGATCGTCGCCGCAGCAACGCCATTCGTCTTTGCCAAAGGCATCAGCAGGTGAAGAGCCTTGACGGCCTGCACCTGCCCGAGTCCGTTGCCAGCGTCCATCGCAAGAACGCTACCGTGACCGCGATCGACTGAAAGAGTTGCATGTACATCGATCAGACCCTTGCTGATTCGTTCAAGATAGATGTTCAGTCTTGAAATGCCGTGGGTCGACGTACCATGCACATCGGCGTCCACGAGGACGCGAGCGAAGATACTCGCGTCCTCGGCAGAGACGCCGACGTGCTCGGCAAGTCGAACTGTAATTTGCCGCAGGTAAGCCGGCTGATATCGTTTCATCGAGTGACTGCTCTGGACTGTCTATGCACTGCGATAAAGCTTGGTCATCGAAAATTCACGATGGCCGAGCGCTTCGGCAGCGGTGAGGCGACCGTTCGCTGTCCGGACGATCATGTCAAGCAGGGCATCGCCAGCCTGGTCGAGTGTCATCTCGCCCTGGAGGATCTTAGAGACATCAAGATCGATATGCTCAGACATTGTCGCGACTGTCTTCGGATTGCCACTTAGCTTGATAACAGGCTCAATGGGGTTACCGATCACATTGCCTTGTCCGGTCGGGAAGAGGTGGACCACGGCGCCAGACGCAGCCCAGAGCGTTACGGCTTCGGCCGCAGCGCTGGACGTGTCCATGAACCACAACCCTGGTTTGTCAGGTTCGGCAGCCGGTTTGAGGCAGCCGACAAACTTTGTCTTCTTACCCAGTTTCTCAACATTGCCTAAAGCCTTCTCTTCGATCGTCGTCAACCCGCCTGCAATATTTCCTTTTGTCGGCTGCGATTCTGAGAGATCGTTCGTCTTTTGGTCGAACACAAGCTTCGTATAATCCTCGAACGCAGCAACGAACTCTTTGCGAACCTCATCGTTGGCAGCCTTAGCTGCGACGATGTGCTCCGCTCCGGTGAGCTCGCTTGTTTCGCCGAACGACGCCGTGCCACCCAGCGCACAATGCTTATCGATAACGTTGCCTACCGTCGGGCAGCTCGAAAGACCAGTCGTTGTGTCGGATTCTCCGCACTTCACGCTGATGTACAGTTCTTCCAGGCCGCACTCGGAACGTTGCAGCTCAGACGCCCACTGCACATATTCCTTCGCTTGGCGCGATGCCTCGGCGATCGTCTGGATGTCGCCCTTGCCTTCGATCCAGAATCCCTTTACAGGCTTTCCTGTCTTTGCGATGCCGTCTACGATCCGCTTAGTCCAACCAGCTTCAATGCCGATCACCACTACAGCAGCTACGTTCGGATTGCTGCCAGTCCCAATCATTGTGCGGAAGTGCAGATCGAGGTCTTCGCCGAACTGCAGACGTCCATAGGCATGGGGAAGTGCCATGGTTCCCTTGATGTTGTTGGCAACTGCTTCACACGCAGCATTCGAAATATCATCCACAGGAAGAATAACGACGTGATTGCGCACGCCCACACGGCCGTTCTCTCGTTTGTAACCTAGCACCGTTCTGTTCTTCATAACTACGCCCACCTCTTCGTCTTCAGGTTGTGTGTGTGAACATGCTGGCCGGCCTTAATTGGTGCAACAATCTTTCCAATTTCACAGCCATATTTGATTGCAGTATCGCCGACGGTGAAGTCCTTGAGCGCTAGTTTGTGTCCCAGCGGAATGGCTTGTTCGGCGTGAGCCTTCAGCGTTGAGTTATCCGTAAGGTTTCTACCGACGCAGTCGGTGCCCGGTTCAAGATCAACCACTGCGACGCCAACGTTGTCTGCGGCGTCATGGATAAGGAAGTGAATCATTAACAGCTCCTTCTAAATCCATCAGGCCATATTGCCGATGGAAATATGTTTTGTTTCGAGAAAAGCTTCTAGACCTTCGATTCCAAGCTCCCGGCCCCATCCGCTCTGCTTGACGCCGCCGAATGGAGCGCTGCTGACCGTCGGAGCACCATCGTTGATACCAATCGTTCCCGCCTCTAGTTTCTCGCTTAGACGCAACATCCGATTGAGATTGGAAGTCATCGCGTAGGCACTCAGGCCGTAAGCAGAACTATTCGCACGCTCCAACACCTCCTCTTCTGTTTCAAAGGTGGAAATTGGCGCGATGGGAGCAAACGTCTCCTCACACATGCACACGGCCTCGCCTGGAACTTCATCCAGAACCGTCGGCTCGACAAAGAAACCCGCCAAGTGCCCGACGCGTTTTCCGCCTGTGAGGAGACGGGCGCCCTTGCTCAACGCATCTTGTACCTGCTGCAGAGCGGCATCCACGCCAGCTTGATTGATAAGTGGACCCACCTCTGTTCCTGGTTCGAGCCCAGGTCCGGTCCGAAGCTTTGACACCGCCGCGCAGAACCGGTCGGTGAACTCCTTGTGGATCTTCTTCTGTACATAGATACGATTCGCTGCAATGCAGGACTGGCCTGTATTGCGGAACTTTGCAATCGCCGTTTCACGCACAGCAACGTCGAGGTCACAGTCATCGAAAACCAGGACCGGCGCAAGTCCACCAAGCTCCAGGCAAAGAGGCTTGATGGTCTCCGCTGCGCCTTGAATTAGAAGTCTCCCCACTTGAGTGGACCCGGTGAAACTGACCTTGCGGCAGATAGAGCTCGACAGTAGCGTCTGGGAGATCATCGCAGCATTGCCGATGACCAACTGAAAGACTCCCGGCGGAACACCTGCAGCCTCCATGCATTCCGCGAGATGAACGCCAGAAAGAGGCGTTTGGCTCGCAGGCTTCAGGATGACGGGGCAGCCTGCGGCCAAAGCTGGTGCTGCTTTACGCACTGAGAGAACAAGAGGGAAGTTCCAGGGCGCAATTGCCCCTACGACTCCGATCGGGGTCTTTACGACCAGATGACGTTTGCCCTTCACCTGGTTGGGAATGCTCCGTCCGTATACACGACGCGCCTCTTCAGCGAACCAATAAAGGTGATCTGCAGACATCGCAACCTCACCCTCACTCTGCGCAAGAGGCTTTCCGTTCTCAAGAGTTATCGTTCTGGCGATCTCCTGTTTCCGGCGTATCAACTCATCCCCGACCCGGCGCAAGATATTTCCGCGATCCAGAGCAGAGATCTGCCTCCACTCACCAAACGCCTTGTCTGCTGCTTCAAGTGCAGCCGTAACATGTTCCTGTTGAATCGAGCAGACCTTTGCGAACGGTTTAGCAGTGGAGGGATCGATGACGTCCATCTGTTGCGATGTCTGAACCCATTGCCCTGCAACGTATGAGCAATGGGGATGCTGCTCATTGCTCAGGCCTGTCTTTTCTGCAACTACACTCGTTGACATCTATTTCACCCACTGCGGTACAAATTTTCCTTGCCGTGCGAGCGATTCGATCATCTCTCGCGCGCCGACGACGTGATTGCGTGCCTGACGCTCAGCCTCTTCTGCAAAGTTGTGTTCAATCGCTTCGACGATGCGAAGGTGCTCGGCATGAATCACCGCCGGCTCGCGATAAGCCCTGACCGTCATGCCGAGTGCGCGATAAGTCTGCGAAAGCCGCATGAGTGTGTTGTTGCGTGCCAGTTCTACAATGCGCAGGTGAAATTGACGATCGACCGACGCTGTCTCCGCGTCATCCGCCTGGGCCATCTTGTAAATCTGGTCAGCCATAGACCGAAGCGCCGCGATATCCGCTCGTCCGGCGTTATAGCAGGCAAGCCGAGCTGCAAGGCCTTCAAGAACTTCCCGAAGCTGGTATGCCTCGCAGATGCGGCCCACATCCAGTTTGTCGACAAAGACACCCAGCCGGTCGATCGATTCAACAAGCCCGAGCCACTGCAATTCCAGCAAGGACTCTCGCACCGTACCTTGGGCAACGCCCAACTCCCGGGCTAAACTCTGCTGACTCAGTCGCTCTCCAGGCTTGCTTTCGCCGGAAAGTATTCTTCGTTCTATCTCTTCACGGATCTCATGTCGTGCCACTCGAGTTTTGGTCGCGTTCCTGGGCATCAGCTTTTTCCCTCAGCCGAACTCTCAATCGGCGAAATCTCTGGCGGCAATAGATTGTAAACTGTCAAACGTTCTTGCCGGCACGAAGTTTCGAAGTCTCTCTCACCCTTCCCAGTCCACGCGCAACGCCCTCGCCAATCTCCGGAATTTCTCTGCGTGACGCCCAAAGTGCAGCGTCACATGGTGCGGCAGCCCGGCATGAACCAGTCGGTCGAATCGTTCAGGAACCTTGCCCCCATCCGCCTCGACCAGCAGGCTATTGCCCGTGACCTTTCGCCGGGGCGGGATGGACTGACCCTCGAATGCCGTCCAGTGGTATCGCCCATCACACCGCCATATCCGCGATACGGTGACATCGCCGGCGATTTGTAACGGGCCGTCCACGACGAAAGGCCGCGCCCCATTGAAGTGACCGCCCAGCGTGGGCTCCTCTTCGCATCCAGTGGCATTGCACATATCCAGCGGCGCCATGCCGGGGTGCCAGAAGAAGATCGTGTCCGCGTCGTGCTCCAGCCAGTCGGAAAGAAATCCCGGCCCGATGCCGAGGAAGCGGCCTATGAGAGCTGCGATTGCGCCATCGACATCACCTTCGATCGAAACCGCGTTGCCTTCCGATCCAAGCCTGGAGACAGCAAAGTACGGCCACTGCCCGAGCACATTTGGCAACTCCGGCCAGCACTGCAGCGCGAGTGCATCCAGATTTGTCTCTTGTATGAGGCTCTGAATCGAAAGATAGAACCGGGAATTTACCGACAGCAACTCGTCCGCGGGCCCGGAGCGGCCCCCGGTCTCGCGCAATCCGAGCGAGCGAACGCGATTCAAGTCCGCTGCGACCTCTTCAGTGCCAACGCCCTGTACGCGTTCAATGAACTGCGGCAGGCTCAGCGGATGAAGCTGCAATCCAAAGGTCTTGCGAATGAGAAACGGGTCAGCTGCAAGATCCAGGAATCCAGGCGCATGGGTACCTACAACACCGAGCTTCGCCGAGCCCAACCGGTGAACCGTCTCGGCCAGCGCGATCGCAGTGCGCAACTCCGCTTGGACGTCTTCCGGCGCCCCATACACGAACTCAAACGGGCGATCTGCCTGCCGCAAAATCGACGCCCAGAGGTGCTGGCCGACCAGCGAGCACGAACTCACTTTTCCGTCGCCCGGACGTTCCGGCGTCGCCCATAATATGACCGGACCGCGCCAGCGCTGGCTGACCGTGAGGGCATACTGGCCGTCCGCCAGAGAAGGCTGAATTACGATCAGCGCACTGCAGCCGCCGTGCACGATTTTGTCCAGCGTTCCATTGACGCTCTCATCATCCAGGACAATCGTCTCTGCCCCAATCGCGCTCATACCGAGCTGAGCAAGAGCCTTACGGCAGCGCTCGCGCATCTCCGCATTCCAGTCCTGGTCAAACCCCGGCCGCTTGCGCCCGAAGATCAGAACTCCTACCGGAGCATTCAACGTTGCTTGCTGTGTCTCCATCTTCTACCTTGCTCCTATCTCGCAAACAGCTTTGCCGAGTTCAGTAATGTGCTGTTCAAGTGGTCCAACCAGCGGACGCGCGTAGTTAATAAATCCTTCGCCAACCGGAATCGCGCCGCTCTGCAACCATTTATCGGGGATCGTGCGCTCGTGGCCGGCCGCCTGCGCCAGTGGAACAATTCGCGTGGCGCGTTCTGATCCCAGCGGCTCAAGCGCGATCATCACGTCCCTCTGTCCGGATAGCAGCGCTTGCACGCCTGCCCGTCCGACTTGCTGCGCGTCTTCAACATCGCGGGCTGAAGTGCACGCCACCGACGCTCGCCCCAGCAGTCCCGGTTTTTCACTGCGACACCGAATGCCGAGCCGCTGACTGACAATCGTTGCGAGGTGTTGCGCGACGCCACCGGTCATCGGCCGCTTCAATGGGTCGCTCTGGGACACATCACGGCTCTCATACACAAGCCTTCCATCCGTGTGACTGATACCCTCCGCCACGACCACAACAGCCCATCCAATCCGGGTAACAACCCGGCTCAAATCGGAAAGAAACACTTCCGTATCGAACGGCAGCTCAGGGACATAAATAAGGTGCGGGGCGCTGTCATCACTTGTGCGTGCCAGTGCCGTCGCGGCCGCAATCCATCCCACAGAACGTCCCATCGTCTCCAGAATCGTGACAGGCTGCGGCAGGGAACGCAGATCCGCGCCAAGCTCGCGCGCAGCGGTGGCTATGTATCGTGCTGCGCTCGCATAGCCGGGACAGCGATCTGTTGCAGCGATGTCATTATCGATCGTCTTCGGAACCCCGAGAACCCGAACGTCAAGCCCCTTCGAAGCGCAATGGCTGCTGAGGATCTCGGCCCCACGCATGGTTCCGTTGCCACCGAGAAATAACAGGAGATCGATCTTCAAGCGATCGAGAGCCTCGAGCACTTTCTTCAACTCCGGTTCGCTCGGACTATGACGCGACGAGCCCAGCGCGGCGCCCGGAGTCCTGCGCAATAGCTCGAGATCAGCGACTGACGCACTCGTAAGATCGACAATCCTGTCGTCGCACAGCCCCTTGATCCCGTACCGCGACCCAAAGACGGATCGTATCGAAGACTGCCGTTGAGCTTCCGCGATGATCTCCGCAAGACTGGCGTTAAAGACAGCAGTTGGGCCGCCGCCTTGCACGATCATCAGGTTTGATTCAGGCATCGTTCAGTTCTTTGGTTGGGTCTTACGATATTATCGATTGCGATTGATTGTCAATGCATCATGAGGCGGAATATGCCATGCCCATCGTCTTGTATTTTCTGCCCAGGACAAAAAGGGCGAACGTCCCGATCAGAGGCATGATTGCTATGAGCACGAACACTGGCTTGTACGAGAAGCGGTCGACCAAAATCCCCGTAAGCAGAGGAAACAGCAACCCGCTGAGACCGCCCGCTACACCCGTCAGCCCAGTCGCCCGACCCACCTTCGCATCCGGAAACAGGTCGGTGATGGCGCCGTACATATTTGCCGAAAGAAAGTTGTGCGCGCACACTGCAACGCCGATCAGAGCCAGTGCCACGCCGCTGCCGCGGGCTAACGGCACAAGCATGCTTGCGAAACAGAAGGCGCTGCTCCCGTACATCAGCCACCGCCTCGTTGTCGCCACCGGAACGCCGCGGCGCAACATGACACCCGCCGCCCAGCCACCGAATATGTTCCCGCCATCGCCCATCAGGAATGGAATCCAACTCACAAAACCAACCTCCATCAGCGACATGTGACGCACGCTGTAGAGATAACTCGGAATCCAATACCAGTAGAACTGAATCACGGGTCCGACAAAGAACCTGCACATCATCACTGCCCAGGCCGATGAATCGCTCAACAGTTCACGAAGCGAAATCTTTTTTTGTTTTTGCCGAACCTCTTTCGGTGGCACTACTTCGCGTTGGTAGACGAACCACCATGCGATGACCCAGATGATCCCCAGCGCCGACGGAACCAGAAATGCGGCCCGAAATCCGAAGCGGTGCAGGAGATAAACGATCAGCGGAGGCGCGATCGTCGCTCCCACCATGCTTCCGCTGTTGAAAATGCCGATAGCCAGCGTTCGTTCCGACGGAGCAAAGAGTCTCGTTGCCGTCTTTACTCCGCCTGAGAAATTCCCGCACTCGCCGGTTCCCATCCAGTACCGGATCAATCCAAACTGGGTGCCTGACTTCGCGAAGACCTGTGCGGCCGTCGCAGAAGACCACCACGCAACCGCCAGCGAGATGCCCAGCCGCGTTCCCCAGCGATCCATCAGATATCCCATCGGGAACTCGCCGGACATCATGCCGAACTGGAGCGCCGCGACGATCCGCCCATACTCCACATTCGTCAGGTGGAAGATGGAACGAATCACAGGCGCCAGCACCGAAAGCGTCTGGCGATCGATGAAGTTGACGACCGTAATGGAAAACAGCAAGCCGAGGATAAGCCAGCGCCGCCGGTACACCGCCTCTTCCACAATCGAGCCGGCTGTTTCTCTCTGTTGTTCCACTATCTCCGGCACGCAAACCCCACTCTCACTCAAGGATATCTACGGAGTCTGGAACTTCAACCACGCATGGCCCGCGCTTCGGTCCATGGCTTCGCCAGGCGCAGTGCACGGTTAACATTCTGGATATTCTGCGCACCCTGCGTGTCCATCCACCGCTCCAGAGCCTCGGATCCCTCTTTCACGTACACCGGCACGCCATCCTGCCATGTCGCGCGGCCAGCCAAGACACCGTGGAACTCCACGCCAGCATCTGCTGCGAGTTCCAGCGTCTCAATGAATACCGGGCTGCTGACTCCTGCAGAGAGATACACGATCGGCAGATCCGTCTTGTCCGCTGCTTCCCGAACCAGCCTCTTCGCTTCGTCACGGGTATATGCCGCATCTCCCTTGAACGCTTTCGTTCCCGCAACGTACGCCATCTGTATCGGAACGTCGACCTTCAACACGTCTGCGCCATAGCGTTCCTTCGCAAACTCCTCCATCCCAGCGAGAATAATCTCCGGCTTTCGCCGCGCGAACTCCGGTCCTTTTTCATCTTCACCATGCACGCTGTAGGTCAGGAATTCGAGAAAGAAGGGTATATCCGCTCCGCGACACTCGGCTCCGACGCGCTCCACCCATGCGTGCTTCTGCTCGTTTACCCACTCCTTCTCAAACGGTGTGTAGTACACAAGTATCTTCACCGCATCCGCGCCAGCTTCCTTCAGGCGCAATGCCGACCAGCCATCCGATAATGACGGCAGTCGCTCCGGTTTGTCCGGGCTGTACCCGGCATGCTCATAGGCGAGCAACAATCCCTTCCCATTGATGTTGTGCGTAGCCTTCAGACCGTACTGCACATCCAGCAGAATCGACGACGCATGCTTGGTCAGCGACCGCGCCACGACTTCCTTAAAGTCGGACATCATCTCATTCGTGGGTTCTTTTCCTCCGAGTTCCCGGATCAGCATCTGCTTCAACAGACCTCTCTGGTCCATTGCAGCCGCAGCGATAACCCCGCGTTCGTCAGCAACCGCTTTAAGTCCTGCAGCTTTCCCCGGTGTAAGCTTCTTGCGCATCGTCAATCTGTCTCCTGATAACTTTTCTGTTGTGGGCGCCAAGCCAATCAAGATGGGTGAGGGCCACTATATTGAACGCGACAGTCGATAGTCAATCGATTACAAATGATTGTACTATCGATGCGCTGCTGCACATTCGCAGCAGTCGAAAGGTTGTGCCGTGAGCACGCACATTCAAAGACGTGATTTTCTCCTCGCAATGCTGGCTACAGGCGGTGCCCTCGCTTCAGGCTCGCTGGAGCGCGCCTGGGGAATGCAATCCTCAACTTCCGCCGACGCCACGCAGATTCGCCGAGTGATGGTGATGTTCAAGTGTCACTTCGACGCCGGCTTCATCGACACCCAGCAGCACGTCGTACAAAAGTACTTCCAGCAGTATTTCCCGGCGGCCATTCGGATCGCGCGGGAATCCCGCCAACAGGGAAGGCCCTACGTTTGGACTACGGGATCGTGGCTCCTCTACCGATATCTCGAACAGGCCTCGAGCGCCCTAAGAAAGGACGCGGAACAGGCGATCGCGGACGGCGATCTTGCCTGGCACGCGCTGCCCTTCAACTGGCAGACCGAGCTGATGGACGAATCACAGATTACCGGCAGCCTGGCGATCTCTCGCTCTCTCGACACACGGTTCGGCAAAAAAACGACCGGCGCAAAGATGACCGACGTCCCCGGCCACACCCGCGGCCTAATTTCGCCGCTCGCAGCAGGTGGGGTCACCTTCCTTGACATCGGTGTGAACGGCGGAAGTCGGCCCGCCGCGCTTCCGCCACTCTTTCTGTGGAAAGATTCGCGCGGCGCCTCACTCACGGTCATGTACCACCACAATTACGGTGGCATTTCACTAGTACCCAACTCCGACCTCGCAATCGATATTGAAGTTCGCGGAGACAACAGCGGTCCGCACACTGTTGCAGAAATCGACTCGATCTATGCAGACCTCAAAAAGCGCTTCCCCAACGCGGAAATCGCAGCTTGCGGCATGGGAGACATCGCCAAGGCCGTAGATCCTCATCGCGATGACCTTCCCGTCATCACGCAGGAGATCGGCGACACCTGGATCTACGGTGTCCCCAGCGATCCCATCAAGGTTGCGCGCTACAGGGAAGTGTCACGTCTGCGTCAGGCATGGATCCAGCGCGGCGAATTCCAGTGCGGTGACAAAACCGATCTCGCGCTCCTCTCCGACCTTCTCCTTGAAGCCGAACACACATGGGGCACCGATACGAAGACGTGGCTGGACTTCGAGAACTACAAGCCCGATCAGTTGGCCCGCATGCTACCCACAAAGAACTACCAGGTCGTCGCCTATAGCTGGCAGGAGAAGCGGCAGGACCTTTTTTCGGCTCTTGCCACGCTGCCAGCCGCGCTGCAAAAAGAAAGTCAGTCTGCACTCGCCGCGCTTGAACCTCACCAGCCATTGCCCTCGAAGGGACACCACCTGCACACTGGTGGAGAGATTGAATCGGAACATTTCCGGCTGAAGATCGATCCGAAGACTGGAGCACTCCACCGTCTGTTCAGCAAGAGCTCGGGTCAGGAATGGGCCTCGGCAGACAAGCCTCTCGGCCTGCTCGCGTATCAGACGCTTTCAACGGATGATTACGACCGCTTCTTCAAGAACTACATCATTTCAAAAGCGGACTGGGTCGTTAAAGACTTCGGCAAACCGAACATCGATCGCATTGGTGCAATCAGCAAGACGTGGTACCCAACCGTAGACTCGATCCACACGAAGAAAGACGCCGACGGCCAAACGATCATCATCGCCTCGAGCATCAAAGCTGCCGACTCCTTCAAATCCGGCATGGCGTCATTCCCGCAGCGATTCTTTCTGGAGATCTCACTTCCCAACGCCGACCCCACCGTCGCAATGACCGTCTCATGGTTTGGAAAACCGGCAACACGTCTTCCGGAATCTCTCTGGCTTACGTTCAACCCGCAAACATCCGATGACGCTCAGTGGACGTTCGAAAAATGTTCCGAGCCCATCTCTCCTGGTGATGTGGTAGCCGCCGGCGCCCGCCACATGCACGGTCTCTCATCTGGCTTCAGCTGCCGCTCCGGTAAGAGCACTCTCTTTGTCGATACCATCGATGCGCCCGTCGTCGCACTCGGCGAAAGATCGCCGCTCAACTTCTCGCAGAGCCAACCAGACCTGAGCCAGGGCGTGCATTGCAACCTGTTCAACAACGCCTGGGGAACAAATTACGTTCAGTGGTTTGGCGAAGATTGCCGACTACGCTTCCGGCTCCGCGAAACACAGCGAGCCTAGGCGCTCACTCCGGATGAAAGCCCGCTCGCTGAAACGCAACAGCAACCTCCGGATTGCGTGCGAACGTATTCCACACAAAGCCCGTCCGGAGGTTCTCCGCCATCACGACCGTTATGCCCTGATCGATACCCAGGCAATCTGCGTCGTACCAATCCGCCTGCGGGTGAAACGCATCGCAGAACCCATATCGTCCCCAGGCCTTGTCACCATAGTTCTGCTTCAACGCACGCAGCACTCGCAGGCAGTCCTCCGGCACAAACGCAAGAGATCCGCCCGCAGCACACGGGACTACAGATCCGTCGATGCCTCCATGCGCAGGAGGTCCGCCCCACGCCCGATATCCATGTTGGGTATCTGACGCCGTGATGCCCCAGTAATCCGCCGAATACGGCGCGCCCAGCGAGATGCAAAACGCCTTATGCGCGTGTGTTGCAGTGATCGAATTCTCGAAGTAGTCTGCGAAATTATCCCGCTTCTTACGAAAATCGAACCACGCGTGACTGTACTGATGAACAAACAGCGGATCGGCAGCTGAAATGTAAGTGAAGTTCTCAAAGTGCATCACTGGCCGCGCCCACGCGTTCCAGCTCGCCGCCTCAATCGGATGCGCGGGAGATCCGAGTGCCAGCAGATACATCATCATCAGCTCGCAATAATGATTCCATCGGCCGCTGAGAAAGTTCCCGCTCCGCCAGCCCATCGCGAACATATCTCCGCCGTTCAGCATCCACGGCCAATCAACCCGATGATAAAGATCGGTTGCCAGCTGATAGATCTCACGATCACGCCTGAAATACTGCCGCGCAGTGAGCACGCCACACAGAAGCAGGGACGTGTCGATGGGCGAAACCTCACTGCCTTGATACGGATATCCGCTCTCGACGTCGTTGAAGTGTGTGAAAAAACCGTGATTGTCTTCCATCTTGTCATGATGGAATCGCAGCGTATTCCGCACACGCGCGAGCACAGTGGCATGCGGAATATAGCCGCGCCGATCTGCGATGCACAACGCTGTCAATCCAAATCCTGTCGCGGCAATGGACGCCATGCGCCGTTTGTCGCGCACGCCCGGCGGGTCGAATGCTTTCGCGCGGTCCAGCACCTGGCCTGTCGTTGGGCTACCCTGATCCAGAAAGAACATGCACGCGCGTCGCTGAAGGTCATCCAGAAAGGCGTTATCTGCAGCCGTGAGTCGATAGACCGGTGTAGGAGTCGCGGGTGTCTGCGCAGATTGTCCGCGCATTGTGCGTGCCCGCGCAGGCAGCGCAGCGCTTGCGGCTAGAAATTTCAAAACATGTCGTCGGTCCATCGTCTCTAGTGTGACGGATCAGCGTTCCACAAAGACGACGGCAAGTCCATGCGCCGGAACCGTAAGCTGCAGCTTCCCGTGTTGCAGATGTGTGTGTTCCGCCGGAGCCATTGCGCCCGCCGCCCGAAGCTCTTCAATCTGACGCTGGGTCAGATCGCCTGCCGGACGTCCCATCGCATTGAACGCCTTGATCACGTTCCCGTGGTCATCGTCCACGCGCCAGATCTCCACGCCGGCATCGGCGGGAACATGCTCCAGTGATACGGTAAACACCTTCGACGGCCCCGCTGGCCCGCCCGGCATCGTGTAGTGCGGCCCCGTACCATCCGGCGGAGCATAGTCCCACAGCGCCACCGCCAAGCTCCTGTCCGCTACCTTCGTTGCCAGCACCGAGTCCGAGTCAACATGGATCCGCTGCGTACCCAATTTGTGAAGCGCGCGGAACACGTTCAGTGACGGCTTGGGGATACTGTCCGCCGCAATCAGACCAAAGCCTCCATAGAACGGCGACCGCACCACGCCCTGCTCCTCAAACACGTCGGAGAAGGACCAATATGCCATGTTGCTCACCAGGCCATCGCACTGCCGAATCGTATTTGCGAGCCACGGCCCCATGTAATCCGTATCCGTTACATCCGGCTCATTCGCATAGCTGGCGTTGTACTCCGAAAAGATGAGCGGCAGGTTAGGGAAGGGCGAGCTCGCAATTTGATCGTGCACCTTCTTCACCGATCGATAGACCATCTCGTCGCGCGGAATCTGTTCGCTCGTTCCAAACACATCCTTCGCTGTGTCGTTTGCGTAGACGTGAGTAGAGACGAAATCGATCGGGACGTTCGCCTCCTTCACATGCTTAAGAAACGGCGTGACCCACGCCGCCTGCGCGGTCGAAGGCCCTCCCACCTGTAACCGCGGCGAGACTGATTTAATCGCTCGCGCCGTGTGGTCATACAGCTCGAAGTAAGTGGCCTGCTTCGGCTCACCACCCCAGAAGTCCAGGTTCGGCTCGTTCCACACCTCGAACTTCCAGTTCGCTACCTCATCAATGCCATAACGATCCACTAGGTGCTGCGCGAATGCGCGGATCATCGCGTCCCACTCGGCGTAGTCCTTCGGAGGGGAAACCACCGGATGGTACCAGAACGGATGAAGCTTGTTCGGGTCCGCCGCCAGCTTCTTCGGCATGAAGCTCAACTCGACATACGGACGAACGTGCCGCGCCAGCAATCCGTCGTAAATCTGGTTGATATAAGAGAAGTTGTATGCAGATGTGTCGTGCGAAGCTGTCCCGGTCTTGCCCGCCGTCTGTGCAAACTCGATGGTCCTTCGGTCAGGATCGTAAAGGCCCACCTCGTCCTCGAAGATCGCGTGAAACCGAATCGAGTCGAAATCCGTCGCTTCCTTCACGGTTGTCAGGTCAGTGCGGTAGCTCTCGCGCAGTGAGAGAATCGCCCTCCCCGACCCAAACGTTTTCTCCCAGAAGTGCGGAAACGGAGTTGTCGCTGCGGCGGCGTCAATTGTGACATGGACCGGAACCGGGGCCGCGCTCTGCGCGATACCCACGCGAACCAACGTCATCGTTGCGAGAAAGGCCGCCAGCGCCCGCAGCTTACTCATGAGCGTTTCTCCTTTGGCTGGAGCTCCGGTCACTGCGCGTTGAAGTTTCTCCTCCCACATGCAGCAGAACGAGCTCGTTAGGCTTGAGATCTAAGGTGATATTCCCATCGCGAAGTGTCAGGTGCTCCGGTGGGGCCAGAGCCGATGCCGCATTCATCTGCTGCACCTGCGCTCGCGTCGGATATCTCGGACTCCCCATTGCGATGTAGGTTTTCATTGGGTTTCCATGATCTTCATCCACTTGCTGGAAAGAAGCCGATGCATTCGTTGCAATACCGCTGATATGCACGGTCATGTGATGGCTCACGATCGACTCTCGCGGCAGATCCACAGACGCCAGATTCCACACTGCAATTGCGAGCGATCCATCCGGCAGCCGCGTGACTATCGCATCATGCGAAGGGTTCGCAATTCGCTCCGTCCCAAGCTGATGCAGCAGCGCGAAATCATAAAAGCTTGGCTTGTTGATCCCGCCAGTCGCCCTCAACCCGAACTGCCCTTCAAACGGACGCTTCGCCGGCCCACCTTCCTCGAACACATCCGAAAATGTCCAGAACGAGAGCATGTCCACATGACCATCGCACGTGCGAATCGCCTCTGCGAGCGCAGGCCCGACATAGGGCGTGTCGCGCAGCCTGTCTTTTCCCGGCACGTTCCACTCCGTCCATAGCAGCGGAAGGTGCGGCAGAGGGGAAGCGTCAATCTGTCGTCTGACCTTGGCCACCGCCGCACACGTGCGGTCTTCTTCGATGATGTCCTTGTCCCGCAGCGGCTGATCTTTCCCCAACAGCCTTTCCACCGGCTCGTCGTCATAGCCATGCGAGCTAACAAAATCTACCGGCACATGATTCTCGGCCGCGTAATTCAGGAACTCCGGGACCCACGCCGCCGCCGCTGTCGCGGGTCCGCCCACGCGCAACCTCGGGGAGACCGACTTCAGCGCGCGTGCGGTGTGCGCGTAAAGGTCAAAGTACGACTCCTGCCGCGGAATCCCACCCCAGAAGTCGATGTTTGGTTCGTTCCACACCTCGAAGTACCACGACGCAACCTCATCAATGCCGAAGTGATCCACCAGGTCCTGCGCGAACGCCCGCATCAAATCATCCCATCGCTCCATGCTCTTCGGTGGTGAAACATTCTGCTTGTACCAGAACGGATGCAGGTCATCCGGGTTGAACGCCAGCTTCTTCGGCATGAAGCTGATCTCAACTACCGGCTTCACGCCCTGCGCGAGCAGGCTCTCGTAAATCTCATTCACATACGTGAAGTTGTAAACCGGATTGCCGTGCTCATCCTCGTTGTAAACGCCGTTCTCATCGTGCAGGATCGCGTGAAACCGCATGTACTTGAGATCGGTAGCCTGCTTCACTGCCGTCAGATCCTTCTGATACGCGGTGCGCAACACCAGCGCCGCCCGTCCCGACCCGAACATCTCTTCCCAGAAGTGCGGAAACGGAGTCGTACCTGACCGTGCATCAATCGTGATCTCCTCATCCTGCTGCGCGCACACAACTCCCGTCCCGAGCAGCACAAGCAAAGCTACAGCGGCGTACACGATCGGCCTGCGAAGCGTCCGCATAATCTTCCTGACAATGGCGCCGCCCGGAGGCTGCCCGCCACGCGCGCTCTAGTTCTGTCCGAGCAAAACGAAAGAAAGAGGGTGCGCCGATGGGAGCACCCTTCTCTCGTAAGTTCGTCTCCTCGGCTAGAAGCTGAACCGCGCCTGGAGAGTGACGGTGCGGCCGCCGAGTGCTGTGTGATCGACGCCGAACGGAGAGGCTCCGGTTACAGCGTTGCCGGTAGAGATCACATTGTTGGTTACGCTGCCCGGATCGAGGTTCAGGATATTGAACAGATTGAACGCATCCGCTCGAATCTCAAACTTCGCGTTTTCACCGAGGAGCCTCGTATTCGGAAGTCCGAAGCCTTTGCTCAGCGAGGCATCGATATCCCGATAGCTCGGGCCGACAAAGGCATTGCGCAGCAAGCCTGGCGTTGGCGGCAGCGCAACGGTCGGGCTAAGGGTCTTGCCACCGCCGGTTGTCTCCTGCATTGCGCTCCCGAAGTTCGGCGTGGCGAAGTAGGTGGTTGACTGCTGGACGATGACTGACGAACCGTTGACCGTCCCCATCACACCAGGGTTGACAATATTGTTGGGGAAGTTCGTGCCGTTGATGAATGCACTGTTGCTGTGGTCGCCCTTATTGCCGCCGCCAAGATAATAGGGACGAATGTTGGTGTAGCCGCAGCTCGTGCAGTAAAGCGACTGTGCGATACCGTACGTGGGAGAGTACGGATAGCCGGTGTGCCACTGAAAGATGCCGCTCAGCGACCAATCGCCGAGAATCTTTTCCGCCCATCCATAGCTGCCGTGGAAGAGGACCGGTTGCCAAAGTCCAAACAGCTTGAACGACTTGCCAACGTTGAAGTCCGACGGCCCGTACGAGTATCCCTCATTCTCCGGGAAGTACGGATCCTCGTAGTACGGTCCAGATCCATCGGTATCCATGCTCTTCGCCCATTCGAACTGCGCGTCAGCTGAGAACCGATGTAGAAACGGATGCTTTACCTCGACGAGCATCGCGTTGTTATTCGACATCCCCTCGTTGATCCACCAATCGCCGCCTCCGTTGGGAACCAGAGAATTGAGCGTATAGCCGGCCACCACAGCACCCGCATTCGGCGTCATGTGGTTGATGAGGTGACGGCCCAGGCTGCCCTGATAGCCAAGCGATGCAACGATCTCCTTGCTAACCTCGTAATCGCTCTCGAGCGAGAAATGCTGAACGTAGATGGTAGGTACATGCCCATACCCGTCGCCTACGACCACAATATTTGCGCTTCCTGCCGTTGGAAGCCCGCTCGCGAGATACCCGGTGATCGCGTGCGGATTGGGGGCGAAACCGCTCAGCGAGTGAATGTCACCTGAGGTTCCGTAGATGATATTCGCACCGTTCGTTCCCTGGTTCGTCGGACTCGCCCACACATAGTTCACAAAATTCTGTGTGGGAGGATTATTGCCGATGTTGGCCGTAATCGCGATCTCCTCTTGATTGAAGTTGAGACCGTATCCACCGCGTATTACCAGCTTGTTGTTGAAGCTGCCCGGCGCCCAGTTGAAACCAAGTTGCGGTCCGAGATTGGTCTTCGGAGACTCCCAGAGGTTGTGACCGCTGAGGACGTTCAGACCTGTAAATGCCGAGCTTCCCGCCCCAAACATGACGCGCGGAATGTTGTCCTGCTTGGCATAAAGAGCACCGAAGAAGGAATAACGCAGACCCACATTCAATGTGAGAGTGGGCTTCACCTTCCATGCATCCTGGATGAACGCGCCAAACATATTCTCGCGGTCATCGCTACGGGCCGCTCCTGGAATTCCGGTAACGCTGTTGAACCCGCCATTCTCCTGGAACGGGGCATCGTTGAGGAAGTCCCAGAGGTTATAGAAGTGGAAGTTGGGAGCTCCGGAGGGCGCGTTGAGGTATTGCAGCCTCGTATACTCGCCACCGAACTTGACGGTGTGAGCTCCGATCACCTTCGTTGCGACATCGCGATAACCATAGGTCCACTGATTGAGATGGCTGCCGACGTTGGGGCCGAACTGATTGATGGTCGCTCCGGAGGCTGGACCAAAGAAGCTGATGTTGTCCACCGGCAGACCAATGGGCGACTGGGGATTGGAGGCGAGCTCGTTCCAGCGCCAGCCGGCAGCATTGACGCGCGCCTCATTCAGCCACGTCGGACCGAAGGTGTGATTCCATATCCCGGAGAACGCATCGTTGATCTGCGTGTGATGGAACAGGTTATATGCGCGTGCGCCGCCGTTGTAGAACGTGCTGCTATAGGGCACCCAGTAGATCGCAAACGAGAGATGGTCCTTCTGGCCGGCCTGATAATCCATGCGGCCGTTGTACTGCTGGTAGGTGGAAGTGGTGGGAGTGCTGACGGTGTAGTACGCCACGTCGGCGACCTTGTCCAGGCCACCGCCCACGCCTGGCGAATTTGCCGTAGCCGTGGCAGTTGTGTCCTGCGTGCCGAGCGCCCCCTTGATCGGCGAGCCGATGTCGATGCCCTGGCCCGCGATGGTGTTGCAATTCACGCCTTCTTGCAGGCCCGCAGCGGCGCAGGTGTCCCCTGACGCGGCGATGGCGCCGCTGGGTGCACTGCCGGGGAAACTCAAATACTTCGCGGCAATGCTGTTTGATATAGCGGCGGAACGGAAAGACGAGGTCTCATACCAGCCGTTACTTGTCGAGGTGGAGCTGTTTGGGCTTGTCTCGTAAGCAAAGAAGGCAAACAGCCGGTCTTTGAGGATAGGGCCGCCGAGGCTGCCGCCCCACTGGTTATAGCGCTGCGTGTCCTTGTTCGGAGTGTTCACCCGAGTGCCGTTTGAGGTGCGGATCGCGGGTTGAAACGCATTCAGCCCGGGACGATGGATGGCGATGTAAAGGCTGCCGTGGAGCTGGTTGGTTCCGCTCTTGGATGTAACCAGCGTCTGTGCCCCGGAGAAGCGGCCGTCCTCAGCGTCGTAGTCGTTGGTCACGATCCGGACGTTGTCGATTGAGTCCTCGTTTGGCGTGATGACCGTCGTTCCGCCCCATACCGCGCTCACCGTGCTGATTCCGTCGATGGAAATGCCATTCGTTTCATATTGACCGCCATTGGCATTCATTTGCGGACCGTTTTCGGTAGGGAAGCTTCCGCCGTTACCCGAGCCTCCCGGGCCCTGGGTTCCTGGTGTTGAGTGAACGCCGCCGCTGCCGGATTGCGCTCCGTCGCTCACGGTTCCCGGGGCAAGCTGGCTGAGCGTGAACACATCCCGGTTGAACGACGGAGTGTGCTGAATGTCGTTCGAAGTGATGGTCGCGCCGATGTTCGACGTCTCCGTGTCGATAGCGGAAACCGTGTCCGCCGATACATTTACGGTCGTGCTGGTTGCGCCGGCCTCGAGCGCGATGTTGATCGAATTCGCCTGCTCGGGAATGATCGTTACGTTCTGCAAGACCTTCTGCGAGAACCCCTGGGCTGATGCCGTTATCGTGTAGTGATCCGGCCCTAGCTGCCCGAAGTTGTAGACGCCCCCGCCGTTCGAGGTCGCCGTCTGAGTCGCATTCGTCGCGTCGTCTTTCAGGATGACCTGTGCTCCGGGAATAGCAGCTCCGGTGGTGTCCGTGACGGTGCCCTGGATCGACGCTCTGAATTGTGCTCGGGCCGTCAGACCGGACAGAGACACCACACCGGCGAGCACGAGACCGCAGGCTGTCCGTACAGAAATTCGCATATTGCCTCCAAAGGGGTACAGCATCGTCCGGCGGGGGCCCGGATCGCTGGGTTCTTTAGGCAAACCTTTGCCTAGCCGACAGTGTTGTACGCGCTGCCGTGCTTGGATGTCAAGCAATTCGGTAGGGATGTCAGCTTTGCATCGCTTTTGTGGCAAACTTCGAACTGTGCCTGTGCCCAATAAAAGCCGCGATGTAAACCGGCCGGCGAGCCTCAAAATGATCGCCGAGCACCTCGGCCTCTCCGTGGCCGCAATCTCTCGTGTGCTCAATGGAGCGCCCGCCGCAAAATCAATTCCCAAGGCGACACAAGATCGCATCTTCGCCGCGGCCGAGGAGCTGAACTACCGCCCCAACGTGCTCGCCCGTGGGCTGCGCCGCGGCCGCTCGATGATTGTCGGCGTCCTCGTCCCGGAGGTCTCCGAGGGCTATGCCACCGCCGTCCTCGCGGGCATCGAGCAGGCGCTGCTGCAGGCCGAGTACTTCTATTTCCTTATTAGTCACCATCATCGCTCCGAACTGATCGAGCGCTCCCAGATCATGATGGTCGACCGCGCCGTCGACGGCATCATCGCCATCGACAGCCCTTTGATCAAGCACCCGCATCTGCCGATGATTACCGTCTCCTGTCCGGACGCGCACGAGGGGATTACGAACATCGTTCTCAATCATCGCCGCGCCGCGGAGCTCGCGATCGATCATCTTGTCGGACTGGGACATCGTGACATTGCGTTCATCAAGGGCCAGAGCTTCAGCTCCGACACCGAACCCCGCTGGCAGGCCATCCGCCACGCCGCCGCACGGGCAAAGCTCACCGTCGAGCCGAAACTCGTCGCCCAACTGGAAGGCGATCAGCCTGGACACGAGCCGGGTTACTTTGCCACGCAACGGCTGCTCGCCTCGAATTCCCGCTTCACCGCGCTCTTCACCTTCAACGATGTGTCCGCGATCGGGGCTGTGCGCGCGTTGCGCGAAGCTGGATTGCGCGTGCCCCAGGATGTCTCCGTCGTTGGCTTTGACGACGTGCAGTCCGCCGCATTCCAAAACCCCGGCCTTACTACCGTTCGGCAGCCACTTCGCACGATGGGCATACTGGCCGCTGAAGCCGTCGTGCGCCGCATTACCGCACCGGAAGAACACCCTCCGGCCAAGCAGATCGTCGTGGACCCCGAACTCGTCGTTCGCGACTCGACCTGTCCTCCGCCAAAGCGGACCAGGCCCTGAGTGGCCCCCCAGATGGCGCCGCCGCCGAAGATTGCGATCATCGCCGCGCTGCCGCGAGAAATCTCGGGACTCACCCAGGGCACACCGCCTGATTCAGAGCTGCGAAGACGCGGCATTCATCTGCACCGCAGCTCCGGTGCAGTCATCGTTGCGGCGGGAATGGGAGCTGGCCGAGTGACGCTGGCGGTCGAAGCTGCGCTTCGGGATCCGGGAATAGAACTCCTGGTCTCCGCCGGACTCGCCGGCGCGTGCTCGCCTGAAATCGCCGCAGGCGATGCCTTCGAGGCGAGCACCGTCGTCGACGCAAAAACCGGCGAGCGGTTCGACTGTGCCACGTCAGCCGCTCAATACATCCTGGTTACAACCGAAGCTATCGCAGGGCCGCGTGAAAAGGCGCGTTTGCTCGCAACCTACAATGCAGGATTTGTCGACATGGAAGCCGCCACCGTGGCCCGGCTAGCGGCCGCCAAAGGGCTGCGCTTCCGTGCCATCAAGGGCATCTCCGACGCGCACGACTTCGAGATGAAATCCATGAGTCAGTTTGCCGACGCGCGCGGACACTTCCGCACGGCAGCCTTCGCTCTGCACACGGCATTTCATCCCGGCAGCTGGAAACCGGCGATGCGCCTTGGCCGTGAAAGCAATCGTGCGCTCGCCAAACTCTGGACTGAGTTGCGTTCTCTCATCGCGCAGACGAACTAGCTGCAGCTTCCGATATTCTTGAACGAATGAGTGAAGCTCTACCGAAGTCCATGCGGGCTGCCGTTTATCGCGCACCCGACGATGTACGAACAGAGACAGTTCCTGTTCCTGAGATTGGCCGCGGCGAGGTGCTGGTCCGCATCGATACGTGCGGAATCTGCGGAACGGATCTCAAGAAGATCCATACCGGCTCCCACTCCGCGCCGCGGGTCTTTGGTCACGAGATGGCCGGGACGATCGCTGCTGTGGGCCAGGGCGTGCGTGGCTTCGACGTGGGGGATCGGGTGATGGCTTTCCACCACATCCCCTGCGGCGAATGTTTCTACTGCCGCAAGCAGACCTTCGCGCAGTGCGAGCGCTACAAGAAAGTGGGCACAACTGCAGGCCTCGGCGAACCTGCAGGTGGCGGCTTCGCCGAGTACATTCGCGTGATGGACTGGATCGTCGGCGACGGGATTCACACCGCAGGGCTGGTGAAGATTCCGGACGACATTCCGTTCGAACAAGCTGCGTGGATTGAACCGGTAAACACCTGCTTCAAAGCCATCAAGCTCCTTAACCTCAAGTCGGATGAAACAGCTCTGGTCATTGGCCAGGGAAGCATCGGCATTCTTCTCGCAGCCTTGGCCGCCCAAACCGGAGCCACCGTACTGACGAGCGACCTTTACCCCGAGCGCCACGCCATCGCCGCCCAGTACGGCCTGAACCATCCCCTCGATGCCCAGGGCGACGTGGTTGCAGCGTGCAAGGCCACAACCGCCGGCCGCGGGGCGGATGTAGCCTTGGTCGCCGTGGGCTCTGACCACCTGATCGAGACGGCGATGGCGGCGATTCGGCCGGGGGGACGGGTGATGCTGTTTGCCTCGACGCAGCATGGGACGGCGGGGTTCGATCCGGCAGCGGTGTGCATGGACGAGAAGACCCTGATGGGGTCCTACTCGGCGTCGGTGGCTATCCAGCAGGAGGGGATTGACCTGGTGTTCGAGGGCTATCGCTCAGGGAAGCTGGACCTGACCAGGCTGATCTCCCATAGGTTCGGGTTGGAAGATGCTGCGGAAGCGATCAGGCTGGCTTCGAATCCACAGCCCGACTCAATGAAGATTGTGTTGAAGGCGTAGGTACCCCCTCCCCCTTGTTTTCGCAAAGTCTTCAGAAGACAAGACTTAGGGGCGTACCTTGCGTGCAAAGTATTGATTCTACAAGGGATAGCCTGTAAAGTATTCAAATCATTTGGTTTAGGTAGAACGAAGGTAGCATTGGGGTCCTGAGTGGATGTTTTTGTACTCGCCGTTTGAGGAAGAGTTTGTCAAGTACCCCCTGGTGAGAAATGAGTCCGCCATAGGCCCCGCCGCCGATTCTCCCCCTTACTTTTTGTGGGTTACCAAGGGAATGGGAGTAGGGCGGATTGGGCAGGCGGGAGGGTTGACAGGCAGGGCGGCGGCCAATAGGATTTCGTTGATTCGGGAGACCGGTCTCTAAACGGCTGCTAGAACGGCAGGGCCCTGTGCCACTTGTCTGTACTTGCTGTTGAAGCGGGAACTCATCACAAGGAGACAGGTGCGCATGGTGCATGCAAATGGATTGGTGAAGGGCCGGATACTCGGGGTCGACAAACAGACTACAAGGCGGATCGCGATGCGAGTTTTGGCGGTACTCGGCACGGTCGTTGCGATGCTGCTTGGAGTGGCAGTTGCGAAGGCGGCGCCGGCGGTTCCGCTGCATACGGCGGGGCCATACATTGTGGACAGCAATGGGTTCAGGGTGCGGTTGAATGCAGTGAACTGGTATGGCGCGGAGGGCTCGGACTACGTGGTGATGGGGTTGCAGGCCCAGACGATCTCGGAGATTGTGAGCGAGATCAAGAGCCGCGGGTTCAATGCAGTGCGCCTGCCGTGGTCGAACGAGATGTATGAGAGCAACCCGGTGGTGGGGAACTATGCGCTGACGGCGAACCCGAGTCTCGATGGCGAGAATGCGATGACGATCTTCGACGCCGTGGTGAATGCGCTGACGAGCGCGGGGATCATGGTGATTCTGGACAACCATACGAGCACAGCGATGTGGTGCTGCGGCAACGATGTGAATCAGCTCTGGTACAACAGCACGTATCCGCAGACCAGTTGGATCAGCGACTGGGAGGGGATGGCGACGCGATACGCGAGCAATCCGATGGTGATTGGGGTGGACCTGCGGAATGAGCCGCGGATCTCAGCGGTGTGGGGCGGGGGCGGCGCGGATGACTGGCACGCTGCAGCGCAGACCGGCGGCAATGCGGTGCTGAGCGTGAATCCGAACCTGCTGATTTTTGTGGAAGGGATCAGTTATGCGGGGGATTTGTCGGGCGTGGCGAGTACGCCGGTGACGCTCAGCACCGCGCACCGGCTGGTGTATGAAGCGCATGACTATGGCTTCTGGTACTCGGGGCTGACGGGCTACAGCCAGTGGTACGGGAAGATTAATCCGAAGTGGGGCTACCTGGTCACGGGGAAGAGTCCGGTTCCGTTGTGGATTGGGGAGTTCGGCACGTGCGACACGGCGAGCACCTGTGTGAGCAGTTCGAATAATGCTGACCTGGGATATTGGTTCGGGTTCATTCACCAGTTCCTGTGGGAGTACAGCGTGGACTGGTCGTACTGGGCCATTAACGGGACGACAGAGACCGGTCACGGAGGCGGGTTTGGCGCCGCGGAGTCGTACGGGATCCTGAACACGAGCTGGAGCGGCGATGCGCTGCCGGCGCTGACCTCAAACCTGCAGAGTTTGATTTCGAGCGGCGGCGGACCGGCGACCGGGACCTATGAACTGAGCAATGTGAGCAGCGCGCTGGCGATGGAAGTGAATGGGTGGTCGACAGCGAATGGCGGCATTGTGGACCAGTGGACGTGGGGCGGAAGCCAGGCGAACCAGAAGTGGGTGCTGTCGTACCTGAACAACGGGCTGTACCAGCTTACGAACGTGAACAGCAGCAAGGTGTTGGACGCGGTGAGTCATGGGACGACGAACGGAACGAAGCTGCAGCAGTGGTCGAATCTGAGCGGAAGCAATCAGGAGTTCGTTGTGACGCACACGGCGGATGGGAACTACCGGCTGGTGAATTCCAACAGCGGATTGTGCGTGGAGGTGCCGGGGTTCTCGAAGAGCAATGGCACGCAACTGGACACGTGGGGATGCAACGGCGGGACGAATCAGGAATGGGTGTTGACCTCGCGATAGGCGATGCGAGTGCGTAGTGTTTGCGGTGCTCTGGCTTGTGTCCTCCACAGAGCACCGCTTTTTCTTTGTCCGGCCGGAGAGCTTCAGCCGCGGTGAAAGGTCTGAACGAGGAGCCAGGCGTTGAGCGCGGCGATGATGACGGCGACGGTGTAGCCGGTGAATTTGAGAAGGCGGCCGTTGGTGAAGGGGCCCATCTTGGTGCGGTCGCTGGTGAACTGCACGAGCGGGAAGACGGCGAAGCTTAGC
>DASUHZ010000078.1:0-24049 GCA_036273275.1 Bryocella sp.
GGTGTACTCGCGTAGATGTGCTTGTTCAGCAGCTCCAGCAGGGTTGCGGGTGAGGCTTTCGTCGCTTCCGCAGAGGCCCCGTTCGTCGAGCTGAGGCCAAACGCACGCACCGCCGAGTGCAGTGACGCCATCAGGAGTGCAGCGGAGATGCCTTTGCCGCTGATGTCGCCCAGCGCGAGATACAGGTCATTGCCGTGACGGCCGAAGATGAAATCGAAGTAGTCGCCGGAGACCGTGCGTGCAGGTTGGCAAACAGCGTGGATCTCGAAGCCGGGAAGGGCGACGGGTGAGTGCGGAAAGAGGTTCGCCTGCACCTCGCGTGCGATCGAGAGCTCCGACAGTAAGCGCTCTTTCTCGCGCTGCTGCGCCATCAGGTCGACGATGGAGGCAGTCATGCCGTTGAACGAATGCGCCAGTGCACCGAGCTGATCCTTGCGCTTGATGACGATGCGATGCGAGAAGTTGCCGTGATCGATCTCGCGCGTCCCGCGGTACAACTCGGCAACTGAGCGCGTGATCGTGCGGCTGAGCCCGGCCGCCATGAGTAGAGCAAACAGCTCGAGCACGGCAAAGAAGACGCCGATCGAGATCAGGATGATGCGGACGACCGTGCCGAGACCGTTGGTCGTGGAGAATAGCCGCCCGTAAAGAATCGACGGCCGCGAAAACACAGCGAGGATGGAGCGGGTCCTCTCCCCTGTCTGCCACGACGTCACATTTAACGGTGCGCTGAAGACGACGGGCAGGTCGAAAAAGTGAGTGCGGGGCGAGAGCGATCCGGAGTCCACCGTGTCGAACTCCTCCGCGCCGACATGACTCGGATCGGGCACGTTGACCTTCGAATCGCCGATCGTGATATTCGTCTCGTTGCTCTCGCCGTCGATCTTGACGACATCTGCCTTGCGCCCGTTTTTCCCTGTCCAGCCCCCAGGTAACACGACAATGCGTCCGAGGCCGCTGGCGCTCGCGCTCAGAGTCTTCCGGTCGAGCGGACGCGTTCCAAGCACCGAAAGCTCTCGCCCAGACTGCCGAATTACGACGTACGTGCACAGATACAGCTTGCGGTTCAGCGCGACCATGCCGTGATAGCCGTTGTGCAGCCAGGAAGGCAGCGGCTGCCCGAAGAACGGATCGTCCGGTGCAGACTCTGGCGTCGCCGGTTGAAACTTGTCGCCCTTGAGAACAGCAATCGAGATGGGCAACGTACTCACCGCCACGGGTTCAGCAGGCTCCTTGCCGCGTGGCGCCTTGGCGCTCGAGAGCAACGCGAGTCCAGCGGTCTCATCGCGCAGTCCGGAGGAAGCCTGATCGAGCAGCGTAAGCGCGCTATTGGTGGCGAACTGCCCGGCGAAGAGATAAGCGGCGATGCCGAAGAGCGTCAGGCAAAGCACCACCGGCGCCAGGCTCATCAGCGCGTACGTGACGATCAGCCGGTTGCGGACCTTCCACAGCAGCCGGCGCGTCGTCCAGCGATACAGCAGGATGATTAGCAGTGGAGAGAGAACGATGCAGCAGAGAATGATCGGCCCGAGGAAAACCAGCTCAAGAATGTGAGAGATCCTGCCCAGCAGCACCATGACGAGAACGAGCGCTGTGAAGATGATGCTGATGCGTCCAATGCGGCTCTGGCGCTTGTACCAGGCGCGGAAACCAGTGCCGGATTGTGGCGTCGTGGTGCTCATGGAGGCTGCCCTGATGTGGTGCAGATGAGTTTAGCGTAGCCATGTTGCAGGATACGAACACGACGGGCGCGATGGTTCCCTTCAAAGCGGGGCTAGCCGGCAAAGCAGAATTCGCTGCTGTTTATTTACTGTGTGCCGGATATCCGTGGAGCAGCGGACCGAGGTCGTTCGAGTACTTATAGTTCGCGCGCCGGTCAGAATCGATCGTCCAATACATCGTGCCCAGCAACCCTGGATATCCGGCCGGATTCGCGAGCTGATACGGAATGTCCGCTGGCTTTTTCCCCGTCACCAGGTAATCGATCCCCTCATGCATCGTTTCAGGTTGTTCATACCCGGTGAGAAATCCGACAGCTACCTTATCGGCAGGCATGGCAGGAAACATCTCGTTGTTGTCTCCTCCGACCGCGAATCCATGCAGCAGGAGTTCCGTCATGGCCGCGTGATAGGCGGCCGTTCCGGATTCATAGATCTCGCCATCGAGTCCCTCCAGTGGAGGTGTGTTGTAGTCCTGCACGTCCACGAAGGAGAGGATCTCTCGCAAGCCATAGGCAAGCGGCAGGTAGCTGCCAAACTGTCCGCCGTACGTCACGAATCCTGCGGGAATCTGGGTCCCTTCGGGAACAAGGCTGATCATGAACCCCGGGCCGAAATGCTCCTTCATCTGCCGCAGCCCTTCGATCAGGTGGAGGATCGACGGTGTGGTCGGCTTTCTGAAATCGCGGTCGCCTGCGTCGATGTTCATCGAGGGAGTTTCGAAATCAATATCGACACCATCGAAGCCGTACTGTGCAACGATGTCGCTGACTGAGGAAACGAAGGCAGCCTCGCTTGCGGGCGTGTTCAGAGACACGAATTTCCCTCCGCCTCCCAGAGAGAGCATGACCTTCCTTCCCGTGGACTTCACATAGCTGATGTCATCTTTGAGCTGGTCCGGCGAAGAGCCTCTTGGCGGCGCAAACCGCAGCGTTCCTTCCGGAGCGGCTTGGTCCGGCGACGCGAAGGCCACGATAATTATGTCCCACTGCGGCGAGACATCGCGCAGCCTGAAATTGTTGAATCCTGTCCAGTAGCCGATGAGGCGATGCGTGCCCGGCTTGTCATTCGCGATCGGGGCGACAGACGGAGGCGGAGCAGACGTCTGAGCAAACCCATAGCCGCGCATGGCACAAGCTTGCGCTGGTTTAGGCAGCGCATTCTGGTCCGGGAAGCTGTAGACCGCACCCGTTGTGCTGGTGTACCACGGGAGAAGCGCCACGTTGCTGAGGTGGTACTTCTTCGCAACGAACGGCGCGGACACAGGGAAATGATTCTTGTGGTTCGTGTTGGTAGGCTGCAGCAGAAAGTATGGGGATCCGATGCCGCGGCCGCCACACGCGCCTGACAGCATCATCCAGGCCGAGACAGAGTTGCCAGTCGGAGTCCTGCCGGATGCGAGCGGATCGTGCAGGGGATCGTTGAAGAACTCCGCAAGCTGTTGTGTGAGCGGCTGAATGTCGCGGTCGCGCACGATGTCAGGAGTATTGGCGAAGTACGAGCCGAGGACAAAGGAGTTTCCGGTCGCGCGATCGATGCCATGCGTGCCCGTACTGCAGCAGATCGTGTCATCGCCTTCCGGATAAAAGGTAGTGTTGTGCGTCACTGCGAGAACCAGTCGGCCATCCTGCCGGGGAAGCTGCTTGAAGAGCTCGCGCTGAACATACTGCATGTCCACAACCGCAATCCTGCCCCCATTCCTCTTGGAAGACAGAACATATCCGTAGCCGATGGGGATATCGATAGCAATTGTTTTCACGGATGGCAGCGCGAGCAGGGTGTGTCCAGTCGCCGAGGGACCGATGGTGCTTCGAAGCAACCCGTCTGCATATTGGGTATTGCCACCCACAGGGAATGGGAAGCGTTTGAACACAGGCGAGGCGAGAATGCGCTGTACATCGCCGGAGGCGTCCAGTGTCACAGGTCGCACACCGGTAAAGGTCAGCTTCAACGAAACCAGCAAGACAGGGATCGTTGTCGTCCGGCCCTGCGTTGGATCTCCGCCCGCAAGCGTGAACGTCTGGTCACCCAGCGAGTGTTGAAAGACCGGAACAGTACCTTGTCCGCAAACGGGGCGAGCGAAAAGGGCGCCAAGCAGCAACAGGCAGAGCAACTGCGTTCGCATGAGGACAACCTCGATCATCGTGGATCTGCCCTTCCAGTATTGCAAAAGCTGAACGCATGCCGGCTGGCTATCAAGGTACCTTTCCGAGAAAGGTGTCCTTTAGGAATTTGGCGGGAGCAATTCTTCTCCACCGCTCCGGTTTCCTTGCGTGGTACACGCTTACGGCCGCGAGTTCGGCATAGCGCCGGGCTTGCCATTATCCGGCGGAGGCACCTGCGCGTTGGGATAGATGTTCGGAATCGGCGCGTTCAACTCGTGCTCGCGTTCCGGGTGCGGAAACGGCTTACGCGACATCATCGCGTCGCGCTGGCTGGTGTTCCACAGAAAGATCGCCTCGACGATAGCAGCCTGCTCGAGATCAGCCTCGTGCAACTTGTCGAACGTGTCCATATCCGAGTGGTGCGTGCGTGTCTCGTAGTCCATCGGGTCCTGGATGAACTGGAAGCCCGGCAGGCCGACAGCGTCGAAGCTCAGGTGATCCGTGCCTCCCGTATTGCGATAGCTGATCGTCGTCACGCCAAGGTCCTTCAGCGGAGCAATCCACTGTGCAAAGATCGGCCCAATGGGAAAGTTCTCCTGCGTGTACACACCGCGAACCTTGCCCGTTCCGTTGTCTAGGTTGTAGTAGGCGTCGAGCGTCTCCCACTCTTTCGTCGTCGTCAACGCGCCGTGGTGCCCCAGGAAGCTCGGCAATCCCGGTGGGTCAGGCGGGTTCGGCGGAGCGAACGTGCCGAAGTGCTCCTTCACGTAGCCCATCGATCCGTACAAACCTTCTTCTTCGCCGGACCACAGCGCGATGCGAATCGTGCGGCGCGGATGAACGTCCAGCGCCTTCAGGATGCGCACAGCCTCCATCGCGACAATCGAGCCAGCGCCGTTGTCGGTGGCTCCTGTACCGGAGATCCAGCTATCGAGATGGCCGCCAACCATCACAATCTGGTCTTTGAGTTTCGCATCAGTTCCGGGAATCTCGGCAACCGTGTCGAACCCGTGCTCGTGATCGCCGGTGAACTTCGTCTCGATGTTGACCTCTAGCGTGACCGGCACATGAGCATCGGCGAGGTGAGCGAGCCGGTCGTAGTGCTCAATCATCATCACCGCGTTCGGAATCTTGACCGCGTTCTCCGGCTTCTGCGCATCGCGCGCCAGATCGGCTCCGTTGTCGTCGAAGATGATCCCGGTACCGCCGCCATCACCGCCGTCGCGTGTGGGGGTAATGATCGCAATCACGCCTTCATCGGCAAACATCTTCAGGGCCTGCTGGCGCAACTTTTGCAAGCGCGCTCGCTCGGCCAGGCGTTGTTGGATCGTCATCACGGGCTGGCCTGCAGCGCGTGCGCGCGGCTGCTCCATCGTCTCCATCTCCTTCAACTCTTCGTCGGTGTAACGGTGAAGCAGTGGCTCCGTGATGTCTGGCGTCGGCCGCGCAGCGCCCAGCAGAACGATCTTTCCCTTCAGCTTGCCCTTCCACTTGTTCAGGTCGGCAGCATCCGTCAGGACGACGTACGCTATCTCGCCGGTGACGGCGCCGTTCGTTGCCGGCGACCACGGCGCCGCCTGCATCCACAGCGGCTCAGGATCCGGCGACACCATGCGTCCCCAGGTGTTGATCTGCTGCCACCCCATGCCGAAGTCGCCCCAGTCCTCCAGGTGCGCGTTCGAAAGCCCGATGGCCGTCAGCGTGTCGCGCGTCCACTCGTTCGCCTTCTTCATGTTCGGCGAGCCGGTCAGGCGCGGCCCAATCCCGTTCGCCAACGCGTCGCCGAACTGCATCACCTTGCTATGCTGAAAGCCCTCTTCGCGGATGCGGGCGTACATGTTCAGGTCGAGATCTTCCGTCGCCGGCTGAGGTCCGTAGTAGCTCGGGACAGATTTTTCCGCGGCTTCCGCAACCGCAAATGGAGCAGCAGACCTCCTCTTCTGACCGTTGGCGAAGCAACACAGCGTGAGAGCGACCGCGCAGGCGGCCACGGCAGAAGAACAGCGCACAAAGGGCATCTGGCAACTCCGAGGGCTGGCAAGTGGGGATGGAAATCTTGCAGAGGAGGAGTTTACGTGGCGCCTTTGGAAAAGTCTCGGAAAACCTGAGGGTGCTCTGTGGGTAGGGTGCTCTGTGGGGTTAGCTCCGCTGAGCCTGACGGCGGCGCATCCGGCGGGCGTACAGAACGCCGAAATAGGTGAGCGCCGCGACCAGCACAACCACCCCAACCGGGAAACCGATATCGCGGTAGGCAATCGCGAAGTCTGGGTTGTGCCCGCTGCTTATCCGGTAAAACAGGAGCGCCATGATGCTGACAAACGTAGTCGCAAAAAACGCTGCAAAACCGATCGCCGTTCCCATCAAAAGCGACGAAAACCAGCCAAGATCGCCCAGCGGGATGCCGAGGAAAACGCCCTCGCGGCGGGCGCGTGCAAGATCGTGAATACTGTCCATCTCAAGTAGAATAAACCTGATGGCAGAAGGCCTGCAGGGCGTACAAACATTCACCACAGCGCGCCGCGACGAATTGGTGCGGGCGACCCAGGTGGCCCGCGAAGCCGAGGTGCGCCAGTCGCCTAACGGCCTGCGTTTTGCCACGTTTGGCGAGACGGGTGTTCCCGGGACCGATCTCGACCGCATGCTCGAGGCCGTTCCGCCTGCCATTGGCGCGGCGCTGGGCGCGAACACCTATTATTTTGTCCCGCTGGCTCTCCGGGAGTCCGCCGAGCCAACTCAAGCTGACGAGCCGGATGGATTCGCAAAGAAGGCCTCGCAGTCGCCGGAGCTCGCCATGGTGGCGCGCGCCTGGAGCGACGAACTCGGCGAATCGGCGATCTGCCACCGCAACGTCGAGCTTAGCAGTGGCCACCGCGGCGTCTTCATCTCGACCCGCCTTATGGGCGATCGCTTCGCCCTCAGCTTTGAGTTCTTCATCAACGTCGCGCATGCCTTCGTCGATGCCGCCGGTGTTCCCGAGAGCTTTGCGACGCTGGTCTGGCAACAGGCAGTCGACGGCGTTCGCGGCGAGACCAGCCTCGATGCGTGGGAGTCCCGCAATCTCGCCTTCGGTCGCGAGCCAGGCGCAAACAGCGACGAACCCAGGCGGCGCAGCCAGACCTACACCGCAAAGGCGCGGCCGTTTTCAACCGAGACGACGTCCGCTTCTGCTGCATCACAGCTGGGCATCGATGAGAAAGAGCGCAGAATCTATCTGGAAGCCGCATTCTCCGACGCCGTGGCCATCTACCTGCTCTCCCTCGCGCTGGACTTCGACTACTCGGAGCTGCGTGAGCGCGAGTACCCGCTCCTGGCACCGGCAGCTTTGGCCGCGCGGCTGACGCTGGTGGCCGAGATGTTCCCGCCAAACCACGGGTATCAGTTCAGCGTCCGCTACCGCCGCCGGGCCTGAACGGCGCGGTCCAGCGGCGGACTCAACGAGAGCGCCGTCAGATACCGGTCTCATCTGGATTTTTGGGCTCCGCGACGGCTATGATGTTGTCCTGAGGGAGGGAAATCACCATGGCTGCCGTGGCATCGGTTCCTGAATTGTGGTCTTGCGGAATCCTCCTGGATGACGAACGTCTCGGCCTGATGCGGGAGAGCCAAGGCACCGCATCCATCGCCACTTTGCAGCAACAGATGCAGAACGACGGCTACCTGCTCCTGCGTGGGTTGCTTGACCCCGGGAAGGTTCTCGCGGCACGGCGCCGCGTAATGCAGCAACTCTCTGACGCCCGCCAGCTCGACCCCGAGAAGCCGATGATGGACGGAATTCCCAGGCCCGGCACGAAGCTCTACTTCCAGCCTGAACTGGCGCAGAAGAACAACCCCGAGCTGCAGGAGCTCCTCTATGCTGACGACGGCGAGCTGATGTCCTTCTTCCGGGAATTTCTTGGCGGACCTATTCGACACTTTGATTTCACCTGGCTGCGCTGCATCTCGCCTGGCCCCGGCACGCCATCGCATTGCGACATCGTCTATATGGGCCGCGGTACGCGCCGCCTCTACACCACATGGGTTCCTCTCGGGAAAGCCGACTTCGAAACCGGCGGCCTGATGGTTCTGGAGGGCAGCCACACTAACGTCCGCCTGCAGCAGACCTACGGACAGCGCGACGTCGACAGCTATTGCGAAAACCGCCCCGAAGACAAGGCCCGCACATCCCACGGCTACAACGGCTTCCTCTCGCCCGACTCCAATAAAGTTCGGCGTCAACTCGGCGAGCGCTGGCTGGTTGCCGAATACGAGCCCGGCGATGCGGTCGTGTTCTGCATGGACCTGGTGCATGGCGGCCTCGACAACCGGTCCAATCGCCTGCGCCTGTCCTCCGACTCGCGCTATCAACTCGCCGGCGATCCCGTAGATGAGCGCTGGGTCGGCGAAAACCCTCCCGGCCACGGCTCCGCAGGCAAGCGCGGTCGGGTGTGCTGAGCCTCAGCCCAGCGTAAGTCCCTAACGCACCGCCGACATCGACGCCCGGAAAAGCTTCTCAAAATCTCCGGCGGCCGCGCTGTCCTTCGTCGCAGCCTCCACCGCCTTCTGCGCCACGGGCCGCGGATAGCCCAGGTTCACCAGCGCCGACAGCACGTCATCTGCAACCGCGCCGAGCGAAGGCTTCGCAGTCTGCTGCGGAGCAACGCCCGTCATGTCGTCGAGCTTGTCCTTCAACTCCAGCACCACGCGCTCCGCGGTCTTCTTCCCAATCCCCGGAATCTTCGTCAGCGTGGCGTGATCGCCCGCGCGAATCGTGCCCACCAGGCGCTCCGCCGAAATCCCACTCAGCACTGTGAGCGCCAGCTTCGGCCCAATCCCCGAGATCGTCAGCAGCTTCTCGAACAGCCGCTTCTCGGTCAGCTCCGAAAACCCGAACAGCGCCAGGGCATCCTCGCGCACGTGCGTGTGCACATGCAGCTTCGCCTCCGCGCCTTCGTTGCCCAGCTCCGTGAACGTCGTCACCGAGATGGCGAGCTCATAACCGACACCGTTGCAATCAAGAATGACCGAGCTCGGCGACTTCGGAAGAATCTGTCCGCGAAGATGTGCAATCACAGGACGATTGTATCGGCTAGCCGTGGTGCGCGATGTACGTCTCGTGGATCACCGCCCGCAGCCGCTCCGTCAGCGCATCCGCATCCCGCGTCGTCAGCCCTGTCGTCGAAATCGGCTCTCCCACCACCAGCTTCAACGGCCGCGGTCGCAGCGCGTACGTGTGAATCGGCAGCAGCTCATACGTGCCAACCAGCGTCAGCGGCACCAGCGGAACCTGCGCCTTGATGGCCATCCACGCCGCGCCCGAGACCATCGGCTTCAGCTCACCGGTCGCCGAGCGGCCGCCCTCCGGAAACAGCATCAGCGGCATGCCGGCCTCGAGTGTCTTCACCCCGCGCATCAGGCTCGCAACCCCTGCGCGCGCCGAGCTCTGATCAATCGGCACCTGCCCCGACCTCTGCAGATACCAGCCGATAAACGGCAGCTTCCAAAGAGCGGCCTTGGCCAGAATCCGGAACTGAAACGGCAGCTTCGCAAACAGCATCGGCGTGTCGTAGTAGCTCAGGTGGTTGCTGGCGTACACCCCGAGCGGCCGCCGGCTGCCGTCGCGGCGCAGCGGCTGCAGCTTCTCCAGCCCCTCCACCGCCACTGGTGAGAGCGCGATGCGCAGCAGCACCCGCGCCCATGCCCGCGCCACCGCGTGCTGCTGCCGTCCGGTCCCGTCCCACAACCCTGCGACCAGCGAGATCGACCCGAAGAACGCCGTTGCCACCGCAATCAGCGGCCACACAACGAGGTATGTCAGCCAGCGAACTCCCAGGGACACACGATTGTGCGGAGCCTCGGCTGCCGCGACGTGCTCTTCAGGCTGCAGAAATTCGTTGGACGGCATCTCGTCCATCTTATTGCGACCGCCCGAGCAGTCGACCGCGAATCTCCGCAACCAGGAACAGCGAGCCCGTGGCCACGATGACACCCTCCGCAGGCGTGATCGTCTCCGCCTGCCGGATTGCGGTCGCCGCGTCGGGCGCCACTGCAGCGGGAATCTCAAGCTTCTCGGCAACAGCGAGAATCTCCTCCACACGTGCCGCGCGCGGACTATCGATATGTGTCAGCAGGATGTGGTCGCGCCGCCGTGCAGGATCCGCAGAGGACGCATCGAACAGCGGAAACAGAATCTGCGCCATCTCCTCGATCGGCTTGTCGGCAAGGCACGAGAAGATCAGAGTGCGGGGCCGATTCTCCGCAAGCTGCGAAAGCGCAGCCCGCAGCGCCCACGCGCCTGCGGGATTGTGCGCCACATCCAACAGAACCGGCGCATGTCCCGCGCGCGGCCGCATCCATTCCAGCCGTCCCGGCCATTGCGTGTTGCGAATTCCGTGCTCAATCGCTTCGTTGGAGATCTCAATCCTATGATTCGCCCGAAGTTCCAGCGCAGCCGCAATCGCCAGCGCCAGATTCCGCTGCTGATGGTGCCCTCCTAGCGGAGAATCGACCAGAATTACCTTGCCATCAATGGATATTGAGTACTCATTTCGCCAGTTCGGCGCGTTCGATGCATTGATATCAATGGATTCTTCCGCTGAGTCGAGGTATCCGCGCGGCGGCAGGCAGCGCGACGCATCAACGCCGCGAACATTGAGTGCAACAGCTCTCTCGCCGATCGCCGCATTCGCCTCTGGATGTTGCGACAGTGTCACCAGTACCCCATCCTGCCGCAGAATTCCCGCCTTCTCCGTGGCAATCGAGCGCACCGTGTTCCCCAGAAACTCAATGTGATCGAGACCAATGTCGGTAATGATCGAGACCAGCGGCTCAACCACGTTCGTTGCATCCAGCCGCCCGCCCAAGCCAACCTCGAGCACGGCGATATCAATGCGCTGCTCGGCGTAGAAGCAGAACGCAATCGCGGTCAGAAGCTCAAAGAAGCTCGGCGGATGTGGAAGCTCGTCTGCCGCAACGAGCCTTGCTGCAGCCTCATCCACCAGCGTGAACAGACGGGCGAAATCAGTGTCGGAGATCTCCGTAAGCTGCGCCGGATGGCCGGTCGAGAGGCGAATGCGCTCGTTCGCCCGCAGCAGGTGTGGCGACGTATACAGCCCAGTGCGCAGGCCCGCAGCGTTCAGGATCGACGCCAGCGTCGCAGCCGTCGATCCTTTGCCGTTCGTGCCGGCAATGAGCACGGATGGGAATGCGCGGTGCGGGTCGCCAAGCACGTGCAGCAGCGTGCGAATGTGGTCCAGCGACCACTTGCGCGGCACACCGGCTTTGCCGGTGCGGAGCTCCGGACCCATCGTGGCCAGCCGCACCAGCACTTCGTCGTAGGTCATCTGTTCATTGTCTCGCGAGCCGCATCGACCTGCGCATGACACAGCCGCCCGGCGCGCCCCCGCAGGTGCAGCCCATCGCCTCGACCTGCCAGATAGCGCGCGTTGAGCGCGGCCGAATCGAGATCTTCAACCACGCCCAGGTTGTGCCGAGCCAACTCCTCGGCCAGCGACTCCGGGGTGAAGAACATCTGGAACGGCTCCCCAGCCTGCGCCACTCGCGCCGAAAGCGAATCGAGCATGAGTTGCTCAACCGGCGGCAACGCCTCGCGTGGAAGAGAGTAATCAAAGACCAGGCTCGATCCCACAGGCAAACGGCCCAGAACACGTGCAGTTACAGCGAAGGCCTCCGCCGTCAGATAAGGCACCACACCGAGCCACGCAATCGCGGTGGGTGCGGCGAAATCGAAACCGGCATGCAAGAGCTGCTGACGAAGCGACTGCCGCTCGAAGTTCACCGGAACGAACCGCAGGTTATCCGGAGCCGTCAGACCCGCAGCATGCAGCAGTTCGCGCTTCCAGGACTGTGTCGCGGGATGATCAACCTCGAACGCGCGAACATTCGAATAAGGATTGCGTAGCGCGAACGTATCCAGCCCCGCGCCGAGAATCAGGGCCTGCCGCACGCCTTGCTCGCAGACACCCTCGGCAAGAACATCCTCTGCGAAACGCGCGCGACACACCATAAACGCCCGCATCGCGGCGGAGAATGGCTTGCGCGAAGCGGCGGGTGTTCGCTGCAGCTCGAGCCGGATATCCGGCGGCAAAATCCTGACTGCAAACGGATCTTCAAAGACGAGCGGGTGCTCATCATGGAGCTGATGCGCGGCGCGCCGCATGGCCACACGAAGCGCAGTGCGTGAAGGTCGTGCCTCGTCCACTGCTAGTCGGCTGCGGCGGCGGTTGTGTCCGCGGAAGCTGCGCTCTCCAGTTCCACAACCTGCCGCTGGCTCATCCAGTCGATGGCGTTCGCGAGATATGCCTTGAGCTCCTTGCGCGAGACAATCGCATCCAGGAACCCATGCTCCAGAAGAAACTCTGACCGCTGAAAACCCTCGGGGAGCTTCTGCCGGATAGTCTGCTCGATAACCCGAGGCCCCGCGAAGCCGATGAGTGCGCCCGGCTCAGCAATGTTCAGATCGCCCAGCATCGCAAAGCTGGCCGTCACGCCCCCGGTCGTCGGGTCAGTCATGATCGAGATGTACGGGATCCGCGCTTCGTCGAGCTTGGCCAGCGCGGCAGAGATCTTGGCAAGCTGCATGAGGGACGCAATCCCTTCCATCATGCGCGCGCCGCCCGACGCCGAAATAATGATCAGCGGCGTGCCGGTTTCGAATGCGCGGTCGACAGCGCGGGCAATCGTTTCGCCCACCACAGCGCCCATCGAGCCGCCGATAAAGCTGTACTCCATCGCCGAGATAACGACATCCAGCCCGTTGATCTTGCCAACCGCATTCACGATGGCGTCATTCAGGCCGGTCTTCTTCTGCGCCTGCTGCAGGCGTGCCTTGTAAGGCTTCAGATCGGAGAAACTCAGCGGGTCGGTCGAGCGCAGGTCGCCGTCAACCAGCTCATACCCGGGATCGAGGAGCATATGGATGCGCTCCCGGGCGCCGATCTTGAAGTGATTGCTGCAGTAGGGACAGACGTGGAGGTTGGCCTCAAGGTCTGCATTCCAGATGGGCTTGCCGCATTGCGGGCACTTGGTCCAGAGGCCCTCCGTTCGAACCTCATGGTCGGAGGGCGGGACAATCTCATGTTCGTCGCGCTTGAACCAGGTCATCGATCGAGCTCCTTGGTCGGCTGGATGCCCATCTGAGATTGTAACGCCAGGGGCGGAATAGGAGCTGACGAATGAGGTGGTTAGCTGGCGTGCTGGGCTTCGTCACAACCTTTGCCTGCGGCCAGTCCGCGCCGCACGGAAGCCCTGAACGCGGGTGGCCGGAGTACGGCGGAACGCTGGAAGGCCAGCGGTACTCGGCGGCCGCGCAGATCAACCGCAGCAATGTGGCCCAACTCCGCCAGGCCTGGTCGCTGGACATCCGGCAGTACGAGGGCGACAAGCCGCGCGGCAGCTTCGAGGCGACTCCCGTGCTCTGGCGGCACACGCTCTTTCTGACCACGCCCAAGGATGTGGTGCTTGCTGTCGATGCCGCCAGCGGGAAGGTGCAGTGGACCTTCGACCCAGGCGTGAGAGACGACGATGTGCACTACATCGGGACCTCGCGTGGTGTGACGCTGTGGCATGACCCGCACGGTGGAGCTTGTTCGGATCGCGTCCTCGTGGTCACACTCGACCGCCGCCTGATCGCGCTCAATGCACGCAACGGCAAGCTCTGCAATGACTTTGGCCATGCTGGATCTGTCGATCTCAGCGTTGGTCTGTACCTGCCGAACAAGGATTATCTGTTCTACACATCTCCGCCGCTGGTTGTCGGCGATCGAGTCATCCTCGGTTCTTCTATCGCGGACAACCAGAACATCGACATGCCTTCCGGCGCGGTGCGCGCGTTTGACGTCCGCACCGGCGAACCTATGTGGAAGTGGGAACCGCTGGCCGGCCTGGCGGGGCCGGGGCCACACAACAGTGGCGGCGGGAATGCGTGGGCTCCGCTCGCGGCAGATGCCGAGCATGACCTCGTATTCGTGCCGACCAGCAGTCCTTCAGTGGATTACTTCGGCGGCATGCGGATCGGTGACGGCCACGATGCGGACTCGATCGTGGCGCTGCGCGCGTCGACCGGTGAAAAGGTCTGGGGCTTTCAGCTCGTTCACCACGACCTTTGGGACTACGACACCGCATCGCAGCCGCTGCTGTTCATGTGGCGCGGCAGGGTGCCTGCGGTCGCAGTGATGAACAAGACGGGCATGATCTATGTCTTCAACCGGCTGAATGGTGAGGCTCTGTTTCCCATTGACGAGCGTCCCGTTCCACACAGCGATGTCGCGGGTGAGCAGAGCTGGCCAACGCAGCCGTTCTCTTCGGTCGAGCCGCTGCTGTCGATGCAGTTCAAGGTCGACCAGATGGCGTCTGCAGACAGTGCCGATCAGCACTTTTGCGAACGGTTGATGGCCGACGTCCGCTACGACGGCCCGTTTACGCCACCATCCGTGGCCGGTACGGTGATCTATCCGGCGTCGCTGGGAGGGCCTAACTGGGGATCCTCGGCATTCGATCCGGCGCGAAACATTATGTACACGCGGGTGAACTCGATGGCCTACCTGGTGTGGCTGAGCGAGGGAGCGCCGAAAGGCCCAGAGAAGGAGTCGGAAAGTCCGCGAGATCAATTGAAATCAGGCTTGTTTCGGCCGCCGGATGCGGCGCTGGGGGGTGGGGGGATGGTGATGGGCGGAACGCCCTACGCGGTGAATATGGCTGCGCTGGTGGGCCCGAACGGGACGCCGTGCGGAGGCGCGCCGTACGGGCGGGTTGTGGCGACGGACCTGAATACGGGCAGGCAGCTGTGGTCGGTCACGCATGGGAGGATGGCGGGGAGGATGGGGTCGATTGGGATGGGCGGACCGGTGGTGACGGCGGGTGGGCTGGTGTTTGTGGGGGCCTCGCGGGACACACTGCTGCGGGCTTACGATGCGGCGACTGGGCGGGAAGTGTGGCGCGAGCGGTTGCCAGCTCCCGCAACGGGGACGCCGATGACGTATGTATTGAAAGGGAAGCAGTTAGTCGTCGTCGCCACCGGATCCAATGATGGGACGCAGCCGGACCGGCTGGTGGCGTTTGAGCTGAAATGAGGGGTACCCCCTTGATTCCGGCGCGCGAGCTCGCCGGCCCCCCCCCAAAATTGCGCAAAGTATCCAAAGCAGAGAATTTATCCTGGGACCTGTGGCAAATGGACACAGGTGTGTCTAAAAGTGCTCAGAACCCCCTGGACGGGTTCCGGCGGGCACTCTCTGGGTACACGCGCCGTCCGAGGCAAGGATTGGAAGCAGAGGCGAAGAATCGTGGGCGAGAGCTGTTGCGGGTAGTGATGATGTTTCAGCCTGGGACCGGTGGCAAATGGACACAGGTGTGTCTAAAAGTGCTCAGAACCCCCCGGACGAGTTCCGGCGGACACTCTCTGGGTACGCGCCCTCCGAGGCAAGGATTGGAAGCAGAGGCGAAGAATCGTGGGCGAAAGCTGTTGCGGGTAGCGATGATGTTTCAGCCTGGGACCGGCTTACGCGCGAGAGTACGGCTTCGAGCAGCGGTGTAACGTGCGCTAGTTGCCGCGCACGAATCAGCAGGTCCCAGACCGGTTCGAACTTCCTCCAACCGGCGGCATAGAAGAAGTGCTTCGCTTTGTGCTTCAGCGAGCCGTGATGCAGCGAAGCGCGAGAGATGGCGGACCATTTGTAGAACTCGCGGTAGGCCCAGTCATAACCGGACTTCAGGGCGTCGGGCCGAAGCAGCGCCGGGCGGAAGACGACGTGGCGAGTGTCGTATAGGTCCCAGTTATCGGTCACCATGCGGCCATCGCGCTGCATGCGTGCGTGAAGGGCCGTGCCGGGATAAGGCGTCTGGATGTGAAATGTTGCCGTTGTGATGCCGTGCCCGACGGCCCAGTCCACGGTGCGGCGGAACACGTCGGGACCGTCATCGTCCATGCCGAAGACGAAACTGCCATTAATCATGATGCCAAGCGAGTGAAGCCGGTCCGCCACCGCCTTGTAGTCGCGACCAAGATTTTGCCGCTTGTTGCTGCGCTTGAGGTTTCCCGGCGTTAGCGTTTCAAAACCGACAAAGATGCTGCGGAGACCGGCCTCGGCGGCCCGCTCGATCAAGTCGCCACGCAGAATGGAGTCCACGGTGGCGGCTCCCTGGAAGACGCGTCCCATTCCAGTCATGCCGGAGAAGAGCGCTTCGGCGAAGCGGCGGTCGCCGAGCAGATGGTCGTCGAGGAAGTAGAGGTGGCGTCCGGGCAGGCGAGCAATTTCGGCGAGGGCGTCATCTACGCGCTGCGTGTAAAAGGTGCGACCGCCCTGGAAGAACGCATCCTTGTAACAGAAATCGCAGTGCTGCGGGCAGCCGCGCGTGACGACAATCGAGTTCGGCACAAGATAGTGTGAGCGCTTGATGAGGTCTCGGCGTATCGGCGGAATCCTCTCCAGTGTGCGATCCGTTGTGGAGGCGTAAACGCGTTTCGGTTGGCCTGCACGGAAGTCGTTGAGAAACGCCGGAAAGGTCTGTTCTCCCGGGCCAAGAAAGATCGCATCGGCGTGGGACGCGGCTTCGCGAGGGAGTGCCGTGACGTGCAGGCCGCCAAGGCAGACAAAGATGCCTTTGCGGCGATAGTGATCAGCAATGCGATAGGCGCGATAAGCGTTGGTGATGTAGGCCTGCACGACGACGAGGTCTGGATCGTCATTGAGGCGAAGCGGCTCCACGTGCTCATCCGTGATAATGGCCTGATCGTCCGGGTTCAGGTAGGCCGCGAGAGTCGCGAGACCGAGCGGAGGAAAGAGAGAGTACTTCACCGGGCGCCAGTTGGGATCGGTTGCCTCTTTGAGCGCCGGAAGGATAAACCGGACCTTGAGTGGACGGCCGCCGGGCGCGATCATCGAGGTGTCTCCGGAGCGCGAGTGGCGAAGAGCAACTGTGAGGATGACACGCCGCAATGGAGCCTGCTGGCGGTTCGTGAATGGAGCGAACTTTGTATTGCAAAGTAACTGAAGACATTGAGAGCTGGAGTCGGCAACACAAAAATGTCCTTTGAACTGTCGGCCTTACACCAGCATGGGTGAGTCTCAGAAATCTCGCCGAACGCCTGTTAGAGGACGCTCTTGCGTTTAACTTTATGATGCAAAGTAACCGAACATGGGTGTGATGTCAAATGAGAAGTTCCAGCTGCCAAGGCTCCGGCGGCTGCGTGTCCTGGGGCCAAACCGGCTCTTTTGCTATGTCAATCTAATGCGTGGTCGAAGCAGGAGCTTTCAGGAAGTCGGCGGACGGGAGCATGCGAGGTGTGAAGCGCGCGGAGTAGATGTCGCCGGTGAAGAAGTCGCGCTTGTCGATCCGGGTACCGACCGACGTGGTGCCAGGCGGCAGCGGCGCCAGGTTGACGGCGATTGCTCCCTGCAGCACGCCGTCGACGTATCCGCGGAGGGTCTTGCCGTCGTAGGTGGCGGCGACGGCGTACCAGCGATCGAGCGGATGAAGGTGGGCGGCGTCGCAGGCGAGGGTGACGCCGTGTTGCTCGGGGCCGCCGCGGAGATCGATGCCGACCGTGTCAAGACACCACAGGTTGTTGACGATGCGGATCTCAAACATGCGGCGTGAGGGGGAGTTTGCGTCCTGCATGTGGAAGAAGCGCTGCGCCGGCGCGCCCTTCGAGGATGGGCGGAAGATGACTTCGAAGGTATAGGTTGAGTCGCCGGCGAGAGGAGCGGTGCTGAGGAAGAGTGCGTCGCCGGTGGGATGACCGGAATCACGGTTGCTGGTGATCTCTCCGCGGCCTTCGAAATGGATAGCCTTGCCGATGGAGGTGTCGACGACCTGCGGATTGCCGACGGTGGTAACCTGCGTGCCGCCGATTTTTGTCAGGTTGTCGAAGCGCCACGTGATGGCCTGCTGGGCATGACTCGGGACAGCAATGGCGGGGACGGCGAGCGCGAGGATTGCGGCAGCGAGGAGTTTCATGTGCACACCAGCATACGGAAACGACTTTATGACGGAACCGACATGCACCCGAATCGGAACGTGGCTAGACTGAAAGCATGAGGCGGCTGCTGAGGTTCGTCACGATCTTCATGGTCACGATGACGGTGCTGATGCCGCTGCTTGAGTGCTTCGATCGCTGGGACGGCCCCGGTCTCGGGAACGATACGGAACTTCCTTTCTTCCTCGTCACTCTGTTCATCACGCTTGTGATTCTTGTGGCCGCCGCCATTGCGCGCCGCCTGATGGACCGGCAGAACGCTCAGACCGAGATCGGCATCGTGTACGAATTCGTTCAGTCCGAGTGCGGCTGCTGGTCAGACATCGTCATCTCGCCCTTCGTCTCCCCTCCTCTTCGAATCTGATCTCCGGATAAGTGTTTCCGAGCTGCGGCTCAGGTGCGTTCATTTCTAACGCACCCTCGTTCACGCATGCGGACCCGTCCGCATGGGCTCTCCACCTTCCCCGGAGCAAGTATGCGTTTCAAGCTGTTCGCGCGCCTCGGCGCGCTCTCCCTCTGCATTGTGGGAGTAGGTTCCCTTACCCTTTTCGCTCAGTCAAGCAGCACCGGCTCTGTCCTCGGCACCGTCGTCGGACCCGACGGCGCAGCGATTCCGGACGCGCACGTCACCCTTGCTCGGCCGGACGCATCCGCGCGTATATGCTTCACTGCACAGGATGGCGGCTTCTCATTCAATCAACTGCCCAGCAGCGGCGATTACGGCATCAAGGTTGAGGCGGCCGGCTTCGCTCCTCGGCAGCAGTCTTCGGTAGCCGTTGCGGTGGGCCGAACAACACACCTTACGCTCAGGCTCGCAGTGGCCATGGCCACGGAGGCTGTGACGGTCAGCGCTGCGCCGGTCACCTTCGACACCTCGCAGACATCCTCCGTCACTAATATCGACCGGGATCGCGTTGAAGAGCTGCCCATACCCAGCCGCAACTATCTTAGCTTCGTCCTGCTCTCTCCACAGGTCGCTCCGGCCAATCCAGCGCTGTTTCAGAACGGCTTCATCCAGAGCGGCGGCACATTCAGCTTCGGCGGCCTCCGCCCAGGCAGCAACTCCGTCTATCTGGATCAGGTCAACGACAACGACGAATACAGCGGAGGCAGCCGCACCGAACTCTCCCCGGAAGCTATCAGCGACTTCCAAATTGTCAACCACGGTTTCGCCGCGCAATCGGGCGGAGGCGCGGGCGGTTCCATCGACGTGGAGACGCGAACAGGCGTGAATAAGGTCCATGGGGATGCCTTCGCGTTTGTCCAGAACGGCGGCCTCAACGCTATTTCACCGCTCGGTCTCTATCCGCGCAGACCCAATGAGAATCGGGTCCGTGCCGGCGTCGCGCTCGGCGGCCCCATTCAACGTGACAAAACTTTCTACTACGTAGCCGGCGAGCAGGAGATAGCGCACGGTGAGGACGTGAATGATTTGAAGCCGTCGATACTCGCGGCGATCAACACAGCCGTTGCAAGTTACGCTCCGCTGGACCATCTTGCGCTTCAACAGGGGTTCTTTCCCACTACGGAGCAGGAAACCGAGCTCTCCGCGCGTCTGGACCGCCTGCTTACGCCGCGTGAATACATCTCCGCCCGGTACGCCTTCACGAACGCCCGTAATGCCAACGATGCCTTCAACACAGATGAGCAGGCAGACCGCTCGGCGCGCGGGTCATCCTTTACTGCCGACAACAGTCTCAATGCAACTTTGACCTCCACACTCAACGAAACACTTCTCAACAGCTTCAGCTTCGAACTTGCGCAGCGTCGAGCCGTCACGCGCACTGGAGTCACGGTTGGTCCCGGGATCAAGGTTGCCGGCCTCGCCTATTTCGGAACACCTTACTCGGGCAACAGCAGGCGCTTCGAAACTCATGTCGAGTTCGCCGACTCAATCTCCAAACAACTGCGCCATCATTTATCGCAATTCGGCGCGCGCGCGGACCACGTCGCACTCCGCGCTGGTAGCCCCGACGGCTCACAAGGCCAGTTCGTCTTCGCCAACCTCGCAGCGCTGCAGAATCGCACGCCTGACTTCTTCACCCAATCCTTCGGCAACTTCAACACAAGCTTTGCCGAGGTGCGGCTCTCCGGATTCGCACAGGATCACTGGACCACAAAGTCACTCACGCTCGACTACGGTCTGCGCTATGACTACAACCGCCTGCCTTCGTTCTTGCCGCAGGATGCATTCAACATCAGCCCCCGATTCGGGTTTGCATGGACGCCCATAACATCCACTGTCATTCGCGGCGGTTTCGGCACGTTTTATGATCGCTTCCTGCTCTCAACGATCAACCGCATTCAAGAGTTCAATGGCACATCGGCCACTTCGCAGATTCTCGAAGACACAGCCGCAGCCATCCTCTATCAGAGCAACCAGCTCCCAGCGGCGTCGCTCCCGGCCGTTGCTCCGAGCGTCTGGAGGTCCGCCGCCACTCTGCCCAATCCTTACAGCGAGGTCGCGTCACTTAGTGTCGAGCAGTCCCTTCCGCTCCAAACCACTCTCACCGGCGAGTACCAATTCGTTCGCGGGGTTCATCTCGGACGAACGACGAATGTAAACCTGGCGGCGCCGGTCGTTCTCACATCGCAAAACGCGGCAACCCTCGGCGTCTCGAGCCCGACGCCCCAGCAACTGGGCTCACTCGTCTTCTCTTCCGCTCGCCTCAAACCCGGCTACGACGCGATCAATCAATTCGCAACGGCTGCAAGATCGTCCTACAGCGGAGCGACTGTCACGCTCAATCGGCAGTTCCAGGATGACCTGCAGATTATGGTCGGTTACACCTACTCCAGGACGAGTGATGACGCCTCCAGCGATCTCGAACAACCCCAGAATCCATATGCTCTCTCCACCGAACGCGCTCTCTCACTTCAGGACCAGCGGAATCGCCTGACGCTGAGCGGCCTGTGGCTCATCGGTCCGGACCTCGGCGATCCGGCAGACGTCGCAAAGAACGCGAATGCCGGCCGCTTCATGAAAGCACTGTATGGGCTTGAGTTCGCTCCCATCATCAGCATCGGCAGCGGCTTCCATTCCAACCCGCTCGTCGGCCTGGACAGCAATCGCGAACACATCTTTCCGTTCGCCGCTCGTCCGATCGGCTACGGCCGGAACGGGATTGCAACTCCGACCAACGTGAACTTCGATTTCCGTGTGCTGAAGATGGTCGGTATCAGGGGCGGACATCTCGACGTTGTGGCTGAGTCCTTCAACATCCTCAACCGCCAGAACATCACCGAGCTCGATCCGGTGTACGGAACGGATCTCCAAAGCGCTCCGGATTTCGGAAGGCCGATCGAGGCAGGCACCGCCCGCCGCATGCAGTTCTCATTGGACTATGAGTTTTGACAACAACGTTTTTGGGTTCAGGGGCGGTGGCTCGAATATCAGTTGCCGAAAGGTTGCCAAAGCTCGACACGATTTCCTTCCGGGTCCGTGAGCCACCCGAACTTTCCGAAGTCGTAGCTTTCGCGTTTTGGATCGACGGTGACGCCTTCAGCGCTCAGGCGGTCCAGTAGACCGTCGAGGTCGTCGACCTGGAGATTCAGCATGGCTTTCTGGGCGGGAGGGAAGTAGTCATTGTCCTGTTTGAACAACGCGAAGATGACCGGGGCGCCTGCGGCCGGGGTGGGAAATCGGAACGCTCCGTCGGACTTCACCACGCCGAGATGCTGCTCATACCACTCGTGCAGAGCCTTTGGATCGTTCGCGCGTAAGAATATTCCACCAAAGCCCGTGATGGAAGCCATGGAAGTCTCCTCGAGAAGATGTCTCCAGAGATTACGCCGGAAGGGTCACAATGCGGGCGGAAATTTCGCCCCTGACCTGGCCCAAGCTCATTCGACAGCGAAGCCTCAGCTGTTGTGCGTGCGGGTCCGTTCTCGTGACTGCGTTCAGTTGACGATATTGAACGGCTGAGAGGAAAGCTGACCTGCAGCGGCTGCAGCTGGACTCAGCTGGAGGCCCGGAGCACAAAGGTCGGGCATGGGCCTGGCGTGGAAAAGCTTCCGGCAGGGCACGGCAATCCAGCGGGCCCAGTTGTTCGCGCGCTTGCGGCGGGCGCTGTCGGTGGCGATGCCGGTATTGGCGTACATCTGGCGGTACAGCTTGGAGACCAGAACGAAGGCCATGCGTGCGCGCAGGTTGGGGGTGACCGAAGCGCGATCCCAGATGGCCCTGAAGCTATAGAACGCGTCCCACACACCCTGGGTCCTGGAGCGCATCTCGTCGGGTGACATAGAAGGGTGGGGCAGAATCATCTTGGGGCGCTGTTGCGCGGGAATAAGCCAGTAGCGCGTAACTGGTACGCCGTTGACCTCAGGCGCGTTGTCGCCCAATTGCTTTTCCCAGCGCTGGAAGTCGATGGTGCCGGGCAGAGGCGTGAGCATCACGAACTGTGCGAAGGCCAGATCGGCCTTCTTTGCAAGTTCCTGAGTGGCCACGAAGGTGTCCGGTTTGTCGGTAGGCAGGCCGAAGATGAAAGACCCCAGAATATGGATGCCGTGCTGACGGAATACTTTGAGGCGACGGACGAGGTTTTCGCCGGAGAGGTTGAAGTCCTTGAAGACAGCCTTCAAACCCTCGGCGGTTACGGCTTCCACTCCCACCAGGGCGCCCATGATGTGGGCGGAGCGCATGGCCTCAAGGTACTCAGGGTCTTCGGCGGCCTCCATGGTGATCTGAGTGAAGAAGACGAGGTCCTTGGGCAGCGCGGCAAGCTGGCGCATGAGCTGGAACTTCTCGGCGCGGATGGCTTCGAGCTCGGCGAGTCTTTCGACGTTGTGCTGCTCGCGCGCGAGGCGTAGGTCGGTAAGGCTGACGGGGTAAAAGTTATCGTCGGCCAGAGTGATGAAGCGTATGCCGCGGCGGCGCAACTCGACAATCTCCTGGATGACCGGGTCAAAGGGGCGTTGACGCGGCTTCTGGCCGTCGGTCCGCCAGACCGAGCAGAAGGAGCAGTGCTTGGGGCAACCGCGGGTCGTCTGGACCGACCCCCACATGTACTTGTTATCGGAGAGGAGATCCCAGCGGGCCTGGGCGAAGCGATCCGCGGGCAGGCGGCCGCCTTCATAGAGGCGCTCCGGGGAGCCCTTGATACAGTCCTGGATGGCCTGGCCCCAGGCGAGATCGCCATCCCCGCGGACAACGGCATTGGCGCCACCGAGTTCAAAGGCCTCCTCCGGGTACAAAGAGGCGTGCACTCCGCCGAAGACGACCCACGCGCCGCGCTCGCGGGCCAGACGGCCGACCTCGTACCCGCGCAGAGCGTTCAGCGTGTGGATGCCGATGCCGACGACGTCACCCGGGTGGATGGACTCCGGGTCAATCTTCTCCAGCGTCTCGTCAACCAGCGTCGGGGTGCCGAAGCGTTCCGGGGTCGCCGCCGCAAGGACGAACATCCATCGAGGCGTGATAACTGCAATGCCAAAAGAGCTTTCGCTCGGATTCACAAGCTGAATTGCCAACGGATACTCCCGCAATCGAATTTAGGGCACTTCTTTGTTCGATGTTGTTAAGCGGCGAATTGGAAGCCGGCATTCTCGATATTGTGTTCGCGTTATCCCCTCTGAGGCAAGGAAGGCTGTGATTGCTCGCGGCCTGCTGCCTGGCTTGATGGCGGTCCGGATCCGTGTGGCTGGAGGCGGTCTGCTTCGGATATCGTCGCTGACGTTGAAGACGGGGGCGCCCGAACCAGTCGGGCATGGGCTACGCTGAAGGACGGTTGAAATCCGGTATCGAAGGCGAGCAGGAGGCCTCGAGCCAGCGGCTGATGTAGACACCGGCATGGGCTTCTCCGCAATAGTGGCGGGCTCCAGGGGCTGCGGCGGCTTCAGCATTCCACTTTAGGACTTTCAGCTCGTCAGAGTTGCATTGGATCATGAACCAATGGATCGGGTTGGTGCTTTCAGTCCCGCAAATCTCGCACCGATATTGTGTTACTGCCGCCATGGGGAGCCTTTCCGGGCAACAAGCCGATCCGCTCGTGCTCTCGGGATGAGAGCAAGCATAAATGAAATACGTGAATGCAGTAGAGTGACTCGACTCTCTGCGATCGAGCGCGAAGTATCGGCGCAGACCCCAGACGGGCGACTCCGGAACACTTGTACCCCTCTCACGGTCTCTGGTAGAGGATCACGTCTCCCCGGGATCTGTCGACAATGCGGCCGACGAGAAAGCCAACGCCGGCTCCCACTGTCGCGGAGAGTCCTACACCGGCGACCTTGAGGATTCCAGGGTCCTGGCTCGGGCG
>DASUHZ010000079.1:0-19618 GCA_036273275.1 Bryocella sp.
TTTTCCGTCTTCGCAAGGAATGGCAAGAGCACATCGCGCTGTTCTTCGCTCACATGGTCCGTTCCGAGCAGTTGGAGCGCATTGGCGAAGTCAATCATCTCCGAGACAGAGGGAGGTTTCTCGAGGCTATAGTTTCTGAAGGAGAGCGCAATGCCAGCCATCTCGCGGTGGAAGCCCTCGTCTGCCTTCGGTGTCCGGCTGGCAATGATCTCTGCCTCACGCTCCGGCGTCGGATGCTCGACTCGAACATAAAGGCTGCGGCGGCGAATCGGATCGCCTAACCTTCGTTCTTCGTTGCTGGTCAGCACGACAAACGGAATGCTTCTCGCGGCAACCGTTCCGAACTCGGGGATCGAGAGTTGCCAGGCAGACAAGATCTCCAACAGCATGGCCTCAAAGCCGTCATCTACTTTGTCCAACTCGTCGATAAGCAAGACGCACGGCTGATCGCATTCGAGGGCGCGCATCAGCGGTCCTGGACGAAAGAAGTCTCGGCCCTTCAGATTCGCCTGTACGTTCCGCCAATTCTCATGCTCACCCTTCGAGAACTCCATGTAGAGGCGTTGTAGGCTCTCGTCGAACCGACCGATGGCTTTGTCTTCCGTGACGCCCCGGTAGCATTGCAACCGCTCGATGTGCGTGTTCGCAGCTGCGGCGACCGAGACTGCGAGTTGCGTCTTCCCACTGCCTGCGGGACCTTCGAGCAACAACGGCTTCTGTAGCTTCGCCGCCAGGAAGACGACCTGCGTCATCACCGGATCGATGAAGTATCCGGTGGCTGCGAGCTTGTGTGCGAAATCTTCGACCGAGTCAAACATCGCTCTCCCTTGTCTCCGGTGAGATCGCCCTGCTGTTCCGCCGCAGCACGGCCCGCCGCAATTCGAGACGAAAGCTCGGACCAGCCTGGGCCCAGACACCGGCCAGTGACGTTGCGCCCAGCGCCGCAAACAGAACGAGCAGACCGCGTGCCCACATGTCGCCGGACCATGCTGTCCACACCGCTTTGCCGTACTTGAGGGCCACCACTCCGTCGAGGAATGTCAGCAGTACTGCGACGGCCAGATATCTCCGCTGCCACAACATCTGTCTCTCCTCCATTGCGGAGAGAGCATCGGGCGGATCGAAAATTCGGTCAAATCCAGCCTCATGGCCGGCGCAGGAGGAAGGGGCCGCCGCAGATTTGACCGAAATCCGAATTAGACCCAAGATTTCCACACCTTGAGGCCGAGCTGGTCTCAAAACCAGGATTTGGAGGAATGAGGTTATGGCATCCGCCCTCACCATGCCCACGATCGAGACGAACGACTCGCTCATGACTGCCGAAGAAGTGGCTCTCAAACTCAGAGTTAGCAAGGACTGGGTTTGGGACCACTCGTCGCGGCGCACGCCTTACCTGCCGGTGATCCGTATGAGTGACGGAGCGCTCCGCTACCGGCCGAGCGGGATCGCGGAGTTCTTAAAGGAGCGCGAACAGGCCTCCAGTTTGCGGCGCAAGCGCCGCTAAAATGGGAACGGCCACTTGTTCCCTCCACACAGAAATTGAGGAACAGATGGGAGTTTCACACCAGAAAGGATGGGTCCGGCTCCGGGGTCGGAAATGGCATGGCTGTTTCCGTCGAACGGAACTCGACCCTAAGACAAAAGAACCCAAACTCGTCACTCACTCCTTCGTTCTCGGGCTGAAATCTGAATTCTCCAAGTCCGAGGCGCGAGAGAAGCTCGAGGACGAGATCGCCAAACTCGGCGGACGCGCGACGGGAGACCAAGTCCCCATCAATGGCTCGGTAACCTTCGAGTGGTTCGTCAAAAACCGCTACTTGCCTCTGAAGGAGGGGGACTGGAGGGAAGAGACTGCCAAGATCAAGAAGTATCTGATCCAGGCAGACCTCGTCGATTTCTTCGCAGACTACCGTCTCGAAAACTTCGACAGGATCATCCTGCAGACCCATCTCAACCAGCTGGCCAAAACCCGTTCCAGAGACCGTGTGTTGCAGATCCGGGCTTACGTTCGCGACATCTTCGCGGAAGCAGTCGACCAGGGCTTCCTTGCGAAGGATCCTGCGCGCAAGCTCAAACCTCCCGTGAATCTGCGGGAGACCGACAAGACCGTGCTCACATGGGACCAACTCGCCGCCGCCTTAAAGAAACTCGATCTTCGCGACCGCATTCTTCTGAGGCTGGACATCACGAATGCATTGCGTCCAGGCGAGCTGTTCGCCCCCCGCTGGAAGTGTCATCACGCGGAGAAGCTTTCGCTCTCCATTGTGGAGACGCTCTACAAGGGGAAGATCCGGCCTTACGGCAAGACGAAAGGAAGCTTGCGGGAGGTGCCGATCTCGGAGGACGTGTCGAAGGATCTCGTCCTCTGGCGGAAGGTCAGTCAGGAGCGGTACGACAAGAAAAAGAAGAAGCGGGGCCTGTCTCCATCAGACCCGGAAGCGCCAATCTTTCCGGGGCGGTTCGGCGGTTTCCTGGACTCCGGCAACTACCGCAAGCGGGTCCTGCACAAGCTGGCGGCCGAGCTCGAATTGCCGAAGCTCACCTTCCAGGTCATCCGTCGCACGACCGCCACACTGGCCCAGAAGAAGGGGACGGTGAAGGACGTGCAAGGAGTGATGGGACACTCGCGGTTGGCAACCACGACCGACATCTACATGCAGCCGATACCGGAGAGCGTGCGGGCGACGGTGGACTCGCTCGATCGCGAGCTTCAGGTCACGATGAAAAAACTCTCTGGCAGTGCGAAGGTGCTGCCTTCAACGGCGACACCAACAACCGCAATGGTGCAGTGAGCTCACAACAGCTGCGAGGAAAGAAGACTAGCGTTGAGCGCGCTGGAAAGGAGATGAGGAGACCAATGGCAGGGTTTGGCCGCACGGGAATTTACGAAATGCGGGCAAAATGCGGGCAAGCATTTTGCAGGGATTCCGCTAAGTTGTTGAGAAAGTTGGTGGACCTGATCGGGATCGAACCGATGACCTCTTCCATGCCATGGAAGCGCGCTCCCAGCTGCGCCACAGGCCCACTCTTGAGGACTTTAAGCATTGTCGCCCGAGGCTCTGGTTCGCGTCAAACGACGCGCCGGGATTGTTACCTCTGCCTGGGAACAATCTGGATTTGAAAGATGAGCGGCCACTGTTTGCCGGTGACGAAGAGACGATCGTGCTGCGCGTCGTAGGCAATGCCGTTGAGCACCGCCTCGGGACCACCCTGCAGCATGGGCGAGAGAATGCCGGTGAGATCGATCCAATCAATGACGTGTCCGTCCGCCGGCGAAATGCGTGCAATCCGGTTGCTGTGCCAGATGTTCGCGTAGATCTCACCCTTGATGTATTCGAGCTCATTGAGCTGAGTGACCGGCTGTCCGGCGTCGGTTACATCAAGGCTGCGCGTCACGGCGAAGGTCGTGGGATTGCGAAAGCGTAGCGTTGAGCTCCCGTCGCTGGTGATGATCTCTTTGGCGGTGCGGGTCATTCCCCAGCCCTCGCCGGTGTAGTGGAAGATGCGGACGAGTTGGAACGTCGCACGGTCGTAGATGAAGCCGACCTGCGTCTGCCATGTCCACTCGTAAAGATATGGACCCCAGTCGATGATGCCTTCGCCGAAGTACTGAGGCACGAGTTCGTGCTGCCGAACTACACGTCCGGTCGCGGGATCGATGGCCAAAATGGCCGAGTGGCCTTCGAGGCCGGTACCTTCGTAGAACAGCCCGTCGAGATAAAAGAAGCCCTCGGTGTAGCTGGAGGTAGAGTGCGGGAAGGTTGCGATGACCTTGTAGCCACGGACCGGCGTCGCGGCACAGGCCGCACCTGCGCTCAGAAAACAGAGCAGAAAAAGATAGCGAAGGACGGCCGGCGGGCGAGGGGCTTTCACCTATCCAAAGTACCTTGAGCTGCGTGACAGCAAAGGGGCGAGCCGCAGGCGTAAGTTCTTGCACAGCATTGCGCTGGGTGAGGAACATTACTTCAGTGCGCGGTGTCTATAGGAGCAGAGTGGGCGAGCACTCTGCCGCCGGCGGCGCAGTTTCCTTCCGCTCAAGAGTGGGACCGGTTTGGGCTGCGCGGTGCGGCCGCACCATCGTCTAAACCAAAGGGTCTCTGGACAGTTATCGTGCCGAGAGCCTAGTTTAAAGGGCACTCGAATTGGGGACGCCAATGCGAGCAGGGGCTGCGATGAGCGATCTGGTAAGCGCGATCGGGATCCGAGCGGAGGAGCAGGAGCTCGTGCGCGAGCTGCAGAGCGGCTCCGAGCAGGCGTTCGCGCTGTTGATTGCGCAGTACAGCCAGCCCATCTACTCACTGATTGCGCGGAGTTTGCGCGACCCGTCGGAGGCCGCGGACGTGACCCAGGAGGTCTTCGTCAAGGTCTTCCGGAGCATCCGGGGGTTTCACGGTGACGCCAGCCTGCGGACCTGGATCTACCGCATTGCACTGCACGAGACCAGCAACCAGCGGCGGTGGTGGAACCGGCACAGGCGGCAGGAACTGGCGATCGATGCGCCGATTGAGAATGAAGACGGCGAGTGCACCTGTATGGCGGAGACGCTGCCTACCCGTGACGCATCGCCGTTCGAGCAGTGCCTGCGAACCGAGACCCGGCAGAGAGTGGAAGCCGCGTTGAGGTTACTTCCACCCCCGTATCGCGAGGTAGTTGTATTGCGCGAGATCGAGGGCTTTGGGTATGAAGAGATTGCCGAGATCCTAGGTGTGAACCTTGGGACGGTGAAGAGCCGGCTGACGCGCGGACGGGCGGCGCTTCGTGAATCTTTGAAAAAGAAAGACTTGGAACGCGCGGGGAATACCGGTTCCACACCCGTGGCCGGTAAACTGGAGCCACCCCAGCCAGCAGGCTCCCCGGCGAACCAGTTCGCTGGGGACCCCGGACGCTGGCCGTCGACCCCGGAAGCGGTGATCTGATGACTTCGCAGCACGATCTCGAAAAGCAGATGCAGCATGGGAGCGATTGCCTGACAACTCAGGCTGCGTTCTCGTCGTATCTGGACGGCGCGCTGAGCGGCGTAGAGATGGGCCGGGTTGCGGATCATCTCGAGGGATGTGTGCCGTGCGCGGCGGAGTTCGAAGGCTGGCGGGCAATGCAGACGGCGCTGGCGGAGATTGGACCGGCGCGGCCACCGCAGCGGCTTCAGCAGCAACTGCAGACGGCGCTTGGCGAGGAACGCGAGCGCGGGAGCCATCTGGCTCTTCCGGGACGAATTGCGCTGACGTGGCGGACGTCGGTTGCGCCGCTGGCCGTTCAGACGGCGGGCGGGATGGCGGCGGCAGTTCTGCTGGCGGCCGGGCTGTTCCGGTTGTTCGGGCCGGGTGTAGCTGTGCAGGCCAATGATGACGACATGGCGCACCTGATCGCGCCGCATTACCTGTACTCGCAGGTGCCTCCCATGGCCGTGGAGACCGGACGCGATGTTCCGGTTCTTATTGATGCGAAGGTAGATACGCAGGGCCGGGTGTACGACTACACGATCCTCAACGGACCGACAGATCCGGCGGTGAGGCTGCGAGTGGAGCAGAATCTGCTGGCGAGCGTGTTCAAGCCGGCAACGGTGTTCGGCGAGCCGGTGGCTGGGCACGTGATGGTGACCTACACGGGCGTGTCAGTACGAGGGTAGTTGTACCTCAGGGGCTAAAGCTCCCATTTTCCTGGCGCAGCATCATGACGTGCCCCTTCAAGGCGCACCGCGTTTGCCGCGCGACATGCGGCTTCCATAGACTAAGCGGGTGCGTCAGTTCAGTACGGTGCTTCGTTTGAAATCCCTCTTCCAGTCTGCCTGCCTTGTTGCTTTGAGTCTGGGGCTGCTGTGCCCGGCCGGATTTGCGCAGAGTTCGTCTTCCTCATCGTCGTCCGCTCCTCCGGGTGAGCAGGCCACGGACAATCCGAACCCCGTCGCAAGACCGAGGGCGGCGCAGATCGAGCCAGGCGGCGCTGCGGTGACGCTGGAGACCAGCGAGCCGCTGTTCCAGATGGCGGCAGCGCTGAATGCGTGCGGCTACGATGCAGACCTGGATCGCTCGGCACCGGTGCGGGCCGAGGTCCGCGCGGACATGAACGCCGCCCTGCAGCAGTCTGAAGACGCGCGCAAGAGCCGTGACGCGCTGTGCGAGTACATTACGCAGCATCGATTGTCGGACAGTGGTCTGGCTGTGGGGCAATATGTGTCGCTGGCGCTGTATCTTTCGCCTGCGCCCGACCTGACGCCGAACGTGGATGAGACCGACCTGCCGCCGCAGGCCGCGCAAATCGTGAACGTGCTGCCGCTGTTGCGCACGTTCGCCGAGCAGGTGAATCTGCACTACATCTGGGTGCATCATCGGGCCGAATACGAGGCGCTGGCGGCGCGCGTGCACGACCCGATGGTGAAGATGATCCTGAACACGAACATTTATCTGCACCAGCCGGTCTCGAGCTACGACGGGCGGCGCTTCCTTGTTCTGCTGGAGCCGATGTTGTCCCCGGCGCTCACAAACGCGCGAATCTACGGCATGGATTACATCATCGTGATGTCGCCGGATAACGGGCCGAACGACCCGGTGCGAATGAATGAGATCCGGCACATCTATCTGCACTACGTTGTGGAGCCGATGGTGTACAGCCGCGGTTCGGCGATGGAGCGCATTCAGCCGGTGCTGCGCGGCGTGCAGGATGCGCCGATCGAGTTCACCTACAAGAGCGATGCTGTGGCCCTGATTACGGAGTGCCTGATCAAGGCGATTGAGGCCAAGATGTACGTGATCGAATCGCCGGCTCCGGTGAAGCCGAAGGGCGCGGTAGGGCGTGCTGAGACGGACCGCTACGAGGCGCAGAAGGCGGTCTATGATCGGGCGAACGCCTTGGCGCGGCAGCGGCTCGTCGACAGCGACGAGGCACAAGGCTGGGTGCTGACCGGATACTTCTTCCAGACGCTGAGCGTGATGGAGCACAACGGCGACGGCCTTCGCGATGAGATTGCACCGATGATCTACGGCATGGATGTGGATCGGGAACGGCGGCATGCCGAGCAGATTGTCTTCGTGAAGGAGGCCCCGGCGGATCCGCTGAGCGGAGGCGGCGTCCGGCGGCACAAGCCGCAGGGTATGGAGTTGGCGGAGGTTGACCTGGTGAAGGGGGATGTCGCCGACGCGGCGGACCTGGCCGACAAGGCGATGCAGGACCCCAAGGCCGACCATGGCGAGGCGCAGTATTTGCTGGCGCGTGTGGACCTGATTCACGGGAATGCAACGGAGGCCAAGGCGGGGTTCGAGAAGACCCTGACGCTGACCAAGGACCCGAGGACGCTGGCGTGGAGCCATATCTACCTGGGCCGGCTATACGACACGATGTCGACCCCGGACCGGCAGCACGCCGTGGCTGAGTACCAGGCCGCGCTCGAGGTCCGTGACGGCCGGCCGGACACGCGCCAGGCGGCCGAAGCCGGGCTGAAGAAGCCGTTCGCCCTGCCCCGCCGCGAGCCGCAGCCGGACCAGAGCGATGACCCAAACTTCGACCCGACAGGCAAGGCCCAGAAAGAGGCCTACAAGCCCGACGCTCCGAACGCGCCAAAGTAGTTTGGGGGAGGGTTCGCCCACCTTCGTTGGAGCAACATCCCCCGGGCCAGCCGCGTAGACTAGAGCAGCAGGCTTATGGGTACCCAGCGGAAAAAATCGGCGCCACCGGAGACGACCGCGGCCCAACCCAGTGCAGAGCGGCGCCCCCGGGCGTCCGCGGGCATTGGGAACGCTTCGCGGACGGCGTTGGAGCGAAACCTGGGCTACAAGTTCGCGAAGCCGGGGCTGCTGAAGCTGGCGCTCACGCACCGCTCGCACCCGTATGAGGCCAGAACAGATCCGGCTGATATTGCAGCGCACGAGACCAGGAATGCACCCGGAACCGACAATGAGCAGTTGGAGTTTGTGGGTGACGCCGTCCTGGGATTGGCGGTGACGGAGTTGTTGTACCAACGCTTCCCTGACCGCACAGAAGGCGAGCTGACCCGCATGCGCGCCAGCCTGGTGAGCCGTCAGCGGATGGCGAAACTGGGAAGCGAGCTGGGGCTGGACGAGCATCTGCTGGTAGGCCGCAGCGCGGAACAGAACGGAGCTCGCCGAAAGCCGGCGCTGCTGGCCAACGCTGCGGAAGCCGTGATGGCGGCCATGTACCTGGACGCGAACGCAGCAGGCAAGGAAGGTTTCCGCGAGGTGCGGCGCCTGGTGGAGCAGAAACTGGTGAAGCCTGAACTGGCATCCATGGAGGCCGCGCTGAAGATGGACGGCGGCCGCGGCGCGCTGCGGGACGCGAAGACGCTGCTGCAGGAGCGCGTTCAGGCGCATGGGGCGGGACGTTTGCGCTACGTGGACACGGAGCAGAGCGGGCCGGCGCACCAGCGGCGCTTCAAGGTTGAGGCCCGCATCGAAGGACCGGGCGAAACGACTTCTGTGCTGGCCTCGGCCGAGGGCTGCAGCAAGAAAGAAGCGCAACAGAAGGCGGCAGAGCTGGCGCTGAAGCATTGGAACCAGCCAGAGGAGACTGAGTCGAATAGGAGCGAGGACGCAGCATGATGCCGCTATCCATACTCGCCGTCGATGCAACGGAGTTCGAGCGCCCGGAGCCGGCACGCGCGATGCGCGCGAGGCACGTGGTCATGCCAGGTTCCAAGGCAGAACACGGCCTGCTGGCGACGCTGCGCTCGCTGTGCGAGTTCCTGGTGATTGCGCTGTTTGCGCTGACGTTTATTCTGCAGCCGTTCCGGATCCCATCGGAGTCGATGGTGCCGACGTTACGTGTGGGCGACTTCCTGATGGTGGACAAGCAGTCGTATGAGCCGGAGGGCGCGCTCTCGTGGCTGCTGCCTTCGTCGAGCATTCATCGCGGCGACCTGGTCGTATTTCACTACCCTGTCGATCCCTCAATGCACCTGGTGAAGCGCGTCGTGGCGGTGCCGGGCGATCGTGTGCGGCTGAAGAATGGACGCTTGTGGATCAACGGACAGGCGGCCGCCGAGCCTTACGCGTTTTACTCGCCCGCCGCCGTGGACGACTTCCGCGACAACTTCCCTTCGCTGCGCACGGCTGATCCGAGCCTGGATCCGAACTGGTGGATGCGGTTGCGGCGCAGCATCGTGGATGGTGAGATCACGGTACCCAAGGGGCAGCTGTTTGTGCTGGGCGACAATCGTAACGACAGCGAAGACAGCCGGTACTGGGGGTTCGTGCCGGACACAGACGTGGTTGGCCGGCCGTTTGTTGTTTACTTCTCGATTATCCCGAGTGATGACGATAGTGCGCCGCCGACGCTGCGTACGCGACTGCACACGGCGCTGAGCTTCCATGTGCTGCGCTAAAGGTTCTCATGTCCTTCGGTAACTTCTGCGCAAACCGGTAACGAACTCCTCAGCAGGCAACGGGGTACACTGGCAGAACCACGTTGGCGTGACAGGAGAGCGACCATTTTGACCAGAGTTGCAGACAGTGCCGCTGAGACGCGTGCCTCGGCCGACCGCAGCGAGGAGGCCGTGCTCAACGCGAATACGGCTGCCGGGCGTCCGGCCGACGCCGAGATCAAGGAGACGCCGCTCGAGGCACTGGCCTCCATATGCTCGGTACTGGTTGTCGGGCTCTTCATCATGGGGTTCATCTTCCAGAACTTCGTGATTCCTTCCGGGTCGATGGAAAAGACACTGCTGATCGGCGACCACGTGGTGGTGGATAGAATCTCGCTGGCTCCGCCCACCTCGTGGGCGCCGTTTGTGCGCTACCGGCCGGTGAAGCGCGGCGACATTATCGTCTTCCTGAAGCCGAACCCGGAGACTCCCGACCTGATCCTGGTGAAACGCGCAATTGGCATTCCGGGCGACCACATTCATCTGCGCCACGGAGTGGTGTACGTCAACGGCGTCGCCCAGAACGAGCCGTATGCGAAGATGCCGAACGACAACGACGGCGATTTCGAAGATTCTTATCAGCCCTATCGTGACGACTTCCCCGCGATTGCACCCCCGCCGGACATCCAGGTGACCGACCTATGGCGCGTGGACCTGCCGACGCACATCCAGGGTGATGATCTTGTCGTTCCGCCAGACCGGGTCTTCGCCATGGGCGACAACCGCACTGAAAGCCTCGACAGCCGCTATTGGGGTTTCGTTCCGATGGAAAACATCATGGGACGGCCGATGTTTGTTTACTGGTCGTTCGTGACCCCGGCCGACCAGGAGGACAAGACCAGCGTGGGCGACCGCATGAGCTTCATGTTGCATGTTGTGACGCATTTCTTCAGCGGAACGCGCTGGAGCCGCACCTTCCACGTCACTCGATGACGGTTGAATCAGTCTGACTGCCGTCGATATAGCGGCACGCGAGCCTGCGTCTCATGATTGAACTCGAAGACAGCCACCGAATGGAATTTAACGAGCAAAAGATGGAAGGCGCACGACGCCGGCGACGTGTGATGATAGCGACCGCCGTGGTGCTCGTTCTGCTGCTGCTCGCCATCACACCGCCTCTGCTCAACGTCGGCCGATATCAACGCCGGATTGTGACGAGCATGAGCGAGAGCCTGGGGCGGCCGGTGCATCTCGACAAAGTGACACTGCACCTGCTGCCGATGCCGGGATTCACGATCGAGAATCTGGTCGTCAGCGAAGATCCCGCGTTCGGCAACGAGCCCACGATTCGCGCGAACGAGGTGGTCGCGACACTGCGCGTCAGCTCTCTCTGGCAGCGGCGTGTGGAGTTTTCCGAGGTGAAGTTCGTAAACCCCAGCGTGAATCTCGTGCGCATCCCTGACGGGCGCTGGAACCTTGAAGGTGTGCTGCTCCGCGCGTCGCAGGTGAATACAGCGCCTACGGCGCAGCAGCGCGCGGGCCCGGCGCCGCGCTTTCCATACATCGAAGCCACGGGCGGGCGCATCAACCTCAAGCTCGGGCAGGAGAAGATGCCGTTCTCGTTGACCGATGCGGATTTCGCGCTGTGGCTTCCATCGCCGCAGATGTGGCGGGTGCGGCTGGAAGGCAGGCCCTCGCGCACGGATTCGAACATTGGCGACCCCGGGACAGTGCGACTCGACGGGTCACTGCAGCGCGCCGCGCGCATGCAGGATGTCCCGGTAGATTTGCATGCGAGCTGGTACGACGCTCCACTCGGTGAAGCGAGCCGGCTGGTGTCGGGCAGCGATCGCGACTGGCGTGGCACGCTGCATTCTGACGTATGGCTACGGGGACCGCTGGCCACAGCGGCGCTGAAGATGAAGGTCACTCTGGTCGACCTGCGCCGCGCGGACTTTGTGCCGGCGCATTCGCTCGATGAATCGATAAACTGCACGAGCAGCGCTGATGTGCCGGGTGCTCGCTTGTCGAACATTGCGTGCGAAGTGCCCAACGGAGGACCTCAACCGATCGAGATCGCTGCGCCCGAGATGGACCTCACGCAACCGCAGGCGCAGGCGACCGCGCAAGCGCAGAAGCTTCCCCTCGACTGGGTATTTGGCTGGATGCGCCTGTTCTCCGCACGCATTCCGGCTGAGCCGCGAGTGCAGGGCACGGTCGATGCGGACCTCGTACACCTTGCGCAGACGCCCCTGACGAATTGGAATGGCACGCTCACCCTGACCATGCCTGTTCAGGCGCGCCGGGCTAATGGAGAGATCGTACCCGTCAAAGGCGAGACCGAGGTGCCCTCGCAAACCTTCGATGCGACGCTCGATTCTGCAGCCCAAGGCTGGACGGCGTCGCTAAAACCTACGCCGCTCCGGCTCGGCCCGGGAGCCGACCTGACACTAAGCGGCCAGGCCTCGCCGACAGGCTACAGCTTTACCATTGCAGGCGACGCCAGTGAAGCGCAGCTCACGAGCATTACGCACGCGCTTCCACAGATCGCCGACAGCACCGGTCTCGTGCCTACGGAGAACTCCACTGCAGCAGACGTGATTCATCCCATCGCACTCTCGTGCACCCGCGTGCTGAGCGGCGGACAGGTGTGCAGCGCGCCTGCGCCACCTCCGCGCCGACCCACACGGCGCAACGTTCGCCTGCGGCGTTAGCCCTGTTCCTGATGAATTGCCACAGTCCGGGTGTGGATGCTGGGTCCGGCTTCGGGCACGCTGCCATCGTTCAGATCAACCTCAGTCGGCGGATTCTGCATGATGACACGCTCGGTCGTGTTCGAGAGCCCGGCGACGCGGATCCGTTTCGTCGTCGCGAACTCTCCTGAGCGAACGACCAGCGGGACCTCGACGGCCGCCGCACCTGCGTTGTGCACGGTCACGGCGACGAGCCATCCCTTATCGTGGCCTGCCCCCGCCGGAAGCTCGCGCGGCACAACGTCCACGATGCTGAGCGCAGGCAGGCCGCGGTCGTGCATTACCCAGTCGTTGAAGAACCAGGCGAGATCTTTTCCGCTGGTCTTCTCGAGCAGCGCCTCAAAGCGTTCGGCCTGCGCTTCGGCGGACTCATGGCTCGGCGGCTGTGTGCGCCACGCGCTCAGCGCAAGTTGCAGCGGCGGCTCGCCGACAATGTCACGCAGCATCCACCACACCGCGGCGGCCTTGCGGCGGAAGAACAACTCATCGTAGGCTGCGATCAGCGGCTGGCCCACAGCGGCGTTCTGACTGGCTGACGAACTCGGGGTGCCGGTCGTGGCGTTTGCTCCTGAATCCGTGAGTGCGTCCGCCGTCGCGACCTGTTGCATCATCGCGTCAAGCTGCTTCACAGCCTCATCACGCCCGTGCTCACGCTCGACCCAAAGGAGCGAGAAAAACTCCGCGAGCCCTTCATCCATCCACGGCTGCCCCGTCTGTATCCATGCATGCGTCAGGCTGTGCGCGAGCTGCGGAGCCGAGGTCGATGCAGCGAGCGTACCGACTGGAGCGACGACCAGCGGCCCATCTTCGAACGGCTGCCCGGAGTGGTCGACGATCGTGAGCGCGGTGAGAGGATGCGGCCCAAGCCATTGCTGCAGCAACGGAGCCACGCGCTCGGCGGAGTCCGCCAACAGCGGTAGGGCGCGGTCGTCCGCGCTCTCGACTGCGAGCATCGGCGCTCCGCCCGCGCTCGACGAGCTCGAATTGGAGGAGGAGAGCGGCGCGGGCAGCGGTGCAATCATCGTCTCCGGCTGTGCGACGACGAAGAGGCTCAGCGGCCGCACGCCAATCGATTCGGCCTTGAATGTCGCGGTCGCGATTCCACTTCCGTAGGCCACAGGAGCATCCTGGTTGTCATGCAGCGCCGCCAGCGGCTGACGACGTCCGCAGAAGTATGCTGCCGTCGGCGCTTCGCCGCCGAACTCGACACTCAGACGCAAACTCACGGCCGTGTCTGCAAGCTGCAGACGCTCGCGTCCGATCGCCGGCACAAGACTTCCATCCTGGAGAAACACCTGTGGAGCCGCGATAGGAAACCACAGCACATTGCCGAAGCCGCGCAGGGCTGTAGCGTCGGGCGTGATGGCGTCCCAGTCAGTCTGGAGAGCTTGCGCGGCGGATGCGCCGAGCCGCTCCAGGCGTTCACTGTTCGCCGTGATGGTGCCCGAGTAGAACGCGTCCACCGCAACGCTTTCGCCGGGCGCGAGTGGCTTCGGCAGCGTGACGATCAACTCCCGCACGTGGCCGGTATGGTCCGCGTCCGTATCGAGCAGATGCTGCGCGACGGGAAGCGTGCTTCCCTGCACCGACACGCTCTGCCATGAGAGCGATGATGAAAGCTGCAAAGCAAGGCGCGGCAGCGGACGCTCGCTCACGTTCCGCACAGTCAACTTCGCGCGGCCGGTGAGCTGTGACTTCGCCGGCACAATGCGAATGTCGAGGTCGTAGCGGGTAATGCGAATGGCTGAGCGGTCCGCATCCGTGAGCTGAGGCGCGGCGCTTGCCGGCGCCTGCTGCTCGTTGTTGGCAGGCTGGGGCTGTTGTTGCGGCTGTGCTGCGGCGTCCGGTACGTCGCCGTGACTTTGGTACAACACTTTGCCATGCGGCGGCGCAGGCTCCTGCTGTTGAGCGGGAGCGGCGGAAGTCTGCTGCTGCGGAGCGGAGCCCTGCCCTAAGAAGGGTGACGGAAACAGGCCGGCGCACACAAGCAACACAGCGCCAGCCATGAGGCGATAATTCAATTTCACGATCCCAAACCTTTGCGGGGCCTCTGCATCCTGGAGTCCAGCTGTTTGGACTCCGCCGCGGCCGGAACAGCACCAGCGCGTCTCTGTCGCATCGCTTCGTACATCACCACCGCGCCGGCCACCGACACATTCAGCGAGCTGACGCTGCCGGCCATCGGTATACGCAGAAGGAAGTCGCAGGTCTTCTTTACAAGGTCATGCAGGCCGGCCCCCTCCCGCCCAAGCACGAGGCAACAATCCTGGCGCAGGTCGAAGTCGGTGTAGTCCGGCGTCCCGCGCTCGTCGAGTCCCACGATCCAGATGTTCTGCTTCTTCATCTGCTCGAGGGCGCGCGTTAGATTCGTTACGCGTGCGATACGCACGTGCTCGGAGGCGCCGGCCGAGCTTTTCGCCACAACGGCACTCAGCGGAGCGGACCGGCGCTCAGGCAGGATGACTCCAGTAATCCCAGCGCCATCCGCCGAACGTAACAACGCGCCGAGATTGTGCGGGTCCTCGACACCGTCCAGCGCCAGAAAGAATCTTGCCCCTGAACCGTTATCCGGCGGCTGCAACAGGTCCTCGAGTTCCAGCAGCCGGCGCTCGCGGATGAAGGCGACGACGCCCTGATTCATTTCGGTGCGCACGTGCCGGGCGAGCTGTTCGCGAGGCTCCGTCGCAACGCGCACGCCCGCAGCGCGTGCTTGCTCCAGCAACCGCGCCAGCCGGGGATCGCGGCGGCTTTCGCGCTCGCGGGCAACCGAGATGTGATCGATGTCCCCGGGACGGGCGCGCAGCGCCTCCTCGACCGGGTGCAGACCGTACAGAACCTCCATGCCTCCAGTGTACGGAACCGGCGGAGACCCGGCTCGCCGGCCTGCTTGGGGGGGACCGCGGCCCCGGTCAGCTTGCCGGCTGGAGCCAAAAGTGCCGAAATGGGCGAAAAACCGCTTTCTTCGGCTGCCCGCGCAGCGTATCCTAAGGAGGCCGGGTAGTTGAATTCCCAGCATCCAGCGAGACTTTTTGCGCCGGATTCGCGTCATTAGACAACGTGAAGACCCCTGCGATCCTTACCGCCGAAGCTGCCCGGCAGATTGAGCGTGAAAACGCTGCGATAGCCCGCGGACTGAAGCGGCAGGATCCTGAGCTGCTCGATCAGCTCATCGAGACCTATCAGCACCGCTTGATGCGCTACCTCATGTTCCTGACAAACAAGCGCGAGGTGGCCGAAGACCTCTTCCAGGAGGTCTGGATTCGCGTTCTCAGGCGCGGGTCGCAGTACAACGGAAAGGCGCGGTTCGACACCTGGATCTTCACTATCGCGCGCAACCTGGTCATCGACCTCTCGCGCAAGCGCACCATGGCCTCGCTCGACGAGCTGCGCGAGGGCGGCGAAGATGAGCGCCCGTTTGAGATTGCACAGGACGGCCCATCGCCGCTCGAGCAGTTCCAGGGCCGCGAAGATGCCGCCGAGCTCGCGCAGGTGATGCTGACGCTCGAGCCGAGCTACCGCGAAGTCCTCACGCTCCGCTTCCACGAAGAGCTATCGCTCGAAGAGATCGCGTGCATCACGCGCGCTCCGCTTTCGACAGTGAAATCGCGCCTGTATCGCGGCCTTGCCTCCCTCAAGCCTCGCCTGTTGCACCTTCGCGGACAACGCAACGATGAAGATTCTCATCATCGTTCGGAGGTGCGTCGGTGAACGCTCAGCCCTACGATTCGCCCGATGATGGTCCGCAGGAGATTCTCCGGGCTGCGCGCCAGCACGGTGGCGCACGTGCGCAGGTCGTCAACCGTACCCATCGCGTCGTCCGCGAACAGGCGCTGGTCATGCGCGAGCAGCAGACGCGGCAGCGCAGCCTGTGGGCGCCAGTCCTTATCTCCTCCAGCATGTTGCTGATCATCTGCTACGCCATCTGGGGCATGATGGACGGTTACGATCTCACGCCGACCGGCATCCCGGACGCAAGCGACCAGATGATGGTGCTGCTGATGTGGTCGCTGCCTGTGACCGCATTTGTGCTCGGCCTCGTATGGATCAAGCGCGGCCGCAACCGTGCCAATCATGAGGTGACGCGGTAATGCCGCTGCCCTGGTCCACTTCGCCTCAGACAGACATCGCTTCGGCGGGTGACGATGAGCTGCGGATGATTCCGCGCTGGTCGGTGGCGCTTGCTGTCGTCCTGTTCATCGGCATGCAGTACATCTTCCACGCCGTGCTGCCGCACCACCGGCACGAGATGCTGCCGATGCGCGTCATGATGGGCTACACGTGGGGCGCCCTCGTGGCCAGCTACGCTCTCCTGCTCGGCTACGTGAGCCGTGATGTGAAGCGCCGCGGCATGTCTGCGGGCCTGTGGATGCTGGTCTGCGTCGTGCTTCCGGGAGGCATCGGTGCGGTCGTTTACTTTATGCTGCGGCAGCCGATCCTCTCACGCTGCCCGAACTGCTCCACTTCGCTGACGGCAATCTACAACTTCTGCCCACAGTGCCAGTTCCAACTCGCTCCCGTATGCGGACGCTGCCACCGCGGCGTAAAGATTACCGACGTCTTCTGCACGCAGTGCGGACACGATCTTGCACAGGATGGCGCTCCTTCGCGGCTGCGCGCCTATAGCGACTAAGACAGACAGTAGAGGATAGTAGACCATGGGCGCCTAGCGGCACACGTGATTGTGCTCTACTGTCTACTGTCTATCCTCTACTCTCTGCCTTTCATGTCCCTCACCGCCCTGATCATCGACGACGAACCACTCGCACGGCAGGAGCTGCAGTATCTTCTCGACCGCGCCGGCGACGTGAATGTGCTCGCTCAGGGCTCAAACGGCATTGAAGCTGTTGAACTCATCCGCACACACAAGCCGGACGTCGTCTTCCTTGACGTGCGCATGCCGGGGCTCGATGGTTTCGCTGTGCTCAAGAAATTGCTCGCGCTCGATCGCAAAGCACGCCTGCCGCAGGTCGTCTTCGCCACCGCCTTCGATCAGTACGCCGTAAAAGCCTTCGAGGTGAACGCGGTTGACTACCTGTTGAAGCCTTTCGACAGCAAGCGCGTCATCAAAACTCTTGAAAAAGTGCGGGCACGCGCAGCCGGAGAGGGACGCGAGGTTACGGTCGAGCCGTATGAAGCACAACCGGCCGAGCCCGCCCATCCGCATGCGAAGTCCGGCCATCACGCGACACCGCGTACGGCCGTCGTCCACCCCCCCAAGGAGGAGAGCGCAGCCCGCATTCGTCTGTGGGACGCAGCCGAGGCGAAGCTGGACGCTCTGCTGCGCATGGTGGAGGAACAGGCCGCCGCCATCGGCGGGCGCGTGTCGAACGCAACCGGCTCGACGGACGATGCCGCCGAGTCGCGCCGCTCCGGCAAAGTCATCGTGAAGGCGCAAAGCCGGCTGCTCCTCGTCGATCAACGCGATGTCTGCTTCGCCTCCATTGACGAAGGCCGCATCACGGTCGTCACCAAGACCATCGAAGGCGAGTCCAACGTGCGCACGCTCGAGGAGCTCCTGGATCAGCTCAATCCTGATACCTTCTGGCGCGCGCACCGCTCCTACGTCGTCAACATCGAGCACATCCGCGAGGTCGTGCCGTGGTTCAAGTCCAGCTATCAACTGCGCATGGACGACCGCAAGAACACCGAGATCCCCGTAAGCCGATCGCAAACGCGCCGCCTGCGCGAGCTCTTCAACCTGTAGTCATGACCTCCGAACCGACGCACGATCGCGAGCGACAGATCATCCGCTGGCTGGTCCGCAGCGTGGCCGCTCTCTTCATCATTGCGCTGCTCATCTATCCCGGTGACTGGCTCGTTTGGGAGGTGCAACGGCTACTAGGCGGAGGCATCGGATCCGTTCAAGTCAGCCACGTTACGATCGCAGAGTTAAAAGCAAATAAGGAGGAGTACTACGCCGACGCGCCCGACGTTGCGCCGTGCAGCCGTTCGCTCTTCCCGCAAGGTGGCTATAGTGCGTGCTGGTGGCTGCGCCGCCATCCGCAGGTTATTCAGCGATACTGAACTAGGGCGCGGCCGCATAGCCGCGCCGGTTGAAGTTGAACCGGTAGCGCGCGCCAACCGCGATTGCCCTCGACCACAGCGTTCCCGAAACCGTAGCCGGCGTGTCATACCGCTGGAGCTGCACATCGAGCAAGCCCGACACATGTTCTGTCAGCCTGTACTCCGCTCCGCCTCCCGGTGAGTACACATCGGACGTGCTGCTGAGAATCAGATACTTGCGGTCCGGTGAAGGGTAGCCGCCGCGTTCGTAATCAATCTGTCCGCGCCCAACCAAAAAGTCGCCGTACACGCGCAAGCTCGGCCGCAGTTGCCGCTCCACGCGCACGCCGCCAAGCGCGTTCTTCTGCCTGTCGATCGTGCCACCATGAATGGGATACGTGCCGCGTCCCTCCAGGAAGGGGCGGAAGCCACGGAACGAGCGAATCCCCACATCGACGCCGGCGGTGATACCAAGGTTCCGGCCGCCGGAAAGCCCCGTGTAAGTTCCGTTCAGTCCGCCAAATGTCGAAATCTCAAGCGGTTTCTCGGCAGTAGGTTGTGCGCTCTGTGCGTACACACAAGGTGCGACGAGCACAGCAGCAGCCAGGTTCAACACAAAATTTCTAAGACGCAAACCTTCTCCTTGGTTTCCTAGAGAATAAGACGGTCAAAGCCCGCGAAGGTGGTCATCTGACATGTCGCAATCAGACCCGTTCCCGAATCGGGCTAAACGGGTTTCACCTCCACAATACCGACATCATTTCCCACCCGGTGCATGCCGCTCAAGCGAAATCGCCCGGCTGGCATCAATCCTCTCAGTATCGTGATTTACCTCAGCACACGAAATCGAACTCCGAAGATGCGCCTCCGCCGCACCTGCCAGAGCGCAACCGAGACGACCATCCACACGGCAAGTGACGCAATCAGGATCAATGGCGCACTATGCCGCGGAAGCAAAAGCCAGAGAACGACCGCAAATCCCGCAAGCCCTACGCAGCCGAGTGCGGCCCCCCCTGCGTCAATGCTGGCCGCGATTCGACCCCGATTCGTTCCGTCATGGCCGATCTTTGCCATGCGTTTCTTTTCATGGGTCTCGATCAGAGTGGCCGTTGCTGGAAAAATTGCAGGAAACGCAAGGAAGAGGCCGCCGGCACCAGGGCCAAAATGTTTCGCAACCAGGCCGGCGATAACCGTAGCCGCGCCTCCAAACACAAATCGCACAAGATACTCGAGCGGCTTCGTTTCTTTCAGCGAGGATAGCTTCGCGTCGACCAAATCATCACCTTCCGCTCAACAAGATCCACGACCCCAGCGCCACAGCAAACCACACCGGGAATAGCGCAATGCTTGCCACGTACGCACTGGGCCTGTAGCGCCTGAGGACAAAACGCACGAGCACCGCATACACAAGAAAGCCCGCGCAGCCGAGCAGCATGGTCTTTCCTTCCTGTGCGGCGTAGAGTTTTCCATCCTTGTGAATGGTCAGGGCGAGCGTTGCCAGCGCCACCGAAGGCGCCGCGCTAAACAGGCCTGCAAAGCTTTTGGGATAAAG
>DASUHZ010000080.1:0-89513 GCA_036273275.1 Bryocella sp.
ATAGCATCAAAGCAAAAATAGTGATCATGCAGGCAAAGCTGCGCCGCAGGGATATCGGAAAGTGAGGTTGTGCTGTCTTAACACGGGTCATATTAAAATGCTCCTGGCGCGTTCTTTCCCTTGCATGAGAACAAAATGAAATAGACACATACTGAGGCCCAACTCTCGGGCATTGCTCAAAGGCCGGTGTCGTTCTTGCCGGCACTATGGTTATCGCTCTTATCGACTGGAGAGACGCTAGGCCGAGGGCCGCCGAGCAGTAAAGTGCGATCACGTGCCAGAGCTCATGTTGCGCCAGGCGCAATAATGTCGGAAGCGCCTTGAAGGGACGGCGACGTCATTACCGTGCGAGACTCCGAGGGAGCTTCCCCGTTTTCTCGAGGCAAGCTTCGGTGCGATGCGCAGATATATAGAGCTTCGCTCTCTGCCCCCACAATCAAGTTTGAGCTGGGTGCAGAAGACTTCAGGTTTCATCCCGAGACGACCGGTTTTCTCCGGTCTAGACATTGTCAACAAATTGCACAGCAGATCGACCTCAAAGGCATTGCGGAAAGAGGCGAGCATTGCGCCAGGCGCAATTAGCAGACTCCTCCTTGTTTAAGCATTGTCGATTGCTCATGTTTGCGCTTCACTGTACCCGTGCTCGTTTGGCATCAGGAGATAGCGTTCGGTGAAGATTGTCGATATCAGGCTATATAAGATCCGCTCAGGAAATACTGGTGAGCGCGGAGCTGAATTTGGTGAATCGCAATACTGGGGGGGCGGCTGGCAAACCCACGCGCTGATCGCCAATCCCATGTCGGTCTATCCAAAATACGCCCGCCTGCGTTCACTTTGGATGGGCCCCGGCCAGGATCCTTATGCCATCGAGATACTGACTGACGAAGGGGTAACCGGGTTCGCGGTAAACTACGGTGGCGGTGAAGCCGCAGGTCTGGTCATTGCAAAGCACTTCCGCCGCTTCCTCATAGGCGAAGATCCATTCAACATCGAGAAGATCTGGGATCAGATGTATCGCTCTACTTTGCCCTACGGCCTGGGTGGTGTGACTGCCATGGCCATGAGCGGTGTGGACCTTGCACTCTGGGATCTCATGGGCAAGGCACTCGGCCAGCCGGTCTACAAGCTGCTTGGTGGGCAGACGAAAGAATCTATTCCCTGCTACGTGACAACTCACCCCGATCTGGTTTCGAGCTGGAAGAATACAGGGTTCCTCGGAGTGAAGATCGCTGCTCCGTGGGGTATCGCTAACCGGCGCGATGGACTTATCAAAATGCAACGCTGCCTCGAGCAATGCAGGCTTGAATTGGGCAGCGAATTGGAACTGATGGTGGATTGCTATCTGTCATGGGACATGGAATTCACCACGCGTCTTGCCGCCCGTGTCCGGGATCTCGATATCAAGTGGTTCGAGGATCCGCTCGAAAACGGATCGGCGGAAAATCTGAACGCCGAACTGCGCTCGCTGATTTCGCCGGTCCAGGTGGCGATCGGCAATCTGGAGTTTGACTACAAGGCATTCGCGGCAATCCTGAACAGGCGTGCCTGCGATGTTATCCAGCCGGAATTGCAATGGTGCGGCGGCCTGACGGCGGTTCGGCGCATTGCGGCCATCGCAAAGCCTTTTGGGGTTCCGGTCATTCCGCATGGAGCGGGAGCTTACAACTACCACTTTGTGCAATCCAACCTGAACTCGCCATTTGCGGAATATTTATCAGTTGGTGACGGAACGGCTGTCCGGCCTATTTTCGATGCTGTGATTGGGGAGCCGCTGCCTGTAAACGGCCACGTAACACTGACTGATGAGCCGGGATTTGGAGTGGAACTCAACCGCGACCTGATACAACCAATGGAGTTTTGAGCATCTGCCCACTCCAGGGAGCGTTCCGTGAAGGCAAAGATCAAATGCGGAGTTCTGGGCGCGGGGTGGTGGGCGACGTTCGCTCACATTCCAGCACTGTTGTCGCACCCTCATGCCCAGTTGATCGCAATCCAGAAGAGCGACCGGGAACAGGGGCGGAAGGTCGCCGATCATTTTGGCATACCCCATTCCTGCACCACCACTGACGAACTGCTGGCGGTGGAGGGCCTAGAGGCGGTGATCGTCAGCAGCAGCCCGCATCTGCACTTCTCGCAGGCCAAGGCTGCACTAGAGGCAGGCAAGCACGTGCTCATCGAAAAGCCTATGACCTTCACTGCTGCTGAGGCCTGGCAACTGCATGATCTTGCCGAGAAGCGCAATCTTCAATTTCTCATCAGCTGTCCGTGGCACTACACAGCCCACGCCGCGGCGTCCCAGCGTTTGATCCGCGAGGGCAAGCTCGGCGCTCTGCGTATGATCAGCGTACTGATGACCAATCCGGTCAGCCGCCTCATACGTGGTGAGGATACCGTCCCCACGCACAACGGCGAAGCTCCCTACCTCCAGCCCCAACCCGGCACCTACAGCGATCCTGCGATCGCCGGCGGCGGACAGATCTACGCGCAGGTCTGCCATGTGGCCGCATATCTTTCCTTCCTTACCGGCATGCCGGCAAGCGATGTCTTCGCGCGCTTCCATGACGACGGCGCGAAGGTCGACATCTATGATGCGCTGAACATCCGCATGGAAGACGGCACGCTGGCAACGATCGCAAGCACCGGCGCCACCAGCCTGGACCTGCGCACCTACGAAGTGCGCCTGTTCGGCACGGAAGGATTGCTTTACCTGGATCTCTGGAAGGGCACGATGGAGTTTACGAGCATGAGCGGCGAGGTCGAAGGGTATCCGCCGCTCCCTCCGGACGAAATCTATCCGCACAGGGCGCCTGCCATCAACCTCATCGATTCAATCGTGGACCCATCCTGCAACCGCTCGCCGGCCTGGCTTGGCGTGGCGGCAATGGAAATGATTGAAGCAGCCTGCATCTCGGCGAAGACCAGAGAGAACGTCCTGATCCCCAGCCTTACGGAGCAATGTGTGTGACAGCTCTCAAATTGCGCGGAATTACCTGGAACCACAGCCGTGCCCTGCCGCCCCTAGTTGCCGCATCGCAGCGGTACGAGGAGTTGCACCCGCAGATACGCATCCAATGGGACAAACGCACGCTCGACGAATTCGGCCATGCAAGTCTTGCCGACCTTGCGCAGCGATACGACCTGCTGATCGTCGATCACCCCATGCTCGGCGAAGTGCATCGTGACGGTATTCTGCTGGACCTGAAACCTCGCATTCTGCCCGAGAGTCTCGCCGCCATGCGAGGCGATGCCCTCGGGCCATGCTTCGAAAGCTATCGATACGAGGGCACTCTCCGCGCGTTGCCCATTGACGCTGCAGCGCCCGCAGCCAGCTACCGCCCCGACCTGCTGAAGCGTATCGGCAAGCAACCGCCCGCAACCTGGGACGAGTTGGTCGACCTCGCCCGATCCGGCATGGTATGCATGCCCGCGTTTCCCGCAGATCTGTTTTTGAATTTTCTGGGCATGTGCGCTTCACGAAGCGGCATGATCGCATCGCAAAATCAGTTTCTCGATCGAGCAATCGCGGCTCGCTGTCTCGAGGAGCTGGGCGAGCTTGCCTCCTACATGCCGGAAGCCATCTATTCGATGAATCCCATCAACATTTACGAAACGATGTCCTCGCACGACGAGTTCGCCTATTGCCCCTTTGCCTACACGTACAGCAACTACTCGCGGCCTGGATTCGCGCCCCATACACTGCTCTTTGCAAACCCAGTTTCGCTCCGCGAAGGCATACCTCTGCGCACCATTCTCGGTGGAACGGGCATCGCCATCTCGGCCCAATGCAAGGAGTCGGGAGCTGCAACTGAATTCTGTGCGTATGTTGCCGGAACAGATTGTCAGACGCGTCTCTACGGAATCTGCGGTGGTCAGCCGGCCAGCAAGACCGCCTGGCACGATCCGTTGCTGAACAGCATCAGCAACAGCTTCTTTGAACGCACGAGGCCCAGCATCGAAACTGCGATCATCCGCCCCCGCTACGCGGGTTACATCGCTTTGCAGGCGACAGCAGGCGAAACGATCGCCGCACATTTTCACGGTGAGCTTAGCATCGGCCACGCTGTCGATCAAATTGAAGATCTTTACCGGCGCAGCCTTTTAGCGGCTCCCCATGAAAAGGAAGCGGCGCTATGATGCAAATTTCCTGCTCGGATTACACCTTCCCGCTCCTGCCCCGCGCCAAGCGGTTCGCAGTGCTGGAGCTGCTTGGTTTTAATCTTGTGGATCTCGGCCTGTTCGACCGAAATACAGGCTTGCGTCCTGCGCAGCTCGCTGCAGATCCAAAGGGCTTCACACGACAATTGAAGTCCGAGTTGCGGCATAGCCGCATGCGCGTCTCTGATGTTTTTCTGCAGGTCGGTCCGGAGCCTTCCATTGCCGCCGCGAACGATCCGAACCCGCGCGTGCGTGCGCGCAACCGCAAGATGTTCCTGCTCGCGCTAGAGCTATGTTCCGCTCTCGAGTGTGCTCATCTGACTGGCCTTCCCGGCGTCCGTCATTCTGACGTTCCGCAGGCCGACGATCTGGCGCTCGCGCGCGAAGTCGGCGCCTGGCGCCAGCACGTTGCCGCTCGCGCGGGCGTGAAATACGCGATTGAGCCGCACGTCGGTTCCATCTGTTCCGACGTGGCGAGCACGCGTACCTTCGTCGGATCTGTTCCCGGCCTGACACTCACGCTCGACTACGGTCACTTTGTTATGGCCGGTACACCCTGCGCCAAGATTCACCGACTTCTCCCCTTCGCGTCGCACCTCCACGCCCGCGGAGGAGCACCCGGCCAGTTGCAGGCAACGGTCGCCGAAAACACCATCGACTTTGAAGGCATCGTCCGCCGTCTGCGCGAACGCAACTACCGTGGCTGCGTGGCCGTTGAGTACGTGTGGACGGAATGGGGACAATGCAATCGGGCCGATAACGTGTCGGAGACGATCCTGTTGCGGCGCCGATTGGAAGATCTGATCAGAAAAGCCCGGCGGCAGAGGCGGCCGGAGGAGGATGTGCATGTTTGAACTTTCAGGCAAATTCGCGGTAGTCACTGGCGCCGCGACGGGCATCGGCGAAGCGATCGCAAAGCGGTTGGCGGATGCCGGCGCGAAGGTCTGTATCGTCGATATAGATGCTGCCGAGGCCGCAGCAGCGGCAGGCCGCATCGGACGCGGCTCTGTTTCTCTCGGTCTCGACATTACCGATGCCGACGCCGTAAAACGCGCTATTGACGGCCTCGTCGCCGAACATAACGCCGTTGATATTCTCGTGAACAACGCTGGGCTGGCGGGCAAAGCCGCGCCCATTTGGGAACAGACTGATGCAGATTGGCACAAGGTGATGGCTGTCAACCTGCACGGTCCGTTCTATCTCTGCCGCGCAGTCATCCCGCACATGCGCAGCCGCGGATACGGTCGAATCGTGAATATTGCGTCCGTGGCTGGCAAGGAAGGCAATCCCAACATGACCGCGTACTCGGCCTCGAAGGCCGCTCTCATCGGCTTGACCAAATCTATGGCCAAGGAGGTTGCCGGCGAGGGTATTTGCATCAACGCTGTTTCACCAGCGGTGATCCGGACCAAGATTCTGGACCAACTGACCCCGGAGCAGATCGACTATATGGTCAAGCGGATCCCGATGAATCGAACAGGACGGCCAGAAGAGGTTGGGGCTGTTGTTCATTTTCTTGCCAGTCAAGATTGTTCGTTCGTCACCGGCCAATGCTACGACGTAAGTGGCGGTCGCTCGACGTACTAGACCCGGGCCGACGCGATCGCTCTGCAGAACGATCGCGTTGCACTCCGCCTCGGCGCAGTGCAACGGATGCATGGCCCACCCAACAGATCCCGCAGAGCATTCGTGATCAAAATGCAAAACCCCAGCGGTGGCTGGGGTCTAGCCGACTCTATAGAATTTCCTAGGACTCTATCGGAAGAACTTGTGGCGGAGAGTGGGGGATTCGAACCCCCGATAGAACTTTTGATCCTATAACGGTTTAGCAAACCGCCGCCTTCAGCCACTCGGCCAACTCTCCGCGGGGTAGAACTCGATTATATCGGAGCGCCGATGTCCGCAGCGCTCAATTTCGATGATCTTCTTGAGATCTCGGATTTGTTGCAAAGATTGAGAGGGCCCTATCCAGGGCAAAGCGGTTCAAAACCGCCTGTTTTATTATGTAAACACTCTTCCTGTAAGTGACCGCTTTGTTGCTTTGAGTCCGTGCTGCCAGAGCGTGGCTAAACTTTCGTGCTGCCAGAGCGTGGCTAAACTTTAAGGAAGATCCTCTTTCTGAACAGCAACAGGACCGGCACAAAGCAGACGGCGACATACAGGATGGCGTAGGTCAGGGCCGCAATATATGGTTCTGGAATCAAGGCTGCCAGGGGATGGAACAGCCATCGTTGTAGGGATAGGCCAGAGCCGGGCGCTTTCACTGTGGAGAGTAACGAGGCGAGAAACTCGGAGAAAGCGTACGCCGCGAGCGCGTTGGTGCCGAAGGCGACCATGGGAAGGGCGAGGCGCGTTACTTTCTTCCGGACATCAAGCCACCAGAGAAAGAAGCTCAGGGCGAGCAGGCTCACTCCGGAGTTGAAAACAACAAACGAGCTGGTCCAGAGACGTTTGTTGAGCGGCAGCCAATGATTCCATAGCAGGCCTGCAAGCAGGCAAAAGGCTCCGGCCAGGAGCAGCCGTCCTGCTTTCGCTGCGCCGCTTGCAGGTCGCTGCAGAAGAAAACCCGTGAGCATGCCGACCAGGGTTGAGGCGAGCGATGGAATCGACCCGAGCAGGCCTTCGGGGTCGTAGAAGCCCTGGCGATAGAGATGGCTGGCCGGCAACAGATGACGGTCGACCCATGCAGGCAGGTTGCCGTGGGGGTCGAGAAGCGGGACGCTGACACCGGGTAAGCCGTAGCCGGGCACGGGCACCCAGCGCAGGAGTATCCAGTAGCCAAGCAGGATGGCGAGTGTAAGCCAGAAGATTGCGCGAGGCCGCAGCCAGAGATAGATCAAGCTCGCCAGGAAGAAACAGATTGCGATCCTCTGGAGCACGCCGAAGATCCGAAGGGTTTGCAGGTCGAAGAGCGGGAAGCCGTTGATCGCAATTCCGAGCGCAAACAAAATCAGAGCGCGTCGCAGTGCCTGGAGCACCATCGCGCGGCGGGCAACACCGCGGCGGATCTTTGCGCTGAACGAGAGAACCAAAGAAATCCCCACCATAAATAGGAAGCAAGGGAAGACCACGTCGGCGATGGTGCAGCCGTCCCAGGGAGAATGACTGAGCAGGCGGAAGGTGTGCCTGGAATCTCCGCTGGTGTTGACCAGGATCATTAATGCGATGGTGAGACCGCGGAGGGCGTCCAGCGCCTGCAGGCGTGGAGCCGGCGTGGAAGGTGCAGAGACGGCCGCATCATTGGGCAGGGCCGGAAGCGGATTCGGGGCGTATGTCGTCATCCGGTGTATGCCGAGCGGGTCTGGGCTGGCTGCCGCTGTGCTGGAGACAACGGAGTGGCTGTCCAGTCGGTGTCCCGTTAGAATGTAGCTGACCTCCGTTCAGCGACCTAGTTGTTTCACGGCTATTCTGACGTAATTCACCGTGAAAGACAGACCGCACAGGCGAGCTGGAGCTGGCATTGACATTCAAGACTAAGCCCGTTGCGCAAGCGCCACCAGTTGAGCAACAGCGGCTTCTGCTCGACCGGATCCTCGCATCGAAAGTGTTCCGGAAGTCGCACCGCCTGGCCAGCTTTCTTCGCTTCATCTGCGAGGAGCAGCGGCAGGGGCGAGGCCACACGATCCACGAACAGCGCATCGGCACGGTTGTGTTTGGCCGCCCCGAGAGCTATCACATCGGCGAAGACAGCATTGTGCGTTCCCAGGCGCGTTTCCTTCGGCTGCGCCTGGAGGAGTATTTCGCCACCGAAGGAAAGGATGAGGCAATCCTCCTAACGGTGCCAAAGGGAAGCTACGTCCCAGAGTTTCAATTCCGGGAAACGGAAGCCCAGCCCGCCTCTATGCCTGCCAAGGAATTCGGCGCGCTGGAAGGCGCAGGTCAGCATGTTTTCTCACGTGGCGTGTGGGTTGCGGTTGTCATCGTGCTGGTCAGTGCTGGGTTGATCGTCGGCTGGCGGATGACGGTGGCGGACCGGACAGCGCAGATTACCAAACCGGAGCTGCGCTTCTGGACCAGCATCTTCGATCCGAAGCGGGCGACGATTATTGCGCCGGCCGACAGCAGCCTGGTGTTGATGGACGAGTTGACCGGCACAGAGATTCAACTCCAGGACTATATGACGAAGCGCTATCGCAGCTTCACGCCTCCGACGGGGATGGAGCGGCTCTGGTCCGTACTCGTGGAAAGCCAATACACAAATGTGGCGGACCTGCGGATCGTCTCGCAACTGGAGCGCCTGCCGCAGGTGGATACAGCCAAGACGCAGATTCGCTTCGCTCGCGATCTTAGTGTGAGCGAGATGAAGCAAAACAATGTGGTCCTGATTGGGAGTGCGCGAGCCAATCCCTGGGTGGACCTATTCGATGGCTACGGCCACTTCCGGGTGGGCTACGACGCTAAGGCCAAGACGAACATAGTGGAGAACCGCGATCCCGGCCCGGGAGAAAAACCGCTGTATGTGGAAGAGGGCGACGACCGCGAACATCTGGCCTATGGGGTGGTGGCGTACCTGCCCAGCTTGGACGGCCAGAGCTCGTCCCTGCTAGTTGGGGGTACAAGCAAAGCGGGTACGGAGGCGGCGGCGGAGTTCCTGCTCGGCCCCGAATTTCCGAAGTTCCTCAGCACGCTCGCGGACGCGGGGGCAGTCCCGCATTTTGAGCTGCTGCTCTCCGCACGCAATCTGAACGGGAACTCCTACCAGAGCACCATCGTCTGCTATCACCGACTGACGAACGTCGGTGGGCGATAAAGACGCGCGCGCTAAGAAACGCAGATTTCTGCATAGAGCCTTCCTCTCGCTCCTGCATTGGCTGATCCGGCGAGGGCGCGCGCTTCACGTCCACCCTAGCTCACTGAAATCAAAGAAGATTATCGGACTTCACGGTGAAATGGGAACCGCACCGTGAAAAACGTTGCCAGCGACATAGGAGCGGTCGATACTCGCCCCACTCGACCCAGGGAAGATCTGTTTGAACGCGAAGTTTGAAGCCCTGCGTCGCGATTCTGGAGGCGGTAGATGACATCTTCCATGTGGCATGCGATGCGATATCTAGTGAGGCAGGCGCTGGGACGCCGCGTGACCTTGGCTCTGATGCTGGGAGTGGCCCTCCTGCCCGGAACGCGCGTGCCGGCGCAAGGGATCACGGGCACGATTGCGGGTACGGTCACAGATCCAAGCGGCGCCGCGGTGCCCGGGGCGACAGTGACAATCACGCAGACCAGCATCAATTCGGTGCACACACTCACGGCGTCGGATAGCGGGAGCTTCACTGCCGCGCAGCTTCCGCCGGGCGACTACACCGTAGAGGTGGAACAAAAGGGGTTTGAGCGTTTTCGCCAAGCCGGCGTTCACCTCACCATTGACCAGACTGTCTCGCTGACGCCGGTGCTCACGGTGGGCGCTCTATCGGAGACAGTCGAGGTTTCGGGTGCTGCTCCCGTCATTCAGACGACTGACTCCTCGATTGGTTCCGTGATCGAGAGCCAGGCAATCCAGAACACACCTCTGAATGGCCGTCTTAGTCTGATGGGTTTGATCGCGCTGGCACCTGGTGTTCAGGGTGTGGGAGCGCAGGACCAGCTTGCGACGCGCGGCCTTACTTTCGCGGCAGGCACGGGGTCGCGCAACTCGTATGGCGGCCTGGCGTCCACGCTTGACGGGGTCAACAATGCGGAGGTCACGCTGCAACGTGCCGAGCCGGAGATCCCATCGCTCGATGCGATCTCGCAGTTCAAGATGCTCACGAACGGCGCTCCGGCGGAGTTCGGTCAGCCGATGGCGCTCATTGTCGTCAGCGCCAGCGGCACGAATCAGTTCCACGGCGAGTTGCTGGAGTACAACCGCTCCAAGGGCATGGGAGCAAAGTCCTACTTCAGCGGCGCGGTGCCGCGGCCACCTTACGAGCGAAACGAATACGGTGGAAACTTCAACGGTCCACTCTGGATTCCGAAACTATACAACGGCCGCGACCGCAGCTTCTTCTTCGTGGCGTTCGAGGGGTTTCGTCTGGCGCAATCCTACACGGATAACACCCAGCAGCCGAGCGCACTGATGCGCCAGGGCATCTTCACGGAATTTCCAACGCTGAAGCTTATCGATCCTCTGACAAAGCTGCCGTTCACAACGCCGAATACGATTCCTTCGGGGCGCATCAATTCGGTGTCGCAGCAGCTTATGAACGTGCTGATGCCGTCGCCCACAACTTCCGGAACTGGCGTTAACACGTTCGAGCAAGTTTCGGAGACTTCGGTCTCGAACCGATTCTCTGTTCGTCTGGATCACCGTCTGACGAGCAATGACCAGATCCGCTTTACTTATCTACGCGCCTTCTACGGCCCGAGCCCGACGAATGGCTCCGACAGCCTGCAGGGAGGAAACGCTCAGGATGGCGAGCACAACTCGAACTACATCCTCGGTTGGACTCACACGTTCAACGCGAACCTGCTGGCCGACACCTATGCATCGTTCTTCCACCTGCCGATTTACCGAACGCCGCAAAACCACGGGACGGACTTCGCTTCGATCATCCCTGGCCTTGGATCGGAACTGATCGAAGGCGCGCCGCAGATCTCCATCACGAATATTCAGTCGATCTCGGAGCACGGATCGAAAGATCTTGAGCAGGTCGCGCAGATCGGGACCAACATCACCAAGGTCACCGGGCGCCACACGATCAAGGTCGGATTCTCCTATCTCTATGACAATCACTGGAACAATGCGGCCAGTGTTCCAGAGCGCGGTCAGTACACCTTCAACGGACGTTACTCCGGGAACGCGTTCGCGGATTTCCTGCTGGGTTATCCGGTATCGACGGTGAAGCCGACGCCGAACAACTTCATTACGCGGAACATCTCCTCGCAGTACGCGGCGTACGTGCAAGATGACTGGAAGCTCTTCCGCAACCTGACCATCAACGCCGGACTGCGTTACGACCTGCAGTGGTTCCGCGACAATCCTTATGGCCTGGATTCGCTGTACATCCCGACTTTGAAGGAGGTCGTGGTGTTCGGGAGTTCGTATCCATCTGCGGCGATCCCGCAGTTCCTCACGTCGATTCCGATCGCGCTCTCGGGGCCGGCAGGGCTGCCCAGCAGCGTGTTTTCCTACCTTGGGCAGGACAAGAATAACGTCTCACCGCGTCTTGGCTTCGCGTACCAGCCGTTCCCGAACACAGTGCTCCGCGGAGCGTTTGGCATCTACTACAACCTGCTCCCTGCTTCATACATAGGCACGGCCCCGTTCGCCAACCTTCCGTTTTCCGGTTCGCAGACGTACAACAACTCCACCAGCAATCCACCCGCGTTCTCGATGTCGAATCCGTTCTCGGCGACGGGCACGTTCACGTCGAACCCGAACGTTCTGGCACAGGCCAAAACGGTCACACCGTATACGGAGGAGTACAACATTGCGCTCGAACGCCAGTTCGCGGGCAACTGGGACGTACGTGTCGGGTATGTGGGGCAGCATAACGTGAAGCAGAACAACTATGGCGGCAGCGGCAATTATGCGCCGAACATCAACCTTCCCGCTCAACCGGTCCCAATCAAGTCAGGCTCGGGTGTGACGGTGCAGAGTCTCAATCAAGTGCAGCCGTTCTCGACAATCAGCTTGAACATGGACCCGATCTTCCATAGCAGTATGAACTCGCTGCAGATCGGTGCACATCACCGGTACCACAATGGCGTGGCCTTCGGAGCGGAGTATCAGTGGACGCGAGTGCTCGGAACGGAGAACCTCGAGAATCCTTCCGGATCAACACCGAACGATTCCTACGGCCCGATCGCCGGCATCGCACCGCAGGTGCTCACGGTGAACTACTCCTATGTTCTGCCATTTGGCCATGGCAGGGCGTTGCTCTCAGGAGCCAACGGACCGCTGGACAAGGTGGTCAGCGGATGGCAGGTTTCCGGCATCACGGTGTTTCAGAACGGACAACCTTTTTCGGTCAGCTATTCGGCGCCTGGCACCTATACAGACGCGAGCGGCGCCGTATGGACGAACCTGGCCAGCGGCCGCGCCAACCGTGTCCTGGATGCGCCGCTTTATCCCGCAGCAAAGTCGAAAAAGCAGTGGTTCAATCCGGCTGCATTCACAGCGCCAGCAAACGCTGCTGGTATTCCCGGGGGAGCGTTCGGCAACTCTGGCTATGACATGTTGCGCGGACCGCGTTACCAGGATTGGGACATCAATCTCGAGAAGAACATCGATTGGCATGAGCGTTATCGCATCCAGCTGCGTGCGGACGCCTTCAACGTCTTCAATCACCCAAACCTCGGAACGCCGAATGCGAACATCAGTAATACGTCGACCGTTGGCACAATCACGTCTGTGAGCAGCACACCAACATACGAACAGCGCACCGTAGAGTTCGCCGGCAAGTTCAATTTCTAGCGAGCGCTCGAAGGTTTCGCACGAACCGGCACTGCGTTTGGACAAGCTGCGGCCGCGCCCTGATTCGATGGAGAGCCTAATGATTCGGCGAACTTTTTGCCTTCTCTTGTTGGTGGGAATGACCTCTCTGCTGCATGCGCAAAAACTGCCCGTTGCCCGGCATGTGTCTTCCGCAAAACTGGACCGCAATACGCGCGAGCTCTTTCGGGATTCGATGTATTGGGACAACTATTTCTATGACAGCTCTGCGAAGCTGGTGCGCAGCCCAAACGGCGGTATGCACGGGCGAAGTGCCGGGCATTACATGGTTCGCGAATCGAGCTGGTACGCGCTCGGGCTGCTGCTTCGGGATCAGCAAGGAGACCGCGAGCGTGCCGCGGAGATTCTCGATACCGTGCTAAAAGAGCAATACACCACGCCTGGTGTGCGCTGGCACGGCACATACAAGCGCACGCCCGAGGAGCCGGATCCTACCGAGAAGAGCATCATCTGGCGCGGCTACGATCCCAACTGGCGACACTTCATCGGCACGACGTTCGCGATGATCCTCATTGAATTTCCGGAACGTGTCTCGCCCGAGTTGCGCGATCGCATGTACAAGGCGATCGACCTTGCGATTGAAGGTGAGATGCACGAGGGACGACTGGCGCCCTCGTACACCAACATCGCGCTAATGTATGGATTCCTGTGGGATTTCGCAGCGGTGCATGACCATAATGCTGACTGGCTGAAGCAGTCCGCCGCTTGGAACGACGAGGTGTTCAGGCTCTACAAGCAATTTGACGCGTTCTACGAGTACAACTCGCCGACGTACTGCGGTGTGGACATTTACGGACTGGCGCTGTTCCGCGACTATGGATCGTCTGCGCACATGCGTGAGATCGGCAGCGAAATGGAGGCCGGGCTGTGGCGCGACCTGATGAAGTATTACAACCCGGACCTGCGAAATCTGAGCGGTCCTTATGACCGGTCGTACGGCATGGACATGGAGAGCTACGTAAGCGTGGTGGGGCTGTGGATGCGCACGTTGCTCGACGCGACGCACGCACCGTTTCCTTATCTCTCAGCGGCGACCGATCACCTTCCGGACCTGTGGTTCGCGCCCCACGCAGCGATTCTCGGCACGAGCGCCCCCGCCGACGCGATTGCGAAGATGAAGCACTTCGATGGCGAGCACCTGGTGCGGCAGCAGATTGATGCGAGGCGGACTGCGACAGCATGGATCGGCAAGGATGTAATGTTCGGAGGCGAGTCCACGCAGAAGACGAAGGACGCCGGGACGACGACTCAGTTCCATCCGGCGACCATCCAGTGGCGTACGCCGTCAGGATCAATCGGATGGGTGCAGCTTGTGCAGTGCCCTCCGGTCGACGCCACGGCGGATGAACACGGTCTCACCATCGACACCTCAGGAACTGTTCGCTTGCGCATCCATGCCGTCGGCATCGACAAGGCCAAGGTGAGTGGCACGTCGTGGGATCTTCCCGGACTGCACGTGACGGCGGAGAACGACGCGAAGGGATTCACGTTGGACGCAGGCCAGGACTCGGTTGATCTGGTCTATAACGGCATGAACCACATGCACCTCGCCATCGAAAGGGTACGGTAGCCAGATGAAGATCGTGCAGTGTATTGTCCTGTCACTTTCACTCGGAGCGTGTTCTCTTGCCGCGCAGACGCCGGGGTCTTACTTCACGAATTGGCCTGCGGGGCTCTCGCCGCAGGAGGTAGGAAAGCGCGTGGCAGAGCACTTTGTGACCAGTCCGCATCAGGAGCCGGAAAAGATTCACTACTCTGAGGCAAGCACGTGGTATGGCGCCCTGACGTTCGCCTCGCTGACACATGACGAAGCCCTGCAGCAGAAGCTGATCCATCGGTTCGATCCATTGCTCCCCGGTGGGAGCGAGGTTTCTATGATTCCGCCGCGCCGGCACGTGGATGATGAAATTTTCGGCATCATTCCCATGGAGATCGGCACCGAGACGCATGATGCGAAGTACACCGCCATCGGACTCCAGTTCGCTGACCGTCAGTGGGAGAATCCGCAGCCTGATGGGCTTTCGGGCGAGACACGCTACTGGATCGACGACATGTACATGCTGACGATCCTGCAGCTTGAGGCCTATCGCGCGACCCACGATCACAAATACCTGGACCGCGATGCGAAGGAGATGGACGCTTATCTGGACAAGCTGCAGCAGCCGAATGGGCTGTTCTATCACGCACCTGATGTTCCGTTCTTCTGGGGCCGTGGTGACGGATGGGTGGCCGCCGGGATGGCTGAGATGCTGCGCGATCTTCCAGCCGACCACGCTCAGCGCGCGCGCATCCTTGCGGGCTATCGCAAGATGATGGCTGGTCTCTTGAAATATCAAGGTAAGGACGGCATGTGGCGGCAGCTCATCGATCACGAAGAAGCGTGGCCCGAGACTTCCGGCTCGGCAATGTTCACCTTCGCGATGATCACGGGCGTGAAGAACGGCTGGCTAGATGCCCCAACGTATGGACCAGCCGCACGGCGCGCGTGGATTGCGGTTGCGGGTTATATCGACCAGAACGACAACATCACGAGCGTGTGTGAGGGCACCGGAAAAATGAACAGCCTGGATTACTATCTTGCCCGCAAGCGCCGCACGGGTGATTTCCATGGGCAGGCACCGGTGCTGTGGGTTGCCTCTGCCCTGCTCCGCTGAGCGGGGCCGAACGATACGTGATCGACCGCAAGTGCACACGTGATATGGCGAGCGCGCCGTCGTAGTCGTCTTCATTTTCGGCGGCTCATCTATATCGTCGCCCGAGATCATCACTACGAACTGTTGGCTGGCCTCAAGATGGATCTGCGGTTCAATTTCGGTTCTGCAAGGATTGTCACGTGTTCGTCACGATCGTGTCATTTTCTCGATCCAGTGAGTGTTTCAGGCACGTTAAGAGCGATAATTTCAAACAATTTCCGAGCGTTTTGCCTGTGCATGAGAGGCATGAATCGTGGCGTGCGAATTGTGACGAACGATTGTTAATTGCATCGGGAGTGCGGCAAATCTGTTCTATAGTTCGACTATCGCTGCCCTACCCCTGACCGTCGCTTCTCGACGAATCCATGATGCCCGGAGAGATCGTGTAATCCCCGGAGGATCCATGAAGCACAGATTACAGATAGTTGCAGCACTCTTCGCCGCGACGGCCGTCGCGGCTTTTGGCCAGTCCACAGCATCCCTCTCTGGAATTGTTACCGATCCGACGGGAGCCGGGGTTCCCAATGCGCATGTGATTGTGCATTCGCTCGGAACAGGAGCAGACCGCACGGTCGATAGTGACTCTACCGGTCTTTATGCGGTGCCTGCTTTGGAACCGGGCGATTATTCGGTGCATGCCTCGGCTCCTGGCTTCGCCGACACCAGCGTGCCGAAGATAACGCTCAACGTCGCCAGCAAAGTCACGTTGAACATGAAACTCGCCGTTGGATCCACGGGCGAAACAGTGCAGGTGGAAGCGACGGCAGCGAACCAGATTGAGTCTGAGACGATCACGGTGGGCGAGGTGATCGACCAGCGGCAGGTGCAGCAGCTTCCGCTGAACGGAAGACACTTTCTGGATCTGACAGTCCTGACACCGGGCGGCGTTGTCGCTCCGACGAACGGCAGCCTGACGGCCTCGAGCCGCGGTCTGGGAGCGAACTCTTTCATCACGGCGGGGAACCGCGAAGACTCCGTCAACTTTCAAATCAACGGGATCAATCTTAACGACATCAGCCAGAACCAGATCACGTTTCAGCCGTCAATCAGTACGACGAGCGAGTTCAAGATTAACAACCAGACGTTCAGCGCGGAATACGGGCGCAGTGATGGGTCAATCGTGACGGTGGCTACGCGGTCAGGAACGAACAGCTTCCATGGTGAGGTGTTCGACTATTTCCGCAATGAGGCGCTGGACGCTCGCAACTATTTCAACCGGCCGGTAAACCCGGCGACGGGCGCTCCGCTGCCGTTTGGCACAGGTGTGAAAGCTCCACTAAAGCGCAACAGCTTTGGTGGCAGCGTGGGCGGCCCGATCTGGCGGGACCACACGTTCTTCTTCTTCAGCTATGAGGGCCTGCGGCAGCACCAGGGCATTCTGCAGAACAGCCCGGTGTTTACAGCAAATCAACTCTCAGCGTTCACGCCTGGCACGGTAGGCGCCAAGATGGCTGCGCTCGTTCCGCTGCCGAACAGTGGATCAAATTATGTTTCGTTCACTCCTGGCCCGGTGCAGATTGATCAGTACACCGGGGATGTCCTGCAGCGCTTCGGAGAGAACAATTCGCTGCATGGGTTCTATGCCTTCCAGAAGGATGTCCGTACAGAGCCGGCACTCCAAGGCGATACGCTGCCCGGATGGGGTGATCATCGCAGTGCACATCGGCAGATCGGTACCTTGCAGTACATCCACATCTTTTCGCCGCGCATGACCAATGAAGCGCGACTCGGCTTCAATCGCATTTCGATCCTGTTCGATCCGGCGAACAAGATTGATCCGACGAGCCTGGGGCTCGGAGTTGGGCTGAGCGGAGCGGTCGGAATCCCGCAGACCACCGTCACGGACGACAGCTTCACGTTCGGCGGGCCGAACGGCTTCCCGCAGGGTCGTCATGTGGCCACTGGGGTTCTAGCGGACACTGTCACGATGGTCGCCGGGAATCACCAGATCAAGTGGGGGGGCGAGTACCGCCGGTATGGGTTTACGAGCTTCGCTGGGAGTATCGGCAGCCTTCAAATGACCGCCGCGCAACTTGCACTGAGCGAGAGCCCGGTGTTCACGGTCCAGCCGAACATCATCGACTATCGAATCTATGCGACGGCGGTGGGCGGCTTCATCCAGGACAACTATAAGATGCTGCCGGGTCTCATGTTCGAGTACGGCGTGCGATTTGAGTGGAACGGAACGCCGGTCGAGGGCGAAAACCGGCTCTCTGTCTTCGAGCCTGCGGGCAGCACGACTAGCACACTGGTGCAGGCGGGGACGAACGGGATCGGAAGGGAGCCCTATAAGCAGAACTACAACCTAGAGCCGCGGCTCGGCTTCGCGTATGACGTCTTCAATAACCAGAAGACGGTCGTTCGTGGAGCGTATGGCTACCTGGTCGATCAGCCCGTGGCGGGAACGACGACGATCCTAGCCGGCAATCCGCCGTTCACGACGGCGGTGTCTTACAGCAACAGCGCGGCCCCGCAGCCGCTGGCCACTATCTATGCGTCGGCAAAGGCAGCCGCAGGCTTAACGCTTGGCTATGTCAATCCGAACTTCCGGAACGGGTATATCGAGAGCTTCAACTTGAACGTTCAGCAGGCGCTTCCCTGGAGTTTGATATCATCGGTCGGCTACTACGGGTCGACGGGGCACCATCTGCTGATCAACACGAATTTCAACCAGGCTAGCGGACCTCCAGGAAGCCCGCGGCCCTACAACACACTGGCGGCGAACAGTCCGATTGCCCCGGGAGCCTCGATTGCTTCGAACATAAACACACGCAATAGCATCGGCTACTCGAACTACAACGCGCTATGGGTGACGCTGGATAAGACGTTCCACAATGGCATGCAGTTCAACACGAACTACACGTGGGCGAAGTCGATGGACATCAACTCACTCGGCTCCCAGGGGACACTTACGGCTAACGGAGGCCTGCAGGATGCCAACAATCCGGCCGGCAATTACGGTTTGTCCGACTTCGACGTGCGCCATCACTTTGCTGGCACGGCGATCTATAACTTGCCGTTCAAGGGCCACCGCTGGGGGGAAGGATTCCGCCTGCAAGGGATTTTCCAGTATCAGACCGGAAACCCGGTGAATATTCTGGCTTCAACCTCCGGCTATAACGGGATCGCCGGCAACATTCGGCCGAATCTGCTACGCCCCATCGATCGCAGAAAGATACAGTCGGGAGGCCAGTCTTACGTTCAGTACTTCCAAAACCCCGGCAACCTCGCCTTCGGCGGCAACGTGTGCGACTACACGAATGCCACCGCAGCTTGCAGCCTGGAGATTGTCGCAACCCAGACGCGGATCGCCGCGCCCACCCCTGCGACCGGTACTTGCCCAGCTGCAGCCTGGTCGGCGACGAACCCGTCGACCGCGGCGGCCAATAGCCCCTGCGTCACACTCAATTATGTGGGGGTGGGCAATATCCAGCGGAACTATGGCACTGGACCCGGCTATGCGGACTGGGATATGTCGGGCGAGAAGGAGACGCGTATCACGGAGCGGGTAGCCTTCATCCTGCGAGCGGATGCGTTCGACATCCTGAACCACCCGAACTTCGGACAGCCGACAGGCAATGTGCAATCGGCGGCATTTGGACAGATCACGGCGACGCGGTTCGCAACAAGCGACGGCGGGTCGTCGCGCCAACTGCAGATCAGCGGGAAGTTCACTTTCTGACACCGAAACAGCGTGGCGCCGGCGTGCTTTCAAAATGACGCCGACGCCATTTTTGCCGCGTATTGCAAACGACGAACTACAGCCGAGCACGATTTATTTTCGTGTGATCAACAGACGTGTAGCCAGCGCTCAAGCATCGCAGAGGGAGCTTTGTTCCGACGAGCGGTGGAAATCTTAACCTGATGTCACAGCTAACTGCATAGATTTCCAGCAGTTTTCGACATGCGTATTCACTGCATGAATAGGAAATTGGATGGGTTTGACTCGAACTCATAGAAGCAAGTCATTGAGTCTTTTCGGGATAGATCTAATTAGTGGACTTGAGACGGAAACGAGTAGCTTGGACGTTTGCGCGAGATCAATGATTTACAGGTCAACACAGGGATCAAAAAATATTCCTTAGATAGACTGGAGATCGGATTACGAATTTGAAAACGTCGCGTCCAACAACAAACCGGATACAACCATAGCGAACCGGATAACAACTAAGGTCCACTGTTTCACGGCAGACCAGGCCTTATACTCGAACCGTTGCCCCCGGGCCTATCCTGTCTATGCTGCGTGCGCCCCGTCACTCAGCAGTCGATGAACAGGTTTGTTGCACTCCTGCCAGATGGCATTTGCTGAGTTTGTTGATCAGCACCCATCTCCACGAGAGGTCGTTCATGAAATGCGAATTGCATCCGTAGCCACTGCGTATCCTCCTTATCGGTATCCTCAGTCGGTCATCACCGAGGCGCTGAAGGCGTTCCGCAAGAACAACTCGACGGAATCAAATGAAACACGTTTGATGGACCGCCTGCATTCGAACTGCGGGGTGGAGTTCCGTCACCTGATGTTCCCGATAGACAGCCTTGGCCGCTTCTCAGGGTTCGGCGCGTCGAATGACGCGTGGATCGAAGGAGCTCTCAAGCTCGGCCAGCAAGCGGTTACGACTGCTCTGGACCGGGCAGGGCTGAAGCCGTCGGACATCTCAGCGATCTTCTTCTGCTCTACGACTGGGCTGGCGACACCGAGTATTGATGCGCGTCTCACCAACCTGATGAACTTCCCCACGAATATAAAGCGCACGCCCATCTTTGGGCTCGGCTGCGTCGCGGGAGCTGCAGGCATTTCGCGAGCGGCGGATTACGTGCGCGCATATCCGAAGCAGTATGCGCTTCTCCTGGCCGTTGAGCTCTGCTCACTCACATGGCAGGACACGGATGAATCGATCGGCAACCTGGTGGCGTCAGGCCTCTTTGGGGACGGTGCGGCCGCCGTGGTTATTGCCGGAGACGCAACGCCTCACGCGTCGAAGCATTCAGAGAGCGACCGTCCCTGTCCGCGGGTGCTTGATACGCGCTCAACCCTGTACCCCGGGACCGAGCACCTCGTCGGATGGAAGTTCAAAGACAACGGCTTCAACGTTGTGCTCTCCTCCGAGATTCCCGACCTCGTGAATAAGTATCTGCGCTCTAACGTGGACGAGTTCCTCGCGGACAATGATCTTACGGTGAAAGAGATCTGCAGCTTCATCTTTCACAGCGGCGGCCCGAAGGTGCTCGAAGCCATGGAGAAGAGTCTGGATCTTGCTCCAGGCGCACTCGAATCTTCATGGACGAGCCTGCGCGAGGTCGGCAATCTATCATCGGCCTCAGTGCTTTCGATCATGGAAGATTACCTGCTCAACAAGCCGGGTAAACCGGGCGAACACAGTGTGTTGGCGGCTATGGGGCCGGCGTTCTGCTCGGAGCTCGTTCTACTCGAGTGGTGAATATCGGCCCGCATTCGAGCCAAATAACCACTTAAGCGCCTCCTTCAGATGCACTCCCAGGTCCCGGTCTACTCAGCTGATCCGGGAGCGGGCCTGCGTTCGAGACTGGCATGCGCTGCGGGTTGTGTTCCGAGTGAGAAGTCTGTCGTAGTTTCGCTGCGGCTCAGCACGGGGTTCTGTTCCGCGTGTGCTTCCGTTTGCGCCCGCATATGCACGTGCTGCTGCACGTATGTGAATGCCTGTGACAAAGGAATGGCTCCGCTTTGTTGTTCGAGCGCTTGCACCAGGTAGTACGTGAAATAGCCATGCTTGATGGCATCGCTCTCCAGCGACTCCTCATTGACGCCGCTTGCGGTGAAGATCATCCGGCCGCTGCCCTGCTTAATATGATCGAGCGTTGTGGGCGAGATTGATCCCGAGGCAATACCCGGCAGCATCAGTCTCTTATCTGTAGCGTTCCCGCTATAACAGGTGTCGAGAAAGATCGCTGTACGCTCAGCTCGTACGCGGGTCGCAACGGCATTCGCAACATCGACCATCGGTAACGCGGTTGCATAGAGACTGTCCACATCAGGATTGTTTACGTCTGTGCCGATGTCAGTGTCGTTGGTGATGATGTAGCTAACGCCGGCAGTATCGACCTCGCGTGGCGAGCCGTGTGCGGCGATGTAAACAACGACGAGGTCATCGGGTCCTGCGCTGCGAGCGAGCCAGTTCAGTTGTTCCTTGATGCGCCGCGTCGTCGCCTGTTCATTCAGAAGAACGTGAACATTCTCCTGCGTGAATTGCCCGTACTGGGGGCTCAATAGAACATCCGCAAAGCTTTTCGCGTCGCTTGCCGTGTAGCTGAGCGGAGGGATCACCTTGTCCTGAAAGGAAGCGATGCCAATGACGAGAGCCCATTTCTGCGGTGGGGCACCGGAAGGCTTCGGTGGCTGACCGGGAACGGGAGTTTCCAGCCCACGAGCGCGTGGGGAGGCAAGGACGAATGGATTCAGCTGTTGCGAGAGTGCATCCGACGGGAACAGCCGCGCCTGGCGCATGGCATAGCCAGCAAGCGGCGCATGCCCGAGCCTGGCTTCAACCAGCGACCGGTAGTACCATGCCTCGCCGAGATCGCTGCAAAGCTCGATCGCGCGCTTCAGCAACTGGTCCGCGTCCTCTAATTGATCCGCTCCGCTATTGGCTTGAACGCGCTCCAACGCCTGTACAACAAGGTCTTTACCGGCACCACAGCGCGCCTGCCCGTGCATCGACGCACAAGGAGCGCTCACGCTCAATAGAACCAAGACCCAAGTGAGTCTACGCACGTCCCGATGCTCCGAATGAAATTAGAAACTCTGCGTCAGCGCGAGGCACGATGCGTTCCGGATGCTCCACCACGCTCACGTGCCTTCATTGCTGAAAGGACGCGGCCGTTGACACCATGCTGCGAAAGATAGACCTGGCCATGTACGGAGAGGTCGAAGTGCACATCCGGAGCGTGCTGAATGTTATCGATGATATTAGGTTCATCAATGTGTGCCGCCACCATCTCGATCACCTGATCGTTCGTCATCGCATCGCCCGTTGGATCCGCAGCAGGACTCGTGGAAGTTTCACCGACTGTATGGCTGGGCGAGTTGCGAGCAGATGCCGTCTCGACGACAGGTGCCCTCGACTGCTCACTCAAAGCCTTGTAATGGGCTAGCGCTGTATCAATGCGGTTCTGCGGTTCGAGAAAATTCTTCTCCGTCGGCTTCGCATCAATTGCTTTACCATAGTTGATCGCCGCCTGCTGTAGAAACGTTCTCGCCTTGTTCACATCTTCAGTGGAGTACGCGAGCGCCTCGTTTGCCACACCGACGTCGTACAGCCTATAGGCGTCCTCTTCAGGAGAGGGGAATGGCTGCATTGTCTCGAGGCCCTCAAGCGCGCGCGAATACAGCTTGTTCTCCAGCAGCTTCACGGGTTCATCAAGGCCGCCACCACGGGCCAGATTCACGGTAACCTGCTCATTCGTGTTGACCAGGTTCGAGGCGATCTGCAGTGCCGCATCTTTGATCAGCTCGTCGCGCAGTTCGAGCGCCGTTGGCGGTTGTTCCTCGGCCGCATTGTTGCCGCCCTTCGTCATGCGGCTTGTGGCCGAGCTGACAGAGTGAAAGATGCTGCTGGTGAGGCCCGTGTTCGCGTTCGTTGTACCGTTCGTAGTTATACTGAATTCGCGATCGTAGTTGGCCTTCACATTCTCGGCCGCGAGCGAATGGCCAGTGCGCGATGCTGCCTTGAACCCGGCCGTGAGTGTGCCCGTAACCCGCTCGTTGTACTGGGGCTGCGCCGGTTTTTTCTTATCCAGAGAAACCGTCGATTGCTGCGTTCTCGTGGGTGTCGGCTGCGCGTAACTCGTAATCGTGCAGGTGATGATCGTGTCAGGATGTACGTCCTCGCTGCGTAACCGTGGATCGTTTCGCAAGAGAATATCTTCAAGAGTGGATTTCAGGGTTTCTGTTACGTCGCCGGCAACGCCAACCCCGGTAACTACGACCTTGATGCCCGTCCCCTCGATATGCCCGGTGGGAGGAAGCTTGCGTTCCAGCACAATCTTTTTGCGTGTAAGTGACAGTGGGGAGCCGAAATTTTGACTCGAGGCTATCACTGGCAGCAACAAGGCTGCGGCTCCGGCCATCATCATCACTTTCTGAATTGCACGATTGCTGCTCATAACCAGCTCTCCCTGGGCTCTCACGAGCCTCTTCGATTTACTTGTGCTCTGCTGCTTCCGCCCGTCTGATAAGCGCAACCAGCTGACCACGGGAGGATCATCAACTCTTCTTCTTCCCCGTTCCAGAGCCCTTGCCACCGCCGCCACCGGAACCCTTCGATGACTTGCCCCCACCGCCGCCACCCTTGGATGATCCGCCTCCAGACGGGCCTTCACTCGTCTCCGAGACTGGGGACAGCTTCACATTCGCGGAGATGTAGGTGACATCCGGCGTGAATTTGCCTGCGAGGTCGTAAATCGACGAGTTCGCAGTCGATCCTTTCGGAACAAGAAATCCCTGCCGCAGTTCAACCTTCTGGAAATAGGGCTCTAGCTGCGAGGCATATGCATGCGGCAGGAGCACGTAGTCACCGGGCACAAGGTTCAGGCCAGCCGAGGTGGTCGCCGATGCACGAGAGCCTCGAGTCGTATACGCCTGCTGCGGGAATCCGTTCAGTAGAAATGTTGTCCGCTGCTCCAGCGAGCCGTACAAAGTACAAAAGGAACTCAGCGCTGTCGTACTGATGGCAGGCAGTCCGAGAATCGGTGCGAACCGGCCAACTTCGCTGTTTATGTTCTTCAGCAGTGCTACAAACGGCGATTCACGATGGGCCATCGATACATTTACGGCCAGTTGACCTGAACCTCCCGGAAGAATGATCTTCTGCATCTTGTCCCAGGCGCTTCCGGGGTCAAAACTCAGGTTCTGCAGCGGCGGCAGTTGGCCCATCTTGTCCGGATAGAGCGCAGCGAGGCATGTCCACGCCATTGGGTCGAGGAGGTTCAGCAGCGATTTGCGTTGCAACACATCGATACGCAACTGTGCGGACTGCAGTTTCTCGAACTTCTGCTGATCCTCGCCAGCCATGCGGAATCCGCCGACGTTCAAACTCGCGGTGATGTCCGTATCTTCGGGGTATTCCATCAGCTCACTTGCTTCCACCGCCGAGGCATAACGAAGCCCCTGGTCGGGATCGTAGTGAAGCCAGTCGATTTGACGGTTTATGTCGGCCGCTCCAGTCGTGTCTTTATGCGAGCCAAACAGTCCACGGCTGTGCACACCGTTCGCGGGTTGCTCAGCCTGCGTGACAAAGTTCGACCAGAAGTTCTTCGAATCGTGCTCACCAACCGGCGGAACATCGTCGTTATCGTTCAGCGCGCTAACCAGATGCTCAGCGATACCTGGGCGAGCGCTCAGCAAACCGCCCAGTGATCCGGTGAAGAGTAGGTCTTTAAAGAATTCCCGTCTGCTGGAAGCCATGACCGCGACCTCAACTTGGAAACCATAGACACGCTAGCTTGTCAAGTGTTCCGCATAATACCTTAGAACTATTACTGCTGATCAAGAATTAACCTTGGTTGCAGTTGAGACGCCCCTGTTAGTGACGTGCGCGGTGCCTTTCCTCAAGAGCGCGGTAGCGCATAAAGTAACCAAACGGCGCAGCCATCTTGAGAGGTGGAAAACAAGGCCAAAGGAGACGCTAAGTTACTGAATATAATAAGCCCAGCGGAGCTCGGTCAGATCCCGATGAAGCACGTAGGCCGCGCAATCGGGAGGCCCCACCTACCACTTCTGTGTGGTGGTGTTTTTTGCTTGAATTGCCGATAACCAACGTAGATCAAAGTCGGCATTCAGAAGATCGGTACAGGGGTCACAATTCTGATACTTCCCTTCTGAATTCCGGATTTAGCCCAAACTCATGGCGATACGAGTCATTCTCATTCTCGGTGCAATCTTCCTGGCCTGCGGCAGCGTGGGACTCGTCATCGTTCGCCTGAGCAATCCCCTGCTACGGGGTGTCGGGTGGCTGGGCGGATGCTTCGCCTGCGGTGCGACCGGCGCACTTCTTCTGGCGCTCCACGGCACTTTGCCTCGGCTTGCCACGGTCCCGCTGGCAGATGTTCTGGTGCTTGGCTCCTTTGTACTGCTGCATGTCGCAGTGCTGGAGCTTTCGGAAAGTTCTTCGTTGTTCCCGACCTTTGGCGTCGCTCTCCTTGTATTGCAGGCAGCGGCAGACCTTACGCTAATGTATTCACCGGCCGGCTTCAGTCCGGGCGGCTCACGAATCGTCCTCGCAGGACTTCTCATTGCCGTGGTCTGCGGCCACACGGCCTTTGCCCTGATCGGGGTGGCACGCCGGGCGATCCGCACCTCCGCATTATTTACAGCTGCCCTCCTGCTGGCCTTCGCTTCTTATAACGCCGTTCGGGTGCTTGCCGTTGGATTGGGTATGCTTTCGAGCCCAGAGTTGTTTTATAGAGAAGAGACGTTTACGTTCGGGCTGTTTGTCGCGGTGGCGCTGGGTACCGCGTTCGGCTTCTTCTGGATGACCACCGCGATGCTCACCACCGGGCTGGAGCAGATGGCCAGCACCGATCCGCTTACCCGGATCTATAACCGGCGCGTGTTCCTCATGTGGGCGGAGAAAGAGCTGACCCGGGGACAGCGAACAGGAACACCCTTTTCGGTCCTTATGGTCGATCTCGATCACTTCAAGCAGATCAACGACTGCTTCGGGCATCAGGCCGGCGATCAAGCGCTGTGCGCGGTTGTGGAAAAGATGCAGGATTCTGTGCGTGGGATCGATGTGCTGGGCAGGTGGGGCGGCGAGGAGTTCGCAGTGCTTCTGCCTGGAGCGGCCGCCGACGCCGCCCTGCTCGTCGCACAGCGTGTCCGGCGCAATATTGAGCGAATTCTGCTGCCGGGCAGCGGCGTTCGCAATGGCGAGCGCGTGCAGATGATCAGCGTTACAGCCAGCGTGGGCATTGCGACGTATCGCGGGGTCGATGATAATGTCCACACCATGATGGAGCGCGCTGATATGGCGCTTTATCAAGCAAAGGCAGCGGGACGCAACTGCGTGCTTGCGACTGCCTAAACTTCTAAGTCGACAACGCTTTAGCCGCTCATCGTCATCCCATAAGCAGGGGGAGCGATGGGATCGGCGTTTAACACCAGCCAGGCGCTCTCGCAGATCGCCCGCATCGGGTATCCCGTCTCGTTTGTCCACTCTGCTGAATATGACCCGTTGCTTCGGGCGATCGGCGATGCTCGGCTTGTCCTGATCGGCGAAGCGTCCCATGGCACGCACGACTTTTACCGTGAGCGTGCCAGAATCACGCGTCGACTCATCGAAGAGAAGGGCTTTGATGCCGTCGCTATCGAGGGCGACTGGCCAGACGCGTATCGCGTCAACCGCTTCGTCACGGCATCAGCCGGAGATCCGCAGCACTCAGATCAGGCCTTCGAGGCGCTCAGCGGTTTTCGTCGCTTCCCGGCGTGGATGTGGCGCAACATGGACGTGCTCGCCTTTCTGGAATGGCTGCGCGGTCACAACCAGCGTTGCTCTACTTCCGTAGGCTTTTTCGGCCTTGATCTCTACAGTCTGTACAGCTCCACTCAGGAGGTGCTGCGATTTCTCGACCGCACCGACCCCGAAGCCGCTGCGCGGGCTCGATTCCGGTACAGCTGCTTCGACCAGTTCGGCGAAGACTCGCAAGCTTATGGCTACTCCGCCGGATTTCAGCTGACTGAAAGCTGCGAGCAGGGAGTGATCGAACAACTCCTCGAAATGCGCAGGAGAAGTTTGTCCGTAGACGCGAGCGATGAACTCGCGACCGAGTTGTTCTCCGCCAGAGAGAATGCGGAAGTCGTTCGAGATGCAGAGCGCTACTACCGGGCGATGTTTGGCGGACGTGTGAGCTCCTGGAATCTGCGCGACCGTCACATGGCCGAGACGCTGGATCGGCTGCTCGCTCATCTCGGACCTGATTCGAAGGTGATCGTGTGGGCCCACAATTCCCACCTTGGTGATGCGCGCGCGACGGAGATGGGGCGAGCCGGCGAGCTCAACCTGGGTCAGCTCGTGCGCGAGCGTTACCCCAAGGCTTCCTTTCTGCTTGGTTTCACGACATACTCCGGCGAAGTTACCGCAGCGTCCAATTGGGATGAGCCCGCGCAACGGAAGGTCGTTCGGCGCGCTCTGCCCAACAGCATCGAGTCGCTATTCCACGAAACGGGGTTGGGCGACTTCGTCCTGCCTCTACGCGGAGAGCCAATACGCAACGCACTGTCAAAACCGTTGCTGGAACGCGCAATCGGCGTGATCTACCGGCCTGAGACAGAGCGTGTCAGTCACTACTTCGAGGCGCGGGTCACGGACCAATTTGACGCAGTCATCCATATAGACCGAACGCTTGCGCTTATCCCGCTCGAGACCACGGTTCCATGGCAGGAAGGTGAGGTTTCTGAGACCTTTCCCTCCGCCGTTTAGGTTGAGCGCGAGATCAAAATCGAAAGATGGAGGTGCCGATGCCGCCTGTTGTTGTTGAAGTTTCTTCATCGCTCTCGGAAGAGCTTGCGCGGCAACTTGGCCGACGAACCGCAGCTGAAGTTCGTTTCGATCCGGGCTCGCGAGCAATCTATGCGTCGGATCTCTCGCATTACCGGCAGGTGCCGATCGGCGCAGTTGTTCCGCGGACGATCGATGACGTGATTGAGAGTGTAGCGGTCTGCCGCGAATACGGCGTCCCCATTCTGAGCCGCGGAGCCGGCACGAGCCTCGCCGGACAGACATGCAACGTCGCTGTCGTCATCGATTTTTCCAAATACCTCAATCGTCTCATCGAGCTCAATTCGAAGCAGCGTTACGCCTGGGTGGAACCCGGGCTGATCAATGACCATCTACGCAATGCAGCCGAAGAACACGGCCTCACGTTTGCGCCGGATCCTGCAACCCATCAATACTGCACGATCGGGGGCATGATCGGGAATAACTCCTGCGGTGCACACTCTGTGCTGGGTGGAAAGACATCCGAGAACATCGAGGAACTCGATCTGCTTACATACGATGGATTGCGGCTCACAGTAGGTGCGACCAGCGATCGTGACTTGAAGAAGATCATTCAGGCGGGTGGACGCACTGCCGAGATCTATCAGAGGCTTCGCGCACTCCGCGACACCTATGCCGATGAGGTACGGCGCAAGTTTCCAAAGATTCCTCGACGCGTTTCGGGCTATAACCTTGACTACCTTCTGCCGGAGAATGAGTTTCATATCGCGCGCGCCCTGGTTGGGACGGAGGGAACGTGCGTCCTCGTTCTTCGCGCGAAGACCAAGCTCATACACAGCCCGCAGCATCGTGTTCTGCTGATCATCGCCTACCCGGACGTTGCTACCGCAGGGGACCATGCTTCGAAAATCACAGAGTTGAATCCTATTGCGATCGAAGGCTTCGAGCGCCACGTGATTGAAAACGAGGAACTCAAAGGCAAGCCACTGCCCGGCCTGCAACACTTCCCCAAGGGCGGCGCGTGGTTACTGGTGGAGTTCGGCGCCGATAGCGAGAGCAACGTACTTGCCCTGGGTGAAAAAGCAAAGAGGTGGGTCAAGTCTCATGATCGCGATCACCTCGGGCTTAACCTACTCACCGCCAAAAAGGACCAGCATGACGCGATGGACGTCCGCGAGCGCGGGCTCGGCGCGACGCGCGTGCCTGGCAAGGGGCCTGAAACGTGGCCGGGATGGGAAGACGCGGCCGTGCCACCGGCAAAGCTGGGCAACTATCTTCGTGATTTCGTCGAGTTGTGCAAACGTTACGAGTACTACTCGGTGATCTACGGCCACTTCGGCCAAGGCTGCATTCACGCCCGCATGGACTTCGGCCTCAAGTCGACAGAAGGTGTCGCGAAGTATCGGCGGTTCGTGACCGAAGCTGCGCATCTAGTTACTGACTACGGCGGCTCACTCTCCGGCGAACATGGGGATGGTCAATCGCGGGCGGAACTCCTGCCGATCATGTTCGGCGACCGCCTTATAAGCGCCTTTCGCGAGTTCAAAAGAATCTGGGATCCGTCAGGAAAAATGAACCCCGGCAAGGTCGTGGATCCTTATCCTCTGGATTCGAACCTCCGCACGGGTCCCGATTACAAGCCGAAACCCGTACTTACGATCTTCCAGTTTCCAGACGATCACGGCAGCATGGCTGCCGCTACGGAGCGCTGCTTCGGTGTAGGCAAGTGCCGCAAAGTGGACGCCGGAACGATGTGTCCAAGTTTTCAGGTCACCCGTGAAGAGCAACACTCCACGCGAGGGCGGGCCCGCATGCTGTTCGAGATGCTGCGCGGCGAAGTCATCGACGACGGCTGGCGCGACCCACACATTAAAGATGCGCTCGATCTTTGTCTTGCGTGCAAGGGTTGCAAGGGTGAATGTCCGGTCAGCGTCGATGTCGCGACATACAAGGCTGAGTTCCTCGCGCATTATTACGAAGGCCGTACACGTCCGCCGGCTGCCTACACCATGGGCTTCATTGATAAATGGGCGCAGTTCGCGTCCGTTGCGCCAACACTTGCGAACCTGGCCACACAGACACCTGGGCTTGAGTCGATCGTACGAACGCTCGGTGGAATCACACCGCATCGCAAACTCCCAGCGTTTCCACCGCAGACGTTCAAAGATTGGTTCTGCCACCGAAATTCGAACAGCAGCAGCCCGATGAACATCCGCGGCGAGGTCATTCTCTGGGCTGACACGTTCAACAATTTTCTCTTCCCACACACGGCAAAGGCCGCCGTAGAGGTGCTTGAAGACGTCGGGTTCGGCGTTCGTGTGCCCAAACAACATCTCTGCTGCGGCCGCCCGCTTTACGACTTCGGCATGCTTGACGATGCGAAGATGTATCTGCGCGCGGTGCTCAATGCGCTCTCCGGTGAGATCGCCTCCGGCATGCCGATCGTTTGCCTTGAGCCTAGCTGCGCCTCGGTCTTCCACGACGAACTCACGAACCTTTTCCCGCATGATGATGCTGCGCAGAAACTTCGCAAGCAGGTCGTTCTATTCTCCGACTTCCTCGAAAGTGTCGGCTACCGGCCTGCACAGCGCAACCAACAGCTCGTCGGTCGAAAGGCAGTCGTCCACGGCCACTGTCATCACAAAGCTCTCTGGAGCATGGCTCCTGAAGAACGATTGCTTCGGGAAGTCGGACTTCAGCCGCAGGTGGTGGACTCCGGGTGCTGCGGCCTCGCGGGGTCCTTCGGGTATGAGACTGAGCACTATGACATCTCCATGAAGATTGGCGAGCGTGTGCTGCTGCCTGGCGTGCGGTCCGCGGACCGAGATACCGTCATCGTCGCCGATGGGTTCAGTTGCCGTCAGCAGATCTCGCACGGAACACCGCGTCGCGCAATGCACCTCGCCGAGGTCCTGCAGATGGCGCTTCGTCCATCGGCGCCGCGCCCAAGACGTGGCTACATCGAAGAGGGTCACACCGAGCGGAAGCACGGCGCTCCTGCTCTGCCTATCGTTGCAGCCATTGGCCTGGTGTCCGTTGTGGGATTTCTCCTGCTCTCACGAACTCGCCGCTCGGCACAACACATGCATCACGTGCAAGGCTCTTGAACTCGGAGAGCATCCGATGGCTGCCCCTCTCGACCGGCAGATGTGAAGGGTTTGTTTCCACACTGATCGTGGTCTGCCCAAGTTGTGGGGCCTGGAACAGCAGCTTTTATCGTCCCGGCTAGAAGATAATTCTTCCCGCGAGCTGCACGATCCTCCCGTCTCGCGCGGAGGTCACGGTAGAGAACTTCCCGGTCGTGATGTCGCCGGCATTCGTGTCAGGATTGAGGAATTGCGCGTGGTTGAAGAGATTGAAGAACTCTCCGCGCAGTTCGAGCCGGGTGCGTTCGTAAATCGGGAAGCTCTTTACGATCGAGTAGTCGATCTGATCCTGTCCGGGTGCATAAATCAAGCCGCGGCCGGCGTTGCCGAAGAAGCCTGTTGCTGGCACCGCAAAGCACGCGGCATTGAACTCCTTGAAGCCGTTAGTACGCATGTTGTTCTTGAAACTGGGGTCATTGCCGTTGCAGAGCCGGTTGGGGCGGGCCTGGATGCCGCTGCTGCCCGTCTGGTTGGGCGAGGTCACTTCCACAGGTTCACCATGGTTAAAGGTGCCGATGGCCGTCATGCTCCAGCCACCAATAAGAAAATTCAGAGCCGCCGGCGCGCTGCCCCCCAAAGCATTTCCATGGCCGAACGGCAAACTATAGAGCGCTGAGACGACCAGTGACTGTGGAACATCCTCCGCCGTTGGCCCCAGGTCGCAGCGATGGCACGAAGTAATCTGGTTGCTGGTCGCCGAGGACGAGTTTGGATCGAAGCCGTTGGAAAGCGAACGCTCCAACGTGTAGTTCGCAAGGATGGAGAGGCCTCTGGACATCTGGTGCTGGTAACGCACGACTACGCCTTCGAACATGGTGTTGGCATCGTAGGTGTAGTAAGAAATTCCGACATACTTCGGATAAGGACGGAGCGCATTGTTGCAGGACAGGTTGGGCTGCACCGGGCATTGGTCGACGCTGTAGCGATTGCTTCCCTTATGACCCGCGTTACCGATGTAGTCCGCCTCCAGCAGATCGTTCTTTCCGAATGTGTGTTGCACCGCCATATACCACTGCTCGACGTACGGCGTACGACCATGCGGGTTCATGACGGTGAGATTGAAGACATTGTTCGGCAGGTTCGCGGCGAAGCTCTCGCTAAGCGGAGGAAGAGGCACAACCGGAAACAGGCCATTGCCGAGCGATATAGCCGGTAAATTGGCCGTGTTTGAATTCGTAAATGCCACCGGGGTTGTGAAGGGAGGTGCCGACGCAGCCGCGCCCCAATCGTTCAGACCCATCTGCGCGTAGTACATGCCAAACCCAGCACGCACCGACGTATTCTTCAGTCTTCCCGGTGCCCACACGAATCCAAGACGCGGCATGAAATTGTTGTAATCATTCGCGATGATCTGCGGCGAGATCTGGTGAAGCGCCGCGTAGGTCAGCAGACCAGTGGTGAAGTCGAACGAGTGAGAGAGTTGCGCGTCCGCGCCCTGCGGGTTGGGAATCGTCGACAGATACCACGCTGCGCCATAGTTCACTGTGAAGTTCGGTTTCACGCGCCATGAGTCTTGGAAGTACGGGTAAACGTCGGTGAAGTAGTAGTGGATCGGTTGCAGACCGGAAACCGAACCCGACAGTGGCAGGCCGAGCAGGAAATCCGCAAAGGCATTGCCTGAAGTGACACCTGCGGAGTTCTTGGCCTGCCCTGGTTTTTCCGTGGTATAGACGGGCTGGAAGCTCATGCTGCCTCGCGCAGCGGAGTTCGCATTCTGCTGTAATGTGCGGTGGTAGTCCACACCCGCGCCTACCGCGAGGTTGTGCGTACCGCGTATGTAGCTGAACGCATCGTTAATCTCATACGAGTTCGAAATCTCGCCCACGCGGCTGAATCCGCTGCCGAACCCCGCGTATCCAGTCATGCCGACGTTAGGAATCCCGTGCTGGTCGAATGCTCCAGTGATGCCGATCTGTTGCTGAATGAGCGGACCGTCTGCGCCTTCACCTTCGTCGAATGTCAGCGCCCGATCATAGCCGATGCGAAGAATATTGACGATGTGTGGGCCAATGGAGATAGTGTGCTGAGCCGCGGCCACAGCCGCCTTGAGCGGAAAGAGCGTGCCATTGAGGGGGAGCAAGGACTGCTGATCGATCGGCGAGTTCTCGTATGAGAAATTCACAAACAACGATTGGCGAGGCGTCAACTGAGAGTCGACGCGCACGGTGAACTGATCATCGTTCGTTGTGGTCAATGGATGGCCGCAGACGGAGTTGGCCTGGCATCCCGCGCCTCCCTGGGGCAGGTAATAGCCAAGCAGAGACTTCGAAATCGGATTTATCATGCCCGACGGGATCTGGTTGTTTGTGAAGGCCGCGCGAGTGTTCGTTCCGGGGTTGTAGGAATACGGATTGTAAATTGGTGTCGAAAGCGCGCTGAAGTCGCCATTGAACATGGCCTGTGAAGGTACAGTCAACGTGGAAAGCGCGCGATGAATCTGCCTCGTGCCCTCGTAGTTGCCGAAAAACCAGAGCTTGTTTTTTGCATTCCAAAGATGTGGAATGCTGGCGGGGCCGCCAATGGAAAACCCGAATTGATTGCGGTGGAGGTCGTCCGGTCGCTGGGGAGCCACATTGAAATAGGAACGAGCATTGAACGACGTGGTGCGTAGAAACTCGTAGGCCTCACCATGGAACTTATTGGTTCCCTGCTTCGTGATGACGTCCACAATACCGGCCTGAGGACCTTCATCGGGAAGGAAGAAGCCGTACTCGATCTTGAACTGGTCGATGGCGGAAACCGAAATGTTGAATGATGAGTTGCCAAGCCGCGGGCTGCGCGTGGAAACACCATCCAACTTGAACCCGGAAAGCCATTGGCTTGCGCCCGCGATGTCCAGCATGACGGTGCTGCCGTGGCCGGTTTGGTTACTGTAACCGGTCGGGCCGGGTACCGTACCGCCGGTGAGCAGCGCTAACTGGAGATAATTACGACCGTTGAGGGGCAGTTCCTCCACGCGCTTGTTGTCGATGACGCCACCCAACTCGTTCGACTGCGTGTCAAGTAGCGGCGTGAGGCCTTCGGAGTTTACCTCCACGACCTGATCCACATTGCCAACCGGCAGCGTCGCATCCACGCTCGCAGCCTGGTCGATGATGACCTGCACATTGTCGACCGTAGTGGTCCGGAAGCCGGTCTGCTGCACACGCACGGCGTAGATGCCGGGAAGCACGGCCAGGAACTGGTATTCGCCCTGCCCGTTGCTGGTTGTGTCGCGCGAGGTGCCGTGCTGGCGATCGAGCAGCGTAACCTTCGCGGACGCGATGGCTCCCCCGGAAGTATCGCGCACTGTGCCAGCTACGCTCGAAGTGCCAAGAGAAGTCTGTGCCTTCGCCACAATCCCACAGACCATCACCATCAGGACGACGACTAGACCAACAAGATACAGACCCCCACTAGCGTTAGTGCGATCCTGTGACATATTGGCTCTCCTTCAAGTGTTAAGGCGCAGCCCGACATTTTTTTCAGCGGAAATTGCGTGGTCCTGCATGCGCAAAGCAGCGTGTTGCAGGCTCCACGAGAGACCGGTTTCTTGAATGTTTGGGAAGGGTACCCACGGCCTTAGAGGTCTGTCAAGTGAAAACGAGCCTCAGATGGCAGATTTTATTTTCATTGTGCCAGCAGTCGAATGCTTAGCTGTGCGCAGGTACCAAGTCAATATTTTCGACCGACAAGGATATGAATCCACCAACACGTCCGGCGTGTTCTGTGTCGCGGCTTGGGACGTTCCGCCTTTCGTTGCGTTTATTGTCCTGCGCCCGTCACCAATTGCAAGTGTGCGCATCTTAAGCTGAACGATGACCACCGGCAGCGTTCGTTGTCTGAAGACTGCGGGGACTTCAATATCTCATATCTGACTCAGGTTTTGAGTAACCCGGAAAATTAGGACTTCTCATAGTTCCTTCCTTGCGCAGCTGCAATTTATTATCCTTCACCCATTCTTCTCCACGCTCTGAGAGATGCGCTACGAGCCGGGCGCGCCATAACTCGACTTCGCTCCTATGGTTGACATCGTCGGACAGGTTCGTCAGTTCATGCGGGTCGCTAGCCAGATGGAAAAGCTGCTCTTCGCCCGAATAGGCATGAAAGATATACTTCCACGTGCCGTCCGTCAGGCCATTCCAGTGATTCGTGACGTCATAGCAAATGTTGTGTTCCAAATCAATATATTCGCGCCAACCCTGACCGCCATTGCGAACCAACTGCAGAAGGCTTTTTCCTTCGATGTGAGCGGGAATTTCGGCTCCGGCCGCGTCGAGGAAGGTTGGCAGCATATCGCGCAACTCAACGGGATTTGTAAAGACCTGTCCCGCCGGCCCCAGATTCATTGAAGCGGCAGGACGCATCAGCATGGGAATATGAGCGGATGGTTCATAAGCATACGTCTTGCGCCATAAATTTTGATCGCCCAACATGTCTCCATGGTCCGAAAAGAAGACGATCAACGTGTTATCCAGCATTTCGCGGCGCTCGAGTACATCCAGCAGACGACCGACCTGTCCATCTACAAAACTAACGTTTCCGTAGTAGCCAGCGCGTGAGTGATGAATCTCCTCGTCGGAAAGCTTGCCGTGCCACAGATCGTCTTTTTCACTGCTGCGCGGCTCATATCTCGCTGCCCAGGCACCAGCTCGTGCTTCCGGTAACGAGGCGTGCTCATACATTCCAAAAAATCGCTTGGGCGGGTCATACGGACTGTGCGGCCGAATGAACGATACCTTGAGGAAAAACGGCTCTTCGCGGTCGTACTGTTCGAGGAATCGCACTCCAGTTTCGCCCGTCCAGTGAGTTGCATGAAGTTCCTCTGGATAGACGAAGGCTTTCGCAGGCTGATCGTTCCATCCCAAACCGGTGGCGTGGGGATCTCTGTCAGGCAGCTGCGACCAGAACCACGATTCATAGTCACAGCGCATCTCTGGAGACTGCGGTGTTTGGATACCCGTGTTATGAAACCAGTAGCTACAGTGCTCATCCGTAATCATGTGATGGTAGCCGTGCGCATTGGTGATCGGGTTGTAATGGTTTTTCCCGATCGATACTGCGTAGTAACCCGATGCAACCATAGCGCTGGCTTTTTCAATGGGATATTTGTTTGTAGCCATAGCCACCATCCCGAGCATTCCATGACGCCATGGACCAAGTCCCGTCATCAATGCCGTCCGGGCCGGCGTACAACTCGGAACGGAAGTATAGGCGTTCTGAAAACGAATGCCCTCCGTCGCCAGCCGGTCGATGTGTGGCGTGCTGATCGATCTATTTCCGTATGCACCTACGCAATCCATCCGGAGCTGGTCCGCCATGATCATGAGAATGTTCGGCTTGCCATCCCTGTTGACCCGCCGGCGAGCAGGCATTGCTGGGTATGCTGAAGCCAGCTTCTGGGCCTCCACCGCGGAGCCGGCGCGGCCTTTCGACATGGCAGCAGCAGCGGCGCCGCGCTGGATAAAGTTACGACGATTCATTGGCTTCTTCCTTCCAGGACGCCGCTTACTCGGGAACTCTATCTAAGGTCATAACCATCGAATGGGTCAAGCTCAAGCTCACACGGTTGATTCGGAGTGAGCGTTGGAAAAGGATTGCCGGCGTCGCTGCCAAGGACTGTGCGCTGTGTAGGACCGGGTCTTCCGTGCAGGCAGTTCAGACGCCGCGCCAAACCGCACAGCAATGTTCTGCCGATGGTCCGGCTCACCGCCCCCGGATAGAGAATTCGATTGACACCAAATTAAACCTGCCTCTAGCATGCTCTTGCCATTGAGAGAACGGTATCTCAGTGTCGCATCGCTTATCGGTGTGGGAACCACCGTTCCAGATCAATCACGCCGTCCACTCTTCGAATGGCCCCGAGGGAATGAGATTCATGGATAGAAGAACGTTCAATAAGCTGACCGGATTGGCTGCGGTAAGCGCACTGTCGCGGGGAGCGGATGCGCAGAGCGCGGTGGAACGCTGGAAATCGGGCCAGGATTCACCCGTGCATGATGTCGATCGCCTCATTCCGGAGAGCACCAAGAAGCTGGTGCTTGAAAATGAGAGACTGCTCCTCGCCTTCGACGGGCGCAGCGGAGCGCTGACGGAGTTCACAGTGAAGAATACCGGCTGGCGCATCCAGCGCGATGGACGGCTGGCCGAGTCGTTCCGGATCTTCGCGCCGTCTGCGGAGCGTTCCTACAATCCCATCCTTGGAGCCCGCAACCGGCTGGTGTCGGCGGATCGCTCAGCCGACGGCCGCGTTCTGACCTTGACCTGGGCGCAGCTCCAGACCGAGTACAGCGGGGTTCTCGATATCACCCTCACCGGCATCGTCACGCTTGATGAAGACGTCGCCAGCTTCAACATGACCGTGAAAAATAGCTCGGCGCTGCCTGTAGCTTCGGTCGAGTGGCCCATCCTCGGTGCGCTGGGCAGGCCGCAGGGCTCTTCCACCCTGCGCAGAATGGTCTATACCGGCGGTCCCGAGGCCCATCAAGCGTCCGTCTATCCGAAATTCCAGAACGAATTCGGATTCTGCTCCACGAACTGTCCAGGTCAGCTTTGCGCCGGTCGTTACAAAATGCTGGTCTCCGAGCATGAAGGTTTATACATCGGCAATCACAGTCCCGATGGCGACCATGTTCTTAAATATGCGCTGGAGTTGCGACCCGGTTACGCCGAGGCGCGATGGATGACGGTTCCTCAGGTCGAGGAACTCGACGGTCATGCGGTGCGCATCGTCAGCTCGGTACAACATTTTCCGTTCACTGCATCCGGCCAGACCAACACTTTGGCCACCGTTGTTATGCACCCGTTCGCTGGAGACTGGCACAAGGGCGCCGACTTTTATCGGCGGTGGCACGCGTCGTGGTACAAGCGGCCCGCCAACCCCGGCTGGCTCGATGCGCCCCATGCCTGGCAGCAGATTCAGATCAACTCCTCGGAGAACGACCTGCGCACCGCCTACAAGGATTTTCCTCGCCGCGCCCTGGAGGCGGCAAAGGCGGGCATCACAGTCATCCAGCTTACGGGCTGGAACAGGGGCGGCCAGGATCGCGACAATCCTACGCAGGACACTGAGCCGCTGCTGGGCACGCATGAAGATCTCAAACGGGCTATCGCACGGGTCGAGAACATGGGCGTGCGTGTCATCCTGTTCAACAAGTTCAATTATGCGGATACCTCGAGTGAGTGGTACCGATCCGCACTGCACAAACTGATGGCCATGGATCCCAATGACGTAACCTACGTGTCCCACGGCTACAAATATCAAACTCCCGAACAGCTTGCCGATATGAACACCCGCCGCTTCGCCGTGGCTTGCATGAACGACGACGAGTGGCTGAAAATCTGCGCGCAGGAATTCCAGAAGAGCCTCGAACTAGGCTGCAGCGGAATTCTCGCCGATGAGGTAAGCGGTCACAGTGGTTGGGATTTTTGCTTCAGCAAGGAACATGGCCACCGGGCGCCGCAGCCGCTTTGGGCCGGCGATCTGCGCCTGGGCAAGCTCCTGCGCGAAAAGGTACGGCAGGCTCGCGGCGAGGAGAACTTCCTCCTCTCCGGCGAGTCGCTGTGGGATCTACTCACCGGCTACTATTCGCTCAGTTACGTCCGCCTTATTGGCGAACATACTCCCATCTCGCGCTATAGCAATCCGTCTGCACAGATTATGATTGCCGTCACCGGGTTCGAAGACCGCGACATGATCAATTGCGCGCTGCGTTATCGCTATGTGATGAGCTATGAGCCATACAACTTCAAAGGTAATGTCAACGACTTTCCCACTACGATGACTTACGGCGAGAAGATGGACGTCTTTCGCAAGCGTTACCGCTCATATGTCTGGGACGGGGAATTCCGTGACAATCAAGACGCCGAAATCAGCGTAGATGGCAAGACCTATGAGGAATTTTCCGTTTTCGCACGGCCCGATGGTAAACGCGGCGCCGTGATCATGAACGGTGGTTCGGCATCCACTCATGCATCAATCCAGTTCGAGGGCGGCAGTCGTTCAGCCCTGGCCTGGGCAAGTCCAGATGATCCCGAGCAGCACCCCACTGAGGGTCAGGTACAGGTGCCGGCAAAGTCAGCAGTGTTAGTTATGGAGATATGACATAAGCACGGGCTCCTGCCCTGCGAGGATTGCCCGGTTCGGGCAAAAATCTTGATTTTTCACTCGATTTTGCGAGGCTGCGGCGATTGCTGATGAGAGTTCCTTGCGGAATGAGTCTGTGAATTCCCGACTCCGGAACCTCCAGAATTACAGCAACGACTCCGGGCTCTCGCATACTGTCGCAATCGTCCGCGCCGCCGCGACCGGCAGAGCGTGGGACCATCGCGCATCGCTCTAGCACGTCTCCTCATTGCGACGCAGGACCTTCCGCCCGATAGGTCATGACTTCTGTTTCATGGCATGGCGCCCAGATCCGCTTTGCATTACCGACCAAACACCGTGGTGACGAAATCCCTGCACGCCGTGATGTTGCCATAAAAAATGAAAATTAATATTAAAAATGGCAATTATGATTTGACATCGGAATATCTTTCCGAATAATGTGGCGACAATCACAAACTGCCAGTGAGTGGTCCCCGTGGGCGTGATGGGACGATATGAGGCCGCGAGGCGAGGTCGATGACAAGAAAACTGCTTTCCATTCTTATGTTTGCGTGGACGCTCTGCGCGAGCCGTGTGGCTCTTGGCCAGTTCTCAGGCAGCCTTCAAGGTGTTGTGCAGGATCCATCCGGTGCGTCAATTCCAAAGGCCACGGTGACTCTGACCAACTCCGCTACCAGCGTGGCCCAGACGACCCAGGCCAGTGAAAGCGGTGTCTACCGCTTTGTTAGCCTCGCTCCTGGCAATTACGTAATCACGGGTTCAGCGACAGGCTTCGCAACGTCGAAGACCGCGTTTACTCTGACCGCGGGTCAGTTGATGAACGTTCCGCTCTCCTTACCCATCGCTTCATCCACCCAGACCGTCGAGGTAACCACGCAGGCGCCCGTTCTGGACACAGCGGAGACCCGCACCCAGCTCACAATCGACACCGAGACACTCGACTCGCTGCCGCTTCCCGGACGCAACCAACTCGGCCTCGTCACGCTGGCCCCCGGCGTAACCGGTACCGGCATTCAGAACAGTGGCGGCAATGGTCAATCGAACGACAACTACGCTGCTGAGACCCAGGTGAGCGCCTCCGCGAATGGCCGTTCCAGCGTCGGCAACATGTTCGTCGTTGACGGCCTGGACATCACGAGCGACATCACGCCCGGCGTGCTCAATCTCGTCCCGAACCCCGACACGATTCAGGAAGCCACCGTTCAGGTAAACACCTTTAACTCCGAGTACGGCCGCAGCAGCTCCATAGTCGACGTGATGACCACACGCTCCGGTACCGACAAATACCACTTCATGGCCAGCGACTACTACAGCGCCAACTGGCTCAACGCGCGCACCGAGACTCAGCCGCGCGAGAAGGTGAAGCTGCTGCCGTTCCACAACAACAACATCTCCGCCACGCTCGGCGGTCCTGTGCCCTTCGTCAAGCAGATGTTCTTCTTCACCGGCTGGGAGCCGCTGCTCTCGCTCACGCAGGCGACTTCACAGGTCACCTATGAGGATCCAGCGTTCACCGCTTGGGCTAAGACAAACTATCCCAACTCCATCGGCGTAAAGCTGCTCGCCCAATATCCCGCCACAGATGCCTTCACCACCGGCGTTGCATCGACTGGATCGACGCTCTTCAAGACGACCTGCGGCACCGCAGCCGCAGCCAACATCCCATGCTCTCTTCCCATCGTCGATAACGGCGTACTCAACGCCACCAACTACCGCAATGCACTCCAGTACAACGTCCGCATCGACAAGTACTTCTCGAAGGACCGCGTGTATGGCAACTACTACAGTACGGGCCTCGACATCGGTGGCCCATCCGTGCGCGTGGGTATGCAGTCTCCGCAGCACTACGACGTCCACTCCGTCCAGGGCAACGAGACCCACACCTTCAACTCGCACCTGCTGAATGAAGCCGCCTATGGCTTCCTCCGCATGGAAGGCTTCCTCGATCCAACCGGCCCCTTCCACGTTCCCATCATTACCGTCACCAACGCCTGGGGCACGCAGATGGGCGTCAGCAAGGCCGACTACCGCTACGTGCAGCATCACTCCGTCTGGAGAGACGCCGTCACTCTGATTCACAAGAACCATGACATTCGCTTCGGCTACGACGGCTTCCACGGCGACAACCTGACCTTCTTCGGCCCTGCCGCGTCCATCCCCACTTACAACTTCCTCAGCGTCGCGGATTTCGTGCAGGACAAGATCAACACCGAGAGCGGCGTCGCCTTCAATCTCCAGTCCGGCCAGCAAGCCGGCCTGCTCGGCGGCAGCTTCCAGTTTGCCGGCAGCACCTTCGGCTTCTTCGCGCAGGACACTTGGAAAGCAAATCGCAAACTCACTCTGACCTATGGTCTGCGCTGGGATAACTTCGGCAATCCTTCGCCAATCAAGGGCTCCATCGAGTCGGACTTCTTGTATGGCTCCGGCACCACCATCAGCGAGCAGATCGCCAATGGGTCCGTGAAGCAGGTCTCACACGCCTTCAACCACTCCATCAAAGCCTGGAGCCCGCGAGCCGGCTTCGCCTACGATCCCACCGCAAAAGGGGTGTGGCTCGTTCGCGGCGGCTTCGGCCTCTACCACGACTGGATCACCCTCGGAAACGCGCAGAACGAGTTCGGCAATCCGCCCTCGCCTGCCAGTGTGACCTTCCAGAGCAACACCACCGGCATTCAGCCCATCTACAGCATCGGCACCAGCGACACCTTCCCCTTCGGCTACACCTATCCCAACTTCACCGGGTACACGCTGAATTCGCAGGGGGGCATTACCGGCCAGCAGGTGAACATCGGCGGCCTCGATCCCAACCTGCATGCCTCGAACACGCTGAACTACACAGTGACCCTTGAGCGTGGCATCACCAGCAACTACTCCATCGCCGCTGGCTACTCCGGTCAGCACTCGTTCGATCTCTTCAGCGGCTTCGCCGGCCGCACCACCAACGCCGGCTACGGTGTCGACATCAACAACTTTCCCGGCAGCCTCATCCAGAACCACGGCAACCTCGTACGCCTCAACACCAGCTTCGGATCGATCCGGTACTCCACCAACGGCCCCAGCTCCACCTATAACGCCTTCATCGCCGAGTTCAAAGGCCGCTTTGCACATCATGGTTTCATCGACACCTCCTACACCCGCTCCAGCTCCTGGGACGACGCGGGAACCTACCCCACTCCGCAGTCCAACACCGGCAACTACAGCCAATACTGGTCGCACTCCAACTGGGACGTCCCCAATCGTTACTCGCTGCTCGTCTCCTACGAACTCCCGGGCTTGAAGAGCGGACCCAACTTCCTCCACATCTTCACCAACGGCTGGAAGCCAAGCGCGATCACCATCCTCCAGAGCGGAACTCCGTTCACCGTCTACCAGACCAACGCCTATTCCAAGGGCGGCGACTATAACGCGGACGGCATCAACACCGATCTGCCCAATATTCCGTCCTACGGGTACAGCATCCGCACCGATCGCAACAGCCAACTCGGCCGCAACGCTGATTTCTCGCCAAACACCAACACTGCGGGCGTCTTCAACTCCATCACCGACTTCACCGCGCCCTCCACTCTCCCCGGCGAAGGCAACGAAGTCATCAACGGATATCGCAACCCTGGCTTCGCCAACACCGATTTCGCGCTGCTCAAGAACAATCGCATCCGCGAGTCCGCCAACCTTCAGCTTCGCCTCGAAGTCTTCAACCTCTTCAACCGCGCGAATCTGGGCGGCATCAACGGCAGCCTCGGCAGCACGGCCACCTTTGGCAGATCCACCTCACAGGTGGGCAACGCCCGCTTCCTCCAACTCGGAGCTCGCATAGAGTTCTAGCGAGCCTCGAGTTCGCGCCCTTCGCCGCCAAACACGGCATTCAATTGGGGGCCAATGGCATTTCGTCCGGCGGCCGCTCGATATCGCCAATTCTTCGATATCGACCCCATCAGGTCTGCACTACTTAGCTCCATTCATGATGCCGAAGGGCGCTGACACATCGCGGTCCTACTACTGCTGAAAGACATGGACTCCTGCAAATGATCCGCCCGCTGGCGTGCAGACGAAGGACGTTGACGAGATCACCCAGCCGCCACCCTGCGGCGACTGCTGCCCACAACCCTGCATTAGGCCGGGAAGGATGATCTGGCCGGTGGTCGAACTCCGGCTGAACAGGCCGCCGGATTCGGTGAGCGTCCCAGTGATACCGCCGGTGTAGAGAATCGGCTCACCTGCCTGATAGACATTGGCGAGCGTGCCGAAGGATGTGTAGTCGGTCCCGGATGGGATCGTCACAGTCGTTGCGTTATCTGGCACGCCGCCGTCGGGTATCTGCAGAATTCCGGTTTCCATGGGAGCGACCTGCGAGGTTCCGTTGAAGACATAGTAGCTGTAGAAGCCGGCGTTGAGAGTGGTTGCAGTTTGCGGCTGGAACTGGAAGAGACCGGCGGCGGCATTGTTGGCCGCGGAATACTGCGTGCCAAAACCCATGCTCGTGTCGACCAGGTAGAGGTAAGGTTCACCTGTGGTCGAGGTTGTAACCCGGCCAGTTGCGGGGTCCACCGTGTAGCTGAAGGCATTGACGACCCCGGGTCCCGGGGGGTTAATCGGGGTGTAGGTTCCTGAGGCGTTCACCCATTGGAAGCCGCTCAGCTTGCCTGCCGTCGGGCTAGTCGGAGCGGGCGTCAGAAGCTGAAGCTCTACGCGGATCTGCCCGTTCGGACCCTTTTGGCTGAAGGAAGTCGTCGATGTGACGTTGCCATAAAGCAGCAACGGCTGGGAGCCGAAGGGAATGCTCGCAATGTCAGCAAGATTCTGATGCTGAGCCTGGCCCGTAATGAGGCTGTTGGTTGAATACGGATCGATGGACATGAAGTAGAAGGTGTTCGGATCCACGGCATAGATGGCGAAGTTGCTCGGCCAATCCGGCATGTGTGAGTTCGCCGCCGCCATGATGCTCGCTGTGGCGCGACCCGATGCGTCCGTATCGCCAGAGTTGTCCACTGTGCCTGAGAGCGCAATGGCGCTCCCGTTGTTCTCGGCGACCGTCACGTCCTCAACACCGGAGGTGATCGCGCCTTTCTGGCCGAAGACCATAGAGCCTGCAAGAGAGATGGGACCGCACGTGTGAACGGCGTAGCAAGGCGCGAGCGTGACCACTCCGTTGTTGATAACTGTAGTATCTTGAATCGCGGAATAGCCAGCCATTCCGAAGGCGTAGTTTCCTGTAAACGGGGTCGTGACGGGATTGTCTTTGGTCGCGCCGTTCACTGCTGAATCAAGGACACTGGGCGATTGCAAGGCCATGGTGCCCTGTGCGCGAACACCGCTTGAGTCTGCTGTGACATTCGTCCCGATGCCAGTAGTGTCGTCGAATTCGACAAAATGGCCCTGGGTGGCAACATTATTCGGAGGAGCGGTCTGATCTTGATTCAGATTTTGAATGGAGGAGAGGCTTACCGCCAGGGTGATGGGGAATGGCGGCTTGCCGGGTGGAACGAGCGTGATGATGCCGGTCTGATAACCGGGCACGGGGTTCTTGTTCTTATCCAGACCGTACTGGATGTTATAGGTGCCGCCGAGCGTGCTGTAGCTGGTGATACCAGTGCTGGGATCGTTGACGTCAAGCTCGCCGCCGGTGATGTTGCCTTTGCCGTCGGCTGTGAAAGAACCAATGTAGGAGATGCCGTTGTAGGTCGTCTGCACCGAGCTTCCATCTGTCCATCCGGTCGCGAAGAAGGCATAGGAACCCTTCAAAAGACTATCCCCGGTCGGCGGAGCGGCATAGGTCGTGAGCGCGAATGGTTGCCCGCTGATAACTGGGTTCGGTGAACTTGAGTCTGTAACGGTGACCGTCGGGTAGACAGTTCCCTGCGTCCCCGCCGGAGGTGTTCCTGAGAGGGTGAAGGACGACGGGCCCGTCTGTACCGGAGTGCATATCCACGAGGGCAGATTTGCAAAGCTGAATGTGTATGGCTTTGTATTGCCAAAGACCTGGACGGTCGCACTGTAGGTAGGAGGGTCGTCCTGGCAGTTAGCAGTCTTACCAGCCGGGAGAGCGATAGCTGCCGGCAGCACGCTGGGTGTGTAGAAGTAGATCGCGAGCTTTGGAATGCTCAGAGTAATGGAAGCAGTTTCCCCGGGTGCATAGATGGATGTCGCCGTGACGGTTACGTTCTCGAACTGAGGAGCGGGGGGCGCGACGAACGTCGCCTGCGACGGGTTCGATTGGCGAAAGGACCCGCATCCTTCATCTGTACCTGCGCAGCTTGCACCCGTGACCGTCCAGGAGACACCCGCGTTTGAGAGATCGCCTGGGACCGATGCATTGAACACTGCCGTCGTGAGTGGAACGACTGTCGTATTGGATGGCCCGGAAATCTGCACGCTCACCGGATACACAGTGAGCGTCTGGGACGCAGACATGGAGGAGTCAGCTTTGGATGTCGCCGTGATCGTTACTGTCATTGAAGAGCTGGGCATCGATAGCGGAGCGTTGTAAACCACGCTTGTATCCGTCGCGCCGGAGAGCGTGCCGCAGGCAGCCCCGGTGCATCCCGTCGTCTTCGACATGGTCCATGTGACACCCTTCGGGCTGGCGGACGTGTACATCGTAAAGGTCGCACCTGTGCCCACCGTCGTGTTGCCGGGAACAATCGTGACGAACGCATCAGCGAGCTTGGGGCTGCTGCATGCGCTGGTCAACACTAGGCCGGTCGAGAGGATCGCGACGGCAACGCCGGTTAAGTGCCGTTTGAATGAAACCTTGGTGTTGCCCATTTCAGTCTCCACTGGTTGCATTTCAGAGATCCTCGCCGACATTTACCACCTGACTTCGAAAGCAAACTCGACCTGTCGCGGATCGAGCGCCCTCTGGTACGCGCCGAAGTTGGCATCGCCGAGGGTCACGTCCGGGCTGCTGAAGTTCGGGTGGTTGACCATGTTGAAAGCTTCGGCGCGGAAGCGCAGATCGAGTTGATCTCTAAGCTGGAAGATTTTGAACAGGCTGACATTATCGATGATGGCACCGGGACCGAGGATAATGCCGACCGGTGCATTGCCAAACATGCCGTTGAAGTTGTCGCCCACAGCTCCTGGAGCGCAGTTGTATTGGGTTGGATCCTGGGTGTTCGGCACGATGAAGGAACAAGTGCTGAAGAACGGGCCGTTGGGCAGATTCCCGGAACTGGCCGGGTTGATGGGATGAGGCCCCTTGTAGCGCACTAACGGGACGGCAGGGTTCATGTCCGGGCGAGTCGTAATACCGTGATTCGCCGTGGAAAGACCTACAGAGTAGTTGACCCCTGACAGGAACGCGACAACCGACGAGAACTCCCAACCGCCAAAGCTCTTCTTGGTCCAGCCCGATTGCGTAAACCACGGCAGATGATAGATGAAAGCACTCGAAAAGTTCAGGTGCTGATTGAGCTGAGTGTTCCCATAATCCTTCATAGGGTTGTAGGCATCTTGAACACCGGAGTTTTCATCGGCGTAACCCTGCTGGCTGGGTACATCCGCCAGACCGTGAGACCAGGTGAACTGCGCGCGGAACGTCATATCGTGTCCGACCGGATGACGAATGCTCGTCTCCAACGCATTCCAATTCGCGATACCGGTGGAGGTTGCGTAGTTGATGGTTGCGTAGCCTTGATACGGCGCGTAAAGCGCCGTACTGATCCCGCCTTTATTAATTTCGGGATTGTAGTCGAAACCCTGGAACGGCTGCAGTTGATTGACGTTCAGTTCCAGAGGAAGATTGCGCCCGGCCACGCCCGCACCGGCAATCTCGATCCACCAGTTAGTTCCGAACTCCTGCTGCACACTCAGGCTGTAGCTGTGAATCTTGGCTGCCTGAATATTGTGAATGTCCTCACCAAAAATGTTCGGCGCTGTAGGAACCGTCGTCTGCCCGTTGAGCGGGCTGGGGAAGTTCGCGCCCGTCAGATTAATCTGCGTAACGGCAGGCTGGCCGATGCAGCTGTCCTGGCAGTCGCTGCTTGAGCCGGATTTCAGGTAGTTGATTGCATAGCCGCCGCGAATGGCGACGCGTCCGTTGCCGAAGATATCCCATGCAAAGCCGACTGAGGGTGAAATGTAGTTCTTGTGCGGATTGGAGAGGTTAAGAGGAACTCCACTAAACCCGTTATAAATAAGCCCGTTGACAGGGTTGTAATTGGGCGTAAGGACCAGCGTGCCCTGTGCTGTGACGCCGGGAGTGGCGTTGGGATCGAACTTCGCAGGATCAAAGGCCGTCGCATAACCTTGGTCCGCTTTCGCAAACGGCATGTACGAGTAGCGGATACCCGCGGTGAGAGTGAGCCGAGGAAGAATCTTCCAGACATCTTCCGCATATGGAGAGTAGATGGGATAGGTCAGTTTTTTCCGGACCATGGCACTGCCCTGCACGAAGGTGTTCGCATAGCCCACAAGGAAGTCGGCGATGGGAGTCCCTGTGTAGTTTCCATTGAAGTTAAATGTGCCGGTGTTATTCACAGCCTGCGTGTTGATCCGGGACCGGCCGAGCAGGAAGGTCCCTCCGGCTGCGAGATTGTGCTTCCCACGCGACCAACTCCAGTTATCGGTCAGCGTCTCGGCCAGATAGGCTGTGCGCCACTGCGTATCAGTGGAGTTAGTCCCCATGGTGGTCCAACCGTTCGAGAAGGTAATTTGAGGGAGCCAATTGCCGGCGAGTCCAATGATTGTTCCCGGATAAGGCAGCTGCGATGAATAGCCGGGAACCTGTGAATTGAGATGTATGCCACCATAAGTGTGGGTGACCACATAGCGGTCCATCGCAACGCTTATCTGATTGAGCATTGCCTGACCGATCTGCTCGTTCAGGTGAATTTGTGCCACGGAATCATTGTTGTAGAAGATGTCCCAGTTATAGGGAGACACCGATCCCATGCGGCTGGCAGAGGCGAGTTGGTTTCGCACACCTTCGCGGAAGTATTCGGCTGTGAGGCGAAACTTCTGGTTGACGACATGGTCAATCTTGCCCATGACGTTCAGCTGCTTGAACAGGTTCGGATTGGTCAACTGATAGTCATTGGCCGACCGCTGCATAACGTCGCACTGGATCCCCGGAGATGGAGTGCACGGCACCGACTGGATGCCAGCCGGAACGAACGCCCTGAGAAAGGCCTGTGCCTGAGGCACGATCTTGCTCTGAGGAATCGTCCACTGAGTCCCGGCCGGACCACCCGGCGAGGAAGGAAAATCATTTTGTGTGACCGGATCATGAATTTCCGACGGGAAGATACCGTTAATTTCGTCCGCCGTTGGAAAGGTCGCCGACGCTACGTTGTAGGTGACCTGCTTTACGTACTGGCCGTTGATATAGAAGAAGGTCTTTTCGCGGTTCGTGTTGTAGATGTGAGGGATAAATAGGGGGCCGCCGAGGCCCAAACCGCCAATATTCCAGCGGAAGGCAGGATTGAGCGCCCTCGTTTGAACCCCCGTAGAACTGTTCAAAGCGGCCTGCTGCGCGTTGTAGAAGTAGTTCAGCGCATTGAATTTCTCATTGCGAAGGAAGTACCACGTCTGCCCGTGAAACTGGGCTGTGCCGCTCTTGGTGTGAACCATGAACATCGCGCCGCCCATCATGTTGTACTGGACGGAATAGTTGTTTTGCAGCACCTTGATCTGGTCAATTGCTTCCGGCGGAGGCGTGACCGTGTTGGTGAGCAGGTCGCCCGTCTCCTCATTCCAGATGCCGTCCAGGGTGTAGAAGACGCTGCTGCGACCCATGCCATTAACCGAGACCGAGTTGTTGGCGACATAGCCTCCGGTTGCGATACTGGTGCCGGCTGAAAGGTTCACAACACCCGGCATTAGAGTGGAAAGCTCCTGATAATTGCGGCCATTCAGCGCAAGCATATTCGCTTCCTTGCCGGGGATCTCCGTAGAGATTTCGCTGGTGGTCAACTCAGGAACGACCGCTTCCGCCGAAACATTCACGGTGTCGGTCGTCTCACCGGGCTTGAGCACGACTTTGACGGTGTACGTCGATGTGGCGGCCAAATAAAAATTGTTCTGCTGGTAGGTGCCGAATCCCTGCATGCTCACCTGGACCGAATAATTGCCCACGTTGAGACCAACCTGCGTGAATTCACCGGAGGCGTTGCTCTTAAGAGGTGTGGAAACACCTGTACCCACGTTGGTGACGAGGACTGACGCGCCGGGAACGACCGCCCCGCTCTGATCGGTGACCGTGCCCGTGATGGTTCCCGTTTCGTTCACCTGGCCGTAGCCAGACACGCAGGAGATTAAGAGCATCACGATGAGAAGCAATGCCAATGGTGCTCTCTGAAGGAGGTTGTATTTGACGGTCATGCCTTCTGACGCTCCTGTTTTGTCAATCGCAACAATGTGATCTGTTCTTCCTGCCGAGCCGCGGCTGACAACGGACCCGTTATGCACTGACTTCGGAGAAACGGAGTCAGAATGCCAAAATATGTCGTAATTGGACGCGGCAAGATTTGTAGCAAAGGGTGATAATTGATGTCAATCGATTATTCCTATCTCTGACGCAAAATACCATCCTGAAGCAGCCATAGTCTGCTGGGCAACATTCCCAGGAAAAGTCGGTCAGTCCGGGCGCAATTTCTCGTGCGCAACCAGGCAACGGGAAAGTTGCGAGCATAAACCGCGCACCGCGAGCAGCCCGCGATAGACGCTCACAGTTCGGAGGCTGTATCCGCCCCAATAATCCTGACCGTCACAATCTCGTGTGGATGAACAGTGACGCTAAACGCATGCGAGCCGTCAGACACCAGCTGATGCTCGTCGCGTTCCACGGCGTCGGTCTCAATAACACTCGACAGCTTTAGAAGTGGCGTTCGCACGCTGACTGTCCGCTCTGCGCCGCCCAGATCGAGCAGCCTGAGCATGGTGCCCTTCCCATCTTCTGCTGGCTTCCATGCCTCTACCACAACGTTCGGATCATCGATCTCGAGAAATCTCCCCTGCTTGCCATTCAACAGACGCTGAGAATCGACAGCTTTATCCTGATGCGTAATCTCATCGGACTCTAGCGGTGTTGCCGCCTCCCAGCCCATCCGACTGAGCGCAACCGGATCCGTAGACGGTGCACTGGTGACAACATAACGAAGTTCCGTCTCTCCGCCTTGCCCGGCGTCGTAGTTCGTGTTCCAGGTGTTGTTCATCGCATAGGAGAAGACCGTTCCGTTCCGATCCTCAAAATGCGATGGCCACCGCCCGCGATAGATATCGCCCAGTGTGACGAGCCCAGCGTCCAGCGGCATAATGGTGCCGGACACCCCATCCTGCTGCACCGACACCCAATGCTGTACAGAAAACCATTCATGCCCCGCGCCGGGATACATGTCCTTCGCCGGATTCACAACGCCGTTCTGGATCTCAAAATTGAACTCCGGATGGTCCATCGCGAACGGAAAAGCAAAATAGACTGCCTCTTTCGCGAGCACCTTCTGCTTTGAAATGTCCTCCACAAACTCGACCTTCTTTTCGTGCTCAGGCAGCCTAATCTCCACCCGAACCGAGGGTGTGTTCTCATCCGTGCTCTCCATCCGGGCCACCCATCCATCCGCTGTGTGCACGGACGAGATCAGCCGCCCACCATGAGACCCCGTCACCTGCAGCTCAGGAGGTATCGGCACCATCCTGAACGTCTGCAGCGAGTTCGGTTGCTTGTCACCACCCGTAACATACAGATACTGCCCAAACCTGTAGGGACTGTTCTGGTTCACCAGCTCTTTCTTCAACTCCTTATCGAAGATGCTTTGTACAGTTCCTGTCGAAGGGTCGAGTGTGACGCGATAAAAGGAGTTCTCGAGGATGTTTGACTGTGTGACCTTCGACTCCTGCGCTGCGGTTCCCTTCCGGATTTCGAACACCTTATAACCATTGCCTGGGACCTCACTCGCTACAAACCGCACACGGCTCAACGCATTGCCCTTCGTCAAGATCTCGACCGGCATCACCTTACCTGTGGTCGAGTCGACAAGCACCTCACCATGGTGCAGGTCAAAGGTTACAACGCCACTGCGCTTCCAGTTCAACGTGTTGAAGACGATCACGCTCTTGCGGCTCGCCGAGATCGAATCCGCGAGGTTCGCCATGCTGTTCTGCGCGACGAAGTCTGCGATGGTCGAGGCATCCGTTACGTAGTTCTTCTTCACCGCAGACTGCACCGCGGTCTCATCGCTTATCGGCTCTTTCACACTGTCGTGCGAGGTCCAGGTGTGCTCATCCATCAGAACCATGTCGCGCCACATGCGATCCAGCCGCTCTTTATCAGCCGCCAGATGCGGATTTACCAGCGAACTCACCGTTGCCAACTGCTCCACGGAAGGCCCACGGCTTTCCGTTCGTCGTTCCAACGCTGAGAGCTCCGCGGTCGACGCAATTCCATCCTCCCAGTAAGGACCGCCATCGCCGCGGACGGTTGGAAGATCGTCCCCAAACGGCGCCGTAATTTTCTTCATCGCGTCGTAGAAGCCCGAGTACTCCATCTTCGGATACGCGTACTTCTCATTCCATGCGCTTGCAAAGCTTGCCTGCTGCGGAAACAGGTCCGTATTCTCCTGCTGCGATCCATAGACAATCATCGAATCGGAGCGATATCCCGGCCGTTGATACGGTGCCAACAGCAGCGGCACCGTCTGGTAGGCCACAGAAATATCCGGCGGTGTGCCGAAGAAAATTCCCATCTCCCAGTAGTGGCGCGAATACCAGAACAGTACCTTCTTGCCGTCGGGTCCCTCCCACCAGAACGGCGAATTCTCATTCAGATGTCCCTGAATTAGCACCGGCGCATGCGTCTCGCGCCCATTCGGTCCCGCGACAAAGTACTTAATCCCGGCTGCGGCAAGTATGGAAGCATAGGACCAACTATATGAAGGCACGTCCGTGATGTCGGCATAGTTGAATGGCGTACCGTGCTCGCGGCTGAAGTTCGCGCTGTAGTAGAGCGACCGGATTAGCGTCTCTGCTGTAGGAAAGCCGGTCAGCAGATTCGCATATTCAGCCGGGACGAAGATTTCCTGCTTCCGCATTGCTGTAAGAAGGCGCTCACGGTCGGCCGCGGACCTCGTCTGCATAAACTGATCCAGCACCCAGGAGCCGTCAGTGCTATAGCGGAAGTCCGGCACCTGCTTCGTAAAGTCCATAGCCTCATCGACGACCCGGTCCTGGATAGCGGCCACCTTTGCCTGATAGTCCGAATATCCAATGTCCAGATGGATATGTGGAACGAGAAGAACCGTCCATTTCTTCTGCGGATCAATCCGCTCATCCAGATGGCTGGTCTTCCCATCTGCCGTCCACGAAAGATGGGCCTCTGTTGCCACCGCAAACTCCGGCACATCGAATTCAAAGCGCTCTTCACCAAAGCCGTTCTTCGCGTGAAACGGATGTTTGTAATGTGTCCCGTTCACTTCGAGGTCCAGCTCGCCGTGCTCTCCCGCGTCGCTCTCCTGCACGAACACATCGACAAGCTCCGTCAACCTGTCTCCGTTGCGTTTGTAAAAAACCGTGGGCTGAATAGATGCCCGCGCCCTCTCAGGCGCTGTTTGCAGGCTATCTAACTCAATCGCATCGTAGTTCAATCCAGCAGGGAGTTCCGCGGGCTCGTCCACACGAAGCACCTCCAGCGCAATCGAGTTTGCTCCCTTGTGAAGATAACTCCCGGGAAACTCGATCGTGACATCCGCTGGCACGTACGCCGATTCGAATTGGTCGTCCATGCCGCCCAGAACCGAGCTCAGCTTCGATGAAAGGTAGAAGACACCGCGCCGCCCGTTGATGGTCACTGCAATCGCTGGCACCGCGCGATCGCCGAGCACAACTGCAAGATGCAACCGATACTGCGGCGCAGTCTCACCCTCGATCGCGAACTGAATCGTGCGGGGCGCCGATGCAGCCTCTGCAGTCTTACGTTCCACTGCGGAAGCCGCCGGTTGTGTCCCGTACCAATCTCTCGCGGGATCGCTCTTGCCCACCACAAACGTGACCGCTGCCTTCGGCTCTCCCCCCCGAAACCCCAGCGGCGATCGATCAAATGCGCCGATCTGAAATACCTTGCTGAAGCTATTTGCAGTCTGCGCTTTCAGAAGAGGAGCCAAACCCAGGACAGACGCCATCAGACACACGCCGCGCCATACCTGTCTTCTGTGTCGACTGCCGCGGGAACTCCGTTCATGCTTTGAAGAAAGACCACATTTCCGCTTCCATACATTCACCATGCAAGAAAAACAAGAAGGATATATGGAAACGGACATGTTCTCGTACAAATTGAGGCTCCTCTCAACCAGGGAAGATTCTGCGCGCCGATGCTATCGATCGCAATAAGAGCTTGTCAATCATTCACAATCGATTAGAATTCTCCAGACGAATTTTTGCCGCCCAACTTCCTCCCGAACTTCCTCAAACTCAAAACTCACTCTCTGGGGACGAATGGTCAACCGCCGCAACTTTCTCGCTCTGCTCTCCTCCAGGAATCGCGTCGAGCACCGCTATCTCCGCGCTAGCCGTTCCCCTGCCGACGGCGCCAGTGCCAAAGCATTCTTCTTCCCGCAGAAAATCCAAGCGCCGTCCCAACGTCGTCCTCGTGATCTGTGACGATCTTGGATTCGGTGATCTCGGCTGCTACGGCTCGAAGTTGCCAACACCGAACCTCGACGCGCTTACCGCTCATGGCATGCGCTTCACGCATTTCAACTCGGGACATCCGATTTGCTCTGCCTCTCGCGCCGCCCTGCTCACTGGCCGCTATGGAACGCGTTGCGCCACCACCGGAGCCTTTGGCCCGAAAGGCGATTTCGGAACCTCTGTCGACGAGACCCTCGTATCGAATCTTTTTCACGCTCACGGCTATAAGACCAAGGCCATCGGCAAGTGGCATCTCGGCAGCAAGCCCGAGTACCTGCCTACCAATCGCGGCTTCGACTCCTTCTATGGCGTCCCCTACAGCATCGACATGAAGCCGCTTCCGCTCATCCGCGACCTCACGATCCTCGAAGAAGATACAGATCGCACGGTGCTCACGCCTCGTTACACAGACGAGGCGGTCAAGTACATCGAAGAAAACCAGGGCGATCCCTTCTTCCTCTACTTCGCCTTCTCCTACCCGCACGAGCCAGCCCGGCCTTCGCCACGCTACCGTGGCAAGACAAAGCTGGGCAACGTTGGTGATTGCATCGCTGAGATCGACTGGAGCGTCGGCGAAGTCGTGCAGGCGCTTGAGCGTAAGGGTCTCACCGATGACACTCTCATCTGCTTCACCAGCGACCACGGCCCCTGGTATCAGGGCAATCCCGGCGCCCTGCGCGGACGCAAAGCATCCACCTTTGAAGGTGGCTTCCGTGTCCCCTTCATTGCCAGATGGCCCGGACATATACCTGCCGCCTCCGTCGCCAATGCATGGTCCTCGAACCTGGACGTACTTCCCACACTCGTCGCCCAGTGCGGCCTCAGCCTTCCCGAGAAACCGCTTGATGGCATCGACATCTCACCGATCCTCTTCGGAGACGACAAGGATCTGCCGCGCAAACACATCCTCTACTTCAGCCCCATGGGGCAAGGTGGCAGTGATATCCATTGCATCCGCAAGGGCTCAATGAAGCTTCGTGTCGCTCAGTGCGAGAAGGGGGAGATATATATCAACGATCGCAGCACCGCTGCCCGCAGCAGTGCGTGGTTGCAGCACCCCGAACTTTACGATCTCTCCCTGGATCCTGAAGAGAGCTACGACGTCGCGCACTTGTACCCCGATCTCGTGGCTGAACTTCAAAAGGATCTTGACTCAATGATGGCGACCTTCCCGCCAAAAGTCGTCGACGCGTATTCCGCACTCAGGCAGCACAAAGCAGACGCAAGCACACCGGCAGGAGCTGCACCCCGGCCTTATAAAGCTCCCGTGCCTGATTGGGCATGGGAGCCTAACGCGAAACGTTGACTCCGCGGCAAGTGAAAACGATGCCTGCTACATGCACGTTCCTGCTGGCCGAGTGAAGATAATCGGAAGAGACAAAATGCGAGGTAGACGATCCTTTTTAATTACCTGTCGCTGCAGCCTTGCGCTGGCGATGTTGCTGGGTGCCTCGCACGCCCTGTCGGCTCAGTCCGGCGCTGATGCCGCCACGGCAAATGGCGATTTTGCCTCACTGTCGTTCTCTGGCAGCTCTAGCGCGGTTCTTTTCACAAAGGAGATTGAAGCTTCGTTTCATGGTGTCCTCGACAAGGACTTCGTTCCAGTTGCTACAAACAGCCAGCCCGCAGGCTTTGTGAATGCCTCGCCCGCCGGACAGCCCTGGAATGGCACGATGTGGACGCGTGACGCAGGCACGTATCTTCGCGAACTCACCATGTGGGGCGACTACAAGGACGCCACTCTGCTGGCGCATTGCCTCATCCAACTTGTTGATCGAAATAAGGACGGCTTCTACTCCTATCCTCGCTTCTTCCGTGGAAACAAGAAGAGCTCCGGCACCGAATTGGATGGAAGCTCAGCGATCGTGATCGGATTGGTGCTGCTTTGGGAGCATCTTCCAGCAGACAGCCTAGCGCGGCATGAAATCCAGTCCTTTCTCTTGGGCGACACATCTCCCGTCGCTTACTTCAGATACTTGTTAAGCAAACAGCCGCTACTTTCAGGAACCGGCGAGTTCGGCTGTGGGATGCAGGTCCCGGGCAACTGCGACAACCTGGTTCAGAACAACCTTGTTCGGCTCGCTCTGATTGCCGTGTCTCGCATGGAGAACGCACTCAGGTTGACGGAGCAATCCTCTCAGGACGGTTTGCTGGCGACGAAACTGCGCGACAGCATGGAGAAATACCTTATCGCATCGGACGGCTCCTGGCTTTGGGCCGTGGATCCGAATACATTAAAGCCCGATCCTCGTGTGCTGATGGCGAAGGTCAATCTCGGCTTTGGCGGGATGAATGGGGTTGCGGCGATGAGCTCAGATGTCCTTGGCTTGGAGCCATCTGTCATCGAACCTGACATTATCCAGCACAGCGAAAAGACGTTCGAGAAGATTTATGAGGAACCCAAAAGGAAGCAGCAATTCGACCGGTACGGTATATGGACTCAGTTCGATGCCCTCGGAGGCGGCGCTCTTACCAGTCCTTCCTACGGGCAGGGATATGCGCTTCAGACCATGTTACTGACGGATCATCTGCAGATGGCCGACAAAGCTCTGGGCTGGCTCGCTGAAGCAACCTACCGGCCAATCCCTGAGTACCAGCTCACACGCAGTTCACCCTATTTCTTTTACGAACGGTACTACTCACCACTTGCAGTAGGCAAAGTAACTCTCGCGGCAGGATGCGGGGCATTGAACTTAGTCAATGTAGCGGAGCCCCTTAAGGTGGCCCGGCTCGTGCTTGGTGTCGATGATTCGGATCCTGCCCTAACTGTTCTACTGCCGCGTCTTCCACCGGGCTGGGAAAAAATGGAGGCGCACCACTGGCCCATCCTCACACCCCACGGCGTTGTGCGCGCGGACATCTCGTTCACTAAATTGGGCGCCGGCGCGATTTTTCACCTCACGACTCATCGCGAAGGTGAGCTGGCGCGCTTGCGAGTGCGGATGCCTTCGGCAACCGGATATGTCTGGCGCGAGCGAGATCACACCTCCAGCGCCACCTTCACTACTCACTAACCTCACCGCAAAAATGCCAGCGCAATGGTAACGATTGATGCGTGCAAAGGTTGGCTTACCTCTGGTAGCGAGTGGCTTCGGCATCGGCAGCCATCTCCGGTATGCACTGGATGATCGCACATGCTTTGGGCAGGTTAGGGACAACCTGTTCGGGCCCCACCCTCCGCGTCGCCTAGAAAAGATCCTTCTGGATGGCGAAACAGATCCGTCCTGCCCCGTTGCGGCCTGACTTCCAGGAGCGCACAACTGACAGACCTGCGAAATCGGTCGTATCATATCGACAAAAGGCCGAGGTTGAGCACTCGAAGGAATTTTAGCCACATGGGACGACGAAGCCGGGGAACGCTGCGATGCTCGCCAACTTTGGCGTGCGTACTCGCAGTCTTGTCCTTCTCGTTGTTCTCCTGGGGGCTGTCCTATAAGCTCTCGCTCTACCACTCGCACCAGCTTCCACCAAAGATGGCAGCCGCCAAGCTGCTATCCCAGAAGGAACGCCCCGCGATGGCACAAGCCAGTCAGATAATCCCTCCGACTGTGCCCGAATCTGCGTTGAATGTGACGCGGCTTCCCTATCTCGAATTATCAAGCCTGATTGTTCCAGGTTTAGTACTTCGTTTAAGACGTCCGCGTGATGCCAGGCTATTTTTCACGGTCCATACCGATCGCAAGCCGCCACCGAGCGTCGCCGACTAACAAGACGTCGAGCTGAGTTCGTTTCTGCGCCACTGTCCAGACTTGGACTCCGTTCGAACGCTTGCTCATGCATAGAAACCTGTTTGCCGTTTCGCAAGGGGACCCTTCCGGTTCCCGCAGCTCCCGACTTGCTTAGCCACACGCGAGGGTCACGAGTTGTCAGCTTCACCGATCCACTGCATACATGCATTATCTGCGCAGGCCGCGCTGCGTCGAGACGAGGTCGCCGATGTTAAGCCGCTCCTTCCTTTGGATCGCCATTTCTTGTTCTGGATTGATTACCTCAGAGGCGCAGCGTCTGGCCCACAGATTGCCGGATGCACCCGCTTTGACTCTCCAGACTCAATCACCATCGGCTCCCAGCAACCCGCCAAACATCGCAACTACCACTCCCAGCCTCACTCGCCAGGACGCGGAACAAGCAGCCATCAAACATAACCCGAACATCAGTGTCGCAGCGCTCTTGGCTCGTGCGCAGGCTGAGCACGTCCGGGTTACTCGATCGTCTCTTTTTCCTGACCTTAGTGGCGCTGTCACCGGCGTGGACGCCGAAGAAGCTTCGCGCATCTCCACGGGTTCGCTCACCGCCTCGCGGCTCCTCTATCACGCCGGCGCCGGAGTCCGGCTGGATCAACTGATCACCGACTTCGGCCGGACCCGGAATCTCATCGATTCCTCATCCTTCGAGGCCAAAGCTGCGGATCAGCGTTCCCAGGCCACTCGCGACGACATTGTGCTCGCCACTGACAATGCGTTCTATCGCGCCTTGAGAGCCCAGGCGACCCTCACGGTCGCCGAGAGCACCGTCAAGACGCGGAAGGATGTCGCGGACCAGGTCAGTGCCATGACCGCCAGCAAGCTCAAATCCACGCTCGATCAGAGCTTCGCCCAGGTAAACCTATCGCAGGCGCAACTATTCAAGCTCGATGCACAAAATGAATACGAAGCGGCTATCGCCAGCCTGAACGAGTTGCTCGGCACCACAACCGATACTCACTACCGGTTAGTAGATGATCCCGCTCCGCCGCAGCCAATTTCACCCACCGTAGAAGCGGTAATTGCGCTGGCTTTGCAGCAACGGCCGGATCTCATTGCGCTCGCCGATACGCATGAAGCGGACGTTCGCTTCGCCAAGGCTCAGCACGACCAGCTTTTCCCCACGATTTCCGGCTTAGGCGTAGTGGGTATCACGCCCATCGCCTCGAAGCAGTACTTCGTCACCAACTGGTATGGGGCCGCTGGCGTGAACATCTCAATTCCCATCTTTAACGGCTTCAAATTTCATTCTGAGGCGACCGAGGCAAAACTACACGCAAATGCCTCTGATGAACAGCATCGCGCCCTTGTAGATCAGATCGTGCGTGATGTCAGGACTGCATGGCTGACCTCACAGTCCGCTCAACGGCGAATGGCAGTCTCTGCCCAACTGCTTAAGCAAGCGAACTCCGCTCTTGATCTGGCGACCACACGATATCAGCTCGGACTCAGCTCGATCGTAGAGCTCAGCCAGGCGCAACTGCAGCAGACTCAAGCCCAAATCGACAATGCAAATGCTCGCTTCGAATATGAGCAGGACTTGGCCGCTCTTCGTTTTGAAAGTGGATCACAACCGTAGCGGACAAGCACCTCTGAGGCTCTATGGAACGCATCCGTATCAGGCAAATCCTATTCGCAACCGACTTTCTTGAGTGCTCGCGCCTTGCACTGGACTATGCTGTCGCGCTCGCGCATCACTTCCACGCGACTCTTCTGCTTCTGCATGCTGTCGAACTGTCACCTGCAGCCGAAGAGGTGGAAGCCATGGGTACGGGCCCAAGCGTCTCCCGAAAAGCGGCTGAGGATCGAATCGAAAACTTCGCTTCAGGCATACGTCGACTCGATATCGCAGTGGCGACATCAGTGGTCGATGGCACGCCGCGTCAGGTTATTCAGGATGCGGTGGGGCAACAAGCTCCCGACCTCCTTGTTCTCGGCGTGCATGGTGTTCACCGGGGAATCAATCATCTGCTCATTGGTTCGAGTACAGAAAAACTTCTACAGACCGTGACATGCCCCGTCCTGTCGGTAGGAGCTCACGTTCTGGCGGGAATTGATCTGCACATCGCGCCGAGGGAAATTCTTTATTGCTCTGACCTTAGCCCCGAAGCCGCGGCCGCCGCAGTCTATGCATTAAGACTCGGAGAAGAATTCAAAGTTCCCGTGGCTGTGTGCCAGCTTGCGAGACCTGACGCTGAGGTAGCAATCACACAGCAAACAGTGGACAGCTATTGCGCTGCTCTGCGCCGCCTCGCTCCTGACGCAAATGCTGAATGGTGCACGCCAGAATTCCATTTGCAACGCACCATCACGGTGGACGGCATTTTACAGCGCGCCGAAACGCAGCAAAGCGGCCTCATCGTATTGGGCGTCCACGCCGAAAGTCAGCTCGGACGCCACCTTCACACAAGCATTGCGTATCAACTTCTCACGCGATCGGTTTGCCCCGTCTTGTCCATCCGTGCAGGCCCTCAATCCATCTAGCAGCCTCAGGAAGCCGCGTACATGTCAACCACCCACAGAGCGAAATTCAAAATCGGAGACGGCGACGCAGAGTCATCCTCTCCCATGGAGTCACCTCGGTATGTGTAACCGAACTATCTGGTCGTGCGCAGCTATCTTTTTACCGGCCGTGATCTTCACGTGTGGCTGTAACAACGCTGACCAGAAACAGCCTCCGTCATCGCCAACGGTCGCTGTCGCCGTCGCACAGCGCGGCAATATTTCGCACGTGCTGAGCGTTGCTGGCCAATTTCAGCCGTATCAGGTCGTCGACGTCCACGCCAAGGTCTCGGGCTATGTCCGTAAGATTTTCGTTGATATCGGTGACCGCGTGCATGCCGGTGAAACGCTCGCCACATTAGAGGTTCCAGAACTGAGCGCCCAATACCGTGGCACGCAGTCCGAGACACTAAGGGCTCAGGACTCCATCACTGCTGCGCAGCATGAACTGAGCCGCGCCCGGGTGCTCCATGTGGCAGTGCAGGCTAACTATGATCGCTTATCGCAGGCCTCCGCCCGCAGACCAGGCTTGATCGCGCAGCAGGAGTTGGACAACGCGCGTTCCCAGGCTCAGGCCAGCCGGGAGCAGATTGACACCGCACAGTCGCGGCTCGCAGCAGCCAGGGAAAGTGCCCAGGCCGCAACAAATGATCAACAGCGCGTTGGAGCGCTGGAATCCTACACTAAAGTTACAGCCCCGTTGACCGGCGTAGTTGTTTGGCGATATGCCGATACCGGAGTCCTCATCCAGCAGGGTACCAACTCAGAAACGCAATCAATGCCGCTCATCAAACTGGCCCAGAGCGACGTCCTGCGTCTGCGTGTGCCAGTGCCCGAAGACGCGGTGCGCTACGTGCATCAGGGCGATGCCATGCAGATTCGCGTGGCCGCGCTCGACCGCAACTTTAGCGGCAGTATCGTGCGCTTCACTCGCAATCTTGACCCTGCAACGCGAACCATGGAGACCGAGGTTGATGTCCCGAACGCCGATCTGGCGATCACTCCGGGCATGTACGCGAACGCATACCTTCAGTTGGCACACCGGACAAACGTCGTCACCATCCCGGTCACCGCTGTGCAAGGTGCCGGCAACGCTGGCTCAATCTTCGTTCTGGATCCGAATGATGACCTCCAACAGCGCACGGTGCAGCTTGGCTTGCGCGGATCACACTTGGTCGAAGTCACTGCAGGCCTGCAGCCCGGCGACCGGATCGTGCTGGGCGATGTCAGTCAGTTGCAAGCCGGCGAGCATGTAAAGCCTGTAATCGAAACAGAGCCGGCCAGCGACATCATGCATGAAGAGGGGGGCGTCACCGACCCCAACGAGACGAGCGGAGGAGATCAGTAATGCCTAAGTTCGCTCTTCGTTATCCCTACACCATTCTCATGATCTCGCTGATCATTCTCGTGGTCGGCATCGCCAACGCGATCTCGATGCCCGTAGATCTCTTCCCCAATATCGACATGCCGGTTGTCGTCGTCGCCACGTTCTACTCCGGAATGCCTCCTGAACAGATTGAGGCAGACATCACCGATACATTCGAGCGTTTCTTCACCCTGGGCGCCAACGTTGATCACATTCAATCCCGCTCCCTCACCGGAGTAAGCCTGATCAAGGTCTACTTTCGCCCCGGAACGAACGCCGACTCCGCATTGAGCAATATTGCCAATCTGGCCATGGCCGATCTGCGGCGCCTTCCTCCAGGAACACTTCCTCCCGTTGTACTCGGCATGACCGCCTCAAGTCAGCCGATCTGTCTCGTCACGCTCAAAGGAAAAGGCCTGGATGAAACCCAACTGAAGGACATCGCGCAATTCACGGTTCGCAACCAGATTGCGAATGTGCCAGGAGCTTCCGTCCCACAGCCCTACGGCGGCAGTTATCGGCAAATCCAGGTTTATGTCGACCCGCTGAAACTCGAAGCACACAATCTCAGCGTGATGGATGTCGTCAACAGCGTGAATGCCTCCAACCTCATCCTTCCCGCTGGCGACGTCCGCATCGGCTCGCAGGATCTGAACATCTATGCAAACAGCCAGATCCCGACGCCGCAGCAGATCAACTCTATTCCGCTGCGTTCCGTCGGGAATGCGTCGGTGCTCGTCGGCGATGTCGGCCATGCGCAGGATGCTGGAGCTATCCAGACCAACATCGTGCGCATCGATGGGCAGCGCTCCGTCTACATCCCCATCCTCAAGCAGGCCGGCAAAAGCAACACGATCACCATCGTCAATGGCATGCGAGCCGCCATTAAAAAGCTCGTCGATATTCCCGCCACTCTAAAGACAGCCGTCGTCTTCGACCAGTCCGTATTCGTAAAAGGCGCCATCCGAAACCTACTCAAGGAAGCCGGTATTGGCCTGTTGCTGACTGGTCTTATGATTCTCATCTTCCTGGGCAGCGGCCGCGCCACCGTAGCTGCTTTGATCGCGATCCCGCTGGCAGTCCTCACCTGCCTGCTGATTATCAATTTCATGGGCGGCTCGATAAACACTATGCTGCTGGGAGGACTCGCGCTCGTTCTGTCGCGCCTCATCGATAACTCGGTCATCGTTCTCGAAAACATCTTCCGCTTCATGGAAGAAGGTTTCTTGCCAGAACACGCGGCCGCGGAGGGCGGCACAGAAGTTGCACTTGCCGTTCTGGCCGCTACCGTCACGACATCCATCGTGTTCTTTCCCGTCTTCCTGCTTACCGGCGTCAGCAAGTACCTGTTCAGCGATCTCGCCTATGGAGTCGTATTCTCCATCTTCGCCTCATACATCTTTTCCATGACCCTGGTGCCGCTCTTCTGCGCCAGGTTTATCCGTCCCAAACCAACCGAGGACTTCGCCATCGAGCATGAGGAAAATAGGGGTCTGGCCACCGGCGCGCCTCATCTCACGACCACTGCTCGTTCCAAGCGCCCTAACCTCTTCCAGCGCGGAATTGACTATTTCAACCTGCTCTTCGCCGGCATGCTCGAGCGATATGAGCGGCTCGCCTATCGCACAATCAAAAGGCCGTGGCTCTCTACGATCGCCATGTTGGCCAGCATCACAGTGGTCACCGTTGTTTCCTTCCTCTTTCTTGGTCGCGCATACTTCCCTCGCACTGATCCAGGCCAATTCATCGTCGACGTAAAGATGCCCAGCGGCACCCGCATCGAAGTGAGTGACAACTACATTGCCAAAGTCGAGGCCATCATACGCAATGTGGTCCCTCCTGGAGACCTCGGCATGATTGTTTCCAACATCGGCATTACTCCCGATCTATCGGCCATCTACACGCCTAACGCCGCCATGGATACCGCCTTCGTTCAGGTCAGCCTGAAAGAAGGGCATAAGACAGGAAGCTACGCCTACATCAATAAAGTGCGAGACGCAGTAGCATCGCAGCTTCCACAGCTCACGACATATTTTCAAGTCGGTGGTCTGGTTGATTCTGTCGTGAACCAGGGCCTTCCGGCCCCAATCGACATCGAGATCTCGTCGAATAATCTTCAGGCCGCGAACGCGCAGGCGAAGCAGGTTGCAGCAAAACTCCGCCAGTCCGGCAACGTCTCAGCCGTCTACATCCCTCAAGACCTGGAATACCCAAGCCTAGAGATGGATATCGACCGTGAGCGAGCCAGCCTCATTGGCCTGACACCAAAGAACATCGTGGACAACGTAATTACTGCGTTGACATCCAACGGAGTCGTCGCGCCCAGCTACTGGATCGACCCAAAGAGCGGTAACAATTACATGTTGACCGTGCAATACTCGAATCCCATCATCAACCACATGAATATGGAGCAATTGGGGAATATCCCTCTACGCGGCGCAAACAGTCAGAACGACACTCCGCTTCGTTCTGTGGCCTTCTTCCGCAGGATCTACACGCCGACCGAGATGGATCACTATCAAATGCGGCGAGTCATTGACATCTATGTCCTTCCCAAAACCGAAGCTCTGAATGCAGTCGGCAAGGACGTCGAAAAAATCACCAGGCAAGTTCCCACGGCCAACGGAATTCGTGTTCTCATACACGGTGCCGTCCAGGATATGAACGAGTCCTTCTTGCGCTTCGGCCTCGGCATCATTCTCGCCATCATCCTGGTCTATCTCATTCTCATGGCGCAGTTCACATCGTTCATTGATCCATTCATCATCCTCATGGCAGTCCCTCCCGGGTTAGCTGGCGTTGTCGCTTTGCTTGTCATTACGGGTTCCACTCTAAACATCATGTCGCTCATGGGCATCATCATGATGGTCGGCATCGTCGTCTCCAACAGCATTCTCATCGTGGAGTTCGCCGGCATCCTTCACAGTCGAGGGCATTCCTACCGTGAGGCCGTTGTGCAGGCGTGCAAGATCCGCCTGCGGCCCATCTTGATGACCTCCCTGGCCACAGTTCTCGGCATGATTCCGCTGGCTCTCGGACTCGAAGCAGGTAGTGAGCAGTATGCCCCGCTCGCCCGCGCCGTCATCGGGGGCCTCTCCGCATCCGTTATCGTAACCATCTTTCTTGTCCCGGCTGTTTACCTTATCGTGTACGGCCGCAGGGACGAACACACGCCGCAGGAATCTGCTCCAAACGCGATCTGACGAGCGTCACGAATAAGCTTTTACTGTGTGTGGAGACCATCAACATCACTTACCCTTAGGGATGACTTACATCTGGGCCGGGTTATGTCTGACTCAATTCCGGAGATCGTGGTGACCTCTTTCCTCAGTCCTTCGCAGCGCACGATGGCAATATCACCTCGCAGGCCAGTGCTCGCTGCGCTGCTGGCCATAATGCTTCTTCCATGTTGCTCAGCACAGAGCGGCCATCCGGTGCCTCCGCCGCCGCCTCCCGGCGCTAGGTCACAGAAATGCACCGGGCGGTCCATACCGCAGCTGATTGACGTCACCGCTCAAGCCGGAATCCACTTCACGCACACCTCCGACCCCGAGAAGAAATACATCGTCGAATCCATGAGCGGTGGTGTGCTGTTGGTCGATTACGATCGTGACGGCTGGCCCGATATCTACTTCACGAATGCTCCAACCGTGGCCAAGGCGATCGACAAGAAAATAAGTCCCGGAGCCCTCTACCACAACAATCACGATGGGACCTTTACCGATGTCACCGCCACCTCCGGCCTCTCGAGCTCCTGTTACGCAATGGGCGGCGCCGCCGGCGACTACAACAACGATGGCTGGCCCGACATCTACCTCACCTGCCTCGGCGGCAACGTTCTTTACCGCAATAATGGCGACGGCACCTTCACCGACGTGACCGCCAAAGCCGGCGTTCGCGATGGTCGATGGTCCACTGGCGCCTCGTTCGGCGATTACGATGGCGACGGCTTCGCCGATCTCATGGTGACCAATTACGTCGATTTTCATCTCGACGACCTGCCCAAATTCGGAAGCACATCCTACTGCAAATACCGCGGGCTTGACGTCCAGTGCGGTCCGCGTGGGCTGAAGGGAGCCGGTGACTCGCTCTTTCACAACAATGGCGATGGCACCTTTACCGACGTTTCACAAGCCGCCGGCGTCAGCGACCCACATGGCTACTACGGTCTCGGCGTCATCTGGGCCGACTTCGATAACACCGGGCATCCCGACATCTACGTCGCGAATGACTCCACTCCGAAATTTCTCTACCGCAACATGGGCCGCGGCAAGTTTCAGGAGATCGGTCTTGAATCCGGCACCGCGCTCAGCGAGGAAGGCGCCGAGCAGGCGTCCATGGGAATTGCAGTCGGAGACTATCTCCACACCGGTCGTCCGTCTCTGTATGTCACGAACTTCTCTGACGAAAACGATGATCTCTACCGCAACGACGGTCACTTCAACTTCACGGAGCTCTCCTATCCTGCAGGCGTAGCAGTGCCTTCGCTTCCCTTCGTCAAATGGGGCACCGCCTTCGCTGACTTCGATAACGATGGTTGGCTCGATCTCATTGCCGCGTCCGGCCACGTATACCCTCAGGTGGATCGGCTTTCCGTCGGCCCGCGCTATCGCGAGCCAGGGCTGCTGCAGATGAACGACCGCGACGGCACCTTCTGCGATGCGAGCGCGATGGCCGGCTTTGCGCTATCTCAACCGCGGGCCTCTCGCGGCTTGGCTGTCGGGGACCTCTTCAACAACGGCAATCTGGACGTTGTTATCGAGACGCTCGATGGAAGCCCCATCATCCTCAGAAACCAGGGCATCGCAGGGCACCACTGGGTCAGTTTTGAACTCGCAGGTGTTCAAAGCAACCGCATGGCCCTCAACGCACGCATCCGCATCGTGGCGGGTGGCATCGCGCAAACCGACGAAGTGCACAGCGGCGGAAGCTATCTCTCGCAGAATGACACCCGCATTCACTTCGGTCTCGCCGGCGCCACAAAGATCGAGAGCGTGGAGATTCTCTGGCCCTCTGGAAAGATCGACAAATTCAACAATCTTCCCGCAGACAAGTTCTACTCCGTGCTCGAAGGTCATGGCATTGTTCCAGCCGAACAGATCCGTCCCGCCAGAAAGCCCTGACCGCTCACAACATTGATTGTTAGTTGCTCATGGGTTCGACGAACCGGCGTTCACCGCTTTGCCGCCAAGCATGGAATAAGTTGCCATCTCTTTTTCCGCGTCGGCCGTCCGGTGGACAGCTGTATAAGCATCTGCCAGTTCGTGATGAAACTCTTTATTATTCGGCGCGAGACGCACCGCCGCCTCAAGCTCCGGAATGGCCTGCGCTGACTCGCCTCCTGCCAGTTCTATTCTGCCAAGATGGTAGTGCGCCTCACCATCTTGCGGGCTCAGCCTTATCGCCGTCTGAAGCTCCTCGACCGCGCGCTTCTGATCTCCTTGTCTATCAAATGCCTCGCCCAACGCCCGATGAACCTCGGGAACTTCGGAGTGAGCCCGCTCTATATCCAGTAAGCTTTGCGTTCCTGCTGCGACGTCTCCACTCTCCACAAGCGATTCCGCATACGCATATTCAACCTGCGGTGCAAGATCCGTCCGCCCCATCAAAGGCTTCAGCGTCACAATACAGTCGGGATACTTGCCCGATAAAAACTGGCTCAGGCCCAACACGCTCCGTCCACCAACGTCATCCGGGTGCGACTTAACATAACGCAACAGTGGCGGAATTGCAGTCGCATACTGGCCTCCCGCAAACGCGGCTCGTCCCCAGTTATAATCCAGCCCCTCAAGCGATGGATTCCACTCCGATGCGCGCTCAAAGTAAGTAGACGCGGAGGAATAATCATTATTTGTCGCCGCGATGGCACCTAAATTGTTGTAACCATCCGCCACCGCAGGTTTGACCTTCTCTCGCATCGCCTCAACCTTCCGCATGGCCGCCTGATCTTCTCTGCCCGGTGCCACAACAGCAGAGGCCGTCACGGATGAGCCCTCTGATCCCGACGTATCCATCAGACCCGCAAGCTTGCTCTTATCCTGCGCCAGAGTTCTGTCCGCCAGGTCTCGCTCAATCTGCATCTCTGTATGCGCAGCGTCCTGCTGGCCCTTTTTCATCAGAATTCTTCCCAGCAGATAATGCGCCTTCTGCACCTGGTATCGGTTCCGAGAAACATCCGTCGTAAGCGCGATACTTTTCCGCAGCGCAGCTTCCGAATCATCCATGCGATTCGTGTCAAAGTACATCTGCCCCATATATAGGTAAGCGTCAGGGCTTTGCGCATCAAGCGAGATCGCTTTCTTGAGATACCTCTCGGCTTCAGAGTAATTCGCACGAGTTACATTAATCCTTCCCAGGGCCGCATAAGTCATAGCGTCGCGCGGAGAGTTAACTAATTCCTTGTTTAGCTCCGCCTCCGCGCTCTGCAGGGGATCCTTCTCATTCCCCGTTGCAAGCAAAACCGCCGCCAGCAAATAATGCGCACCCGGCAGTCGCGGGTTCTCCTCGATCGCTCGCCTGAATTCCGCAATCGCTCTCGGCTGAAAGTCCGAATCACCATAGGCCCGCCCGAAAGCCAGATGGATCTCCGCTGTATCCCCGAAAGACCGCTCCATCTCACCGAAAATCTGCACCGCACATTTTTCGTCATCGAGATCAAGGCACGCGACGGCGAGATCATAGCCGTTCGCGAAGGTTGGATCGAGCGCCACCGCCGTCTCCAACTCCTTCCGTGCCTGCTGATCCAGGTTCAGCTTCAGCAGCGCGCGCCCAAGCACCTGGTGCGCTTCTGCGAGCTTCGCACGATTCTCCGGATACTTCTCCACGAACTCCGATGCCAGCGTTCTGGCGTGAGCAAAATCGCCGCTCCTCAATGCCGTCCGCGCATAGTCGAGAAGCAGTGTGGGAGAGTTCGGCTCCAGCCCCAGAGCCTCGTCAAACAGCGGCGCAGCGTGCGCATAATCCGGCACTATCGCGTACCCCAGCGCCAGCTGTCCCAGAGCGTCAGCAAGAAACCCGCGGTATTGACGCGCAGCCTCGCTCAGTTTCCCGTCGCGCTGGAAGGATTGCGCGCTAAGGTACCGCTGCTGGAGGGTGTCGGCCGCCTGGGGCGCAGCGGAAGCGTACTGCAGAAGGATGAGCGAGACGCCAAGAAGTCCGGACCGAAGAAACATGGGTGGCTCGTGGGTCAAATGTTACTACGCGCAAAAAGAGACAGCGGAAGATCAACTTGCGTTGACCTTCCGCTTGGGAGGAAGCGTGCCTGCTTAGAAAAAGTATTTGACGTTGAGCTCGATGATGCGCTGATACGGTGCAGCGGACTTGGTGTCCATGCCGCCGAAGGTGCTGGTGTTGTAGTTCTTCGTGATGGTCTTCGACGCGTAGTCGACCTTGTAGGCCAGCGTAAGCGGCGTGAGCGAGCTGTACCCCGGCAGCGGATGGTTGAGCCAGTTGAACGCGCTGATGCGCAACTGGATCTGGTGATTCTCGTGAATGGCGAACGACCGATAGAGCGCGAGGTCGTTGTTGAAGTAAGCGGTCATGCTCATATACGGGTAGTTCTGTCCGCCCTGCTGTCCGACCGCAGGCGCGTTGAAGCAGTTGCCGTTCACGCGCTGGTAGACCGTGAGGTTCTGGGTTGGGTTGCAGGTAAGCACAGGCATGATGGGCAGCGGAGCATCGGTGCCGAAGTAGGTCGGGGCGCCGATACCGGTCGTGATCCCCTCGCCCGGAGCGTTCGTGGGCAAACCGGTGTAGGTAAGCCCGAGACCGAAGTTGGGAACGCCGTTGCCCAGGAATGACGGGATGTAGCCGCCGGCCTGCCACGTCGAGATACCGGAGATGGTCCAGCCGCCGAGAGTTCCATTGATGAACTCGTTGAAGGCGTGGATCTTTCCGGTGGAGTAGTAGTAGCTGGCGTTGAAGACGACCGGCCGGTCGACGGACGCAGGACCATAGTTCAGGCGAACGTCGAACGGGTTCTCCTGAAGGCTGGTGGCCAGGGTCTTGGACCATGTGGCGTTGATGTTGTAGCCGAGATGGCCCGTGTTCTTGATCCACGCCACCTGCAGGGCGTTGTAGTTGGTGTAGGAGATGCCCTGATTGACGTACACCGAGCTCGTCCCATAGGCATAGCCGTACGGGTGGTAATCCGCGAGCTGGTTTCCGGTGGCTGTATTGCAGCCTGAGTAGACGACCGTGCCGTTCGGAAGAGTCGAAGACGTGCAGGTGCCCGGAGTCGGATTCTTGCCCACATCCTCCGGATTCGTAGACAGCACGCCCGTCACCGGATCCGGTTTGAACAGCGCTCCAATCGGCGTCTTGTTCTGGTCAGCGAGAGCAGAGAAGTTGCTGCCTTCGATGCCTTCGCTGTTGTCGGAGAGTTGGTGAGTCTGGCTGCCGACGTACGCGACGTCAAGCAGCGAGTTCCACTTCAGCCGGTGGTCGATAGTGAGGTTATAAGCCATCGACAGCGGCATGCTGAAATCGGTGGGATCGAACCCGGTCTGCGATCCGCTTCCGCAGTGCACCGTGCAAGGCTTGTAGGCGAGCTTGCCGATATGCGAGAGCTGGATGGTCGACTGTCCCGGCAGATTGTAGCCGAGCACATGCTGTGCAGTGACCAGAGCAGCCGCAACGTCATTGACCTGCGTGACGAAGCGGTAGGAGCCCCAGCCGCCGCGGATGATCGTGTTTCCATTGCCGCGCAGATCGTAGGCGATACCGAAGCGCGGGTTGGCGTAAACCGGACGATCCGGCTGTCCACTTAGAGGAACGCCCGCATCGATGGAGTGCCAGTAGAACCCCGGGGCGTACTTGCCGGAGTTGTAGTCGGAGAGCACGCGGTCCGGATAGAAGACGGCCATGCCCGTGTGGCCGCGATCATACCAGTGCGTGATGTGCTCGAGGCGCAAGCCGACATCGACTGTAAGCCGGCTGCTCGCCTTCCAGTGATCCTGCACGAAGATGGCGTTGGATTGATACGCGGTATCAGCGATCGGCGAGGCATCGTTCTCACTGTAGTTCGTCGCGATGCCCATCACGAAGTTCGCGACTGCGCTGTGGGGCGAACCTTGGGTGATGCCGGTAACCACGTCGGGATTCTGGCCGGCGTTGAAGTTAAGATTGCCGTCCTGATACGTGGCGAAGGTGCTCTGGTAGTTGTCGGTATTCTGGGTGAAGGCCCCCATCTTGACGGTGTGCGTGCCCCATACCTTGGTGAAGGTGTCACTGAACTGCGGGGCTTCCTTCTTGACGGCGTACTTGCCCGGGGGATTTTCGAAGATAGACGCCTGCGAGAAGTCCGGGAAGGTTGCGGTTCCGCCGCTCGAGTATGCCGGAATAGCCAGCGACGAGGTCTGGAAGACCTTGCCGTAGGTGTATCCGAGGTTGGCGCGTGAGGCCGCGGCGGGATTTGGCTGAACGAACGGGAAGCTGCCGAAAGCCCAGGCGGCCATCAGGTCATTCGTGGAGGAGGCGCTGAAGCTGTGAACGAAATGCCCCGCGAGCGTCTTCCCGTCGAACGACTGCTGTTCGCCGCCGCCCGGATACGGAATCGCATTCCCTGGCGTCCAGTAGAGGTGAGCTCCGTTGCCCTGTGCCAGGTCAGAGTTGTACGCCTGCTCATAGGTGCCGTAGATCTTCGTATTTTCGCCAAGCTGATAGTCGAGGCGAATGCGATACAGCCAGCCATTGTTGATATTGGGTATCGGCTGGTAGTAGTTGTAGCCGCCGGGCGTCGTCGCCGGATTGGCGTTGGCCTTCGGCCAGATCTTGGCCAGTGCGGCGGCGCCGGGATCAAGAAACTTCGATGGGATCTTCTGGCCTACATCACCGCCCGCGCTGCCGTAAGCAGCGAGCGCGGCTGAGGGAGTAGCCGAGCTCCCGTCAGGGTATATGGTGCCACCCAGATCGCTGCACCAGTTTCCTTGCGGATAGCTGGAGGTTGGTGTGGGAAAGAAACCGTTGGGGCAGAGCGCAAGATTGTCAGGATTATCAGTGGAGAAGTCGCCCTGCTGCATCTCGGTCGTGGGGATGAAGGACTTCAGAACGTTAGCGTTGCCCTGGTTCTGCAGCCAGCGCTCATAGCCGCCCCAGAAAAAGAAATGCTTTTCCGTCAGCGGAACAGGACCGCCGAAGTTGAAGCCGGGATAGTAGTAGTGCTGTGATCCCTGCGGAACATGCTGGTGATTGGACTGCCAGTCATTGGCGTTCAGAACGCTGTTGCGAGCGTCGAAGTAGGCTTCACCATGATAGTGATCACCGCCGGACTTGCTGATGGTCTGAACGACCACCGGGCCGAACGCCGTGTCGGCGCCGAAGGCGGAGGCTTGCACTGTAACCTCGGCGGTCATTTCAGGGTTGATGACCGTCAGCGAAGAAGCCATGTCGCCGGGGTCGATGACGTTAGCGCCATCGGAGAGCAGAGCTGTACCGCCACGATTAACCGCGCCGTTGATGTTGATGCCCGTACCCACGGCACTGGCCTGCACGTTCATATTCAGGTCACTGTACGCAGGTGCGGTCTGGGTAAGGCCGCTGGAGACCGTGGTCGCGCCAGGAAGCACCTTGAGAAGCTCGGTCGTATCTCGGCCCTGCAAGGCGAGATTCTCGATTTGCTTGGAGTCAAGGTAGTTGGACCGCGCGCCGTTGTCCGTCGCTATCAGCTCACTGGCAGCTTCGACGCTGACGGTCGTGTCCTCCGCGCCCACCGGAAGAGACAATGCGGGCACCGTGCCTTCGTCACCGGCGTGAAGCACGATGCCGGTGACCTCCTTGGCCTGGAACCCTTTGGCCGTCGCTTTCACTTTGTAGACGCCTGGTGTGAGCGCGGCAAAGGCGAACAGTCCGGCGTGGTTGGTCTGGACGTGATGCGCCAGCCCCGTAGCCTGGTCCGTGAGCGTAACGTCAGCGCCCGGAATCACCGCGCCTGACGCGTCCTGGACCGTTCCGGTCAGCTGTGCCGTCGTCTGGGCGTAGCTCAATTGTCCGGAGAGCAGCAACAACACCGCTCCAAGAACGAGCCACCCACACGCCCGGCTGAACTGCCGCAGGTTCCACTTTGTTCCCAATCCACCATGAATGCTCGCTGCACTGATCATGGGCATGCCTCCTGAAGTTTTTCCCATCGAAATCGATAGGGGATAACAGGGTCCCAGACTCTAACAACAACCTTTTCGAGTTTGATAACTCGCGTGTTTTTTAGGCGACCGGAACTATAGTGATCTAATTTCGTACTTGTCAACAAAAAAGTCTTGACGGGTCTTCAAAACACTTACACCCTGGTCCCGAGGAACAAGCGCCTTTGCCCGCCACCGCTGCCCCTGCCCCATAAACGATGGCGATAGATTCATGCCCTCTTGGGCCGGAAACCAAACACGACCCAAGCCCGGTATCCCCGTTATCGCCGGTATTTCCCGGTCGCCTTGCTGGGCACGGATATATTTATTTCTGCTGAAATAATAAGTAGGAGCGCGATCTGGAATCGTTCCACCAGAAAGCATGGGCTCTTTGTATCTTTTTCGATACCACGGCGATGCGACATTTCTGATTGAACCGCTGGCATAGGCGCATCGGCCCGAGCAAGCGAGCTATGGCCAGTGGCATACCGCCCCTCGCTGCGTCGCAATTCCCTTGCTTTCCGTGGTTACATAGGAGCCCGGTCCAGCACGAACTCCACGTAGTCGCGCCCTAGATACAGCCGATAGCGGCCATCCCCGCTCGCCGTCACCTGCAGGGGCCGCGGGCGCTTCATCCCGGAATCGTGCTGGACTGCCGCATGAAAGAGCTCCGTTCCGCTCAGGTCCATCACCTCAAATCCCTGGTCGCTCAGAAATCCCGCGCCATACGCGCCCGCGGCCAGGCGCTTCCCACCGATATCCAACGCCACGTCACTCAAAATGTAGAACTGATATCGCTCCTTCACGCCGCTCGAATATCCGCCCGCATCCACCATCCCGAACAGCGTCTGCTTTCCTTCGCGCCACCGGACCCCGCCCGTGTTGCGCATCTGCACGGTGGTCATCTGCCCACCGAAATAAACAGTCGCAGGAAACATCGCTTGGAGCTGCGCCGGACTCAACAAACCGGTCTGCTGATTCGCTTGCTGCCCTCCCGCCCACCTCACCGGCGTGCACAGCAACACAAAAAGAAAAAGAATCGCCGCTCTCTTCATATCCGCTCCGTTCCTGCTGATCGCTTCAACGCGATCCAGGCAGCTTTCAACACACAGCCCTTCCGGCCGGCCCAGCCTTTCTAGCACGGCCCGCCGCGCCTTTAGAACGCGTCCGTCGCAACTTCGCCCATCACTCCGGCCCGCCGTGGGACTAGAATGGCTGCGTCTTCGCCACAGGGCCTCCCAGGTTTTCTCATGGACGACGATCGCGGCCAAACCACGCGGCTCCTCAAAGCCATGCATGCCGGCGATGCTGCAGCGGCCGAGCAACTCCTGCCTCTCGTGTACGCGGAGCTGCATCGCATTGCCAACGCCTGCATGCGCCGCGAGCGGCCCGACCATACCCTCCAGCCCACCGCCCTGATCAATGAAGCCTACCTCCGGTTGGTCCAGCAGGACGTCGACTGGAATGACCGCGCCCACTTCGTCGGCTTCGCCGCTCATGTCATGCGCCGCGTCCTCGTCGACTACGCACGCGCCCGCAACACCGATCAACGCGGCGGAAAGATGGAGCGCGTTGAGCTGCAGGACCAGTTCGCCATCTCCCCCGAACGTCTCGACGAGGTCTCGCTACTCGATGAAGCGCTCGAAAGGCTCGAAAAAAACAATCCCCGCCAGGCCAAGGTCGTCGAGCTACGATATTTCGGCGGTCTCTCCATGGAGCAGATCGGTGCCATCATCGGCATCGCGCCACGATCCGTCAAGCGCGATTGGGCTCTCGCGAGAATCTGGCTCTACGAAGAACTGAAGCCGCTCAATCCAGGCGCCCAGCCCAGCGATAAGAATTAATCCGCAATGGTGTCCCCTTTTGCGCTCGTGCAGCGCATTCAGAGGTGAGGGCAGATAAGCCCGCCCCCAGAAAAAAGGAGATCCACCATGAAAACCCTTTCTATTTTCCGCTCGATCTTCGTCGTCGCGAGCCTCGTAATCGGTTGTGTTTCCTTACCGGCGCACGCCCAGAGCGCGGGCAACATGACGGTCAACGTACCGTTTGGTTTTGAGATCGGCTCCAAGCATCTCGCTCCCGGCCACTACACCATCAGCCGCCCCCTGACCGACATCATCCAGATCAGAAGCAACTCAACCGGTGCTCTCCTCGTCACGCACGACGGACAAAGCAGCAAGGCCACCAAGACCAGCAAGGTTGTCTTCGACAAATATGGCGACCAATATTTTCTTCGCCAGGTCTGGTTCAACGCCGAAGAGAACACCTATATGGAGTGTGCGGAGTCGAAGGCTGAGAAGCAGGCGAAGAGGTCGGAACTCGCGTCGGCCACCAAGAAGGCTTCTAACGTGGAAATCGCGCTGCTCCGCGTTCCGTAACAAACTGACAGCTTTCACCAACAGCATCATCATCTCGTTATGAGCAGGAAGCAGGCACCTCTTCAAGCTTCCTGCTCAATCTTTTTTGTGAACTCATGAAAGCAAAACCCTTACATCTGGAAATCGCATGGCGCTTGTGTAATCATTGAGCCCGTTATCAGAGTCACAGATAGTTAAAGCTAAACCTTTGTTTCGCATCTGCCAGAGGGCTGGATGGGAACTATGGCGGACTCCCAGAAATTCGTCGAAGACCTCTTCGAGGCAGCTCTTACCCGCCCTCCTGAAGAACGCAGCGCCTGGCTCGATGTCGCCTGTCCGGATTCGCCTCAGGTCCGCGAGCTCGTAAGGATGCTTCTGCTCGCCGACCAGCGCGCCGCAGACTTTCTCCAGTCGCCCTTTCTATCGCCCCCAGACACCTCGCCACAGGAACTAATCTCCACCTTCGAGCCCGGAACCACCGTCGCCGGCAGATTTCAAATTCATCGTTTCATCGCACGCGGCGGTATGGGTGAGGTCTACGAGGCATGGGACTCCGAGCTCCGCGAACGCGTTGCCATCAAGACCATCCGCCCCGAACTCGCGCAGAGCCCCTCTGTCATCGATCGCTTCCGCCGCGAAGTCAAGCAGGCTCGCGCCATCTCTCATCCCAACATCTGCCGCATCCACGAGCTCTACTGCGACACATCGAACTCCGAAGCCAGAGTCTGGTTCCTCAGCATGGAGTTCCTCGACGGCTTCACGCTCAGCGAACAGATCCAGCACGTCGGCCCCGTCGATCCCGCACAAGCCTTTGACCTCCTCCAGCAGCTTGTCAGCGGGCTCAACGCTCTGCACGCCAACGGCGTCATCCACCGCGACCTCAAGCCCGGCAACATCATGCTCGTCAGCGGTGCGCCCGGCCAGCTTCGCGCCGTCATTACTGACTTCGGCCTCGCTACCAACGTGCTCCGTCGCGAAGGCGGCCTTCTCGAAACCGGCGGCCAGGGCACTCCCGAGTTCATGGCCCCCGAGCAGGTGCAGACCGCGGACGTCACTGCGCTCGCCGATCAATACGCCCTCGGCATCATCCTCTGCGAGATGCTGACTGGTGGCGCCCGCCCCACCCACAAAGACGTCACCACCGGCCGCGCTCAGTTCGAGACCAGGCTCGCAAAAGCCATCGACCCCCGCTGGTCGCGCGTCATCCTCCGCTGCCTCGAACAGAAACCCGCAGACCGCTTTCCCAGCCTCGACGAAGTCGTTCTCGCCCTCAAACCGCACCAGCCGCGCACCGGCATCTGGCTCGCCGTCGCCGCCGCCGTTATCGCTCTTCTCATCGCCGCCGGCCTCTGGTATCGCTCGAAGCCCGCGCCGCCCCCGGCCACATCCCTCGCCGTCCTCCCGCTCGTCAATCGCTCCGGCGATCCGAACCTCGATTATGTCGGCGCAGGAATCACCGAAGCCCTGACCGACGACCTCTCCAGCATGCACGGACTCCAGGTCGCCGCCGGCAGTGTCGCACGCCATTATCAGGGGTCTAACGTCGACCCACGCTCCGCCGCTGGCCAGATGCGCGTCGGCTCCATCGTGACCGGCTCCTTCCAATCCTCCAACGGCACATTTCAAATTCCCATCGAACTCCTCAACGCCTCCGGAAAACAGATCTGGGGACAGACCTACCAGGGCGCCACCTCGAACCTCGCCGACATCCAGCACGAGATCGCCACCGACGTCGCCTATCACCTCAAGATCGAGCTCGGCGCCGAAACAACCGCCCGCCTCAACCGCCGCTATTCAACAAATCCCGCTGCCTACAACGCCTTTCTAAAAGGCCGTGCCCAACTCGCGCAGAGGAACCCTGACAACCTTCGCCAGGCCGTGGGCGACTTCCAGCAGTCCCTTAGCTCCGATCCAAACTACGCTCCGACATTAACCGGCCTCGCCGACTGCTACAGTCTCCTCGCCTTCTACGGTCTCGAACCCTCGATTCCATTACTCAAAAATGCGCTCAAAACTTCGCGCGAGGCTCTTCAACTCGACAGCACCTCCGCCGAGGCCTATACATCCCGTGCATTTGCGCGAACCCTGCTCAACTTCGACTGGGAAGGGGCCGAAGCAGATTACAAGCGCGCCATTGAGCTCAATCCCAAATATCCGCAAGCTCATGCGTGGTACGCGCTGGTTCTGCTCACGCCCCAGGGCCGCGAGGCTGAAGCCCGCGCCCAGATGCAGTTTGTGCAGGCCGCAGACCCTGACTCTACGCTGGCGCTCATTGGCGCGGCCATGATCGAACGCTACTCCGGCAACACCGAGCAGTCGATTCGCATCCTCGAGCCTCACGTTCGCGGACCCAACCCGTATGAGCCATCCATCGAACTCCTGGCAGAAGACTACCTGCAGTTGCAAAAGGTGAAGCGCGCGATGGACATACTCCATTCCGTCCCCGCTTCGCCAGATGATGTCGATTCGCGAGATGCCATACGGGCGATCGCCTATGCCAACACCGGCCAGACATCCAAGGCCACCGAGACTGTCCAGCGCCTCGCGGAGAAGGTTCACGCCGGCCAGCCTCGCGCCTACCAGACAGCCGAGGTATATACAGCTCTTGGCAATCACCAGAAGGCCATTGAGATGCTTCAGATCGCTTTCAACCGTAAAGAACCAGAGCTCTTGTTCCTCAATGTCGATCCATTCCTTGCTCCGCTTCGTGCGGAGCCACCGTTCCAGGCCCTTCTGCACCAGATGAACCTTCAATAGCACGGACAAAGGAGTTCACCGATGAACACGAAACGCGACTTTCTGATCTCAAAAATGAATCTCTCGCCGGATGAGCATGCAGACCTGATGGAGAAATACGAAAAATTCGCAGCCTCCTTGACCCCGAACCAGCAACGCGTCGTCACGCGTTCCCTGCTGACCCTCGAACAGGCCAGAAAAACTTTTGGTCCGCATACGACAATCGAGGATATCGAGGATCTTGTCGGCCCCACCTTTGCCGCCGCCAACTCCAGCTGTAACGGTGCGCAGTCACAACCATTACCTTCGTCTCCTGGTGACGACGACTGACGCAAACATCTCCTGGCAACCATCACAAGCCATAGAGCCGCTTCAAATCGCTTGATTCGAAAAGAACTCTGCTCCACTTCGCGCGGAGCATCCGTTTCACTCTCTTCTCCACCCGATCAACTTCCAAATATCACGTACAAAGGAACTCACCGATGACCCGCGACGAAATGCTCAAGAAAATGAACCTTTCGCACGAAGAGCATGTAGATCTGATGGCCAAATTCGAAGCCTTTCACGCCTCGTTGAACCACAATCAGAAAAAAGTGGTAACGAACTCCCTCATAAGCCTCGAGCAGGCCAGGACAACGTTTGGACCCGGCGCGACAGCCAGCGATGTAGCGAGTATGGTCGGCCCCCACTTTGCCGCGTCTAATTCAAGTTGCAACGGCGCGAATACGGTACCGGCCCCGCTCCCTGGTGCTCCAGGAGATGAATAAAATCGATGGCATCGAGCGCTCCGTGCCGGCCGCGCAGACACTGAGCGTCGCGATCACGGTCGCCGAGTCCCTTGGCGTGACCCGCACCGCCGACATCACCGGCCTCGATCGCGTCGGCATCCCGGTCTACTCATCCATCGTTCCGGACTCTGAGGACAATCTTTCCGTCTACAACGGAAAGGGACTTCGCCCCATCGACGCCAAGGCAGGTGCGTTGATGGAAGCCATCGAACGTCAAACCGCCCTCAGAGCACGCGTTCCCCTCATCGCCGATAGCTTCGCTCATCTATCCGGCACGGCCGCCGGCCTGAATTTCGCAGTCCTGGATCCACGCAGCGTCAACTACGAACTCGCGTCTGATTACTCCGAGCAGCAGATCTACTCCTGGTGCTCCGGAATAGACATCGTCTCCAACCAGCAATGCTATGTGCCCGCAAAGCTGGCGGGCTACATGTGGTTTGACGCTCCACATCCATCCCCCTTCGTAATGACCGATTCCAACGGCCTCGCGTCCGGAAACTGCCGCGAGGAAGCCATCTGCCACGCCTTGTGCGAAATCATCGAACGCGATTGCTGGACCCTCGTCGAACTGGGCGCGCATCTCATGCCCCGCGCACGACGCGCCTACGCCCTCGGCCTCGACCAGAAAGACGGTCCCGATGATCTCGACATGTTTCCCTGCGTCGACGTCGACTCATGCGAAAGTGCCCACGAGCTTTTGCTAAAATTCCACAACGCCGGCCTCTACCCCGCTATCCGCGACATCACATCCGAGTTCGGCGTCCCCACTTTCTTCGCTGCCGCCTGCGACGAGAGCATCACCGGTTTTCCCATGGCTCATTGCGGCTTTGGCACACACCCCAACGCAGAAGTCGCCGTCCGTCGCGCATTGCTCGAGCTCGCACAGTCGCGTTGTGTAGACATTCAGGCAGTTCGCGAAGACATCCCGCCGCCGGGAGCAAGCTTCGACCGCTTCGCTCCACACAGTCGTCGCGTCAATGCAATCAACCCCGGCAGCTGGTATCACGGAAGCTCGAAATCTCTGCGCAAATTCCGCGACATCCCCTCCTATCCATTCCCCACCCTCGAAGAAGACCTCGAATTTCTCCTCCAACGCTTCGCAGCCGTCGGCCTCAACCGCATCATCGTCGTCGACTTCACGCCCAACGAAACCGGCTTCTCCGTCGTCCGCGTCATCGTCCCCGGCATCGAAAACTGGGCGCTCGATCACGGCCGTCTCGGCCCGCGCTCGCTTGAGTTCTGGAAGAAATATGCGTGACACCGCCATCTTCCTCGGCCCCACACTCGCACGCGCCGACGCCGAGCGCATCCTCGACGCCGACTATCTCCCACCCATCTGCCGCGGAGATCTCGCGCGCCTCCCCGACTACATCCGCTTCGTCGGCATCATCGACGGCGAGTTCTATCAAAGCCTCTCCGTCTCGCCCAAAGAAGTCGTAACCCTCCTCCGCCGCGGCGTCACCGTCTGCGGAGCCTCCAGCATGGGCGCCCTCCGCGCCGCCGAAACCCACAAACTCGGAACCATCGGCGTCGGCAAAATTTTCGAAATGTTCCGCGACGGCATTCTCGACGCCGACGACGAAGTCGCCCTCGTGTATGAGCCCGACACCTATCGCAAACTCTCCGAGCCTCTCGTCAATCTCCGCGCCGCGCTCTCGCTCGCCGCCTCCGCCCACATCATCGACGAACACGAGAAATCCGACCTCGCCCTCCGCCTCAAGTCCCTCTACTTCCCCGACCGCTCCCTCCACGCACTGTACTCACTCGCGCCCAAACTCCGCACCTTCTTCACGCACACTCCTCCCCCGGACCCCAAACGCGATGACGCCCTCCAACTCCTCCACACTATCCACCAACTCCGCGAAGATCACAGCCGGCACGTGCGATTCAGAGACATCGACTTACAAGCCCCGCCTACCCTCGCCTCACCACCGTCACCATCGTCGTCCTAGGCTCCCGATACTCCAACGCGGCATGCGCCGCGCTCGGCCACCGCACCTTCGACGCCCTCCCCGTCGCGCGCATCCGCCGGTCCGCCTCCTCCCACGACACCACCCCCTCACCCTCCTGCTCCCAGTGCGCCACCGACGCCTCATCGCACCAGTCCAGCAGCTTCACCATCGCCTTCTTATGCGCGCCCGCCGTCATAAACCCGCGCATCGCTGCCGCGCTCTCCCACACCGTCATCGTCCAGAACGTCCACTCCCTGTCCGTCAGCAGCGCCCCACTCAAAAATCCCGCCGCCCGTTTCGCCTCTTGCGTCGACCGCCACGAATACCACGCAAACCCCGGCAGGAACCGCACCGATCGCACCCTCAGCCGCGTCACGCTCACCCAGTTCATCTCCCACACCTCGAACCACCAAAACTCCAAGCCGATCAAAAAACCTGTCAAGCCCCCGCCGCCGTGGAAATCCTCCGAACCCCAACAAATCAAAGCCCTGACTCTGTGCAAAAATCACGACATATTAATTCGCTCAGGTTGGTTAAAATAAAAACTAGAAGAAAAGCTCAAGGCTGCCGCAGGCGAGCTGGATCGTCCTGCCCCGGCAGCCTTTCCCTTTTGCCTCGACATCTCATCCAGCCCTCGTTACGGCCTCACCGCCGGCAGCAGCGACGGGTTCGCCGTATTGATGCAGGTCGGGTGCCCGAACCCGCCCGCGCTGACGCCCGTTCCTCCATTCGGGTTCGACGTTATGTCATAAATGATGTTGTCCGGGCGCGCCGGATCACCCGAAACGCCACCCACTCCTGCTAGGTGGTCCAGCTTTAGATTGTTCCGCGTGCGCCACGCAATGTCATGGTCCGCGCAACTCGTGTCCCCGCTCACGCCAACCGCTCCAATCAACCTCTTGCCCGGCCCATACAACGCCAGACCTCCGCCAAACACATTCACTCCGCCAATCTTCTGCCCAACCATCGGATCCCCCGGCGTCCCATACGCTGACGACGGCCCGTCGTACGCCACGTGGGTATCCACCGGATTGCTGAACTGCAAACCAAATAAGCTCCCACCCGGCTGCGTTGCCGAATACAAATTCGCCGTTGACAGCGCCAACCCATTCGGCTGCCCCGACCCGCCACTGCTCGACGTCGCATCTAGGCTGAACGCATTCGCCGTATTCGCCTTCTGCGCCGAGATCGCCCTGCTCCCCGGCCACTGCGCGCCGCGGTTCACTCCCGTAAACGCCACCGCGCACACCACGCCGTCGCGGTCCACAATCGTTCCCCACATCTGGTTGTTCAGCCCGCTCGCTTCCGTGCCTGTCGCTGCAGCCAATGCCGTCTGCAGTTGAAAATAGTTCGGCAGGTTCGAGCACCCATTGCCCTCACCGCCAACATTTGCGTGAACCACACCTCCGGCCGTTGCAAGCGCCAGACTCAAAGCGGCCGTTGCCGCTCCATACAATACGCGATGTCCTGACATGGTCAACTCCTTCGTTTGCAGTAATTAGTCCCGTCAAACACGGTAATCCCTTCGGAATCCCAAAGACCCGACAAGAGTTCTGGACCTGTTTCAAACCCGGAAGAACCTCCAAAATCTACGCCGCGCCCTCACCACTCGCAATCAAACGTCGTGCCACGGCGGGTGCACCACTCAGTCGAAGGGGTCGTGAAGCGAAGCCGCAACCGGGTGCCCCATTCATGACGCGCACCGGGGTCCCCAGCGAACTCGTTCGCTGGGGGCCAAGCGGCATGAGTGGGCTCCACTCTGCCGAAGGGGTCGTGGCGGAGAAGCCGCAACGACCCCTTCCTCTCCGCCTCCACAGACCCCAACTTCCCGATAACTCAAATCAAGCAACGGACAAGAATTACGCCCGAAATCACCGAAGAAGAAGAAATCCGCCTCCAGTGCCGCCACATCTTCACCGACGGGCCGCCGCTGCGGCAGCCCCGGCCACGAAAACTTCTGCTACTTCCACCAGAACACACGCCGCCCCGCAACGAACCGGGTGCCCATTCACGCGGGGCCTCATCCCGCGTGAGTGGGCCCGGTGACACCAGCTTCACCCCTGCCCAACTCCTGTGACTTATCGGAACGCTCCGGCATCCAGCTGACCTTGGCCGAGGTTCTCCAAAAAATCGCCGCCAATGAGATCGACCCGCGCCGCGCCGGCCTCCTCCTCTACGGCCTCCAGATCGCCAGCCGCAACCTGCCCAAACCCGATCCCAACGCCAGGTCCAAACAGCCCATCTCCGAAGTCATCGACGACCCCGAGCACGGCCTCCTCGGCCCACCCGCCGAGCGAGGCCACGACGAACCCAAAGGCTCCGCCCAACTCCTCCTCGAACATTTCGACGCCATCGAAGAGGCCGAGCTCGAGCGCAAACGCGAACGCGAAGCCGCAGCCACCGTCGATCTCCAGGCCTGCGCCGCCTCACCCGCACCCACACTTAGGTCCGAACCTAATTCTCATGTTCCGAAGATTTTGCGCAAAAACAGGGGGGTACCCCCTCAGTCTTGCTTCATTCACGATTCACTATTCACTCGCCCCACTCACTTCACCGCCGCATGCGTCGGCAGGAACACCTGGAACGCCGTCACTGCTTTCCCCTTGCCAAAGACGCTCCGGAACCGCAGCGTCCCCTCGTGCTTCTGCACGATTCCCCTGCTAATCCACAGTCCCAGCCCCGTCCCCTTTGTCGACTTCGTCGTAAAGAACGGCTCGAATAGTCTCTTCGCATTCTCCGGCGTGATCCCCATTCCGGTATCCGAGAGGAGCACTCTCACGCCTGCCGGCCGACCGCGCCACCCGGCCGTTTCCGTCAGCCGCACCCGCATCCGGCCGCCCTCCGGCATCGCCTGGATCGCATTGCTCACCAGGTTCATGAACACCTGCTTCAGCTCCGATGGGAACCCGTGCACTGTTCCCTTGCTCGAGTACTCCCGCTCCAGCGAGATCTTCGCGATCTGCATCGGCCGGTGCTGCAACTCCAGCACATCATCCAGCAGCTCCGCCACGGACACCGTCACCGCCTTCTGCGACTCGCGGTAAAAACTCAGCGTCTGCTTGGTGATGTGCGAAACCCGCGACAGCTCCTGCTCCGCAATCTGCGCATAGTACTTCGCCTCGTCATCCAGAGACGGGTGCTGCCGCAGCAGGTAAAACGCATTCGTAATCGCTTCCAGCGGATTGTTGATCTCGTGCGCCACAATCCCTGCCAGCTTGCCCATCGCCGCCAACCGCTCGTTCCGGCGCAGCGCCTCCTCGGCAATCATCTGCGCGGTGATGTCGTGCGTAATCTCCAGCACCGCCCCGCTGCCGGCCTGCACCGCCTGCCGGCTCGCTACCACAATTTCCTGGCCGTCCTTCGTGCGATGCTTCAGGCTTCCCTGCCACCGCCCGTCCCTCGCCAGCGCCTCTTCAATCTCCTTGCGGTCCGCCAGAGGAGTTCCCAGCAGGTCCTTCAAATGATGTCCAAGCACCTGCTCGCGTTTCCAGCCGTAGAGCGCCTCCGCGCCTGCGTTCCAGTACCGGATCATGCCGTGGCTGTCGCGCACCATGATCGCCTCGGTCGCCAGCTCCAGCAGTTCCGCGCGCTCGCGCAGAGCGTCATCCATCCGCTTGCGCTCGGTCACGTCGAAGAACGCTCCCACCGCGCCGCGCACATTTCCTCCTTCGTCGAACAGCGGCGAGGCGCTGGCCAGCAGGAAGTGCGGTGACCCCTCGGGATGCGCCACTTCGAGCTCCAGCATTCCCGTCGGCAGCCCCGCCCGCACCGCCTGCCGCAACGGCAGGTCCTCCCACCTCAGAGCCGATCCGTTCTGTGAAATCTTCGCCACGCTCAATACAGAGTCGGTCAGAGTTTCGGTGAACTGAGATCCCAGCATCTCCCCCAGCGCCGCATTTCCCGTAATCGTCTTGCACTCGCTGCCGTGCGCCACCGCAACCCCTACCGGCAGCACTTGCATGATCGACTCCAGCTCCGCGACGCGCTGCTGCAGTTGCTCATTCAGCAGCCGCAACTCTTCGCTTCTCTGTGCCACGCGCTCTTCCAGCTCGCGGTTCAGCACCTGCAGCGCGCGCTTCTTGCGATGCAGTTCCGCAAACACACTCACCTTCGCGCGCAGCACCTCCGGCACGACCGGAACAGAGATATAGTCCACCGCGCCGCTCTGGTAGCCGCGAATGCGATCCAGGTCAGAAAGGTGAACGGCGGAGACAAAGATGATCGGCGTCTTCTGGAACCGCGGATGTTGACGCATCATGTCCGCAAGCTCGAAGCCGTCGATCTCCGGCATGCTGACGTCCATCAGCACCACCGCGACCTCGCCCTTCAACAGATGGTCCAGCGCTTCGCGGCCAGAGTTGGCCTTCACCAGCCGCTCGCCCAGGTCCTGAAGAATCGCCTCGTAGCTCAGCAGCTTCCCAGGCTGATCGTCCACCATCAGAATGGTGACCGGGTCCCGCTCGTCGACAGGCATGACGAACTCATCGGATTGGTAAAGCGAAGGTTGCATCCCTGTTGGAGAGTCTACCTGTGAAGCCATGTCCGCAAGCCCGAGAGCAGTTGATCTGTGTTAACCGGTTTCGCCATGTACTCCGAAGCTCCGGCCTCGAGGCACTTCTCCCGGTCCCCCTTCATCGCCTTCGCCGTCAGCGCAATAATCGGCAGCCGGCGCAGATGCGCGTTCTGCCGGATAACCTGCATCGTTTCATACCCATCCATCTCCGGCATCATGATATCCATCAGCACGATCGCGATGTCCGGTGTGCTCTCCAGCATCGAAATCGCCTCTCGGCCGGTGCCCGCAGTCAGTACGGTCATACCACGCCGTTCCAGAACGCTCGATAGCGCGAAGATGTTACGCACATCATCGTCCACCACCAGCACCTTGCGGCCCACCAGCGCCTCATCCGACCCATGCAGCCGTTCCAGCATGCGCTGCTTCTCCGGCGGCAGATCCGACACCACGCGGTGCAGGAACAGCGCCGTCTCATCCAGCAAGCGCTCCGGAGACTCAACATCCTTGACCACGACGCTGCGCGCCAGCGTGCGCAGCCGCGCATCTTCCTCGGGCGCCAACTCCTTGCCCGTAAAGACCACGACCGGCAACTCCAGCAGGTTCGGAGATTGCTGCATGCGTTCCAGTACCTCGACCCCGGACATGTCCGGAAGCTTCAAATCCAGAACGACGCAGTCGAACTTCTCCTCCGCCGCCTTGACGAGCGCGTCCTTTCCAGTGTCCACAACCGTGATGTCGATGTCCTCCGACCCCAGCAACTCTGTGATGCTGAATTGCTCCGCCGGATTGTCTTCCACGATCAACAGCTTCTTGCGGCGCGGCGACGAGTACTCCTTGATCCGGCTGAGTGCGGCCTCGATACCCTCCTGGCTCGTCGGCTTCACAACGTACGAGAACGCGCCGCGCGAAAGGCCGTGGTGCCAGTCCTCGTCCATCGTAAGCATCTGCACCGGAATATGCCGTGTAGCCGGATCCTGCTTCAGATGGTTCAGCACCGCCCATCCCAGCATGTCCGGCAAAAATACGTCGAGCGTCACCGCGGTCGGGCGGAACTCCCGCGCCAGCGATAAAGCTTCCGCGCCACGCATTGCAATCAGCACCTTGAAGCCCTTTTCGCGAGCCAAATCGCAGAGCAGGCGTGCATAATGCGGATCGTCTTCCACCACCAGCAGCACGTTGTCGCCGGTCTCGAGGTTCGCGCGGTCGTCCTCCGGCCGCTCCACGATCTGTTCCACCGTGGTCGCCGGAAGCTGCAGCCGCGGAGCCGCATGCCCGTTGGGTAGTTCGTTCGTCGCGATTGTCGGCGCCGCCGTTCCCACGTAGGTCTGCGGAACGTACAGCGTGAACGTGCTTCCCTGCCCGGGCGTGCTGCGCAGTTGAATCTCGCCGCCCAGCAGGCTGGCCAGCTCGCGGCTGATCGCCAGACCAAGACCCGTTCCGCCGTACTTGCGGCTCGTTCCTGCATCCGCCTGCTGGAAGGCCTCGAAGATGATGCGCTGCTTCTCCGTCGGAATACCGATGCCGGTATCCGTGACCTCGAACGCAATCACCGATCCCGCGCCATTCAAAATCGGATGGCCATCGCTCCATCCGGAACTGACCGGCGCAACCCTCAGCTTCACGCTTCCCTTCTCCGTGAACTTGAACGCGTTCGACAGCAGGTTCTTGAGCACCTGCTGCAGACGCTTCGAGTCCGTGACCAGGCTGCGCGGCAGCTCCGGCGCTGCGTTCACCTCGAACGTCACCTTCCGGTTCTCCGCTTCGTGGCGGAACGGCCGCGCCAGCATGTCCAGCAGACTTCCGAAGAAGACCTCCTCGGCATCCACCGACACCGTGCCCGATTCGATCTTCGAAAGGTCCAGGATGTCCGAAATAAGATTGAGGAGGTCCGTGCCCGCGCCGTGAATCGTGCGGGCGTACTCCACCTGCCGCGGCGAGAGGTTGCCGTCCGGGTTGTCCGTAAGCTGCTGGCCCAGCACCAGGATGGAGTTCAGCGGCGTGCGCAGCTCGTGCGACATGTTGGCCAGGAACTCCGACTTGTACTTCGAGGTAAGTGCGAGCTCCTTCGCCTTGTCCTCCAGCGCGCGCCGTGCCTGCTCGATCTCCTGGTTCTTGCGTTCCACCTCGGCGTTCTGTTCGGCGAGTTGCTGCGCCTTCTGTCCCAGTTGCTCGTTGGTCTGCTGCAGCTCCTTCTGCTGGGTCTGCAGCTCAGTCGCCAACTGCTGGGACTGTTTGAGCAGGCCTTCGGTCTGCATCGTCGCCTCAATCGAGTTCAGTACGATGCCGATCGAAGCCGTCAGCTGCTCCAGGAAAGCCAGGTGCGATGCGGTGAACTCGTTCAGCGTCGCGAGTTCAATCACCGCCTTCACGCGGTCTTCGAACAGCACTGGAAGCACGATGACATTGCGCGGCACTGCCTCGAACAGCCCTGACCGCACCGGCAGCGTATTCGGCGGTAGGTCCTCGATGAACATGCGGCGCTTCTCGCGTGCGCACTGTCCGATAAGGCCTTCGCCCATCGCGACACGCTCCAGCTGGCCATCGCCGTTGGTTGCATAGGCCGAAAGTAACATCATCGTGTTCGCGTCCTCGGAGTCCGTCTGGTAAATGACTCCCTGCTGCGCGTTCACCAGGGGCGCCAGCTCCGACAGCAGCATGCGGCCCACGGTACCCAGATCGCGCTGCCCCTGCAGCATGCCCGTGAAGCGCGCCAGGTTGGTCTTCAGCCAGTCTTGTTCCTTGTTGCGGTCTGTGGTGAGACGAAGGTTGTCAATCATCGTGTTGATGTTGTCCTTCAGTTCGGCCACCTCGCCTGACGCTTCCACCTGAATCGATCGTGTGAGGTCACCCTTCGTCACGGCCGTTGCCACTTCGGCGATCGCGCGCACCTGGTTGGTCAGGTTGTCGGCCAGCAGGTTCACGTTGCCCGTGAGGTCCTTCCACGTTCCGGCGGCGCCCGGCACGTTCGCCTGTCCACCCAGCCGTCCTTCCACACCGACCTCGCGGGCGACAGTGGTCACCTGGTCGGCAAAGGTTGCAAGCGTCTCCGTCACGTTGTTGATTGTCTCGGCGAGCGCCGCCACTTCGCCCTTCGCATTCACCGTCAGCTTGCGCGTGAGGTCGCCGCTCGCGATCGCCGTGACGACGCGCACGATGCCGCGCACCTGCTCGGTGAGGTTCGCGGCCATGACGTTCACATTGTCCGTAAGGTCCTTCCACGTTCCGGCGACGCCCGGCACCTGCGCCTGTCCGCCGAGCTTGCCTTCCGTGCCGACCTCGCGGGCCACGCGCGTCACCTCGGCTGCGAACGCGTTGAGCTGGTCCACCATCGTGTTGATCGTGTTCTTCAGCTCGAGAATTTCGCCCTTCACATCTACCGTGATCTTGCGCGACAAGTCGCCGCGAGCCACGGCCGTCGTTACCTCGGCGATGTTTCTCACCTGAGCCGTGAGGTTGCCGGCCATCGCGTTCACCGAGTCCGTAAGGTCCTTCCAGGTTCCGCCAACGCCCGGCACGTGCGCCTGTCCACCGAGCCGTCCTTCGGAGCCGACCTCGCGGGCCACGCGCGTCACTTCGGCGGCGAACGAGCGGAGCTGTTCGACCATCGTGTTCAACGTCTCTTTCAGCTGCAGAATCTCGCCGCGCACGTCCACGGTGATCTTCTTCGAAAGATCGCCGTTCGCAATGGCGGTCGCAACCTCGGCGATGTTTCTCACCTGTCCCGTGAGGTTCGAGGCCATGAAGTTGACGTTGTCGGTAAGGTCCTTCCACGTGCCGGCGACACCGGGCACCTCGGCCTGTCCGCCCAGCTTGCCGTCGGTCCCGACCTCGCGGGCCACGCGCGTCACTTCGCCGGCAAACGCGTTGAGCTGATCCACCATCGTGTTGATGGTGTTCTTCAGCTCGAGAATTTCGCCCTTCACATCCACGGTGATCTTGCGCGACAAGTCGCCGCGAGCCACAGCCGTTGTAACTTCGGCGATGTTACGCACCTGACCCGTGAGGTTGCCGGCCATCGCGTTTACCGAGTCGGTCAAATCCTTCCAGGTTCCGCCGACACCCGGCACGTTCGCCTGTCCGCCCAGCCGGCCTTCGGAGCCAACCTCGCGCGCCACACGCGTGACTTCGGCGGCGAACGAGCGGAGCTGTTCGACCATCGTGTTCAGGGTCTCTTTCAGCTGCAGAATCTCGCCGCGCACGTCCACCGTGATCTTGCGCGACAGGTCGCCGTTGGCCACCGCAATGGTCACCTCGGAGATGTTGCGCACCTGGCCGGTGAGGTTGCTGGCCATGGAGTTGACGTTGTCCGTGAGGTCTTTCCAGACGCCCGAGACGCCCTGCACTTCGGCCTGGCCGCCGAGCTTGCCCTCGGTGCCGACCTCGCGCGCCACGCGCGTCACCTCGGCTCCGAAGCCGTTGAGCTGGTCCACCATGGTGTTGATGGTGTTCTTCAGCTCCAGGATCTCGCCCTTCACATCCACCGTGATCTTGCGTGACAGGTCACCTCGGGCCACGGCCGTGGTCACCTCGGCGATGTTTCTCACCTGGCCGGTGAGGTTCGTGGCCATGGCGTTCACCGAGTCGGTGAGGTCCTTCCAGGTACCGACCACGCCCGGCACGAGCGCCTGGCCACCGAGCTTGCCTTCCGAGCCCACCTCGCGCGCCACGCGTGTGACTTCCGAGGCAAAGGAGCGCAGCTGATCCACCATGGTGTTGATGGCTTCCTTCAGCTGCAGGATCTCGCCACGCACGTCCACCGTGATCTTGCGCGACAGATCTCCATTGGCCACCGCGATGGTCACCTCCGAGATGTTGCGCACCTGGCCGGTGAGGTTGCTG
>DASUHZ010000081.1:0-16242 GCA_036273275.1 Bryocella sp.
GGATGCGGGCAGACCGTCGTTCAGGGATACGGGAATGGGCTGTGCGGCCATGACGAACTCCGAAGGGGATGCTGTCAGTGTAGGTCGGTTGGCACCTGTGAGTATTAGGGTCGATATGCAGGAAAAAGCGGCAGCCAAAGCCGCCGCTCCTTCTCCTTGCAATTGAAGAACTTACTTTGCCGCCCGTTCCGCGAAGACCTTCTGCGCGGCGATCAGGCCGTCGCCGAACTTCACGCCGAGTTGGGGAAGGCTCTTGACGATGACCTGCTCCAGCGCGCCGATGAGCGCTATGGTGTCGAGGTAGTCGAAGAAGCCCAGGTGCGCGATGCGGAAGATCTGGCCCTTCATTTCGCCCTGGCCGTTGGTGATGATTGCGGCGAAGCGCGACTTCAGCTCCTTGACGATGACACCGGAATCGACGCCCTCGGGCGCGTATACCGCAGTGGCGGCGGCACCGGGGCTGACAGCGTTGAAGAGCTTGAACCCCAGCGCCGTGAGTGCGGCGCGCGTCATCTCGGCGATCGTCTCGGCGTTGGCCACCAGCTTTTCGCGGCCCTTCTCGAGATCACCGTCTGCCTGCGCGGCAATCCAGTCGAGCGCAGCGCCGAGGGCGGCAATCAGCGCGACGGCGGGTGTGTACGCGCTCTCGCCCGTCTTCGCATTCTTGCGCTCCTTGCGGAGATCGAAGTAATAGCGCGGATTATAGGTGGACTCCATGCGGTCCCAGGCGCGCTGGCTCACGGCGAGATAGCTGAGGCCCGGCGGAATCATGACAGCCTTCTGCGAGCCGCCGATGAGCACGTCGACACCCCAGTGATCCATCTCGAGCGTCGAGGTGCCAAGGCCGGTGATGGCGTCCACGATCAGCAGAGCCTCGCTCTTCTGCTGCTTCAGCAGCTTCGCGACACCCTCGACATCATGGCGCACGCCCGTCGAGGTCTCGTTAGCCTGCATGAAGACGGCGCGTGTCTCGAGCTTCAGTGCCGCTTTAACGGCCTCGACCGTAAAGGTCTGGCCATAGGGAGCGCTGACGATATCGACTTCGCAGCCGAAGGCCTTGGCCAGAGCGGACCAGCGTTCACCAAACTTGCCCGCGGTGAGCACAAGCACGCGGTCGCCGGGCGAAGTGAGATTGGAAACCGAGGCTTCCATGGCGCCGGTTCCGGAGCTGGAGAGGATAATGACATCGTTTTTTGTGCCGACGAATTCCTTCAGCTGCGCGAGAACGCGTTGGAAGAGCGCACGGAACTCCGGCGTGCGGTGATGGATGTCGGCCGCCGCCATCGCGAACTGCGCGGCGGGAAGAAGCGGTGTGGGGCCCGGCGTGAAGAGGCGTGTCTTACGAATCATGGTTTCTATTTTATCGGGAACAGAAATACTCACACATTGATAAGCTGGTGAATTGGGATGAAGGAGACAAGATGCCAGAGATCGCAGAGCGCGTGAACAAAGACATTGTGACGGCGATGAAAGCTCGCGAAGAGCAGAAGGTGACCGCGTTGCGCATGGTGAAGTCTGCGCTGAAGGCCAAGGAGATCGACAAGCGCGAGCCGCTGACGGCGGCGGAAGAGCAGAGCATTCTGACCACGCTGCTGAAGCAGCGGCGCGAGTCTGTGGAGCAGTTCACGAAGGGAGGACGGCCCGAACTTGCAGCGAAAGAAGAGGCCGAGATTGTGCTGATTGAAGGCTATCTACCGAAAGCCGCCGGCGAGGATGAGATCCGCGAGCTGGTTTTCGGAGCGATCGACCAGATCACCAAGGACAATGGCGGGACACGCCCGGTGGCAAAGGACATGGGCGCGGTGATGAAGGTTGCGCAGCAGCGCAGCCTGGCCAGCGGAATACGCGTGGATGGCAGGGTGCTTAGCGAGATGGTGAAAGCAGAGCTGGCCAAGGGCGCCTGATTTCAGCGAACACGAAAGCGGATGAAGAACTGTTCCGCTGTGGGTCGATCGCCATAGGCGGAACGCAGCGCAGCGGGTGTTCTATATGTCGTCACTTGTGCACCGGGCGCGGCAAGAAGGTGCTGTCCAATTGAGAAATCGTGGTCATATCCAAAAGTGAACGCGGCTACGTGTCCGAGCGGCGACTCCAGAAAATTGTCTGGCAGGGGTGCGCCAGGCGTGAGCAGCAGCTCATTCGAACGGCCGGCATTCTCCACGCGCGTCCAAACGTAATTGCGATGAGCGAAGCGTAGCAAAGTCTCCAGGAGATAGCTGTTCTCTTTGCTGTTGTCTGAGAGCGATCGCGTGCGGCCCCACAGCAATGTAGTCGACAGATCGGTCTTCGGTTCAGGCGCCATCTGCATCGGCATAGCCGACGTTGCAGCATTGGTTTGCGCGTTGGAAGTGGTGCCCATATCCATGCCGGGCATACCGGCCATTCCGCTCATTTTCATCGGCTTCGCCGGCTGAGAACGAAAGGTGTGGTGATACATCACACTGGCCGTCTGGCGTTGCTGATCCTCATGCGGGTAGAGCGCTTCGGGAGATACGATGTGAGCGATGGAATACTGTCCGGCCCAATCGCGCGCAGGTGAAATCGTGACGCGTGACGACACCGAATCGACGGCGTGACCGTTTGGCGACGGTGCGAAGTGCCAGCGCGCCTCGGTAGGCTCGGCGCCATGAAAGCCGGACAATTCCACGCGCGCCCAGCGATAGGTGAGCCCGCCGGTGAGAACACTGTACGCGATGTGGGTCGAGTCCTCCTGATGGTGGCCCAGCGCGGCGATTGGATCTTCGCTGGCTGATAACCGGTGCGGGTACGCCGTTGGCCCAATTGCGGGATCGCCTACCGGCGCTGCGTAAAAAGACAGCAGCGTGTTCGATGAGAGTTTCAGATCGTAGAGTGCCGCCAGTTCCATGAAGAAGTTATGAGGATGCTGACCGTCGATGATGGGCGCGCCGTTCGCGGTCTCTCCCTGCTGAAACAGCTCCGGGTAATTTCGATTGGGGACCGTCGCCGGCTCCAGCGAGAGCATGGTACGGAGGGTGAGCTGCCCGCGATTGCCGAGCGCATGCTGCGCCATCGGCATAACCCAGTTTGTCGAAAAGAATGCATCGCGGTTGCGGGGCGACAGCGCCTGCTGCTGCGTGTTCGCAGCGAACGCGTCTTCGTGTAGCATCAAGCTCCATCCAGCGTGCTTGCCCATCCACATTGGTACAGGCGTGCTCGGGGGTTCGATGCTGCTGCCGGAAGAACTGTGCTGCTCGACGGCTTCGACCAGCGTATGCGCGGACATGACCTGTTGGCCGCTCGCAGTAAACGCAGCGGCGGCGCACAGCAGACCAGAGATGAGTCGCAGCAGCACAATCCCTCTTGCTGACGATTACACAAGCTTCGGGCGAAGCGCCATAAATCCGGCCGTCTTCTGATATGCGTTCGCGAGCGCGCAGGCTTTCGCTTCTTCATACAGAGGCGCAAGAAAGGTGATCGAAACGGGCGTTCCGGGGCCGCCGACGTTGTTGAGCGCGCCGTCCTCTGTACTGGGCGGAGGCGGAGCATCGTCGCCACGAATGCCGTTCGGCACGATCACTGCCGGCTGTCCGCACAGGTTTGTTGCGGTGAGCTGAGTTCCGCCGCTCGGCGCAACCATGACGTCAAATTTTGTGAACAGATCATGCATCTGCGCGATTGCCAGCGTGCGGGCGCGCTGCGCCTGAATGTAATCGACCGCCGGAGTGAAACGGGCTGTGCGGAACGTGTTCGGCCAGTCGAACGGCTTCTGTCCGGTCAGCAAAGCATCGCGGCCCGAGAGCGTGAGCTCATCGAAGGCGGCGGCGGCCTCTGACTCGAGAATGCTGAGCAGCGCGGAGAAATGGAAGTCCGGCAGTTCACATGGAGTGAGGGTTACGCCCATTTTGCGCAATCTGTCGAGGGTCGCTGCTTCATATTTTGCGTCATACAGCCGCCGCTCGAACTGAGCCTTGTGTTCGGCCTCGCGCGTCGAGCGTTCGGCGTCGGACAAAGTTGCCACCTCATCCTTCGGGAGCGGCTGCAGAGCAGGCGTATCGAACGCGGATTTGATATAGCCCACGCGAAGCTTGCGCGCGTCGATGGTCAGGTCTGCGTTGAAAGCTCCACTATGCACGCTAAGGTCCTGTCCGTCAGGGCCAGAAATCGCGTGCAAGACCAAGGCGCAGTCCTCGACCGAACGGGTGATTGGGCCGATCTTATCCATCGACCATGACAACGCCATCGCGCCCGTACGCGGCACGCGGCCGAAGCTCGGCCGCAGACCCGTCGCACCGCAGCGCGTCGACGGCGAAGAGATCGAACCCAATGTCTCCGTGCCAATGGCGAAACCAAGGCAACCGGCAGCAACGGCGCTCGCAGATCCCGCGGAGCTTCCGCTGGATCCTTGACGCGGATTCCACGGGTTGCGCGTGCGTCCTCCCGGCTTGCCGGAATCCGGAGGATAGCCCCAGAGATCGCCCTGCGCCAACGCCCCCATGGTCATCTTCGCGAGCAGCACGGCGCCGGCTGCGTCCAGACGTTTCACGACCTCAGCGTCATACTCGAACTGCTGATGCTCGAAACCTGCCGCGCCCCATGTTGTGGGATAGCCCTTCACGGCCAGCAGATCCTTTGCACCCCACGGAATTCCGTGCAGTGGGCCGCGATCGCGTCCACTGGCGAGCTCGTGATCCGCATGCGCGGCCTGTTTCAACGCGCGCTCGTCGGTATAGGTGATGACGAACTTCAGCAGCGGGTCGTAACGCCGCAGCCGCGCGAGATACATCTTCGTCAGCCCGACCGAGGTCACCTTCCGCTGGCGCAGCGCGACACCAAGCTCACGCACGGTGGAGAATGCCCACGCGTCACTCGCGACATCGCCACTCGAGTCCTTCGCTTGCGCGACGATCTTCGCGATGTTCGGTACCGGCCCAAGCCGGATTGGCTGCGGCTGCTCAACCGGCGGAGGAATTGTGCCCGCGGGCACGGGGTTCGTCATCGCCACCGGCGCCACACCATTCGCGAGATGAAGCTCGCGCACACGCAGCGCGTTATTCCGCTGCGAAACGAGGCCGTCGAGCATCATCTGCTTTTGCTCATCCGTGATGTGGACCGCGGCGATCGCAGCGGCTGCATCGATCATCGCGGGCGTGATCGCCGGCCAGCCGCGCAGATCCTCGTTGCCTGGCTGTGCGGTCCGCGATCCGGAGCCTCCCGCGGTCTGCGACGAGGACGCGAGCGCGAGCAACGCTCCGGGAAAAAGCGTCTGACCAAGTCCCGCCGCAGCGCAGGCAGAGAGCAACGTTCGGCGGTTGACCCGCGCGGATGAATCGTTCGATGAACTCAGCATGCGTGAGATTATTGCATCTCACTCTTTCCCCCGGTGAACGTGCAGAATTTTGTGCGACGATGCTCGGATGAGCGAAGCCGCACTGAACGCGCGTGGAACCGGTGAGCCGCCGCAGGAGCACCATCTCCGCCGTCAGCTGCGGCTTCGCGATCTGGTTCTGGCGCAGGTTCTCACGGTTGTCGGTAGCTCGTGGGTTGGGCTGGCTGCAGGTTTGGGCCGCGCTCAGACGCTTGTCTGGCTGCTGGCACTGGTCAGTTTTTATCTGCCGATGGCGATCGCGGTCTTCTATCTGAATCGGTCGATGCCGCTCGAAGGCGGTCTGTACGTGTGGGCGCGCCGTGCTTTCGGTGACGCGCTCGGATTCATGACCGCGTGGAACATCTGGCTTTATGCGCTCTCGAGCATCGCCACAATTCTGTTCCAGATTCCGAGCGAGATGTCGTACATGATCGGCCCGTCGGCGGCGTCACTGCCTGAGAGCCACGCGTTTGTGTACTCGCTCCTTGGCGTCCTCGTCGCGCTGCTCGCGTGGACCGCTGTTCGCGGTCTTTCGCTGGGCAAATGGATCCACAACGTCAGCGGCGCGTCGATGATCCTGGCGTTCGCGCTGCTGATCTTCGCACCGTTCTGGGCGATGCTGCACGGCCATCCCGTGCACTTTGCGCCATTCACCTTCGCCCTGCCGCACTCGGACAAGGAATCGCTTGCACTTATCGGCCAGATTCTCTTTGCATCCTCGGGGCTTGAGTACATCGCGATTCTCGCGGGCGAAACACACTCACCCGCGCGCGACATTGGACGCAGCGTCGTCATCGCCACGCCGATTGTCTTTGCGATGTTCATGTTGGGCACAGGATCCGTGCTCGCCTTCCACAATGCGAATGCGGGCGTGGCGATCAACTTCGTGGCGCCGATTCCGCAGACGCTGCGTCTGGCGTTCGCAGGAAGCAGTGCCGCCACTTTGCTGGCGCGGTTCTCGATTCTTCTGCTGCAGATTCGAATTCTCGGAGCGTCGAGCTATCTCTTCACCGGAGTGACGCGGCTTCCGATGACCGCCGGATGGGACCACCTTGCGCCGCGCTGGTTCACGCGCTTGCATCCTCGCTTCCATACGCCGGCAAATTCCATTTACTTCACAACGGCAATCGTGGCTGGCATGCTCGTCTTCGCGTCCTTTGGCGTACGTGCGGCGGAGGCATTCGACATCCTCAATAATGCCTCCACCGAGTTCTACGTGCTCGCCTACATCGCAATGTTTGCGATTGGCGTCCTCGGACCGCACAACCTGCGCCGGCAACTTCCGGGCTGGGCGATTGCGTGGTGCGGCTTGGGTGGGCTGACCTGTCTGTTGATTTTCGCGCTCAACGTGTGGCCGTTCGTCGATGTGGCGAGCCGCTTAGGATTCGCGGCTAAGATCCTCGGCACGATCATCGCGGCCAACGTGCTCGGGTATCTCTTCTATCGCCGCGCGGCCAATCAGTCACTTCGAGCATCGAATATCCGTGCCTGAACTTCCTGAAGTCGAAACGGTCGCCAATGGGGTCAACGCGCGCGTTCGCGGGCAGCGCATCGTGCGCGTGTGGACCAGCGGCAAACCCCAGACGTTCAAGTCGCCGGAGGAGGAGATCGCGCAGGCGCTCACCGGCGCGACCATCGAGCGCGTGCGCCGCGTCGGCAAGTCCATCGTCTTCGATCTGAAACGCGTGAAAAAACGTGCGCCGCAGTTCCTCGTGCATCTCGGCATGACCGGCCGCCTGCTGGTGTCGCAACCTGAAGTTCCGCTCGCTCCGCACACACACGCCGTACTCACGCTCGCCGATAAGCGCGAGATACGCTTCGTCGACCCGCGCCGTTTCGGCCGGTTGTCCGTTGTCCCACTCACACGCGAAGAACCTGAAGGCTATAGCGGCCCCGGAAAGGAACCGACCACCATCTCCGCAGACGACTTCGCGCAACTGTTTCGCGCGCGCAAGCTGGCCATCAAGGCGGCACTGCTGAACCAGTCGATCCTGCATGGCGTCGGCAATATTTATGCCGACGAGAGCCTGTTTCGCGCGGGTATTCGCCCGCGCCGTGCCGCAGGGCGCCTGACCCGCGACGAACTCACTCGGCTGCTTGGAGCGCTCCAGCAGGTGCTGGCCCACGCGATCCAACTGGGGGGATCATCTGTGTCCGATTACGTGGATGCTGACGGTGTCCGCGGCTTCTTCCAGCTCGAGCACAAAGTCTACGGCCGCGCCGGCGAGGACTGTAGCGCCTGCTCCACACCGCTCAAAAAGATCACGGTCGGCGGCCGCACGACAGTGTATTGCCCGCACTGCCAGCGCTGAGTTGGTCTTAACTCAGCAGCGATCGACAGCCTGCTCCGCCGCAACCGCCGCGCCCACGACGCGTGTCGTCTGATCGTCGTCGACGATCTCCACCGAGTAGCTCTGCAGCGGGCTCATCTTCACCATCTGGTGCAGGTAATCCTTCAGCATCTTCATGTCGAGAAAGCGCACGTTGTATCCGGTGATGTAAAACTTCTTCGCGCCTGCCTGGTGAATTGTGGTCGCCGTTGCCGCGGCCAGAGCCTTGTGCCACAGCTGCTTGAACTCGTAGCAACGCGCATCGCTCCTGCGGTTGGCTGCCTCGAACACCTCTTCAGGCTCCATGTCGAGAAACCGCAGACGCATCGCGCGATGCCCCATGATTCCCTCCAGGTGCCCGCGGCCGCCGCACCCGCAGTAGTTCTCCTTGTCGTCCAGGGTGACGATCGTGTGCCCGCCTTCCCACACGCCTTCCATAAACGGATAGCACCCATAGCCGATGCCGGTGCCGATGGTCCACACGCGCACCTGCTGCTCCAGCTTCCCGTGACGCGATGCCAGACCGGCGGCGACTGCGTCCGCGTCGTTCAAAATCGTGACGGGCGTCTTCAGTCCGCGCGATTCAAGGCCGGAAGCGACGAGGTCCTGAATTCGCGCTCCCTTGAGTTGCGGCAGATTCGGCGCCTCTTCCACCACGCCATTACGAATCAGCCCCGGAAGCGCGACGCCAACGGCTTTGATCCTCGATTCATGCCCCTGCACCGCCTTCAACGCCAGATCGCAGATGCCTTCGACGAGCGACTCCGTCGGGAGCTCAACAAGCGAGTTATCCTCATCGTCGTCCTCTGGAATCGGGCCCGGCGGATACGACAGCAGATCGCCCTGAACCTTGTGATCGATGGCCAACCCGGCGTAGAGACGCTCGGCCACGTTCACACCAATCGCTTCCACAGGCTCGCCGTTCGCGGCTCCGGTTTCCCTGCTCGCCCTGTCGCGTTCTGCCATCCTCCGGCTCCTTCGGGCTCTTGACCCTGCTTGCGCTCGAGAAAACCAACATCGCCTAAAACCAGTGAAAGTAGCTTGTTGCAGGAACGGTAGTCAATCGCCTCCCGGCCCTTCTGCCTCAGAACTCCGCTAATCCAGCTTGGTGACGCGGTTCAAGCCGTTGAACGCCGCAACCTTATAACACTCCGCCAAGGTTGGATAGTTGAAGACCGTCTCCACGAAGTAATCCAGCTTGCCGCCCAGGGCCATCACGGCCTGGCCGATGTGCAGCAGCTCGCTGGCGCCCTCGCCGATGATGTGGACACCCAGGATCGAGTGGTTCTCGCGATGGAAGATCAGCTTCAGACGACCGGTCGTATCGCCGCGAATCTGTCCGCGCGCAATTTCGCGGTAGTAGGCCACGCCCACTTCATACGGCACATCTTCTTCCGTCAGCTGCTCTTCAGTCTTGCCAATGAAGCTGATCTCCGGGATCGTGTAGATGCCGTAGGGGTAGAAGCTCGGATTGGAGACGATGCTCTCATCGCCGAACGCCCGCGCCGCCGCGACCCTTCCCTGCTCCATGGAAACTGACGCGAGCGACGGAAATCCAATCACATCGCCGACCGCAAACACCACCGGCTGCTTGGTGCGGAAGTCCTTGTCCACGGGAATGCGCCCGCGCGGATCCGCCTCAATGCCGGCAGCCGAGAGATTCAGCTCATCGACGTTGCCCTGGCGTCCAACCGCGTACAACAGCGCGTCGCCCTGCAGCTTCTTCTTCGATTCGAGGTTCGCGACGACAGTGCCTTCGCTCTCTTCGACCGACTCCACCTCTTCGTTCAATCGCATCGTCACGCGTGCATCGCGCAGGTGATAGCTCAGCGCCTCGACGATCTCCTGGTCGGCAAACTCGAGCAGCCGCGGCCGCCGCTCGATCAGCGTCACGCGCACGCCCAGCGCCGCGAACATGCAGCAGTACTCCACACCGATCACGCCGCCGCCAACGATGATCATCGTCTTCGGCAGGTTCGCCAGGTTCAGCACCTGATCGGAGTTCACAATGTTCGTGCCGTTGATCGGAACCTTGGGCGAGCTGGCAGGTTTGGTGCCCGTGGCAATGATGACGTTCTTGCCCTCGATAATGTTCGCTCCGCGTGAGTTGGTCACCTTCACGTGCGTCGCGTCCTCGAAGCTTGCGGTGCCCGTCATCACCTCGACGTTGTTGCGCGAAAGCTGCGCATCGGTGACATCGATCTCTGTCTTGATCACGTGCTGCACGCGGAAGGCGAGATCGGCCATCGTGATCCGCTCCTTCACGCGATAGTTCATGCCGTAGATCGACTTGTAGTTGTAGCCCGAGAGATGCAGCACAGCTTCGCGCATCGTCTTCGACGGAATCGTGCCGGTGTTGATGCACACACCGCCGACCACCTCGCGCGCTTCAATCAGCGCAACTCTCTTGTTCAGCTTGGCGCCGTAAATTGCGGCACGCTGACCTGCCGGTCCGGAGCCAATGACGATGAGGTCATACGGATTGGCCATACGTCGTTGCGCTCTCCTGGGAGGAAACTCTCCGGCACATCCATCTGAGGATGCAATCTCCGGCTCTGCCGCTGTCTATCATAGCCCTCTCACGCAAAAGGGCCAGCGCTGCCGTATGGGCGATAGACTAAAGGATGCTGCGATGCGCAATCACAGATGGACAGTATCTCGCCGGAGGTGCCGGCCGCTGGACGAAGGCCCGCGTTGACTTTATTCAGCTCCGCGCGAAGACGCTCGAAGCCGGAGCTCTCGCACATCTCGGTCGTTCGATTCTTCACGAGATCGCAGCCACCAAAGATGCTCGCACCAGGCTGCTCATCAATGGCCGTGCAGATGTCGCTGTCGCCATCGGCGCAGCGGGTGTTCACCTCACCGCGCACGAAGACGAGTTGACTCCGGAGCAAGTGCGCGCGTTGTATGACCACGCCGGTCTCGCTGCGCCGATCGTCAGTGTCTCCTGCCACACGCTCGAAGAGGTCACACGCGCGCGTGACAACAAGGCCGACCTCATTCTGTTCGGGCCGGTGTTCGAAAAACGTATCGATGGCCAGGTTGTTACCCACGGCGTGGGGCTGAGTGTGCTCGCAGATGCTTGCAAACTTGCAAAGCCGGTTCCGGTGCTGGCGCTCGGCGGTGTCACCCGGCAGAATGCGGACGACTGTATTGCCGCCGGAGCCGCAGGCATCGCCGGCATCCGGATGTTCGCCTAGGCTGAAGAGAGAGTTATCCTGCGAAAATGCTTGGGAAGTTCTTTTCAAAGGCTCAAAAAACGCACACGGAAGTAACCGGCATAAGGGTCTATGTACTTCAGAATCAAGTCGTACGATTCGCAAATCAGGATTTGAATGCGGCTATGCAGGCTGCTTGGCACCGCTCGTTCGACCCAGTCACCTTCTACGCAACGGCCATAGATGATTGCGGGGCAATCTTCAAGATGAACGAAGCCTTCTATCCGCTTCTCTATGCGGACCGACGCTTGGGCACCGAGGAACTTGGCAATCTCGAAATTCCTCTCTGGGCAGATCACGGGGCGTTTACCTGTCTTAGCGCAGAGTTCCCAGGCGGCATTCCAGACGACGCATTGCCGGGTTTTTATTGGCTCTTAGGTTCCCTTCTAACTCAGCTAATCCGACCGAGCACCAAAGCGTTGTACTTCCGGGAAGCTGGTCTTTTTGTTCCCTCGACATCCGGGGTGCTCACACGGATGAAAGAACCGACTCCCTACCTGCCATCAGAACTCGTGGCGATTGCGGGATGACTATTCGCGGACCCAATCGGTTCCTTGTTCTCACCTTCTTTTGAACTCTAAAATAGAGACATGCTGATTACGCCTGTCCAACTCGTTGATGAGGCACTCCCGCTGAACGAGAGCCTTCCGGAGGGCGCAATCGACTACGCGCGGGACATCCGCCAGATCGGTCCCCTTGCCCTGAACGGCAAGGCCGAGCTCATCGTCGAGCACCGCGGCCCGCGCGAGTTCGTCGAGGACATCCGGCTCCGCGCCCACTTTGAGGGCAGGTTCGAGCTGCTCTGCGCCCGCTGCCTGGAGCCCGTCCAGATGCCGCTTTCCGGCGAATTCGACCTCATCTATCGCCCCGCCAGCGTTGAAACGGACGCTGGCGAGCACGCCATCACCGAAGATGAGACCGAAATCGGTTATTATGAAAAGAGCGGCCTTCTGCTGGAGGACGCCGTGCGCGAGCAGGTGCTTTTGAACCTGCCCTCCCGTGCGCTCTGCCAGCAGGAGTGCAAAGGGCTTTGCCCGAAGTGCGGCGCCAATCGCAACATGGCCGAGTGCGGCTGCGTTGAAGACCAGACAGACCCGCGCTGGAGTGCCTTCAATGGGCTTACCTTCAGCAATAAGGCCTGAGCGTTCGCTCTTTTCGGAGCCTGAGCCGCCACAGTTCTTGCACCACCAAGTTTCGCCGGCAGCGCTAACCCGCTGCGGCTGTTCAGTTTGAGAGGTTTTCCATGCCTAATCCGAAACGGCGCCACAGCAAGCAGCGCACCGCCAAGCGCCGCAGCCACGACTTTCTGACCCCCACCGGCGTCTCCACCTGCCCGAACTGTGGCGAGCCCAAGCGGCCTCACACCGTCTGCGCCAAGTGCGGCGAGTACAAGGGCCGGGCAGTCGTAGCAGCCAAAAACGCCGAGTAAGCTCGGCGCGTAGTACCTTGGCAGGCAACGGCTCCGGCTAGACATCTCCTTTATACTCCGCATTTAGGTTCCAGCTAGGCTCACATCAGAAGCTCAGAGCGCATGCCGATCGACATCGTTCTCGATGCCATGGGGTCCGACAAGGCCCCCGACCCTGAGATTCGCGGGGCAATACTGGCGGCTCGCCATCTGGACGTTCGCGTCCACCTGGTCGGCCCGGAAGATGTCCTGCGCCCGAAGTTGCGCGCCGCCCTCAAAGAACACGACGACCAGAACGGTGGCCCGCTTCCCAATCCGCTGGAAACCCTGGGAGTCAGCCGCAACGGCCGCAAACGTAAGCGCCGTCCAGCCGTTTTTCTCGTTCAGGCCAGTGAGTGGATCAGCATGGAGGACAAGGCCGCGCTCGCCGTCCGCTCCAAGCGCGACAGTTCCATGCGCGTCGGCCTCAAGATGGTCCGCGAGGGACGCGCCGGCGGATTCGTCACCGCCGGCAACACCGGGGCCGCAATGGCAACGGCCAAGATGGTCCTCGGCTCCCTCAAAGGCGTCGATAGACCCGCGCTGGCGACTGTCCTGCCGACCACCGCAGGTGCGCCCTGCGTGCTTCTCGATGTAGGCGCGAACGTCGACTGCGATGCCAACAATCTGCTGCAGTTCGCCGTGATGGGGCATATGTATGCCAAGGACGTCCTGCACGTCCCGAATCCGCGCCTCGGTCTGCTCTCGATCGGCGAGGAAGACACCAAGGGCAATAACCTTACCCGCGATACGCTGCCGCTGCTTCGCGACCTGGGCCTTAACTTTATCGGCAACGTCGAAGGCCGCGATCTCTACAATGGCCGCGTCGACGTCGTCGTGTGCGATGGCTTCGTCGGCAATGTCGCGCTAAAGACCAGCGAAGGCGTTGCCAAGTTAGTTACCACCTCTCTCCGCGAGAGCCTGAAGGCCACGGTTACTGCGCAGATGGGCGCGCTGCTCAGCCGCAAGGCCTTTCACAACTTCAAGAAGCGCATCGATTACTCCGAGTACGGCGGTGCGCCGCTGCTCGGCGTGCGCGGCGTCTGCATCGTTGGCCATGGCAGCTCCAACGAGCGCGCCATCATGAATGGCATCCGCGTGGCGGCCGAATTCGCTCAGGCCGACGCCAATCACGCGATCGAAGCTGCTCTGGCTCATCGCTGATCGAAAGCATCTCTCGTTTCATCCCATTGCAACAAAGTTCCAGCGCCTCCTACGAGACTGAACCGGAGAGGCATCGCCCGCATGCGGCCTGCCGTCGTAGACATGAACGTGCCATAAGGACGGTGCGACCATTGGGAGTCCTTTTTATGCCTGAACAACGTCAACCGCCTGGACTCCACACTGCCGGAATTTCCGGCCGCGGCTGGACGCGGAGAGATCTTTTCGCCACTCGCTCAGGACGTGCACGAAGCCAGAATGCGCGCCCACACAGTGATCTGGCGCGACAAGAAGGATCAGGTTACAAAGATCGTCATCGATCCCGGGCGGGATCAGATCGGCGACAGAATGCAGCGTAGTCCCCCGCAAAAGCGCTGCTGCTACCAAGGCCCAGGAGCAGTAACTCCTGGGCCTCTTTTTTCTCTGCCGCCTCGTCCCGGATTTCGCAACTATGATGGAGCCAGGATCTCATCATGCCATCTGCCAAGAACCTTGAGCCACCTCCAGCTGCCATGCAGGACGCCGCTTCCTTCGAGCTTTTACGCGTTTGGATTGCCGGTCAGGGACAGCACGTCAGCCTGCGGTCCGGCGTGTGGGAAGACCCGTTTGCATGGGGAATCGTGCTCGCCGATCTGGCGCGGCACATCGTGCACGCCGAGTCACTGGCGCGCAAAGAACTCGATCAGGAGGCCTTTCTCGCGCGCATGCTGGAAGGATTTCAAGCCGAGATCGAATCGCCCACCGACGATCCTGAAGGTCAACTCACGCAATAGGGTGCGCCGCCGCACGCACACGCCGCGATAATGCGTCATTGCGCCGCCGCGTAATCTACATCACCCTTGCTACCCGCTCCAGCTCCTTCTGAATATGTTCCGGCTTGCATCCCATACCCTCAATCGTGGAAGCGACATGCCGCGCCTCCTGCGAAGAGATGCCATACCCCCGCCCGCTCAGAAAACTGGTCACAATCTCTGCTGCCTGGAACGAGTCCAGGCCAGTCTGCAAAAGCTCACTGCGGAGCCCCATCAAATCCGATGGAGTAAACTTCTCCGCGGTTAAACGATCGTCGTAACGGTCGAAATCACTCACTGCGCCACTCCCTTCGAGCTACCTAGAATCCCTAGGGGTACAGCGGCCCGACAACTATGAGAGATTAGAGCGAAAATCGGCCACGCGAGTTGTAGAGGAATCACCGAAAACACTGCGTTAACAAGGGGTTTGTAGCATTGTTTGAGTGGCATCAAACTTGCTCGCGCTATCCTTCTTGTATGCCGCCTGCTCTCTCTGCCGCCCTTGTTCTGGATGGCGTTGCCATCGCCGCCGAGATCAAGTCCGAGGTCGCGCGCGACGTAGAAGCCGCGCGGCATTCCGGCTACACTCCCGGACTCGCCGTCGTGCTCGTCGGCGAAAACGCCGCATCGCAGATTTACGTCCGCAGCAAGATCAAGACCTGCGGCGAGCTCGGCATCAGGTCCGAGATGCACACCCCGCCGGCCAGCGTCACTACAGAAGAATTGCTCGCCATCGTTCACTCCCTGAACTCACGCGACGATGTCGACGGCATCCTCATCCAGCTTCCATTGCCGGATCATGTCGATACAAGCCTCCTGCTCGAGGCCGTCGATCCGCGCAAGGACGTCGACGGATTCCACCCCATCAACGCCGGCCGCCTGCTCAGTGGAGCGCCGATGGAAACCGTGCTCGCGCCATGCACTCCCGCCGGCATCATGGAGATCCTCAAGCGCAGCAACGTTGCGATCGCAGGCGCCAATGCCGTCGTCGTCGGCCGCTCCAACATCGTTGGTAAGCCCATTGCCGCGATGCTCATCAACGCTTCCGCGACCGTGACGGTCTGCCATTCGCGCACACGCGATCTCCCCAGGCTCACCCGCGAGGCCGACATCCTCGTCGCCGCGATCGGCCGCGCGGGCTTCGTCCATCGGGACATGGTGCGCCCCGGCGCAACCATCGTGGACGTCGGCATCAATCGCCTCACTGGCGAAGCCGAGTTCTCGCGCTTCTTTCCGCCCGAACATCCTGATCATCTCTCGCGCCGTGAAACCTTCCTGAAACGCGGCTCCACCGTGATCGGCGACGTCGACCCCGCAGCGTTCACCGTCTCCGGCGCCTACACGCCTGTGCCCGGTGGCGTCGGCGCGCTCACCATCGCGATGCTCATGTCCAACACCGTGAAGGCCGCGCGCCTGCGCCGCAATCTCCCGGCAGCGCGCCACTAGATCATGCTGCGCGTCGGTCTCACCGGAGAGCTCGGCAGCGGAAAGTCCACTGTTGCGCGCATGCTCGCACAACGCGGCGCCGTCATCCTCTCTTCCGACGAGATGGGCCGCGCGATGATGCAGCCCGGCCATCCAGCATTCGACGAAATCGTCGAGCACTTCGGCCCCAGCATCCTGAACGACGACGGCACGCTGAACCGTCACGCACTCGCGCAACGCGCCTTCGACCCGAAGAATCCTCGCATCGAAGAGCTCAACGCGATCATTCACCCAGCCGTCATCGCTGCGCAGGCTGAGAAGATCGCAGAAATCTCAAAAACACAACCGCATGCGATCATCGCCGTAGAATCCGCACTCATCTTCTCGACCAGACACGCGCCTGGCCGCGGATGGCGCGACCGCTTCGATTGCATCATCCTTGTCACTGCCCCGGACGACATGAAGATCGATCGCTTCATCCAGCGCTCCGCACCTGGGTCCCGTGATCCGCGCCTGCGCGAGGACGCTCGCCGCCGCCTCCAGG
>DASUHZ010000082.1:0-4566 GCA_036273275.1 Bryocella sp.
GGCAAGACCGCGGTTGCGCTCGACACGATCATTAACTCGGCGAAAAACAATCTCATCTGCATCTACTGCGCCATTGGTCAGAAGAGGTCTTCCGTGGCGCAGGTCGTGCAGACGCTCGAGAAGTTCGGCGCGATGGCCTACACCATCGTCGTCGCTGCCACTGCCTCCGAGCCCGCGCCGATGCAGTATCTCGCTCCCTTCGCCGCAACCGCGATGGGCGAGTACTTCCGCGACAGCGGCAAACACGCGCTGATCATCTACGACGATCTCTCCAAGCAAGCGGCCGCATATCGCCAGCTCTCGCTCGTACTCCGGCGCCCGCCGGGCCGCGAGGCGTATCCGGGTGACGTGTTCTATCTGCACTCGCGTCTTCTCGAGCGTTCGGCGAAGATGTCCAAGGAGAATGGGGGCGGCTCGCTGACAGCGCTTCCGATCATCGAGACCCAGGCCGGCGACGTCTCGGCTTACATCCCGACCAACGTCATTTCCATCACAGATGGGCAGATCTTCTTCGAGACCGACCTCTTCAACTCCGGCGTTCGCCCGGCCGTCAACGTTGGCCTCTCAGTCTCGCGTGTAGGATTCGCGGCGGCCATCAAGGCTACCAAGCAGGTCGGATCCACACTGAAGCTCGACCTCGCGCAGTATCGCGAGCTTGCCGCGTTCGCGCAGTTCGGCTCCGATCTCGATAAGGTGACGCAGAATCAGCTCAACCGCGGGTCGCGCCTTACGGAGCTGCTCAAGCAGCCGCAGTTCCACCCGCTCACCTGGGTGCAGCAGGTAGTCATCATTTATGCCGGAACGCAGGGCCTGCTCGACGATGTCGAGGTGAAGAACATCCGCGCCTTCGAGGATGGTCTGCACCCCTACATGGAAGGCGCGCAGGGTCAGCTTCTTGCCGATATCGAGGCCAAGAAGGCGCTGGATGACGACCTGCGCAAGCGGCTCACCGGTGCGATCAACGAGTTCAAGCAGGACTTCAAGGCGAAGCTTGCTGATAAGGATCAAGACAAGAGCAAGGAAAAGGACCAGGCGAAGCAGACCGCGGGAGCCGCTGCCTAACCCATGCCCAACGTACTCGATCTACGTCGCCGAATCCGCAGCGTGAAGAACACGCGGCAGATCACGCGCGCCATGAAGATGGTTTCCGCGGCCAAGCTGCGCCGTGCGCAGGAACGCGCGCTGCACGCGCGCCCCTACGCGCAGATGCTGACTAACGTGCTCGAATCGCTGGTGCGGCGAACGGATCTTTTCGACGAGGCGACCGGCGATATTCTGCACCCGCTGCTCGTCGAACGCGAGGAGAAGAATGTCCTGGTGGTCGTGATCGCCGGTGATAAAGGCTTCGCCGGCGGCTTTAACTCGAACATCGGCAAGGCCGCGCAGAGGTTCATCGACGAGCGCCGTGGGACGGGTCAGAACGTCGACCTCGAACCGATCGGCAAGAAGGCCATCGGCCTCTATAAGCGCAAGTATCCTGCGGCCGTTTACGAGCACAAGGAAGAGCTTTACGATAACGAGCTCGCGCGGCACATCGAGAATATTCGCCACCGGGCGCAGCCCATCGAGGTCGCGGACGAACATCCGGATCTGCTGATCAAGGGCGACATCGGCCCGGTCTCCGAGATGGCGCACTCGATCATCGACCGCTACGAGCGCGCCGAGATCGATGCGGTGTATCTCGTCTACAACGAGTTCAAGTCCGTCATCTCACAGCGCGTCGTCGTCGAAAAACTGCTGCCGATTCGCAAGCTTGGCACGCACGAGATTACCGCGTCGGAAGAGATGACCGAGGAGCAGAGGGAAGCCGCGGCACGCGCCGCTGAGACCTCGGGCGTCTCCATCTACGAGCCCGAAGAGAGCGTGATCGAGCAGGAGGCAAAGCGCTTCGGCACGGCGGACGTCGATTACATCTTCGACCAGGCGCCCGAGCGGCTCTTCCGTCACCTGATGCCGAGGTATGTGACGACGCAGATCTTCCATGCGCTTCTGGAGTCGATTGCCGCCGAGCACGCCGCGCGCATGACCGCAACCGACGCGGCAACGAAGAATGCCGGCGAGCTGATCGACAAGCTGTCGCTGACGATGAACCGCGTTCGTCAGGCCGCCATTACCAAGGAAATCATCGAGATCGTGAGCGGTGCGGCCGCGCTGTAAAGGTTTAGCTGAGAGTTTGTTTAGAGGATTTATGGCAGAAGAGAACATTGGCAAAGTGATCAGCGTCAGCGGCCCGGCCGTTGACGTGCAATTCAACGAGGCTAGAATGCCTCCGATCTATGAGGCGATCCGCGTTACCAGCGACGGCTTCGACGTCCCCCAGCCGCTGGACGTGATCCTCGAGGTGCAGCAGCATCTCGGCGAGGGCCGCGTGCGCTGCATCGCCATGACCGCGACCGAAGGCATGGTCCGTGGCATGACGGCGACCGACACTGGCGCGGGCATCATGGTTCCCGTAGGCCGTGCGACGCTCGGCCGCGTGCTGAATGTCCTGGGCCAGCCCGTGGACGAACTCGGTCCGGTGAACGCCGAGGTCCACATGCCGATCCATCGGCAGGCTCCCGCATTCGACGAGCAATCAACGGGCGAGGAGATGTTCGAGACCGGCGTAAAGGTCATCGACCTCATCCAGCCGTTCTTGAAGGGCGGGAAGATTGGCCTGTTCGGCGGCGCCGGTGTCGGCAAGACTGTCATCATCCAGGAGCTCATCAACAATGTCGCGATGAAGCACGGTGGCTTTTCCGTGTTCGCCGGCGTGGGTGAGCGCACGCGCGAGGGCAACGACCTCTGGCATGAGTTCCAGGAGTCGGGCGTCATCGACCTGAAGGATCTGCCGAAGTCAAAGGCCGCGCTGATCTACGGTCAGATGACCGAGCCGCCAGGGGCGCGTCTGCGCGTCGCGCTGACGGGGCTCACCGTCGCCGAGTACTTCCGCGACGAGGAAGGCGCCGACACGCTGCTCTTCATCGACAACATCTTCCGCTTCACGCAGGCGGGTTCTGAGGTCTCCACGCTGCTTGGCCGCATGCCGTCTGCCGTGGGATACCAGCCCAACCTGGCCACCGAAATGGGCGAGCTGCAGGAGCGCATCACGTCGACCAAGAAGGGTTCCGTCACCTCGGTGCAGGCCGTCTACGTTCCTGCGGACGATCTCACCGATCCCGCGCCGGCCACGACCTTTGCTCACCTCGACGCGACGACCGTGCTCTCGCGTCCTTTGTCGGAGCTGGGTATCTACCCGGCCGTCGATCCACTCGCGTCCACCTCGCGAATCCTCACCCCGCGCGTGGTTGGGCAGGAGCATTATGACGTCGCTCAGGGCGTGAAGCGCATTCTGCAGCGCTACAAGGATCTGCAGGACATTATCGCTATCCTGGGCATCGACGAGCTGTCGGATGAGGACAAGCTCACCGTCGCCCGCGCTCGTAAGATCCAGCGCTTCCTCTCGCAGCCGTTCCACGTCGCCGAAATCTTTACCGGGATTCCGGGCGCGTACGTAAAAGTCGAGGACACGGTGCGCAGCTTCAAGGAGATTATTGACGGCAAGCACGACGATATCCCGGAGCAGGCGTTCTATCTCAAGGGCGGCATCGAAGACGTGATGGCGGCTGCCGAGAAGATGAAGGCATCGGCGTAAAGAAAGACCGCAGATACCAGGAAATATGGCTGACAACGGAAACAATTCGGGGCTGCTGAAGGTAAGGCTGGTGACGCCGGACCGGGTGCTGCTGGACGCGACGGCGGCGGCGGTGGAGCTGCCGTCAATGTCGGGGTATCTGGAGGCGCTGTATGGCGCGGCTCCGCTGCTGGCGGAACTGGGTGCAGGCCAGGTACGGTTGCACGGCGGAAACGCGGGCGAGCAGGTGTTCTTTGTGGCCTGGGGATTCGTCGAGGTGCTACCGGAGCGGGTGACCATTCTGGCAGAGACGGCCTTGCATCCGGAAGAGATCAACGTCGCCGAGGCGCAGCGTGAGCTGGCACACGCGCAGGAGCTGTGGAATCAGGCTGGTGATGACCAGGCCAGCTACGACGAGGCGAATGCCGCGGCGCGGGTCGCCGAGGAGAAGCTGGCTGCGGCGCACGGGAAGACTTCGGCAGCGCACTAATTCTTTGGCTTTCAGGTTCGAACTTCACAAGGTCTGGCTTCGGCCAGGCCTTTGTTTTGGTTCCGGCGGGGGGTACCCCCCCCCCGTACTTTTTTGCGCAAAGTCTTCAAAACAGGAAATTTAGGGGTGGACCTTTACTGCTCCGTTCTACTCGGATGGTAAGGACGGGCGCTGCAAGACGGGTCGCTGCGTTGGCAGGTTGTCAAGCGGCCGGGTGACCGTGGGACAAAGAAAAGGGGCCGGGAATTTGGCTCCCGGCCCTGTGGAGATTGTGGGCGAGTTTAGCGGTGTCCGCCGCCATGCGAGCCGCCGCCTCCGCCGCCCCGGGATCCGCCACCACCTGACGGCGCGCTGTAGTGAGGAGCCGAGCCGCCGCCTGATGGCGCGCTGTAGTGAGGAGCAGGGGCGCTGCCGCCGCGGTTGAACTGGCCGTAGTTCTGATTGCCGCGATTGTCGACGTTCT
>DASUHZ010000083.1:0-132133 GCA_036273275.1 Bryocella sp.
TCAGTGGCTATGTACAGACCACAAGCTCGGACGCAGCGCCATGCTCCCAAGGTGCTGGCGGTGGCTCCGGGTTTTCAGTTACGTGTAGCAGCATCGACCCGAACGGCTCCTACAGCGCGACATCGACGGCCCAAGCGGGCGGAAATATCATTTCCGGCTCCGCATATGCTGAGGTGGATCAGTCGTCACTCGAGACCGACGCTTTTAAGTACGCGAACGGCAACGCCTATGCCACGATTGACCTCAGCCAAAGTTACGTTCTGATTGGAGGGCTTGGAGAAACGACCCTCGACTTTGATTTGACTGCTTTCAATCCAAGGTTGGATGCCGAACCGTCGTACTCCTGTCTTTTTACGTTCAATGGTGTGTCGCAGTCGTGCTTGGATGACTTGTGGGCGGGAGGTGGGACGATCTCGGAGACCGTTGATTATTGGCTCCCGTTCTCAATTGAGTTTGATTCCTCGATACATTCGTTTGCGGGCACCTTCGAGACTCCCGAAGAAGTGGGTTGGATAACGTACGACATTAGTGGTCCTGGATTGCTAGTGCCTATTCCGACGCCAGAGCCCTCTTCGTTGTGGCTGCTCCTGTCGGGAATGGTCGGGGCACTGTTCGTTGCGAGATCGCGTTTTGGCCCGTTCCTACGGGGAATTCGTGAAGAGGTCTCCTGAACCCGATCCGCTGGGGAACGCCCGAATCGCGATGAGGGCGCGATGAAATGGGGGTTCAAGCTCAGGAGCTCGAACCTTCAATTGAGGTTTTCAGCGCAGTGCAGCGATGCTGATTTCTCCCTGGCTGCGTTTGCTATCTGCTTTGAGGGTGGCTTGCGCTTCCTTGCGGAGCTTCGAGGCTTCGTTGTGGGAGCCGGACGCGTCCAGGACTTTGGAGTAGACAAGTTCTGCAGCGAGGAAGCGAGGATTCTGGGGCCCGGAGCTTGCTTCCAAGAGGTTTAATCCATGCGATGTCATCTGGCGCGCCGACACGGTGTCGTGAGCTTGCAGGTAGGCGCCGCCCAGGAGCACGTAAAGCCATCCGGTGTCGGGATGCTGGTCTGCGTGATTCAGCTTCCAAAGATCGAGAGAGCGCTGATAGTCGGTGATTGCGGTGCGTGGATCGCCGTCTAATCCGGCGATGCTGCCCTGCGCGGTGAGCAGGGCTGAGGTCGCGTCTGAACTGAAGTCCGTTGCGCGTTGCGACTCGTCGAGGGCGCGTGCCATAAATTTGTGGGCGTCGCGACTTGAATGCTTATCGACAGCGACGACGGCGAGATCACTCCAGATAAGCGCAATTTCCTCGTGATGATCGCCATCTTTCTCAAGCACGTCCGCGGATCGAAGCAGCACGTGTCTAGCGGTGTCCATCTGACCCGTGTCTGCGTAAAGAGTCGCCAATGCGCCGAGTGTTGTGGCGTATTCGACTGGATGAGAGCCGTCCCGCTCGAGGAGTGCAAGGGCATTCTCGTAACACGTGGTCGCCTCGTGGGTGTCTCCGCTCTTCTGATAGGCGTGACCGAGGTAGGTCAGCGTGACGGCTCGCACAGCGGGTGCGAGGTTCTGATTTGCCAGGAGCGCATTTGCGGTCTGGATCAGCTGCGGCAGTTGATTGTAGCGGCTCAACCGCCCCAGATAGTTGAGATCGCTATTTTGTTCCTGCGCGCTCGAGAGAGACGCGGAGGTTACGATTGCAAACAAGACGCAAGACAGGATTCGCCTCATAGAACGAGGTCCTTTCGTTCTTTGCCGCGATATGCGGCGGCATGATTGAGAGCCGCGATATTGCTGGAAAGGAACTTCTACCTGTGCAGATCCTCACTGTTCTATGCGCCTGCGAGGTCACTCGAAGATGCAAAAAAACTTCAGCAGCAGTAGATGGGTTCCGTTCTGTTGTTGATGATCCGAGAGTTGTTGCGAGCGGTTCGCCGAAGAGCACAAAAGGATTCGCCGCATGAGAGGGTCTCGTTTGCGTGACGTGTCAGACCGCGATGTGCGGCGGCATGATCGAGAGCAGGGAGTCTAGCTTCGACAGGCCGGGCGTTGTTGTCGCCAGGTTGGGAGCCCGCTACGTGCTGAGCTACGCAGGTGTCAAGGCGGCGGTTCCGCATTTGTGATGAGTGGTTGGCGGAGTTGGCGGGTGTAGGACGGGTGGCCCGTTCGCGTGGTGGAGCGGCGGCTTCGAATTGGTTTGGCTATTGTCAAATTTCTGCGAGCGAACGATAAAGGTAGGCATGCTACGCAGATATTCGTGTGTTCCGGGATTGTGCATCGCGGCGGCTCTGGTTGCGGGCGCGATTCAGTTGAGCTCCGCGCGGGTCTTCGGCCAACCGGGACCGGAGTTGCCTGTAATCGTAGTGAGGCAGGCTCCGCATGGATTGCATGCGACGGTTGGCCACGAGTCCGTGGACGTGACGGTTTGCACTGATACGGTGATCCACGTTGTGACGACGCCGGAAGGACAGGCGGACAGATCGGCGAAGCCCTGGATGCTGGCGGCGTCTGAGTCTTGTCCCGGGGCAGAGTTTCAGTACGCGAACGATGGGAAGAACGCGGCCCTGACCACCTCTAAACTTCGCGTTCAGTTTTCGCTGCACGCGGGCAATCTCATCTTCGAGCAGGCTGACGGAGGCTCGCTGTTACGCGAGGGCGAGAAGGTTCCGCGGACGTACGAGCCGGAAACGATCAACGGCGAACAGCTCTATGGCGCTACGGACCGTTTTTTGCCCGACGGCACCGAGGCGCTGTATGGACTGGGGCAGCACCAGAGTGGGCTTTTCAATTATCGGGGCTCGACGGTGGAGTTGGGCCAAAACAACACGGACGTTGCGATCCCGCTGCTGTTGTCCACGAAAGGCTATGGCGTTCTGTGGAACACGGCGTCGCTGACATATGTGGACAACCGGTTTCCGCAGCAGATGTCCTTCCGGTCGCTGGCCGAGCGTTCGATTGACTATTACTTCATCTACGGACCGGAGTTTGACAGCATTCTGCACCGGTACCGGACGATGACCGGCCATACTCCGATGTTGCCGGAATGGGCGTACGGCTATTTTCAATCGAAGGACCGCTACACGTCGTTAGATCAGATTCTTCAGATTGCGGGAAGATACCGGGCCGAGCGCATCCCGCTGGACGCGATGGTCCAGGACTGGTTCTGGTGGAAGCATGAGGGCGATCCTGTCTTCAACACGAACTACCATGATGTGGCTGGCGATCTGACGAAGCTGCACGACGAGCATGTTCACGCGATGATCTCCGTTTGGGGTCTGATGGATCCGGCTTCGGATAATTACAAAACTATGGTGGCACATCATTGGGATATTCCGGAGACGCATGTGTACGATCCCACCAATCCGGCGGCTCGTGACTTTTATTGGAACAACCTGGTCGCACCGCTGTTTAAGCAGGGATGGGATGCATTCTGGCTCGACAGCGCGGAGCCGGAGGAGTACTGGCCGCATGTGGGCGACGCGATTCTGAAGGACAAGCAACTGGCGATTGGGAGCGGCGCGGAGTACACGAACATTTTCCCTTTTGAGCACACACTGGGTGTGCAGGAGCATTGGAAGGCAACCACGGATCGGAAGCGCGTGTTTCTGCTGACGCGATCGGCGTTTGCTGGACAGCAACGCGTGGGCGCAACGGTGTGGTCGGGGGATGTGTACAGCACGTGGCGGGCGCTTCGGCACCAGGTCCCGGCGGGTCTGAACTTTGCGCTTTCAGGTTATCCGTACTGGACGACGGACATCGGCGGGTACTGGCCGCCACTCGAGGGCCCCCGTGAAGAGCCTGATTATCAGGAACTCTACGCGCGCTGGTTTGAGTATGGCGCCTTCTGTCCTATCTTTCGCAGTCACGGCCATCGGCCGGAGAACGAGTTCTGGAGTTATCCGCAGGTTGAGCCGATCCTGGTTGAGTATGACAAGCTGCGTTATCGGCTGATGCCGTACATTTATTCGCTCGCGTGGAAGGTGACGAGTGACGACTACACGATGATGCGTCCGCTGGTGATGGACTTCCGCTCGGACGCAAACACATGGGATGTGGGCGACGAGTTCATGTTTGGACCGGCAATTCTGGTTAGTCCGGTAATGAAATCCGGCGCAACCAGCCGCGGTGTTTATCTGCCCGGCGCGACCGCATGGTATGACTTCTGGACTGGCGCGTCGGCGGATGGCAGGCAGACAGTCCAGGCGGAGGCGCCGCTTGATCGTATGCCTCTTTATGTTCGCGCGGGGTCGATTCTACCGATGGGTGCGGAGGTTGAATATGCCGGGCAGGATCGTGAAGGCCCGATCGAGCTCCGTGTCTACCGAGGCGCCGATGGAAGATTCGATATGTATGAGGACTCCGGCGACAGCTACGACTACACGAAGGGCGAGCACGCGGTGATCCCGATCCGATGGGATGACAAGGCCGGCGTGCTCACGCTGGGTGCGCGCGAGGGATCGTACCCGGGTATGCCGGTGACGATGCAGTTCCGCATCGTGGTCGTGGGGAAAGGGCATGGTGTGGGAGAAACGATTACGCCAAATGCCGATCGGGATTTCAGCTACGACGGTAGCGAAGCAACGGTAAGGATGGGGCGGTGAGATTGGTCTAAGAGGGCGAGGGCAATCGCGCCCGGCAAAAGTTGGAAGGGCGGCTCCTGGGAGCCGCCCTTCGGTTTTGGGCTTCAGTGAGATTCGAGATTCGAGTTAATGCGAGGCGACGGTTTGCTCGCCGAGTTGGTGGAGTTCGGCGGAGTTGGAGGGGCGGGTGTAGAACATGTGGCCGCCGGGGAATTCGTGAACTGTTAGTTGGGGCGCGATGGTGGCGGGAAGCTGGTTCTGGGTGAGGATGGAGCCCATGAAGGGGCACGAGAGGTCGTTCCAGCCGTGCATGATGACGACGTGGAGTTTGGGGTCGGCGGCGAGGGCTTCGCGGAGGTCGGCGACGGCGCCGCGGCGGAGGTCAGGGCCCTGGCGGTCCCAGAGGCGGTTCACATCGAAGGAGAGCAGGTTGTAGCGGGCGTCGACTTTCCAGCCGACGACGCGGGTGTCGAAGTCGACCATTGCCTGGGTGATCTGGGCCATGCCGGATTCGAGGATGGGGTCGGAGCCTTCCTGATCGGGGGAGTAGGGGAAGGGATCGGGGTCGGTGACGTTGGAGTCGTAGACGGAGCCGATCTCGCGTTTTTCGCGGTGGACTTCGCGGAGGTAGGCCTCGGTGGAGAGGCGGCCGCCGGAGTACTTGACGAAGTTGGGATCGAGGCCGGTCATCTCGGTGACGTGGGCGATCATGTCATTGGTTTGCGAAGCGTTTTCGGGACCGGAGATGAGCGCAGCGGCGTAGGGGCCTTCGTCGTACGCGATGACCTCGTGCATGGCGTCAGGAGTGAGCTTGTGCTCGTTTTCGAGATGGGCGGCGGTGATGGAGGGGAGGGTGATCATCCAGGGAATGGGCGAGAGGTTGCGGTCGCCGAAGTCGGGGTTGAGGTAGGGGCTGACGAGGAAGAGGCCGTTGACGCCGACGCCGAGCTGGGTCTGGAGGTAGTGCGTGATGCGCGGGCCGCGATAACCGCCGTAGCTCTCGCCCATAACGTATTTTTTGGAGAGCATGCGGTCGTTTTTCACGAGCCACTTGTAGATGACGAGGGAGAGGTACTCGATATCGGGCGTGGGAGCGTAGAAGAGCTTCTTGGCCTGGTCGTCGGGCACGAGGGATTTAGAGAAGCCGGTGCCGACGGGGTCGATGAAGACGAGGTCGGTGAAGTCGAGCCAGGTGCCTGGGTTGTCGGTGAGGATGGCGGGGTCTGAGGGGGACTCGCCGGCGTTGCCGAACGAGACGTGTTTGGGGCCGACGGCGCCGAAGTTGAGGAAGCCGGAGGCAGCGCCGGGACCGCCGTTGAAGGCGAATAGCACGGGGCGGGCTTCGGATCCGGTCCTGCTTCCATTTTTATCGTTGTCCAGAGTGTAGGCGGTGTAGACGACTTCGGCGGTGGGCTTGCCGTCTTTGCCTTCGAGCGGGATGGTGCCAACGGTGGCGGTGTAGTGGAGTGTGTGGCCATTGACGGTGATGGTCTGGGCTACCGATTTATCGGATGGGAGCGGGTTGGGGAGAGCGTTGGTGTGCTCGGGCTGCTTGGGTGTGCCGGGAGGCGGAGCGGGAGATCCGGGGGCGCTGGTTTCGGAGGGCGCGGGCGCGGCGGCTGGCGTGGACTGCGGGGATGTCGAGGATTGCGCCGGGGCCTGGGAGTTGCGCTGGCCGCGCTGGGCGTGCCCGGGAATTGCGAGGACGGGCAGAGCGAGGGCGAGGATGATCGCGGGAGCGATGGGGCTGGAGGTCATGTGGAGAATGCTATCGGATTTGGGTGAGGTCGAGTGCGGAGTTGGTTCGAGGCGTGGTCGTGGTTGGAAAGGGTGTGATTGCATCGGTGATGCGGAGTGCGTCGGGGTCCTTCGGCTGCGCGTCACGCTGTGACGCTTCGCTCAGGATGACGGGGTATGGGGAGAAGGAAAAAAGAAGAGCGGCGAGGTGAGTCGCCGCTCTTGAGGAGGCAGTGATTACGCACTGTGGAGTGAGGGGCCCATGGTTGAGGACCTAAGGATTGGGGACGGTGTCGTTGGCCGGGATGTTTTGCGAGGTGCTGGAAGTGCCGACGAACTCGTAGTCGTTCCAACCTGTGACGGAGGGAGCGGCGGAGGTGTTGGTGAGCTCGAGGCGGAGAGCGTCGTCCATGGCGCCGTAGGTCTGGCTGACGCCGAGGGTGAGGACGTTGTCTTCGCCCGCGGGTTTGAGTGAGGCGATGGGGAACTGGAAGGCCACCCATTGGTAATAGCCGGAGAGACCGCTGCGCACGGCGCAGTCGGAGGCGACGGCGGTGCGATAGCCCCACGTGCGCGCGGTGCCGTTGAGGTTCGTGACGTAGCTGCCGAAGTCGCAGGCGAGAGCAACGGAGAGTACGGCGTAAGTGTAGTTGCCGGCGTCCTGCGGAGTGGCGAAGTGGACGGTCCAGACAGGTGTGCGTGTGGAGACGCCGTTGGTGCCGGCGTGGTTGGGAAGCGTGGCGACGTAGGACGGGATGGTGTGGATGTAGTTGTCTTTTGAATCGTTGGTGGGGTCGTAGAGGCCGGGGTCGAAGACGCCCCAGTGGTCGTAGTTCCATTGGTTGAGGTCGTTGGTTGCGGGACCGGCGGGGCCGGCGGTTGCGTTGTAGACGACGGAGCCCTGGTTGGCTTCGAAGTCGGCCCAGTAGTTCCAGCTGCCCCAGTAATCCTTGAGGTCGAAGCCCTTGGCGTCGTGGCCGTGGAGGAACTCGTGCGAGGAGCGGTCGGGCGTTCCAATGTTGAAGACCGTTGTGCCGAAATTTTCAGGCGCGAAGGTGAGCTCGGGCACGCTGGTGAACGAGCCTTTGTTGACGACGATGTTGTCCTGGCGGAGCTCGCCGAACTGGCCGAGGACGAAGACGGAGAGGCGGTAGGTGCCGGGAATGACGCGCGGGAAGAGGGCGACACCGTCGCGGGAGATGTCAGCCCAGTACTGCGCGCCGGCGGAGGAGAACTGGAAGTTTTTGCTGGGGTCACTGAGCACGGCCCAGGCCGCTTTGGTGGGAGTCGAGCCGATGCCGGTCACACCTTTCACGTGCACGAGGACGGAGCCGCGGTCGTAGCTGGGAACGTAGCCGGCGTCGAGGAGCTGGGTTTCGTGATCGTAGAACTCGGTGTGGCTGTTTCCGGCGATGAGGGCGTCAGCGTAGAGGAGCGAAGGATCGTTCGCGAGCAGTTTGCCGAAGGGACCGTGCGCTGGTGGGAACTGATTGACGCGGACGTAGAAAGGGCCGAAGAGACGCGAGCTGGCTGTGCCGGACGGTGTGTTGAGGGTGATGGGATTGTCGAGGTGATTGGAGTAGGCCTCGATCATGAGCAGGTTGCCGGTGAAGTAGAGGTCCTGCTTGGTGGGGCCGCCGACCATGGATTCTTTGCTGGGAAGGACGGTCCAGATGCCGTATTGCGTACCGTAAAGACCGTGCGCGCGGTGGAGGTATTCATAGCCGGCGTAGTCGTACTTGGTGTAGAACTCGCGCGTGAAGCCAGGCGGCACCGGCAGGCCGTGGAGATCGACGGTGGCGTCTTGCACGTTGCGGCCGGGGTCGGTGGAGAACATTTCGCTGGAGGGCGGAAGCGGGACGGTGGTGACGCCGGGGTTGTTGACCGACGGATTCACGGAGTAGGTATTGGTGAACTGGGTGAGTGAGTCGCGGAAGACCCACTGCACCTGACCAATGCTGCCGGCGATGTCGCTCGCGGCGTGGTTGGCGACGAAGTAGACGTGCAGGCCCGGGTCGTTGGCAGTGACGATCCAGTGTTCGGAGTAGGTATAGGCGTTCTTCGAATTCGACGGGTATGTCACCCACCAGTCGAGATAGGCAGGCATAAAGCCGTTGGACGGCACGTTGCTATAGCCGGGCACCGGCGTGGACGAGCCGAAGCCGGCGTTGTCCATGTAGAAGCCCTTCGGCTGGCCATTGCTGTTGAGCGTCGTTGTGTCGACGAGCTGGTCGCCGGTGGAGGCCATGGTCATGCTGAAGATGTTGCCCGCGGTGGGATTGAAGTCGATGTTGAAGACGCCGTTGGAGATTTTCCAGTCGGTGGGATCGGTGGTGTCGATCGTGACGGGGTCGGCGTGGGGACCGTGCGGTGCGTCAGCGTGGAAGTTCGCTTGAGGGTTCTGCGCTGCGTGCGCTGGGATGGCGGAGAGTGTGAACGCGGCGCAGCCAAGCGTCAGGATTGCGGTTGCGCGTCCCAGACGATTCCCTGAACGAAGCCGTTGAGTACCCATGGGGGAGGCCCTTTCTAACGATGGTTCTGTGGAGGAATAGTTTCAACCGGGACAGATGGTAGGCCGATCAAAGCATTCCTGTCAAACAGGTCGGTGAAAGGAGGGACGGTCCGGCGCTGAGAGGCATTGATCCCTGAATCCGCAGGGCGTAAGGCATATCGGGGATCGGTGCGGAAGAAGGGAGTGTTACGAGGAGAGCGTCCGCGGTTTGGCGGAAGGTGAGCGGAGCGTCCTGGCCGAGGAGGGTGACGCGCTCGACGCGGGCGTGTGGCGCGGCGAGTGAGGTGATGGTCGCGGGTGCGGAGGGCCACTTGTAGCCGAAGGCATAGAGCGCGCCGGAGGCGACGGTGAAGCGGAAGTCAGCGATTGATGGTGCGTGGAGGCGTTCGCGCTTGATGGGAGGGCCGGGCTGATCTGTCGAGCCGCCTTTCCAGTCGCCGGGGGCTTCAGGAGGAACGAGCGGACCTTCGCCAAAGCGGATCCAGGGCCGCGAACCGTAGATGGCTTCGCCATTGATGCGGAGCCAGTCGCCGGTGGCGAGGAGTGTGTGCTGCTGATTGTCGGGGATGGAGCCGTCGCCGCGCGGAGAGATATTGAGCAGAAGATTGCCGCCGAGGGAGGCGATTTCGAAGAGCTCGCGGACGACGGATTCGGCGGAGCGAATGGTTTCGGGTGTGGGGGATTCGGTGTAGCCCCAGGTGCTGCCGATGGCGTCGTCAACCTGCCAGCCAGCGGCCGGGTAGATCCATTTGGGCGCGCGCTGCTGCTTTTCGAAGTCCTGCACGGAGCCGAAGAGATAGGCGACATCCTTGGTGGCGAGCGTGACGGACTTATGCCACACGGCGGCGCGATTGTAGTAATAGGCGGCGGCGCGGAGCTTGACGTCGTCATAGGCGCGCGGATTCACGCCGTTGTCGAAGTAGATGAGCTCGGGGTGGTATTTGTCGACGAGCTCCTGCACGCGGGCGAGCCAGTCTTCCTGGAAGGCAGGCGAGTCGTTGGGACTGTTGAAGGGCTGATCGATGGGCGGGCCGTAGAAGCCAGCGTAGCGGGGATCGAACTCATCGTTCGGAACGCCGGGAGCCGGATAGGCGAAGTAGGCGTGCTCCATGCGGTGGCTGGACAGGCCGAAGATGAGATCGCGGGCGCGGGTAGCGGAGGCGAGCTCGCCGATGAGGTCGCGGTGCGGGCCCATTTTGCCGGCGCACCAGGGAGTGATGTCGGAGTTCCACATCGCGAAGCCGTCGTGGTGCTCGGCGACGGGGACGACGTAGCGGGCGCCAGCGCGGGCGAAGAGGTCGGCCCATTGGTGGGGGTCGTAGTTCTGCGCTTTGAAGAGCGGGATGAAGTCTTTGTAGCCGAACTTGTCGGGAGGGCCGTAGTGTTGGGTGTGCCACGCGGAGTCGGTCGTGTACATGTGGCGCTCGTACCACTCGTTGATGCGCGCGGGAATGGAATAGAGACCCCAATGGATGAAGATGCCGAACTTCGCCTGGTTGAACCACGCAGGTACGCGGTAGTTGTCGCGGAGGGATTCCCACGTGGGCTGGAACGGGCCGGGAGGCAGCGGCCCGGGTTTCGCGTAGGCGTCGGGCGCGCCTGCGGGTGCGCCAGTTTGTGCGCGGATGCCGCGCGGCAGGCTGGAAGCGAGCAGCGCGGAGCCGGCGAGTTTTGAAGAGCGAATGAGCAGGCGGCGGCGGGAGAGTGTCACTGAGAGTCATGGTACTTGTTGGCTCAGTGGCCGTGGTAGGGGACATAGAGGTCGGGGTAATCGGTTTGGAGGGTGGTGATTTTGGGGCGGTCGCAGACCTGAATGTAGGAGTTATTTGGGTTTTTGAGGGCGAAGTCCTGGTGGTAGTCCTCGGCGCGATAAAAGCCTTTGAGTGGGACGACCTGGGTGACGATGCGGTGCGGCCAGGCGTTTGCGGCGTCGAGTTGTGCGATGTAGGCGGTGGCGATGCGCTGTTGCTCGGGCGTGGAGAAGAAGATGGCGGAGCGGTAGGAGGTGCCGACGTCAGGGCCTTGGCGGTTGAGGGTTGTGGGGTCGTGGATGGTGAAGAAGACGCGGAGGAGCTGGCCGTAGGTGAGGCGCGAGGGATCGTAGACGACTTCGACGGATTCGGCATGGCCGGTGGTTTCGGTGGTGACGTCGTCATAGTGCGCGGTGGAGGCGGAGCCGCCGGAGTAGCCGGCGGTTGTTTTGAGGACGCCCTTGACGCGCTCGAAGACTGCTTGTGTTCCCCAGAAGCAGCCGCCGGCGAAGACTGCGGTGGCATGGCCGGGAGATGTGGCGAGGGGAGCGTCGGTTTGCGGCGGCGGGATGGGACCGTGCTGCGTCTCGGACTGTGCATTGCAGGCGAGAGTGGAGAGTGAGAGCGTGAGGGCGAGGATGGAGGTGACGGCAGACCGCAGGAGCATTCGTGGAGTCCTCATCAATATGACGCGCGGGAGGGGGTCGCGGATTTTGAATTGTGAAGGCGAGGGGGTCGAGGGTTAGAGTTTTTGTAATGGACATGCGCATGCGTGGATGGTTGTGTGGGTTGATTGCGATGGGTTTGGCGGTGGGCGCAGGCGCTAGAGTTGGGTCGGCGCAGGATGCCAAGAGGCCGGCTGAGATCCGGGTTGATTTAGAGAAGAAGGTTGGACAGTATGAGCCGATCTACCGGTGGTTTGGATTCGACGAAGCGAACTACGCGACTGCTGCGAATGGGCGGAAGCTGCTGGGCGAGTTGCATGCGATGAGTCCGGTGCCGGTTTACATCCGCTCGCATCATCTGCTGACCTCGGGTGACGGGACGCCGAAGCTGAAGTGGAGCTCGACGGGCGTGTACAGCGAGGATGCGCAGGGCAGGCCGGTGTATGAGTGGAAGATTCTGGATGGGATATTCGACGCGTATAAGGCGGCGGGCGTGAAGCCGATGGTTGAGCTCGGGTTTATGCCGAAGGATTTGGCGGCGAAGCTTCCGGGCAAACCGGACCAGCCGTACCAGATGCATTTTCCGGGCGACGTGCTGGGAGGCGCGTCGAATAATCCGCCGAAGGATTATGCGAAGTGGCAGGCGCTGGTGCAGGCGGTGGTTGCGCATTTAGTTCAGCGGTATGGGAAGAGTGAGGTGCTGACGTGGTACTTCGAGGTGTGGAACGAGCCGGATATTTCGTACTGGCATGGAACGCCGGAGGAGTATTACCGGTTGTATGACGCCTCCGCTGCGGGCGTGAAGGCGGCACTGCGGGGAGCAAGAGTGGGCGGGCCGGCGACGACGGGGCCAGGTGGTAAGGGCAAGTCGTATGCGATGCTGCGCGGATTCTTAGAGCACGTGCGCGATACGAAGCAGCCGCTGGATTTCATCTCGTTTCATGCGAAGGGCCAGCCGAGGATTTCGAATGGCGAAGTGACAATGGGGATCAATCACGAGCTGCGAGATGTGAACGCGGGCTTTGAGGTGATTGAGGGCTTCCCGGAGTTTCGAAATTTACCTGTGATTTTGAGTGAGGCGGATCCGGAGGGATGCGCGGCGTGCTCGGCGAAGATGAATCCGGCGAATGCGTATCGCAATGGAACGCTGTATCCGGCGTATACGGCTGCGGCGTATGCGCGGATGTTTCAGCTTGCGGATGAGCATGGAATCAATTTGATTGCGATGTTGTCGTGGGCGTTTGAGTTTGAGGGACGGGATACCTTTGAGGGATTTCGATCGCTGGCGACGAATGGGATCGACAAGCCGGTGCTGAACTTCTTTCGCATGGCGGCGAAGATGGGCGGCGAGAGAGTTAAGGTGGAGTCGACGGATGCGGTGCCGCTGGATGTGATTCGCGAGACGGGTGTGCGCGGAGCGCCGGATGTGGATGCGCTGGCGACGGTGAATGGGCGCAAGGCGATGGTGATGGTGTGGAACTATCAGGACACGGTGGCGCAGGATCCTGAGGTTGGTACGACTGTTGTTGTAAGCGGAGTGCCTGCGGGGGTAAAGCAAGTGCAGGTGCGAGAGTGGCGGATCGATGCGACGCACAGCAATGCGTACATGATGTGGAAGACGATGGGTTCGCCGGCACATCCGGATGCGGACCAGAGGACGAAGCTGGAAAGTGCGGGGAAGCTGCAGGAGATGGGCGGTGTGAGGGCGGTTGCGGTGAAGGACGGCGCGGTGAAGTTGGAGGAGACGCTGCCGGGCGAGTCGGTGTCGTTGTATGAGGTGAGCTGGTGAGATCGACTCCGTGAGCCCACTCATGACGACGATCAAGCCGTCGTCATGAATGGGGCACCCCCGCGCGTCGCTTGTACTGAAAAAGGCTTAGCGGCCGAGTTCTTCGAGGTACTTTTCGACTTCGAGGGCGGCCATGCAGCCGGTGCCGGCGGCGGTGATGGCCTGGCGGTAGCGGCGGTCCTGGACGTCTCCGCAGGCGTAGACGCCGTGGAGCTGAATGCCCTGGCGGGTGACGAAGACGTTGTGCTCCGTCTTGATGTAGCCGTCGTTGTCCAGATCCATCTGGCCTTTGAACATGCTGGCGTTGGGCTCGTGGCCGATGCCGAGAAACATGAAGCCGATGGGGAGTGTCCAGTGCTCGCCGGTCTTTTTGTTGTGGAGCTTGAGACCGCTGACGTCCTTCGCGTCCACGCCGAGAACCTCGTCGACGAGGGTGTTGTGGAGGAACTCGATCTGCGGGTGGGCGATGGCGCGCTCGAGCATGATGCGGGAGGCGCGGAAGTTTTCGCTGCGGTTGATGATCGTGACCTTGGTGGCGAAGCGGGTGAGGAAGAGGGCTTCTTCCATGGCGGAGTCGCCGCCGCCGATGACGGCAATCTCTTTGCCGCGGGCGAAGAAGCCGTCGCAGGTAGCGCAGGAACTGACGCCGTGGCCGATAAGGGCCTGCTCGGAGGGAAGGCCGAGCCAGCGCGCCGATGCACCGGAGGCGATGATGAGCGACCGGGTGCGGACGAGCTCGCCGTTTACGGAGAGCTCAAAGGGCGTCTTGCAGATGTCTGCGGCGGAGAGGTGGCCGTGCGTGATCTCGGCTCCGAAGCGGGTGGCCTGCTTCTTCATGTTGTCGATGAGTTCGGGGCCCTGGATGCCTTCGGGCCAGCCGGGAAAGTTTTCGACGAGCGTGGTGATAGAGAGCTGGCCGCCGGGCTCGTGGCCTTCGAGGACAAGAGGCTTGAGGTTGGCGCGTGCGGCGTAAATGGCGGCGGTAAGTCCTGCGCAGCCGGAACCCAGGATCACGGTGTCACGAACGGTCGTCTCTGACATGTTGATTTGATTGTAGAGGGTGGGGATTGGGTGCAGGGAGATCAGAAGGTAGAGGATAGAGGGTAGAGGCAAGAAGGAGGTTGAGGATGGCGGATCTGGTGTTGGTGTATGGGATGAGGCTGCTGCCGGCAGACGAGGTTGCGGCGGTGGATGCGGCTCCGGTGAAGTTGAAGAACGGCAACGAGGCGCGCGTGACAATGCACGTGCTCGAGGGAAGCCGGGAGTCAATTGAGTCGCAGCTGCGCAACAGCATCGACGCATTCTTCGATTTTTATCCCGAGATCTAGCTCGGATTTTTAAAACCGGAGGTCTGACCCATGTGGTGGCGTGGCTGACCCGATTGGGTGAGCGTGTGCGCGATGGCGTGGCGCGGATGGACACGAGAACTGAAATCCCTCTGAAACGACGAAGAGTGTCGTATAGGAGGACAGTGACCGATGTCTCGTTGGTTGATCTGGTTGCTGTGGCCCGCGATTGCCGCGGGTGCACAGCAGGCTGTAGCCGGCCCGGATGCGAGCGTGACGGCGGCGCTCGAGAACCTGAGCAAGCGCGCGGCTACGGTCTTTGTGGGACAGGTGGTGGGCATCCGGCGCGACGCCGGAGTGGTTGAGATTCAGTTTCGAGTGGATACGCCGGTGGTGGGACAGACCGGCGGGAGCTACACGCTGCGGGAATGGGCCGGCATGTGGCCGATGGGACAGGTGCGCTACCGGATTGGCGAGCACGCGCTGGTGTTTCTGCATGGGACGAGCAGCGCGGGGTTGAGCTCGGTGGTTGACGGCAGCGAAGGCATGGTGCCGGTGATGGCGGACGGGAAGGGCACGCTGTTGCTGGATGTGCGGCGGCTGAGCACGCGCGTCGAGCGCCCGATCGGCGAACCGCTGGCGGATGTGAGCGACGGCGCGATTGCGCTGAAGGATGCGCTGCCGGTGGTTCAGAGCAGAGGCGCTGTGATCAAGCGGCCGGTGCGGCGGCCGCTTCCGCCGGGGACCACGCCCATTCTTTCGACCTGGCGCGAGGTGATGAGGCTGCCGGCAACGCCGATCGTGGAGCAGGTGCCGGATGCGCAGTAAGGGATGGATGCGGCGAGCATTGCTGTTTGTTGGGTGGGGGTGCGTGCCGGTGGCAGCGCATGCCGGGGGACCGCGGTTCGTTTCGGGCAGCAATTGGTGGGTGAATCCTGTCCAGCCGGTCGCCTTCTATACGAGTTCGCCAGCCTACTACACGGATCCGGGAGACCTGAATGCGACGGTATCGCATGCACAGGCGGATGCGATGGTCGCGGCTGCCGCGGCTGCGTGGAATGTCCCGACGTCTGCCATCGTGCTGCAGCAGGGCGGCGAGCTGGCCGAGCACGTGAGCTCTGCAAATGTGTACTTCGATGGAAGCGAAATGGTCTTTCCGGCAGATGTGTCGGCGACCAACTACGAGAACATTCCAATCGCCGTGATTTATGACACGGACGGGAGCGTGATCGATACCCTGCTGGGCGAAGGGGCGAGCGATCCGAGCGGGTGCCGGCAGACGGGCGTGGTGGAGAGCGTAGATTCGATCGGGCTGGAAGCGAAGATCCACCATGCGATGCTGATTCTGAACGGGCGTTGTGTGGGGGCGACAGCGCAGCAGTTGACCCAGATGCAGTATCAGCTGGAGCGTGCGTTCGGAAGAGTTCTGGGGCTGGCGTGGTCGCAGGTGAACGATAACGTGTTTACCGGGGCGACACCGCCGAGTGCGCTCCAGATCAGCTATTGGCCGATTATGCATCCGATGGACGTGCTGTGCGGGGCGTACAGCTATCAGTGCATTACGAATCCCTTTCAGTTGCGGGCGGATGATCTGAGTGCTTTGGCGCTGCTGTATCCGGTGACTAACTCGAACCTGATGGGGAACTACAACGGCAGCACGAAGCAGTTGAGTTCGGTTCAGGCCGTGAACCTCACGGGTCAGACAGAATTCCCGACGGGACAGGGCATGGAGCTGCTGAACGTAACAGTGACGTATCAGCCGCAGGGCGCGCAGACAGTGCAGTTAACTTCCGGCGTGACGGGGCAGTTGTTTGCGCAGAACACGGGCAATCCGGTCACAGGACCGGAGAGCTTCAGCAATGATGTCGGGGCTACATGGCCCGACGGCGAGGGGCGCACATCCATTCCACGTACGCCGGACGCGTACGTAGCCAACCTGTATATGGTTTCGGAGGCGATCGACCCGCTCTACACGGGTGATTACGCGATTGCGCCTTACCAGCGGCCACCGATTGCGCCGTCGGGTTCGCCGCAGACGATGATCGATTGGTCGGCGACGGCGGGAACAGGGAATTTCTATAAGGTGGCGGCGTGGGATGCGCCTTCTGACTGCCCGGGGAGCGGCGATGGGACGCAGAGTGCGCCGGCACAGTCGGATGCGAGCGGATGGTGGGGCGGACAGCTTTGTCCGGTGGGCCACAGTTCCTGGTGGAGCGTGCACATCAATCCGGGGAGCACGTGGACCATCGAGGTGACGGCGCTGGATGAGACGGGAGCGCCCACGATGAACAAAGCGCAGCCGGTGCTCGGAGTCTGGAACACGGGCGATGGCGGATTGCCAACCGTGGCGAGCCAGCCATTTTCGATGAACGCATTGCAACCCGGAGTGACGCAGTTGCAGATGCTCGCGAGCACGACTGCGAAGAACTACACGTTCGTGGTTGCAGACCAGTACGGAGCGGGACGGCCTGATTTCGCCTATAGAGCGCGGGTACTGTATGCGCACAGCGTGAGCCCCGCACACGTAAGCACGGGAGGCGGACAGATCGTGATTGCCGGTGAGGGCTTCCGCCAGGGCAACCAGGTTGTCGTGAATGGCGTGCCGGCGACGGTTGTGATCTCGAGCGCGAATCAGATTGTCGCGAGAGTGCCGAGCATGGCGACAGCGGGTGCTTCGTTCGGAACGCCCGTGGATGTGATGGTGATGGACGTTGCGACAGGAGGAACGACGGACGTCGGCAGTGGTTTCAGCTACTCCAATGTGCAGCCGGGGATCGCTGTGCTCGTTTCGTCTCCGGCGTCTCTAGAGACATCTGTTACAGCAGCGAAAGCCTTTGCGGTGCGGCTGCTGGAGCCGGATGGAGTCACACCCATCATCGGTGAGCCGGTGCAGGTGTCGGTTGTTTCGGGCTCTGCCACGCTGGGTGCGTGCGGAGGCGCAGCGACATGCACGCTGGTTACCGATGCGACTGGACTGGTTCAGACAACGGTGACAGGCCGCGGAGCGGGGCCGGTGGTGTTGAACGCGACAGACGTGAATGGGGGCGCCGGTGTGCAGGTGACGGTGATCGATGAAGACCCGGTGCGGGCAGTCTCGATTGCAACTGCACCGATTTATGTGGCAGCGGGAGCGTCGACGAACTGGACAATCTCACTGGCAGCGACGCAGGATGGGCTGGCCGCGGTCGGAGTGCCGGTGGTGTGGACGGCGAGTTCGGGGCTTTCGGTGAGTGGAGGCGGGCTCACGAACGGCAGCGGATTGGCGGCGCCGACGGTGACCGCGACCCAAATTCCCGCCGGCGCGGGGACCGTGACCGGATGTTTGTGGGGAACGGTGTGCACGAGCTGGACGGTGACTGCAGTCGATGCGTCCCGGTGGAGAATTACGGTGAGCACAGGCGCGGCACAGAGCGTGAGCGCGGGAACGGCGCTCGGACCTGTGAGCCTGGGAGTGACGGACACTGTGGGACACGCGCTTCAGGGTGCGACGGTGTCGGTTTACCAGACGGTGGATGCATGGGAGGGGGCATGCCTATCGCAGGGACGGTGCGCGGCTAGCCCGGTGCTTGCATCAGGAAAGAGTTCCACGGTTTCGGACAACAACGGCAATGTAAGCATCACGCCGATGGAATTGCCCGGGCTGCCGCAGGTGGTGAACATTGCGGCAGTGACGGGGACGCAGGGATTTGTGTCGATTTCGCTGCCGGTGACACCGTGAAGGTGAGGCAGGCGAGATCTAGACGGGTTCGACAGGAATGAGGCTGTCACGTGCGGCGGGGCGGCGGACAGCAAAGATTCCGAAGATCGCCACGTAAATGTAGCAAAGGGCTGGCAGGATGAAGCTCGCATGCAGGCCGATGTGATTGGCCAGGATGCCTTGGAGTTTGGGGATGATTGCGCCGCCCAGGATGGATGCGATGAGGAGACTCGAGCCCTTGCTGGTGAGCGGCCCCAGGTCCTGAATGCCGAGGGTGAAGATGGACGGGAACATGATGGAGTTGCAGAACCCGACCGCCAGGATGGCTCCCATGGCAACGTGTCCGGAGGTGAGCAGTGTGACGACGACGAGCGCGAATGCACCGATGGCCGCGAGACCGAGCAGCCAGCCGGTGCGGACCTTCTGAAGGACCGCCGAGCCGATGAATCGGCCGACCATGGCACCTCCCCAATAGACCATGAGGAAATAGCCGGCGGTGGCGGCTGGAAGAGCGGCGATGTTGGGCAGACCCATGTAGCTGACGAGCAGGTTGCCGATCGAGACTTCGGCGCCGACGTAGACGAAGATGCCGATCGCGGCGAAGATGAGCCAGGGGTGACGCCAGATGGAGTCTGGTTTGGGGGACAGGGCTTCGGCGAAGGCACCCGGGCGGAAGTCCTGCGTGTGCTGTGAAACGCCGGTCGCGGTGCGGAGCTTAATCAGCGCAAGCGCGAGTGCGAGCAGGCAGAGTCCGAGCGCAAAGATGAGGTATGGGATTCGTACAGTTGAAGCCTGTTCGACGCGGTAGAGTTGCTGCTGCAGGGCCGTGAGGACGTGGGCCTGCTCCGTAGTGAGGGGAGGCTTGGCGTTGCGCAGGATGAGCCACGTGCCGATGGCCGGAGCGATGAAAGTTCCGACAGAGTTGAACGCCTGAACGAGATTGAGGCGGCTGGCCGCAGTTTGTGGCGGTCCGATGACCGTGACGTAAGGATTCATGGCGACCTGTACGGCCGTCATGCCGGCCGCGACGACGACCACCGCCATGAGAAACATGTGGAAGGAAGCCATCTGAGCCGCAGGAAGGAATCCGAGCGCGCCGAGAGCCATGACGAGCAGGCCGACGACGGTGGCTTTCTTGTAGCCAAGCTTCTCGACGAGTTTGCCAGACGGATAGCTGAAGACGAAGTACGAGCCGAAGAAGTAGAACGGGACGCTCTGCATCTGCGAGTAATCGAGAAAGAAGATCGACCTCAGATGTGGGCTGATGATGTCATTGAGGCAGGTGAGAAAGCCGAAGGAGAAGAAGATGACGGCGGCGACCATCATGGCGCGCGTGTCGGTAGTGGTGGGCGTGTCTTCGGCGTAGCCGGGCGCGCTGACGTTTTTCAGTGGGACGGCCAAGAGGAACTCCTTAATGGTGGTCGACGAATGCGGCGCGGCACGCTCGCAGGATTAAGAGTAACTGGTTAGGCGATTTCGTGCGGAAATGGCGGGCTGTCGCGGCTGGTCAGATAAATCCGCCAGGCTTTTCCGGGCCCTCGCGCGCCATGAGGGCGACGGGTTCGACGCGCTGATCGATTCGCACGCTCCGGGACGCGATCGCCGCCGCTGTCATATAACTGACATCGGAGAGCATGATGGCACCGAGCAACACCAGTGCAGCAGGAGTTGAGGGACGGCAGAGCAAAGATCTTCCAGGGTTCGTCGTTTTGCGGCCGTGGCTATCCGAGCGCATCTGGGGATGCACGGAATTGCCTGACTTTCTCGACCAGCCAAAGCCGGGACATCCGGTGGGCGAGGCGTGGCTGACTTCCGTCGACTGCGCTGTCGAAGGCGAGGGCAACGTCACGCTTGCCGAGATCACGCGGAAATGGCCGCAGGAGTTCAGCGCAGATCGGCCCGGCGAATTTCCGCTGCTCATGAAGTTTCTCTTTCCGCGAGAGTGGCTCTCGGTCCAGGTGCATCCGAACGATATGGAGGCGCAGGCCATTGGCCAGCCGCGCGGCAAAAACGAGTGCTGGTACGTGCTCTCCGCTGAACCGGATGCGAGGCTCGCGCTTGGCTTTCGGGAGGATCTCACGCCAGAGCAGATGGAGCGCGCCATTCATGAAGGCACGCTCGAAAGCAAGCTGCAGTATGTTCCCGTGAAAGCCGGCGACATGGTCTACGTGGAAGCCGGAACCATTCACGCGATCGGGCCCGGGATGGTTGTGCTGGAAACCCAGCAATATAGCGACACGACGTATCGTCTGTACGACTACGGACGCCCGCGCGAATTGCACCTGAAGGATGGGCTCGCTGTCACCAAGCCGCGCACCAACTCGGGCCTGGTTGCGCCGGTTGACGAGGACGGATTCACCCGGCTCATCCGCTCGCCATATTTCATCGTGGACCGCTTTCAGACGGCTGCCGGCAGCAGCAACGATCTGCGACTTAGCGGCAAGATGCAAATTCTCGTAGCGCTGCGCGACGGCGCCTCGGTGCGGACGAGCGATGGCAGCCGTGTGCAGCTTCCGGCCGGCCATGCCGTAGTGCTTCCGGGCCGGGAAGGCATCCGCTACACCCTCGACGGCAGCAGCGAGGCCGAGGTCATTCGGGCTTCCGCAGCCGTGAGTTGATGCGTTTCGTTGTCGGCCAAAGCTCAACTGCAATGCCCCGCAAATCTGTTACCCTCAAGAGAAAGGGATTTGCGCATGCTCACCGAGCCGTTTTACGACCCGGCCAGGAGTTACCTGGAGAACTTCGAGCAAGGCCCCTTTTCTTCCTTTGCCGAACCTTGCGTCTATCAGGACCGCGGCGAAGCGCGGTATCGGTTCCTTGGCCATGAAGTGAATCTGCCGCTGGGAATAGCAGCGGGCCCACTGCTCAACGGTCGCTACGTGAAGGCCGCGCTGGATAAGGGTTTCGATCTTCCCGTATACAAGACGGTGCGGACGCGGCGGTATCCGGCGCATGCCTGGCCGAACGTTCTCGCAGTGCATCCCGGAGGCGATCTTCCGCTGGACACCGCGCCGCTAGTCGGGGATGAGAACTACAGCGATCCGCTTTCGATCACCAACTCCTTTGGCGTGCCCTCGTTCGATCCAGAGTTCTGGCAGCCGGACATCGCCGATGCAGTGGGTCATGCGCGGCGAGGGCAGGTGGTTATCGCGAGCTTTCAGGGCACGAGCTCGGGCCACGGCGACGTCGAGGCGTACATCGAAGACTTCGCGCTGGCGGCGCGCCTGTTGAAGGAAACCGGTGTGAAGATTATTGAGGCCAACCTGAGCTGCCCGAATGAGGGAACAGCGAATCTGCTCTGCTTCGACACCGATCGCGCCCGACGCGTTGTCGAACGGATTCGCGATCAGATTGGCTCGCTCGGCCTGATGGTGAAGGCCGCTTACTTCCGCGATGAGGAGAGGCTGCGTACGTTTGTCCGCGAGATCGGCCCGCTGGTCGATGGCATCGTTGCGATCAACACGCTTCCGGCAAAGGTGCTCGATGAGAATGGGCAGCAGGCGCTGCCTGGCGAAGGCAGGCTCTCGAGTGGTGTCTGTGGGCGCTCGATTCGGTGGGCCGGGCTCGAGATGAGCCGCCGTCTTGCAACGCTGCGCGAAGAGCTTGGTCTGAAGTTTTCGATCATTGGCGTTGGCGGGCTGAGTGATGTGAACGACTACAGGGCCTACCGGGAAGCCGGAGCGGACGCGGCGATGATGGCGACCGCTGCGATGTGGAATCCGCGGCTCGCGCAGGAGATCAAGGAGGCGCTGAATTGAGCGAGACGATCGCTTCAGCCTTGTTGGACATCGGCGGAGTCAGGTTCCAGCCGGATGACCCCATCACGTTCAAATCAGGCATCCTGTCGCCCGTGTACTGCGACAACCGCAGGTTTCCGTTTCATCCGCGCGAGTGGCGCGAAGTGATCGAGGGTTTCGTTGAGCTGATGGCGGCGGCTGGGTTGAACTTCGATGTGATCGGCGGCATCGAGTCCGCCGGAATTCCGCATAGCGCCGTACTTGGTTTTGTGACCGCGACGCCGTCAGTGTTCATCCGGAAGGCAGCGAAAGAGCACGGGACGAAGCGGCGCGTCGAAGGGGGCGATGTTTACGGGAAACACGTGTTACTGATTGAGGACCTCGTCACGACAGGCAGCAGCAGCCTCGCCGGCGTAGAGGCGCTGCGGGATGAGGGAGCGATCGTCACGGACTGCGTTGCCATTGTGAGCTATCGATTTATGGATGCGGTTGAACAGTTCGAGAGAGCAGGCGTGCAACTGCACACGCTCACGAGCTTTGGGGAAATCCTGGAGCTGGCACGGAAGCGTGAGTTGGTGACCGACGAAGAGGCGCAGAGTGTAGCCGCGTGGTTGCACGATCCGCACGGATGGGCCGCAACCCGCAGAAAACCTGGAGAGACGGATTGAACGCGATCGCCGAGAAGCTGGCGCGACGAATTCAGCGCGTGGACTCGCTGCTGTGCGTTGGACTTGATCCTGATTTTGAGAAACTGCCGCAGAGATTTCGTGAACAGCCATCGACGCAGGAGAGATTCGCCGAGTGGATCGTGGATCAGACGGCCGAATTTGCGGCGGCGATCAAGTTGAACACTGCGTTCTACGAGGCACGCGGTGCACATGGAATTGCCGAGATGGAGCGCACGATTGAGCATGCGCGCGCGAAGCACCCGGACCTGGTCACGATCTGCGATGCAAAGCGCGCGGACATCGGCAATACGAACAAAGGTTATGCAGAGGCGATCTTCGACCGCATGGGTTTCGATGCGATAACGCTGCATCCGTATCTCGGGCGCGAAGCGCTGGAGCCGTTTCTGAGCCGGCGCGACAAGATGTGCATCGTACTGTGCCATACGTCGAATCCAGGGGCGGGTGAATTTCAGGACTTGGATGTGAACGGAAGGCCGCTGTGGCTTGCAGTCGCGCAGCGCATCAGCTCTGCATGGGATGTCGATGGCAACTGCGCGCTTGTGGTCGGCGCGACGTACCCGGAGGAGATGCGAGCGATTCGAGAAGCCGCGCCGAGCACGACGTTTCTTGTTCCGGGAATTGGAGCACAGGGTGGCGACGTGCAGGCCGTGGTCGAAGCTGGGCTCGCCGCACACGGTGCAGGGTTGTTGATCAGTGCTTCGCGATCGATTCTGTTCAGCGAGAATCCCGCGGCCGCCGCTCGCGCACATCGTGATGAGATTCGCGACGCTGTAAAGCGGACCAGGGAGGTCGTGCATGCTGCGCGTTGAAGGCCGCATTGCGAACGAGGATCGAGAGTTCGAAGGCGCAATCGAGATCGACCCAGGGAGCGGCGTCATCACCAAGGTGGGTGCAATCGAAGGGCGCAGTGATCTGAAGACGGATGGCTGCATCATCTTCTCGGGTTTTGGCGACCTGCATGTGCACGCACGCGAAGACGTGAGCGGGCGCGAGCTGTACAAGGAAGATTTTGCGACTGCATCCGCTGCAGCGATTCACGGTGGCGTGACGCACTTCGGCGACATGCCCAATAATCCCGTCGCTCCAATCGATGACGCCAGCTATGCAGCGAAAGAGAAGCTGACAGAAGGAGCCGCAGTTCATATCACGCTGTACGGTGGCATTGGTCCAGGCACTCGACCGCTGGCGCGTGCCGTGCCGTATAAGGCATTCATGGGCCCCTCGGTTGGCGAACTCTTCTTCTCTTCCCCAGAACAGTTAGAGGAGACAATTGCACGCTATCGCGGATGCAATGTCAGCTTCCACTGTGAGGACCCGCTGATCCTGAATGCGAGCCGCGGCGCAGCGACACACGAACAGCGCCGGCCCGCAAAGGCCGAGATCTCAGCGACACAGTTTGCGCTGCAGTTGATTGAGCGATATGACCTCGAGGGAAAGCTCTGCCACTTCTCGACAGGCGAGGGCCTGAAGGATGTGATTGCGACGAAAGCGCGCGGCGTGCGCGTGACGTGTGAGGTCACCCCGCATCACCTGTTCTTCGACGACACGATGCTCAACGAGCAGAATCGCCTTTGGCTGCAGATGAATCCGCCGCTGCGGGGACGCGAAGACCGCCTGGCGATGATCGAGGCTCTGCGCACGGGCGCGATCGACTATCTTGCCACCGATCACGCGCCGCATTCGCTCGAAGAGAAGCGTAAAGGCACAAGTGGCGTTCCGCATCTCGATACGTACGGCGCGTTCACGACATGGCTGATGAAGGAGCACGGATTTACGCCGCAGCAAATTGCGCGAGTGTGCGGGGCTAACCCGGGCCGCTTCGTGCAGGCGTATCTCCCACGTAATTACGGCAAGGGATTCGGTCGTGTTGAGGCAGGATATGTGGGCTCTTTGACCGTGCTGGATTTGAAAACACCATATTCAGTGACGCGCGATTCGTTGAAGACGAAGTGCGGATGGTCGCCCTTTGACGGCGTCACGTTCCCGGGAAGCGTTCGCCACACGATCGTGCGCGGGCGCGTGTACTCGCAGGATGGAACTGCGCGATGAGCAGACTGCGACACGTCGTTCGTGCCGAGCAACTGGTTGATCCGGTGCTGCTCGACGAATTATTCAACTCCGCCAGCGCACTTGAGCGCGACGACAAGGCCCGCAAGTTAGAACTTCCGCTGCGCGGCCGCATCCTCGCAACCATGTTTTATGAGCCGAGCACGCGCACGCGCTTCTCCTTCGAAGCCGCGATGCAGAAGCTGGGCGGTGGCGTTCTCACAGCCGAGAATGCACTGGATAACTCCTCAGCTTCTAAGGGCGAAACGATCGCTGACACCGTGCGCGTAGTGAGCGGATATGCGGACGCCATCGTGCTGCGACATCCGCAGGTCGGCGCGGCAGAGGCGGCAGCTGAGGCTTCGCCGGTCCCAATCATCAATGCCGGCGACGGCGCGGGCGAGCATCCTACGCAGGCGCTGATTGACGTCTACACGATTCGCAAGGAGCTGGGCCGGCTCGAGGGCCTGAACATTGCGCTCGTCGGTGACTTGAAGAACGGCCGCACGATTCACTCGCTGCTGCCGTTTCTCCGGCATGCTCCGGGTGTCTCGCTGACGCTTATCTCGCCGCCGCAACTCCGCTTGCCGGGCAAGTACGTTCGGATGCTGCAGGAGGCCGACACACGCTTTGCGGAGACCACACGCCTCGCGCGGGTTCAGCCCGCCGACGTGGTGTATGTCACGCGAGTGCAGCGCGAGCGCTTCGCGTCAGAAGCTGAGTACGATGCTGTCAAGGATTCCTACCGCATTGATCTGCACGTCGCCGATTCCCTGAAAGCGCGATCGATCATCCTGCACGCTCTCCCGCGCACAACGGAGATCTCGCCTGAGGTGGATCAGGACGCGCGCGCAGCATACTTTCGTCAGGCTCGAAACGGGCTCTACGTGCGAATGGCTCTCCTCAAATATCTGCTGAGTTAGCAGGTTGCCTTTTCTATTAGCCTCCGCAGAATAGAGCTTGCGCATCGTTCCAATCGCGGCGTAGTGTGACTGTCTACAGGGCGAACGGCGTTTGTTTGCCGCGCAAAATATCTCTTCTCATAGGAAACTGAAGGATGCACAAAGACTTTGATCGCAGAACCTTTTTGACCGGTGTCAGCGCGGCTGGACTCGGCTGCGCGCTTCCGCAGGAGATGCTTGCCGGCGGCTATAGCGGCCCCATCGCGCATGAGATCGCGAAGCCGGATCAGCAGCTCGCGACACCAAAGGACAAGATCCGTTTTGCCGTCGCGGGCATGAGCCATGACCACATCTATGGCATGGTGGGCGCGATTCAGCGCGGCGGCGGCGAGCTGGTGATGGCGCAGGGAACAGAGCCCGATAAAGCGGCCGCATTCAAGAAGCGCTTCCCTGATGTGAAGTGGGCGGAAACTGAAGACGAAGTTCTTCACGATCCATCGATTCAACTTGTCTTGAGTTCGAAGATCGCCAGTGAACGCGCGCCGCTGGGCGTTCGCGTGATGCGCGCGGGCAAAGACTTTCTCTCCGACAAGCCCGGCATCACCACGCTGGAGCAACTCGCCGAGGTGCGCCGGACGATCGCAGAGACCAAGCGCATTTACGGCATCATGTATAGCGAGCGGCTCGAGGTGAAAGGCGCGGTCAAGGCTGGAGACCTCGTGCAGGCGGGCGCGATCGGCCGCGTGATTCAGACGATCAACATTGCGCCGCACCAGATTCATCAGGGCGCGGGCGATAGCGGCGGCGGGGAGGGCCGGCCGGACTGGTTCTGGAATGATGCGCAATATGGCGGTATTCTCTGCGATATCGGATCGCACCAGATCGATCAGTTCCTGTATTACACGCGCTCCACGGAGGCGGAGGTTGTTGCCGCGCAGATTGCCAATGTAGCGCATCAGGATCACCCGCACTTTCAGGACTTCGGCGACATGATGCTGCGCGGCAACCGCGGCTTCGGATACGTGCGTCTCGATTGGTTCACGCCGAAGGGTCTCGGCACATGGGGCGACGGACGGTTGTTCATCCTTGGCACTGAGGGTTACATCGAGGTACGTAAGTACACGAACGTTGCGGTCAGCAAACAGGGCAATAATCTGTTCATCGTCGACGCCAAGCAGGCACGCTACATCGACTGCAATAACGTGACGCTGCCCTTCGGTCCGCAGTTTGTGTCGGATGTCGTGAATCGCACGCACACAGCGCAGGACCAGACGGAGTGTCTACTCGCGGCGGAGCTGTCGATCAAGGCGCAGAAGAATGCGAAGTTTGTGAAGCTCGAAGCCTGAGGCCCGGTGCAAGCTGATGAAAAAGGTAAATCGTCGATCGTTTGTGAAGGGCTCCATGATGGCTGCGGCGGCGGCGGGTTTCCCGACGATCGTGCCGGCGCGGGTACTTGGCCAGGATGCGCCGTCGAATCACATTAACATTGGAGCGATTGGCGTGGGCCGCATCTCGCGCGGGCACGATATGCCGGGTGTGTTGCAGTACACAGGCGTTGCGGGACCGAGGAATAATTGCATCATTGCGGTGTGTGATCTGGATGCGAATCGTGTTGAGCTTGGCAAGCAGTTTGTAAACGACGCGTACACGAAGAAGCTGGGGAAGGCGTACAGCAGCACGGTTGGATACAGCGACTATCGTGAGCTGCTGGCGAACAAGCAGATTGATGCGGTGCTGATCTCGACGCCGGACCATCAGCATGCGCAGCTTGCGGTGGCGGCAGCACGCGCCGGCAAAGATGTTTATCTGCAGAAGCCGTCCTCGCTGACCATCAGCGAAGGGCGCACGATGGTGAACGATGTTACAGCGACTGGGCGGATTCTGCAGATTGGATCGCAGCAGCGCAGCTGGAAGCAATTTCATCGCGCGTGCGAGCTGGTGAGGAACGGGCGCATCGGTGAAGTGCAGCGAGTGGAGGTTGGCTTGCCTGGCGATCCTGCGGGTGGGAATCCTGCGCCAATGCCGGTGCCGAAGGGCTTTCAGTACGACCACTGGCTTGGGTCAACTCCCAACGTTTATTACACGGTCGATCGCGTGATGCCGCAGCAGGGATTTGATCGGCCGGGCTGGCTGCGCATGGAACAGTTTGGCGCGGGCATGATCACGGGATGGGGAGCGCACCACATCGACACCGCGCATTGGGGCATGAACACGGAGCTGACTGGACCTATTGAGGTGTGGGGCTCGGCTGAGTTTCCGACGCATGGATTGTGGAATGTCCATGGGCCGTTTAAGACCTACGGCCGGTACGCGAATGGCATGGAGATGACGATCTCGGGCGAGTTTCAGAACGGCATCAAGTGGTACGGCACGAAGGGATGGATCTTCGTGCAACGCGATGGAATGAACTCGCCGACTGCCAAGCCGGGCGATCCGGTGCCAAAGGTTGACGTGCTGCAGGCGAGCGATCCGAAGATTCTGACGAGCGTGATCGGGCCGAACGAGATTCATCTGTATACGAGCGATGACCAGCATGGGAACTGGCTGGACTGCATTCGCAGCCGGAAGGCGCCGACCGCGCCGCCGGAGATTGGACATCGGGCGTGCTCGACGTGCCTGGTGCATTGGATCGCGATGAAGACGAAGCGGCGGCTGCACTGGAACCCCGAGACGGAGCGCTTTGTGAATGACGATGGAGCGAATGCGATGCTGAGCCGCCCACGACGTGAGGGCTACGAGCTCGCTTAGTGGTTCGGCGCGCCCCATCCACCGCCACCTGGAGTTTCAATGCGCACGATCGTGCCTTGAGCAAGATGCTGGCTTGACTTTGCTGAGACTGGGGTTCGCTCCGAGGCACCGGGAAGAATCGCACTAGCCTGGGACAGGGCGCCTGAGCTTCCCCCGCTCAGACCGTATGGCGCGAACTTCTGTCTGTCGGAAAGCAGCGTTAGCTGCGAATCCGCAAGGAGCTCGAATTCGCGGATTAGGCCGTCGCCTCCGCGGAATCTTCCGTCACCTCCGGATTCGCGGCGATAGCTGTATTGCCTCACGCGCAGCGGGAACTCAAATTCCAGCGCTTCGATCGGGGTGTTCAGCGAGTTCGTCATGTGCGTCTGCACGCCGGACGTTCCATTGCGAGATGGACCAGCTCCCATGCCACCCGCGATCGTTTCGTAATAGGTGAAGGGCAGATTGTTTCGACGATCGATGCCGCCGATGGTGAGGTTGGACATTGTCCCGGCGCTGGCTGCCGGAATGCGATCGGGCGCCACTTGCGCCAAAGCGCGCAGGATTGTGTCGACGATACGTTGCGAGGTCTCGACATTTCCGCCCGCGACAGCTGCTGGGGATTGCGCGTCCACTACTGTGCCGGTGGACGTCTTGAGCTTGAGAGGACGGAGTGTTCCGGCAGTTGTGGGCGAACAATCCGGCAGGAGACAGCGCAAGACATACAGGCACGCGGAGAGCGTGATCGCGCGAACCGCATTGATGCTGCCGCGTACCTGTGGAGAGCTTCCAGTAAAGTCGAGCTCCAAGCGTTCTGCGTCTGGATCGACCCGCAGCGTCACTGCAATTCTGACGGGACCTGCAGAGATGCCGTCGTCATCCAGGAAATCCTCGGCAACGTACTCGCCCGCAGGCATCAACCGAAGCACACCGCGAACCAGGCGTTCGGAGTAGTCGAGCAGATCTTCGCAGAGCTGAGCGAGGTGCGGTGCGCTGTAGCGCTCGCTGAGACAAACCGTCCGCTGTTCTGCGATGCGACAGGCACCAATCTGCGCGGCGAGATCGCCCTCACGCTCGATTGGTGTGCGAACGTTGTGAAGGATGAGTTGAAGCACGTCGTTCTGCATTTCGCCATTGCGCACGATGTGGACAGGAGGGATACGAATACCTTCCTGGAAGATCTCGCGGGTCGGCCCCATCGATCCGGCGAACATGCCGCCAACGTCAGAGTGGTGTGCGCGTGCGGCAACGTAGAAGATCGGCTCGTGCGCCTTCGCGAAGACCGGCATCACCATGGTGATGTCGGGAAGGTGGGTTCCTCCGGCGTACGGATCGTTCAGAATTCCAATGTCACCCTGGTTTAGCTGCATCGTGCTTACAGCCGCGTGGACAGACATGGGCATCGAGCCGAGGTGAACGGGCATATGGTCGCCCAGTGCGACGACGCGGGCTTTGGCATCAAAGATTGCGCAGGAGTAGTCGCGCCGCTCCTTGATGTTTGGCGACACTGCGGAGCGCCGCAGGGCCGCACCCATCTCCTCCGCGATGGACGTCATCGCGTTCTGGAAGACGGCAAGCTCGATCGGATCGAGTGCGCTCATCGGTTATCTCCGGTTGCGATCGTGATGATCAGATTGCCGAGGCTATCCACTTCGAGCGTGCAATCCGGCGGAAGCACGGTGGTTGAAGTGTACTCGCCGATGAGAGCGGGACCGCAGATCGAATCACCAGGCTGCAGCAGGTCACGGTCATATGTTGGCGACGCGAACCATCCACCGTTGAAGTAAATCTGCCTGGTGCCGCGAAGAGCTTGTGAGCCGTCGCCGGGTTGCGGCTTAGTCGCGGGGAATGTGAATGGGTCTGCGGGAACGCGAAGCCGGAGGCGGAGGTTGACGATTTCGAAATGGCGGTTGGGATCTGAAAATCCGAAGTGGCGTTGATGCAGCGCGTGGAATGCTTCCGCTGCATCGGCGCTATAAGGCACGTTGAGTTCGTAGCCCTGGCCCTTGTACCGGAGATCAAGGCTGCGCTCGAGGATCTGTGATTTGTCTGCAGCGAACTCTGCGGGGATCGTGGCTTCCAGAGTTTGGAAGTGCGCATCGAGGTCATGCAGCAGTTGTCCGGGGAGCATGACGGTTCGTGAGAGCTCGCGCGTGCTGTCGGCGAGCAAGATGCCCATTGCGGAGAGTGCCCCGGGGATGGCGGGGACGATCACCTTCGAGATGCGGAGCGAACGGGCGAGCGCGCAGGCGTGCAGGGGGCCACCGCCACCGAAGGCAAGCAGAGCGAAGTCGCGGGGGTCGTGACCACGCTCGACGGAGACGGAACGGATGGCGCGTTCCATATTGGATTCGACGACGCGGAGGATGCCGTCGGCGAACTCTTCGACGCTGGAGAGAAGACCTTTGTGTTGCGAGAAGGCGTCTCCTGCACGATCGGTGTTCAGGGCGACGGTGCCGTCTGCGAAGCGCTGGTCGTCGAGGCGTCCGAGGAGCAGATTTGCGTCCGTTACCGTTGGTTTTTCGCCGCTTCCGAAGCAGATTGGGCCGGGATCGGAGCCGGCGGATTCGGGGCCGACGCGGAGAAGTCCGCCGGAGTCGAACCACGCGAGCGAGCCGCCGCCCGCGCCGACGGTGTGGACGTCAAGCATGGGAACGCTGACGGGAAGACCGCTGACCTGTGACTCGCTGCGAAGTTGCAGCGGGCCTTGCGTGATGTCGATGAGGAAGACGTCGGTGGAGGTTCCACCCATGTCCAGGCCGATGAGGCGAGGGAAGCTCGTGGCGGTCGCGATTTTGGATGCCGCAATGACTCCGCCGGCGGGACCTGACAGGATCGTGCGGACTGGTTCGGTGGCGGCGGTAGACGCTGGAATGATGCCGCCGGAGGATTGCATGACGTGGAAGGTGCTTCCGGTGAACTCTGAGGCGATCTGCTGCTCCAGCGAGATGAGGTAGTTCTGCATCAGGGGCATCAGGTAGGCATTAACGACGATGGTGGAGGCGCGCTCGTACTCGCGGAACTCGGGAAGGATGCGATGCGAGGTTGAGATCGGGAGGCCGAGCTTGCGGAGAGCGGCTTCAATCAGAAGTTCGTTCTGCGGGCGGAGGAAGCTGAAGAGTGTTGAGATGGCGATGGACTCGGCGTGGCTGGCTCCGATGCATTCCGCGAGTTCGTTCAGTTCGGTTTCATCGGGTTCGCGGAGCAGATCGGCTTCTGCGGTCACGCGTTCGTTGATGCCGAAGCGAAGATTTTCGGGAACGAGGCACTCCGGGCCGGGGCTGAAAAGGTCGTAGAGTCTGGGGCGGGCCTGGCGGCCGATGGCGATGGTGTCCTCTAAGCCGGCCGTGGTGACGAAGGCCACGCGGGCGCCTTTGCGCTCGAGCATGGCGTTCGTCCCGACGGTGGTGCCGTGGCGCAATTCGAGCTGGTGTGGCTGGCCGATAGTGCGGAGGCCATTGACGACGGCTGTGGCAGGGTTCGCAGGCGTGGAGCGGAGTTTGAGGACGCGGAGTTTTCCGGCGTCGAGGTAGACGCAATCGGTGAAGGTTCCGCCGGTGTCGATGGCTATGCGCAAACCGAATCGCTCATGAGTACTTTACCTGAGGAGAGGGCCCCCCTAATATTGTCGCAAAGTCTTCAGACGATTGAGGTTAGGTCGGGACCTAAGTGTTTCCAACAGTGTTAAAGGCTAAAGGCTGCCGGTGGCAGCCTTTGAATTCTCTATCTATATATCTATTGTACGAAACGGAGCGGGAATTAATATGTCGTGATTTTCCCCTATGTGATTGCAGTTTGGTTTCTTTGACTTGCGGAATTTTCAACAGGTGTAGGGCCTTGACAACGAAATCAGGAGATCCTGCGGCGGTCGCGCGTTAGTTTTCAGCCTGCCCGTTTCCAGGTTGCCAGTTGTTGCTGGAGAGATCGCAGTTGGAAAGAGGCGAGCTCTCCAGCAACTTAGCGCGAGGGATCAGGCAGCGATCTGTTGCTCCCATGGTTTGAGCACGACCTTGATGCACTTGTCCTGCTTATCGCGGAACATGCGATAGGCGTCAGGTGCGGCGTCGATCGGAAGAGTGTGGCTGATGACGAAGGATGGGTCGATTTCACCGCTCTGGATGCGCTCCAGCAGCGGTTGCATGTAACGCATCATGTGGGTCTGGCCGGTCTTCAGGATCAGGCCCTTGTTCATGATGGCGCCCATGGGGACCTTGTCGATAAAGCTGGCGTAGACGCCGGGAATAGATAACGTTCCGCCTTTTTTGCAGGCCATGATTGCCTGGCGCAGAACGACGGGGCGGTCCATCTGGATTCGAGCCATTTGCTTGGCGCGATCCACGGCAAACATGATGCCGTGACCGGTGGCTTCCATGCCGACGACGTCCATGCAGGCATCGGGGCCCTTGTTGCCGGTCATCTCCTTCAGGGCTTCGAGGACGTCGACCTCTTCGAAGTTGAGGGTTTCAGCACCGGCGGTCCGAGCCATTTCGAGACGCTCGGGAACGCGGTCGATAGCGATGACGCGGCCCGCGCCGAGCATGAAGCAACTGCGGATGGCGAACAGCGCCACGGGACCGCAGCCCCAGATGGCGATGGTATCGCCGGAACGGATGTTGCAATTTTCGGCGGCCATGTATCCGGTGGGGAAGATGTCGGAGAGGAAGATGACCTTCTCGTCGGGCATGCCTTCGGGGACTTTGATGGGACCGACATCGGCGAAGGGAACGCGCGCGTATTGCGCCTGGCCGCCCGCGTAGCCGCCGAGCATGTGGGTGTAACCGAAGAGGCCGGAGGGCGAGTAGCCCATGATCTTTTCGGCGATCCAGGCGTTCGGGTTGGAGTTATCGCAACAGGACCAAAGCTGGTCTTTGCAGAATTGGCAGTTGCCACAGGCGATGGTGAACGGAACTACGACGCGATCGCCAACCTTGAGTTTGTCGCGGTTGATGCCGGGGCCGACTTCGACGACCTCACCCATGAACTCGTGACCCATGATGTCGCCCTGCTCCAGGGTGGGCACGAAGCCGTCGTAGAGGTGAAGGTCGGAGCCGCAGATGCACGTGGTGGTGATGCGGACGATCGCGTCGCGCGGGTTAAGGATCGTGGGGTCAGGAACGTTGTGGACCTGCATCTTTTCTTTGCCCATCCAGCAGACAGCTTTCATCGATTTGCTCCTTGTGCGGTTCCTGAGGGATGTTTCACGCGGTGCGTGCGAGTGGTTCAGGCTGATTGCTTGTCTCGCGGAAGAGCACCTGCTCGGTATGCCCGTGCACGCCGCGCGGACCGTGTGCCTGGCCGACGGTTGTAGCGACCTCGCCGGTTTCGAGAAGCGCTTTGAAACGGCGGAGATCTTCGCGAACGACGAACTCGGGGTGCTTGCCGAAGATGGTAGCGACGCCGGCGCCGAGTGCGCCGCCGGGAAGGCGATACTGCATCTCTGCCGTGATGTACGTTCCGCGGCCGAGCGGGTCAGCGCGGAAGCTGACGACACCGGAGGTATCGACGTCCGAACCGGGGAGTGAGCGCCAGGAGATTCCCTGATTGGGGACGTCCTCGATTATCTCTGCCGTCCACTGGACATTACGGTCCATAGGGCCGCTTGCGATCCACTGGGAACGGCGGCCGTCCAGAAGGCGCACCTGCTTCAGATGGGCCATGAAGCGGGGAAGGTTTTCGAGGTTGCGCCAGAGCTGGTATGCCTGTTCAGGAGAGGAGTTGACGAGGAAGGTGGTGCGAGTGTCAGAGGGTTTTGAAGGTTGTGAGCTGCTGAAAGCCTGATAGGCGAGAAGGCCGCCACCGGCCGCGGCAACGGCCGTGCCAGCCTTTGAGCGGCGGCTGAGGCCGTAGGCGATGAGTGCTGTGGCACCGAAGACCAGGGTCTTAGGGCCGAACGAATGTTGCGATGAGTTGCTCTGGGTGGGCGCGTCCTGGTTGGCCTGAGATGAGACCTGTTTCATAGGCTGCTCCTTTCCGTGCGAGCGCATGGAGGTGTGGAGGTTATGAGCTTTAGGAGGCTACAAGTGCGGGCGGGTCGGGTGAGAACGCGTGGCGAGGACGTGCTGCGTCAGGCGCTCTGGACGGCCGGGGACCGCTCGTCAGTGTGTCGGATTGTGTGTCCACCCGAGGAAGGATTCCAACGGAGTGTTAGGGGGATGGACGGCTCGCCGATGGCCGAGGTTGCCATTGATTGTGTGAGCGAGCGCAATTTTCGGGCATGGCGACGCGATGCCTCGTGAATGCAAGAGGTTAGGTCGGGCTGCGCAATTTATGGAGGAGGGAGGCCGCCGAGGTACATGTAGCTGTGATCCGGCTGTTCGGCCAGCAGCTTTGTGATGATGGGATCAGGGAAGCGACGGTTGTAGGGCTCGGCCCAGCCGATGGCTTCGGCGGATGGAGGATCGGGTCGCTCCTGCGGGAGGTGCGTGCGGTTGTCGAAGAGGGAAGAGTCGACGAGGCCGTGGGTCGAGACCTCGACCAGCTTCTTCAGCGCGCCGTGATTTTCAGTGTAGAGATCGACGCCGTTGGGCATGCCGAACTCGGCGAGCATGACGAGAGGCGAGGCGGCGTAAAGATGGTAGTGAAGAGCGCGCTTGCCGCGGCGCATCTCTTCGGGCAGCGTGCCGTCGGGCTGAATAGCATGGATGCCGTCTTTTGCGCGCTGCACCGCCCAGTCGAAGTCGCGGGGATCGTTTGCGGCTATTCCGGTGGCGGCGAGTTGAACGGCAGCCCAGTAGAAGTGATTCTGGGCGTCGGTGTGTGTCTTGCGCTGATGCTCGCCGTAGAAGCTGCGCGTGAGGTCGGCTTCCCTCTGGAGCCATGAGAGAATCAGCGCGCGTTGTGCTGTAGTGGCGCGCGCGTTGGCATCGACCTTGAGATACGCGACGGCTGCCGCGCCGGCGACCCAGCCTTGCACATAGTAGGCCTGACCGGAGGACATTTTGCCGGTGAGTGCGTTGCCGCGTGCGTCGGCTTCGAGGTGCTGGAGAACGCAGCGGGCTGCCTCCGTAGAGCCGGTGGTGCGAAAGGCGTCGGCTGCCGCGACGATGACGTTGCCTTCATGCTTCACGGGGCCGGAGGTCTCGTTGTAGGCCTTCTGTTTAACGGGATCGATGATGGAGTGCGTTGGATCGTTGTCGGCGTAGAAGCCGTTGGTGACAAAGTTGACGGGCAGGTGTGCGGGAGTGGGGCAGGTATAGGCCGCGTTGGTGGTGTGGACTGGATGGGCGTCCCACGGGGAACGCAACGGTGCGGCGGCGGCAGCGAGGAGAGATGCAGATTGGAACGTGGCGAGAAACAGAGTGCAGCGGAAGTGAAGCTTCAACGAAATCTCCTCAGAATCGGCCTGCAACGATGATAGCGCTCTGCTCGGCGGCAGTGAGGTGCTAATGGACACGCGGTTGATGCCGATAGAGAAAGGAGGAATCTCTGTGTAATTCACAACCCCAGGTTGAGGAGCTCCATGATTTCGCTGGTTGGGATTGTCATTGTTCTGGGGTCAGTGGTGGGTGGCTTCCTGATGGAGAAGGGCAAGCTTCCGGTGCTGCTTCAGCCGTCGGAGTTTGTGACGATTGTGGGCGCCGCGGTGGGAACACTGATTGTCGCGAATCCGATGCGTGTGCTGAAGGCAGTTGGCGCGGGGTTGGCGGGAGTAATGACGGGCAGCGGTGTGACGGAAAAGCTCTATGTCGAATCGCTGAAGATGCTTTTCGACTTGTTCACGAAGGCGCGCAAAGAGGGGTTGATTGCGATTGAGGGGGACATCGAGGAGCCGGAGAAGAGCGCGATCTTTTCGAAATACCCGAACTTTCTGAAGGACCATCATGGGACGGCGTTCGTGTGCGACACGATGCGGATGGCTGTGACGGGCGGCGTAAAGCCGTTTGATCTGGATCAGATGATGGAGCTCGATCTGGAGGTGCATCACCACACGTCACACGCAGCGACGCAGGCGATGACGTCGATGGCAGACGCGTTGCCAGGGTTGGGAATTGTGGCCGCGGTGCTGGGGATTGTCGTGACGATGGGAGCGCTCGGTGGACCGCCGGCGGAGATTGGACACAAAGTAGCGGCGGCGCTGGTGGGGACGTTTCTGGGAATCCTGCTGTGCTACGGCGTGATTGGGCCGCTGGCTGCGAATATGTCAAAGGCCGTTGAAGACCGACATGCATATTACGGCGTGCTGAGGACGACGCTGCTGGCGTTCATCAAGGGCACGGCACCAATTATGGCGGTCGAGATTGGGCGAAGGGCGATTCCCGAGTATGTTCGCCCGAGGTTTACGGAACTGGAGAACGCGTGCCGCGCGAGGGAATCGATGGCCGTGGAGGCCGCAGCCTGATGATGCATGAAATGAAGGGTGATCCGGTCGTCCTGATCAAGAGAAAGAGGGTGGTGCATGGTGGTCATCATGGGGGTGCATGGAAGGTTGCGTATGCCGATTTTGTGACGGCACTGATGAGCCTGTTTATTGTGCTGTGGTTGACGAGCAGTAGCGACCAGGTGAAGAAGTCGGTCGCGCAATATTTCAATGATCCGCATGGAACCTCGACGCTGCAGGGGACGAACAGGAATGGGAGCGGGAACGCGTTGCCGCTGGATAAGAATGGGATGGAGAGGTTGAAGCAGCAGCTGATGAATGCAGCGCAGCAGATGCCGAACTTCGACAAATTGAAGAACCAGGTGGAGATTACGGCGGAGCAGGATGGGCTGCGAATCGAGCTGATGGAACAGCCGGGCGGAACGTTCTTCAAGTCGGGAAGCGCGGAGCCGACGCCGGCGCTGCGGGATTTTTTGAAGGCGATTTCTCCGGAGTTGGGGAAGATGCCTAACCGGATTTCGATTGAGGGTCACACGGACTCGGTGCCGTATAGCGCCGGCAGTGTGTATACGAACTGGGAACTTTCAGCGGACCGCGCGAATGCCGCACGGCGGCTGATGCAAAGCAGTGGGATTGCTCCGGGTCAGGTGAAGGAGGTCCGTGGCTTCGCGGATCAGCTTCCGCGGATCGCAGGTAATCCTGGCGATCCATCAAACCGCAGAATTACGCTGATTGTTGTTCCGGGTGAGCTCATGCACGCGGCTCAGAGCGGAGCGCAGGGAATCGTTGGCACCTCCGTTTCATCTGGCGGCGTTCCGGCGCAGGTGAAGCTGCGCTGAGGATCGGCAATCACCCAAAAGTGTCCCAATAAAACTCAAGGACCTCGCGCCACCGCCGATAAAGGAGACAACGCAGACTCGCCAGCGGGCGACATGGAGGTTAATTTCGAATGCCGAACATTCCAGTTCTCTCGCAGCTCGAGAACTACCTGGCTGTGACGAATCGGCGTGAGACGGTGATTGCCTCGAACATGGCAAATGTCGACACGCCGGGTTATCGGACAAAGGACATTGATTTCCAGCAGGAGCTCGCGCGTGCCATGGCTGCGCCACAAGGCAGTTCCGCGAGCGTCGCAGTTCGCGATGTAAAGGGGTTATTGGAAAGGCCGGATGGCAACAACGTGGACATTGATAAGCAGTCGCTCGAGCTGGGGGAGGCACAGTTGCAATACCAGATGGGCACACAGCTTATGAAGGATCGGTTTCACCAGATTCTCACGGCGATCAACGGCGACCAATAAGGGGCGAGCGAATGAGCATCTTCAATGCACTGGATATAAGCGCCTCGGCGCTCTCGGTGGAGCGGGAGCGATCAGAGGTAGCGGTATCGAATCTGGCGAACATCGACACAACCCGCACGCCCTCGGGCAAGGGACCGTATCGACGGCGCGAAGTGGTGATTGAAGATGGGGGAGGCTCGCCGTTTCAGTCCGTGCTGAATGGAGTATCGGATCTGCGAGCCGGCGCGACTCCGGCAGGTGGTGTCAAGCTGACGCGGGTGGTGGAGGATAATGCGGAGCCGATACGGCGATATGATCCGAGGCATCCTGACGCAGACAAGGACGGTTATGTTTCGTATCCAGCGATTAATCCGGCCGAAGAGATGGTTGATTTGATGGGGTCGGTGCGGGCGTATCAGTTGAATGCGTCGGCGATTGCGGCTTCCAAGCAGATGATTCAACAATCGATTGATGTTTTGAAGAGCTAGGAGTTCGTAATGATAGGCGGCATTGGATCGGCAATTCCTTCGATTTCGACGCAACTCGGTAATGTTGCGAGTGGCCCGGCAACAACGCAGGGCGCCGGATCTAGCTTTGCGGACGTGTTTCAGTCGGCAGTCAACGATGTAGATTCGCTGCAGAACAGTGCAGACCGGCAGGTCGCAAACCTATTGCAGGGCGGTGGAAACGCAGACATCGGAAAGACGATGGTGTCTGTCGAGAAGGCGGACGTGGCGTTTCAGTTGATGATGCAGGTGCGCAACAAGGTCGTGAGCGCCTATCAAGAGATGGAAAAGATGCAGTTCTGAAGGGCGCTGACCAATGCAGAACAAGTTGGTGGAACGTCTGAAGCAGCTATGGCTGCGGATGAACCCACGCCAGAGACTCGTGGTAGTCGGCGGAACGGTGGCGACGGTGGCGGCGGTGGGCGTGATCGCGATGGCGATGAGCTCCACGGATTACAAGCCGTTGATGACGGGGATGGAGCCTGACGATGCGCAGACGGTTGCGCAGCAGCTAGCGGCGAAGAAGATTGATTTCAAGATGTCGCCGGACGGCAAGGAGATTGATGTTGCTGCAAGCCAATTGGATGCTGCACGGATGGAGGTTGCGTCCCAGGGAACGACGCATAGCGGGCGAATGGGATTCGAGCTTTTCGACAAGACGTCGTGGGGAGAGACAGAATTTGACGAGAAGGTGAATTATCAGCGTGCGCTCGAGGGTGAGCTGGAGCGGACCATTGGCACGCTGAGCAATGTGAAGAGCGCTCGCGTGCATCTCGTGATGGCGAGAGACTCGCTGTTTCTCGATCGGTCGCAACCGGCTAAGGCCTCCGTCGCGTTGCGAATGAAGAGGGGTGCCTTGACGCAGGACCAAACGGAGGCGATTGCGAGGCTGATCAGCGGTGCTGTGGAGAATCTCGCGCCGGCAGACGTCTCGATCATTGACGCGGATACGAATGAGTTGCTCAACAGGCATAGCTCCACGATTGAAGGACGTGAACTTGAGGACGAGCTTTCAAAGAGGCTGATGGCAACGCTGGGTCCCGTGGTGGGAGAAGACAATCTGCGGACGAGCGTGAACGTGGAATACGACCTCACGAGCTCGGAAGAGAACGAAGATAAGTACGATCCGGCAGTGAGCGCACTGTTGAGCACGCAGAAGACGACGGAGCATATGGCCGACGAAGCGGATGGTGGTGTTGCGGGAACGGCAAGCAATCTGCCAACAACGCCGGGGCAGGGGACGACGCAGTCGCAGGATGCAAATGCGGACGGAGGTACGCAGACATCCAGCTCAGAGAATTCGACGTACGGAGTGAATCGGTTGACGAGGCATTCGATTGCGCCTGCAGGACGCATTCGCCGGATCACGGCGGCAATCCTCGTGAATGACTTCTCGGATAAGAAGATGGTGGATGGAAAGATGGTCGGATCGACATACAGACGTTCACCCGTGCAGTTGAAGCAGTTACAGGATCTGGCGGCATCAGTAATTGGGTTGGATGCGCAGCGCGGTGATGTTGTCACGGTTGAGAACATGACCTTTGCGAATAACGCGGATGAGGCTCTCCCGCCGGGATTTGGAGAACGTCTGCAGAGAGCGTTGACTGAGAACGCAGGTGCGCTTCGATACGCGTCGCTGTTGGTACTGTTTTTGCTTGCGTGGGTACTCATGATCCGACCGATGCAGAAGCAGGTAGTGGGAGTAGTGCGGGAGCTCGGCGCCGGCACCGACGATCGAGCGGAGTCGCTCGATATGGCTAATATGCCGCAGCTACCAGTTGATGAACTGGACCATCTGCTGGAAGCGGATACGAATACGGTCGGATTGAAGCGGCGGTTGAATGAGATGGTACAGGCCGAGCCAGCGACTATGACCAGGACCTTGCAGACATGGCTGCGGGAGTCGCAGGGATGACCGCGCTGACCGACTATACCGAACTGCGCGGAGCGCAGAAGGCCGCCATACTGATGACGGTGCTGGGCGATGATGCGGCAGCTGTATTCTTTCGGAACCTGCCCGAGGATGACCTGAAGTCGATAACCAAAGAGATCGCGAATCTGGGTCGCGTTCCCCCGCAAACATCGCAGCAGGTGTTGCGGGAGTATCAACTGATGACTGCGTCACGGGATTTTGTGACGCTGGGAGGAGCGGATACGGCCACACGCCTGCTGGTGAAGGCCTTCGGCGAAAGCGGCGCCAGGGAGATGCAGAGCGCAATGGTACGAACGGATGAGCTGAACTCCGGGCGTGCGGAGTCTCTGCAGAAGGCGGATCCGAAACAGCTCGCGCGGCTGCTGGAGGGCGAGCATCCGCAGACAGTTGCCCTGGTCCTGGGCCATCTTGAGCCGAAGCAGGCGTCGGCACTGCTGATACACTTGCCGCGCTCGGCGAGAGCTGAGTCGGTGCGGAGGCTTGCGAATCTGCGTCAGTTTTCTCCGGCGATGGCAGAGCGCATTTCAGCAGCATTTCATCGGCGTCTGCGTTCCGCGGGAGAGCTGAACAAACGAACTTATTCTGGGTTTCAGAACGTCGCGCAGCTGATGAACATTGTGGATACGGAGACGTCGCGAGAGATTCTGGAAAACATTGAGGGGCAGGATCCAAAGCTAGCTTCGAATATTCGGGAGCTGATGTTCACGTTTGAGGACTTCATGCGTTTGGATGACGCGCAGTTGCGCGAGCTGTCCAGCTCCGTTGAACGAAACCTGCTGGCAATGGCATTGAAGGGTGCGAGCCCGGATCTAAGAGAGCGTTTCTTCAAGACGATGTCGGTTCGGGCGGTGGAATTGCTGAAAGAAGAGATGGAGCAGCTGGGGCCGGTGCGCAGCAAAGATGCACTGCGGGCTCACGGAGAGATGGTGAGCATCGCGCGGCAGCTCGAAGAACAGGGCAAGATGAACCTGCGTATGGATGAAGGTGACGCATTTGTCTAATGGGTTGATTTCGGTTGAGGCGCTTGAGTATCGGGATGCGGGCTATTATGGCAAGGGATTGCCGGCCGTGGTACAAGCGCCCAAGCTCATCGAGCCCGGGCAGAACTCCGGGGTTTCGGAGGAGGAGGTTTCCTGCCGGGTGCAATCTGCGCGCGAAGAGGCAAAGGCAGAGGCAGAGGAACGAATTCGTGTTGAGCGTGATCGCGCGCGAGACGAAGCGGAAGAGCGATTCGCCCAGCGGTTGCGCGAGTTTGAGCTTGAGCGAAGTAATTACTTGCGGTCTGTCGAGCACGAGGTGGTTCAACTGTCGCTCGCAATTGCACGCAAGGTCATCCAGCGTGAGGCGGAGCTGGATCCAACTTTGCTGGGGGGCCTGGTCCGGATTGCGCTGGACAGAATGCAGTGCGGGCCCGCGCTACGGGTTCGTGTCGCACCGGCCGAGGCGGAGCGCTGGAGGAAATTGGGGAAGAGCCAAGCCGTTGGGGCTCAGTGGGATGTGGTCGCGGATGAGCATCTGCAGCCTACGGACTGCATCGTTGAGACAGAGTTGGGAACAGCGAACTTCAGCTTTGAAGCGCAGTTGCGCGAAGTGGAAGAGAGCTTCGCGCAGCTGCTTGCACACAGGCCGGTTGCATGAGATCTCAGGAGCTGCGACAGCTCGAGGATTATGTGAACCAATGCTCGCCGATCCGATGGAAGGGGCGGGTGAGCCGAGTGACGGGCAATCTCATTGAATCGGAAGGACCTTTCGGCTGTATTGGCGAAGCGTGCGAGATTGAGAGCGCGAATGGGGTCGTTTTCGCTGGCGAGATTATCGGCTTTCGCGGGCGAACTGTTTTATCGATGATGACAGAGCCCCCTGCGGGAGTCCGCCTGGGAGACGCGATCACTGCCGTAGGAAGGAGACCGTCGGTTCGCGTCGGCGGAGAACTGCTGGGACGTGTGCTGGACGCGAGTGGCAGGCCGATGGATGGACTGGGAAATTATCGCTCGACGCGGGTGATGGAGATTGAACGGCCAGCGCCGCAGCCGTTTGAACGACTGCCAATAAGGGAGCACCTGGGTTGCGGGATTCGGGCGCTTGACGGATTTGCCCCTTGCGGACGCGGACAGCGCCTGGGCATCTTTGGGGGGAGCGGCGTCGGCAAGAGCACGCTGCTGGGAATGATGTCGCGAGGAACAGCGGCAGATGTGATCGTCCTGGCGTTAGTGGGTGAACGCGGGCGAGAGGTAGGAGAGTTTCTCGAACTGTTGGGAGAGCAGGGCCGATCACGGAGTGTGGTGGTCGTTTCGACGTCCAATGAGCCGCCGCTGTTACGCTTGCGGGCTCCGTTGCTGGCGACGGCAGTTGCGGAAGCATTTGCCGCTGAGGGAAAAGACGTGCTGCTTGTGGTGGATTCGCTGACGCGGTTTGCGATGGCGCAGCGCGAGATCGGCCTCGCAGCGGGCGAGCCTCCGACGGCAAAAGGATATACCCCGTCGGTATTGAACAAGCTCGCGTGCCTGGTGGAGCGTGCCGGGCGCTTTCGAAATGGAAGCATCACTGCGTTCTACACAGTGCTGATGGAGGGTGACGATCAGCAGGACCCGGTTGTAGACACGGTGCGATCGCTGCTTGATGGACACATTATTCTGAGTCGCGCGCTAGCCACAAAAGGGCATTATCCGCCGATCGCCGTCCTGGACAGCCTTAGTCGGTTGATGCCACACATTGTGAGTAAGGAGCACCTGAAGAAGGCCGCTGACGTGCGAGCGTTGCTAGCTGTGTATGCGCGATCAGAAGATTTGATTCGGATTGGAGCGTATCAGCGTGGAAGCGACGCCACTTTGGATCGCGCACTGGACGGCATGTCCGCTATAGAAAATTATCTGCGACAGGACAGCGCTGGAGTGTCGAGTTTCGATGATGCGGTGCGGTTGTTGCTTACCCTGCCGAGCTAAAGATGCCGACTGACAATTCTCTGCACATCATTCTCATGGTTCGGAGACAACGAGAGGAGGCCGCGGAATGCGCGCTGGCCGCGACGGGGAAAGAGATCTCAGGATGGCGGATTTATGCCGAAAACGCGAGGTCTGCGTTGGCTGAGATAGGGGCGTCACGGATCCGAGAGATGCAGTGCGTGACGCCTGCGGCGCACCATCAATCCAGCGAAGCTCAGTACAGAGCTCTACTGCAACAGTGTGCTGAAGCGGATAAAAGTGTGGAGACGCTGGAGGTGCTGCGAGCGGAGCAGATGACGGCTTATATGGCGGTACGACGCGCGCGGGAAGTGGCGGAAAAGCTGGAAGAGGAAAAAAGCGCGGCCCATGAGGCCGAGGTGGCGTTACGCGAACAGAAGTGGAACGAGGATATGTTCCTTGCGCGCAAGGTATCGAATTCAAACAGAAGGATGAGTTCAGAACACTCCTTTGGATCGGAAGAGTCAGTGTAGCCTTCACGTATTCGCCGATAACAAAGGAGTGCGCCGAGCGCATGGAGGCGAGCGGGTCCATGAGCGTGGGCGTTCATTTGAGAAATACGGTAGGTCAGTCCGGAGGTGGACTCGCCGCGCTGCTCACGGGAGCACCGAAGAAAGCCTTTGCGTCGTTGCTCGATGGAGATCAGACGGTGCACGCAGAGTTGAAGAATTCAACGCTTTTAGAACGCAAGCAAGGTGATGGGCGACATCGAGAATCCCAAGATCGACGACATGAGCATTCGCGCAACACGAGATCATCAGACCATGGCGTCGACCCTACGGCGATCGCACAATCCCAAGTGAGTACGACCGCGGTAAAACCATCGCCGACACTGCCGTCGGAGGCGCTTCACTGGAATAGCAAGCTTGATGTGCAGAGCAGTGCTCTTTCGGCTGCCCAATCCGAGCCGATTCCGGCAACCGCGGCGGAGGGGGATGCGATGCGAGCTGGAGCACCGACGGATATTGGGCCCGCCCCGCCGTGCGATGCAAGAGGTGAGGAGAAAACCGCGTCGCCTGTGAACGTTGTTCCTGCCGAAGAGCGATTGCGCGGCGGTGGAGATGCGACTGGGACGAAGTTTCCCGAATTGATTAGCTCGCCGCGAGTACTGGATTCGGGCGGAGTTGATGGCTTGGCCGCAGGGCTGGAAGGTGATGGCCCATCAGCCGGCGGGCAGGACCGTGGTGTGGCCTTTCGCAGCGACGATGTGGGAGCGGGTGTCGTCGAGAGCAGACTTCGTGCCCAATCCATGGCGAGAGTCGTAATCAGAGGTACGCGCCAGAGTGGGATAGCCCCGACTCAATTGATGAAAACGCACGGTCTGATCGCCGGCGGGTCCGGCCAGCATGAAGGGGATCCGACGCCGGAGGATCCGCAGACTGTTGACGTCGCCGGAATCGGAGCAGGAACAGCTGGTCAGCGCGATGCCCACTCGGTACAGGACCCTCATGACACGCCAGGTCAGGTCTTGAAAGCTACGCAGGCGTCCGGCGCGCAGGCTCCAATTGTGGCGGGCGCTGCGGTCGAACTCGTCAGAGCCGGACAGGCGGACACCACTCAACAACGCGCTCTCCTGACGGATCGTACTGCAACGAAACCGAGCGCAGCGGGAGGCCCTTCGTCGAGAGAAGCCATTATGCAACTCGCCGCTGATGCAAGCACCAGCAGGATGCTGGCAAATACAATGCGCGGCGAATTGCATGTGGGTTTGCACACAGAGGCGTTCGGGCGGGTGACGATTCAGACCAATACGACGCTTGGGCAGTTTTCGGCGCAGGTATCGCTTGAGGATTCGAAACAAAGTGCCGCACTGGCTTTGCATCTTCCGGCAGTCGAGCAAAGGATCCTGCAGCAGCATGGATTAGACGCATCCGTACGAATCGTCAGCGACTCGCACCCCGCCTTGGCCGGCAGTTCGACCGGAAATGGTCAGCCCGGCTCTAGTGCAAACAATGGAGCAAACGATGGAAGCAGGGAAGAGCGCCGTGGCCCTGGAGGATTTGGGCGGGCCATCGGAGGCGTGAGCAGGTTAGCCGTTGGAGAGATTACGCGTGAGCGGCCTGGAAGGATTACGGTACTGGGTCGTCTCGATGTCACCGTCTAATGCGCGGCCGCACCGTTACCGACAGAGTTTCTAGTAGAAGAAGTGCGAGCTATTGAGGAGGAATTTCGACATGTCTATACAACCCGTTAGCCACAGCAGCGATCCGGCACAGGCAGGCGGTACGCAGAGCGCGAGCAGCAGCAACAACGGAACAAGCAGTCTGCAATCGATCGAGAGTACGTTCCTGTCGCTTCTCACCCAAGAGCTGCAGAATCAGGATCCAACTGCGCCGATGGACAGCACTGCGATGGTCGGGCAGATGATCTCACTGAATCAGTTGGATCAGCTAGCGAGCATTAATCAAGTTGTGACGAACTCGCTCGGGCAAGGATCACCGACGGCGACGGGAACAACTTCAAGCGCTGCCCAAGGTGTCGGTTCGACAAACTAAGCGGCCGGGAAACGCAAATTTTCCGGGGAGGAAACAGTAATGTCATTGTCCACAGCGCTCTCAGGTCTTAATGCCGCAGAAACAGCGCTTCAAACGATCTCGAACAACCTTGCCAACATGAATACGGACGGCTTCAAGTCTCAGACGTCGACCTTTGCGGACCTGTTCTACCAGACCTATGGAAACAGCGGAAGCGGCAACCCGATTCAAACCGGGCTGGGAGTCCAGGTCACGGGCACTTCGCAGGACTACAGTAATGGCGCGGTAGCATCGACGGGCGTGAGCTCAAATATGGCCCTCAATGGCGCCGGCTTCTTTGTTGTGCAGAATAATTCGGGAGCGCAGACCTATACGCGCAACGGCGATTTCACAACCAATGCCTCAGGTCAACTGATTACGCTCGGCGGTCAGTTGGTTATGGGATATCCGGTAGTCAACGGCGTTGTTTCGGCGAGCAGTGCCTTGCAACCAATCGACGTGGGATCTGGAACGTCGGCGCCCGCGACGCCAACGGCGAACTTCTCGGTGACTGCGAATCTGAATGCGGGGACGGCGGCCAATGGCACGTTCCAATCACCTATCAGCGTGTACGACTCGCTCGGTAACTCCCATGTCCTGACAATTGCCTATACACTCACAGCACCAAATACCTGGAGCTATGACGTAACGGTTCCATCGAGCGAGCTCCTAGGGGGCATGGGCTCCGCAACCCAGGTAGCAACCGGCACGCTGAACTTCAACAGTTCGGGCCAACTTGTTTCTCCCGCCAGTCCCGTTGTAATTTCGATCGCACCTCTTGCTGACGGGGCGTCCAACATGAATCTGAATTGGCAGCTGGCGGATGCGAGCGGCAACTCGCTGCTGACTCAAACTGCCAGTGCCTCGAGTAATAACGCGACCGCTCAGGATGGCTTTGCGGCGGGAGTATTGAGTTCGTACTCGGTGCTGTCGGACGGCACGGTGGAAGGCACGTTCTCGAATGGTGAGACGCGCGCAATCGGCCAGGTTGCGGTCGCCAGCTTTGCGAATGCAGAAGGGCTCACGCTTGATGGTGACAATCAGTATTCCGCGACGGCTGCCTCTGGTGCTGCCGTGATCGGAGCGGCAGGTACCGCGGGACGAGGAACAATTGCCGGCTCGTCGGTCGAGCAGTCGAACGTAGATATGGCAACGCAGTTCTCTCAGCTCATCGTTTACCAGCGGGCGTATGAGGCGAATGCCAAAGCGATTACGGCGTTCGATCAGATGGAGCAGGCGACGATCCAGATGAAGAGCTGAGAGGCACAAAAGATTAGAGTCCTCTTAGCGTAATTCGCCAAAGAATGGTCCGTAGCGAGCGGGGAGCGTCGTCAGGTCGCTAAGCGGGTGCTGACCGTGGCGAACTTTGCACTGCTAAGCCATTCCTAATGCAGTGTGGGCCTCCGGCGACAGGCCGAGGCGGAAGTATCTTGATTCCTTTTCAACTCACACGGCGGAATCGAATGGACGCCACCCAGTTCAGAGGTCTCTTGGACTTCTTGCGACGCCAATGGCACGTACATTGCATGCAAGACGGGTAGCGAATGCTAGATGGAGGCCGGCGCCTTATGGCGAACATTGCGGCGGAGAACAAGGACGCATTAGAACTGGTTTCGGTCCAGACAATCACGGCAGACGATGCGGATCCTCTGATGCGAGTGCAGATGCTTCCGTGCAGGCTAGTACTCGAGGTTCCGGTGATTGATTTCAATGTAGGGACGCTAATGCGGCTGCAGCCGGGATCGATTGTCGAAACAACTGCGCAACATAACGAGGATCTGTTGCTGCACGTTAATGGACAGCTTGTCGGTACGGTGAAGTTTGATGTTACGCGGGACCGCCTGGCAGTCAGGTTGACAGGCGTCGCATGAGTGCCCAGGCGGAAACATCAGATCCCATAGCTATGTTTATGAGAGCCGCGATATCAAGCAGAGCAAGCCGCTCATCGTATGGCCTGGGAAATGCCTTGCTATCCGTGTCTCGTTGGATGCGTTCGCGCAGCCATGCCGTCCTGGTCCGGCGTGCGTCACGGAGGCTAAGTGTTAATGAAACAGTGTCGTTGGGTGAGAAGCGATTTGTGTCGATCTTATCTGTCGATGGAGAGCAGTTTCTGGTGGGCGGTAGCTCATCCAACGTCGTCTTGCTCGCGAAGCTAGATAAGGGCGAGCCAGCGAGGGGAGAACCGACGAGCGTAAGCGAGTGTTTCGGTGATTTAACCTCGCGGGCAGGCAGGAGTGGAACGCCAGGCGTCAGTCCGAGAGTTGTAGACCCGAGGGCCGGTCTATGAAAATGGGCCGCCGCCACTGGCTCGTGGTTTGGTTCGTGCTGATAGTTGTGGCTCTTACTGGTGCACAAACATTTGCGCAATCGGGGCCAGAAAGCCCAACGCCATTCTTAAGTCCGCAAGACGCAACCACCCCCTCGCTCGCTTCTCCGCAGCAGAGTTTGTTTAGCTATGGTCCTGCTGGGCGGCCCGACATGCCCGGGTGGCCGGATGGTGGTGCGGGGTTGGGACCGCTCAAACGACAGTCCAGCGCATCGCCCACGCTGCATGTGCCGACCGCGTCTACTGGAGGGATTAGGATCACGGGTTTGGGAAGCAGTACCGCTCCTTGGACCATCGTTGTTCTGCTGACGATACTGGCACTGATTCCATCGTTGATGATTTGCCTCACACCCTTCGCGCGACTGCTGGTCGTCTTTCATTTTCTTCGGCAGGCGCTTGGGCTGCAGACTACTCCGTCGAACCAGACGCTCATCGGATTGTCACTGGTGCTTACGTTTTTCATCATGCAGCCCGTCGGCGAACAGATCTACCAGGAAGCTTTCGTGCCTTTCGAGAGTGGACGAGTCACTGCGCTTGAGGCAGTCTCGTTGGGCGCGGAGCCTTTGCGCCATTTTATGGCCCACTACGTGCGCGAAAAGGATGCTGCATTGTTTGTGGACCTGGCCCACGTACCGCGCCCGCGGACAGTGGATGACATTCCAATGCGGGTAATGATGCCTGCCTATATTGTGTCGGAGCTGCGGGCGGGATTTCAGATCGGAGCAGTGCTGTTCCTGCCCTTCCTTGTCGTAGACATGGTTGTGGCGTCGATTACCACCTCGATCGGAATGATGCAGCTGCCTCCGGTTGTGATTTCAACGCCGTTGAAGTTGATGCTCTTCTTGATGGTGGATGGGTGGCACCTTCTCATTGGCGCGTTGATGCGGAGCTTCACCTGATGGGCACTGATCAAGTGATTGTACTGGCCCGCGCGATGCTTGTAGAGGTTGCGCTGCTTCTTGCGCCGTTGCTCCTTATTACCGTTGCAGTCAGCTTTGTAGTGAATGTCGTGCAGGTCCTCACATCTTTACAGGACCAGACGTTATCGTCTGTGCCTCGGTTACTTGCGACCGGAGCGGCGCTGTTTCTGCTGATGCCATGGATGTGGCGCCACTTGGCACTCTATACGCTCAGCCTGCTGTCCGACTTCCACGGAGTCTTACGGTGATCGAACTCCCACTCATCAAGATGGTCGTTGCGTTTCTTGCGATCTCCGTTCGCATCACCGGCTTGTTGCTGTTCGCGCCGTTCTTCGGAAGTATGTCGATTTCACCGCAGATAAAGGCTGCACTCGTCATTGCATTCTCGATGTTGCTGTATCCGATTGCCTCGCGAAGGCTGATGGCCGTTGACCTCGGCCACTGGCCTACGGTTGTTTGTGGTGAGCTGCTGATCGGTGCCGCGATGGGAATTGCCACCAACCTTGTCTTTGATGCGGTGCAGATGGCGGGACAAGTATTGAGCATCCAAATGGGATTCTCACTGGTGACACTACTTGACCCGCAGACGCAAGCTGACTCGACGGTTGTCGCAATGTTTCACCAGACGATTGCCATGCTCATCTTCCTTCGGATGGACGTCCATCTATGGTTACTCGCAGCAATTGGTCGCAGCTTTGAGGTCTTGCCGCCAGGAGCGATGAATCTCTCCGCCGCCTTTACAACGCTGGCCGTTCGCGCTGGAGGACAAGTATTCGTGCTCGGGTTACAGATGGCAGCGCCGGTATTCTCTGCCACATTGTTGACAGATGTTGCACTTGGCCTGCTCGGCAGAGCTTCTCCAAACATGCCTTTGATGTTACTTGGCCCTCCTGTGAAGACGTTGCTGAGTCTGGCTGTCTTGTTCGCCGCGCTGAAGTACTGGCCGTCAATGCTAGCCAATTGTTTCGAAAGCTCGATGAACCTGTCGAATCACCTTTTGTTATTGGCCCGGTAGACCATGCCCGAGTCAGATAAGACGGAAAAAGCGACACCCCACCGACGTAAGAAGGCGCGAGAACAAGGCCAGCTTGCTCGATCACGCGAATTTGGCAGCGTCGTTGCTATGTTGGGAGCTGCGATCACGTTCTGCGCACTTAGCGGTGATATGGCAGCTCATTGGTCGAGATTGTATGAAGGCCTTCTGGTCTCCGCGTCCGATTCAGATTTCAGCGCGAACGGGCCCGTGTTGTTCTGGAGCAGCATCGAAGTGCTGCGATGGATTGTGCCTGTGCTCCTGGTGGCACTGTTGCTGTCGGTCGGAGTCACTCTGGCGCAAGGAGGATTGAACTTCGCGCCAGCCGCACTGCAACTCAAATTCGAGCGTCTCAGTCCGAGCAGCCGGATCAGCGAGATGTTCTCGTTTGCCACGCTGAACAACTTGGCCAAGTCCCTGCTGCCATTTATCGCAATAGCGATTCTTGGGATGGGCACGATTCAAGCTCATTGGAGTGAGTTGGCCCGAGCATCGGGTGAAGGTGTCCGCACATTAATGCTTCAGATAAGTGCTCTCATCGGCAGCCTCGGGTGGAAGGCTGCGCTTGTGCTGCTCGTGTGGGCATCGGTCGACTATGTGTTGACTTGGCGGCAGTCCGAAGGAAGGCTGCGGATGAGCCACGATGAGGTACGGCGTGAGCATAAAGAGAACGAGGGCAATCCGTTCACAAAAGGTCGCATTCGCAAACGGCAGCGGACGATGCGGCAACGAAAGCCGCTAGAGGCCGCAGCAACAGCGACTCTGGTCGTGACGAATCCAACTCACTTTGCTGTTGCACTGCGGTATGAGCCCTCGATGCGGGCGCCTGAGGTGGTCGCAAAAGGGCGCGACCTGCTTGCGCAACGGATAAAGAGTATTGCTCAGGACAACAATGTTCCGGTGATGGAAAGCAAGCCGCTGGCGCGAGCGTTATATCGGACGGTTGAGGTAGGACAGGCTATTCCTGCTGAGCTTTATCAGGCGGTAGCAGAGATTCTGGTTGTTGTCTTTCGTGCGCAGGCAGAGTTGCGCGAGCGCGAAGCCATGCGCAGGGCTCGTAATGCGGCAGGAGAGGCCAAAAGGCAAATATGAAGCCAAAAAGCGTGATCAAGATACTCCATGGTCTCGGGGAGTGGGCTGTACCTCTGGCTGCTGTGTGCATGATTTTTGTACTGCTTGTGCCGTTGCCGAGCTTCGTACTGGACTTGCTGCTGACGTGCAGCATTGCAGCCTCGGTACTTGTTTTACTCACGGCGATCCAGGTGTTGCGGCCGGTGGAATTCTCGGTCTTTCCAAGCCTCATTTTGCTCCTTACGCTCACGCGACTGTCGCTCGATCTCGCGAGTACACGCCGCATCCTCTTGCATGGAAGCGAGGGGCCGTCCGCCGCTGGAGCGGTCATCGAAGCGTTCGGGCAGTTCGTGGTTGGAGGGAACTATATCGTCGGCTTCGTTCTATTCCTTGCGCTGGTCGCGATCCAGTTCCTGGTGGTGAGCCATGGAGCGGTGCGGACCGCGGAGGTGACTGCGCGTTTCACGCTCGACGCTCTTCCCGGGAAGCAGATGGCGATCGATGCAGACCTGAACGCCGGACTGATCAATGAGGAACAGGCGCGATCGCGCCGCGAAGCAGTAGCGCAGGAGGCGGAGTTTTGCGGAGCCATGGATGGAGCGGCTCGGTTCAGCCAGCGTGACTCTCTGGCAACCATTTTGATCCTGGCAATCAATATCATTGCAGGACTAATGATCGGGGTCTTCCAGCAGGGAATTCCACTGATGGATGCGCTGAAGACGTACACGATCCTGACCGTTGGTGATGGTTTGGTTTCGGTTCTGCCATCGCTCCTTGTGTCCGTAGCGGGTGGGATTGTAGTGACGCGTGCGGCCTCCAAACAGGCCTTGGGTATCGACATGCGCCGACAGCTTGTCAGCCAATCGATGCTGCTGTGGATTGCCGGCGGCGTGCTCGTGGCCTTGGGACTCATCCCGGGCCTCCCAAAGATTTCATTCTTCTTTCTTGGTGCCGGGCTAATGTTCGGCGGCCATAGGATAACGCAGTCAAACAAGCAGGCAGCCGCGAAGCCTGGGAAAGCTGAAGCCGGCCCAGACAAACCAACCGATGCGATAGATGGCATTCTGAAGCTGGACGATCTGACCCTGGAAGTTGGTTCGGGACTGGTGCAGCTGGTAGATGAGAAGCAAGGTGGGCAACTGCTGAACCGGATAAAAGGCGTTCGCAAGAAGCTGGCACAGCAAATGGGATTTTTGGTGCCGCCGATTCACATCACGGATAATCTTGCGTTGCGAGAGAGCGAGTACGTTGTATTGTTGCGTGGGATTGAGATTGCCCGATGGGAGCTTCGGCGCGGACTCTTGCTGGCCGTGAGCTCCGAAGCGGGACCTGTCGATTTGCCGGGCACCGAAACTCAAGAGCCGGCTTTCAATGTCGCAGCAAAGTGGATTGCTCCAGAGTTGCAGGCGCAGGCGATTGCCCGTGGATGCGCTGTGGTGGAACCAACAACGGTTCTGAGCGCACACCTTGCGGAAGTTATTCGGGCGAATGCTCACGACCTTCTCTCGCGAAATGAGACGAAGAGGCTGATCGACCGGTTGAATGAGTCACACCCGAAACTTGTCGAGGAGCTGATTCCGAAGTTGCTCACGCTCGGGGAACTGCAGCGGGTGCTCCAGGCGTTGCTGCGTGAGCAAGTATCTATACGGGATCTTGGCTCGATTCTGGAGGCGCTGATTGAGGCCGCGGCCATCAACAAGCACCCCGTGGCCCTGGTGGAGGCTGCCCGGCAAGCATTGAGCCGTGCTTTGGTGCGGCCGTTGCTCTCAGCTGATGGTGAGCTGAAAGTGGTCACGCTCGATATGGCGATCGAGGAAGAGTGTGCGCGAGCTGGGAACCTGCAGCCCAGTCAGATCACATCTAGCTCTCTTCAGATATCACTCGCGCGCAAGGTGTTGGACAATTTGCGGGCCAGCTTTGGGACAGACATAGGCAATGCGCCACCGGTACTCCTCTGCTCATCTCCAGGTAGGTTTTACCTGAGGAGATTGCTCGAGCCGTTTCTTCCAAAGGTGGTAGTCGTGTCGCCATCAGAAATCCCGGCGGTAACACCGATACGCACTCTAGGAGTCATTCGCTAAGCCAATGTCTGCCGCGGCTCACGGAGATCGCCCTCGAGCCGATAGGAGAAGAGGTGAGTATGCTGCTGAAAGGCGAAGCGGAGAGCAGAGGGCCTGCCGAAGCACGCGGACGCACGGTGACGCGATGCAATTTCCGCGCCTCGGGACTTCTCTCGAACGAGAGTACGCGGCAGTTGCGAAGTATGCACGAGATCTTCGCGCGCAGCTTTGCTCATTCTCTAGATCTATTCCTGGGATCTCCGGTTGAGGTGAAGCTCACCAGAATTGACCAGGTCGGGGCTCGAGAATTCGCAGCGACGCTCTCCGCTGGCACGTATCTCGTTCCATTCGGCCTTCAGCCCACGCAAGAGAAAGTGGTAAGTAAGTTCGACAATGGACTGCTCTTTCCGCTGTTGGATCTCTTGTTGGGTGGGCCGGGGGAACCGATGGATGGCAGCCGTGAGCTTACAGAGATCGATGAAGAGCTATTCCGTAGCGTTACAGAACTGCTGGCAGCGCAGCTCGAGCGCGTATGGAAGGTTGCTAATGTTTCTGTTGCGCCGCTGGCTTCAATTAAGCCCGCCCTGATGGGACAGTTGTTCGCTATGGAAGAGCGCGTCATCACGTTGCACTTCGAAATCCGGCTTGCGACGGCGACGTCGGCGTTCGCTCTGGCTCTTCCGACGGCGTTTTCCGGGAGGTTAGTGCGCAGTAGCCAGAGCGACACGTTGCGCCGCGGTGAAATGCAGGCGAGCGGCAGGCAGCGGCTTCGCGAGCGTGTTCTGCAATGCGAGATGCCTCTGTCGATTGAGCTTTCTGGGCTCTATATCCCCCTGCAAGATATTGTCTCGCTGCGGGTTGGAAAGGTTGTAAACCTACGAGCACCGTCGCAGCGTCCCATTTTGCTTCAGGTGGGCGGGTACTCGATGTATGAAGTCACGCCAGTGAAGCGGGGTGAGTATAAAGCGGCGCAATTGAACAGAGCTCTCAATCCTGAGGTGTGAAGAAATGGAAACGATGGTCAATGAAGCAGCGAAGGCTAACCTGATCACCTGTCTAGCCGATGCGATGAGAAACTCCATCGCTGCATGCGGAAGCGGCCTTTGGCTCTGCGCTGCATCGACGATGACAGGAGACCTCCCGGCAATTCCGGTTGAACAGAGTGTAACGGCAACGAGTTTGCGATTAAGAGGAACACTGAGTGGAGAACTTAGGATCGAGATTAGTGCGAAGGATCTGTGTGTCTTGTTTGCGGGAGCGGGAGTCGGGGCAGCAGATACGGGGGGTTCTTGGAAAACGTTGATGGATGCGGTAGTCCGACAGCTTCCAAAGCGAGCCGCCGATGCGGGAGTATTCGCCTTCAGTGTTGAGTCATATTGTGAGGCGGACCCGTCAGGGCACGTTGTCCAGATTGGGCGCATTGAGCTTATGGAATCGGAAAACACACAAATAATAGCGCGAGTACTCGCAGACGATGAGCTAATCGAAAACCTGCAAATTGCTGACTGGAGCGCAACTCGTAATCGCGAAAGAACGAAATCGAAAGAGTCGGTCATGCCGGAGTTGGATCGCGTCATCGACGTGCCGCTCAACGTTACTCTGCGTTTTGGGCAACGAACGATGCGACTTGGCGAAGTGCTTGATCTGAGCCCCGGGGCATTGGTCGAGCTGGACCGCCAAGTGGAGGATCCGGTGGATCTGATCCTTGACGATCGCGTGATCGCGCGCGGCGACGTGGTGATTGTGGATGGCAACTATGGTCTTCGCGTGACGGAGATAGTTGAGCATGCTGGCCTTGGCGCCTGAACTCTGAGCAGCCGCGGGAAGTGCACCTATCGTTGTAGCGCTGCGGCGCCGGTGACAGAGAAGTTTTTCTGATCGCTGCCGATGACACAAGTGGAAGGCTCTCTTGGGAAGGAGATCGCATGAACAGCGGACTCTACGGGGCGTGTGCGGGCCTCATGGCGCGGATGGAAGCGCTTGATACAGTTGCCGCAAACGTGGCAAACAGCAGCACTACAGGTTTTCGTGGCCAGAAGGACTCGTTTGGATCCGTACTCGCGGAGACGGGACGGCACGGCCGGATGTCTGCGTTGAATCAGGTGACGAACGCCTTCAGCCAGCTTGCCGGCTCGAATACGGATCAAACGCAAGGGACGATTACCCACACTGGCAACGAACTCGACCTCGCAATCGAGGGACACGGTTATTTCAAGATCAAAACTGCAAACGGATTTGCGTACACACGCAACGGTCACTTTCAAGTCGACGCCAACGGGAGGTTGACGACAACGACCGGCGATCTCGTAATGGGTTACGGAGGTGCACCGATAGTGCCGGGCAATGGTTCTCTTTCAATTGCATCCGACGGAATCATCTCTTCAAACGGGGCGATTTCCGGGAAGCTGGCAATCGTAACGTTCGCACCTGGCGCGACGCTGACGAATCACGGCGCGGCCGAGTATGGCGCGCCATCTGGCACAGAGCGACCAGCGACCGGCGCCAGCGTTCAGCAAGGGGCACTGGAGGGTTCAAATGTGAACCCTCTCGAAGGTGTGGTGAACCTTGTGTCGGCACAACGTGCAGCTGAGGCGATGAGGCACGCGCTAACCCTGATCGATGGTGAGATGGACAAGACAGCGGTGCAGGATCTAGCACGCAATAACTAGGGTAGCGGCCAAAAATGGGATCAGTGAGGAATCAGAATGATTCGAGCTCTTTATAGCGCTGCAAGCGGAATGAACGCACAGCAGATGAACCTGGATACGATTGCGAATAACCTTGCGAATTCCAGCACGACAGGATTCCAGGAGCGTCGCATGGAGTTTACTGACCTGCTGTATGAAAACCAGGTAATGCCTGGCTCGGCGGCGACGCACCAGACGACAGTGTCTTCAGGGCTTCAGATCGGCTTGGGCGTTAGGCCGGGATCCGCAGAAATCATTCAGACGCAAGGCGAGATTCAAAGCACCGGGAACCCTCTGGATATCGCAATCCAAGGCTCCGGATTTTTCCAGATTGAGCTCCCAAGTGGCCAGATCGGCTACACGCGTGCGGGTTCGTTTCATCTTGATGCGCAAGGAAATATCGTGACGCCAGACGGGAATCCGCTTCAGCCTGCGATCACAGTGCCGCCCAATGCGACGAATATCTCGATCGGCAGCGACGGAACCGTCACTGCCGCGATTCCAGGCCAAACCCAAGCGGCCAACCTCGGAGCGATACAGATTGCCACCTTTCCTAATGCCGGGGGCCTGAATAGCACTGGCAACAATATCTACTTGCCCACTACAGCATCCGGAGATGCGATAGTCGGCGAGCCAGGCGGTACGGAGGGTCTTGGCACGCTTCAGCAAAGCTCTCTGGAGCAATCGAATGTCAGCGTCGTTGAACAGTTTGTAGAGATGATTGTGGCACAGCGCTCGTACGAGGCAAATTCGCGAGTTGTGAAAGCGGCCGACGAAATGATGCAGCAGCTCAACCAGTTGACGCAATAACGGAGAGAGGCCGTTGCGATGAAACAGCTTGCTCTTGTATTGACGATGGCGGCGTCGCTTGCCTTCGCGCAGCAGCGTCAAGAAATGCACTATCCAATCACAGAGGCGACCGTCGCGAACCTGCTGCGTGCGAAGGGGACAAATGTGACCTCATCGCAGGTGCACCTGCCGATGCAGCTCACGGCAACGACCGCTGAGCCGCGACTCGAAATCGTGGCGACACACAGAGTCGCCGAGCACGAGCTAGATCTTGAGGTACGTTGCCAAGCTGCCGGTGAGTGTCTGCCGTTCGATGCCTTGGTGGATCTCAAGAATGCGAACACCATTGGTGAAGCGGCCTACGGCGGTGCTTCGTCAGACATATCTGCGCGACACTTCAGCGCACACGACGTAGCGGAACTACCCTCTCTCCAGGGCGAGTCCATTGCATCGCCGGACTATCTTCGCGTGGGCGCGCGGGCCGTGCTCGTCATCGTAGATGGGGGCATGCGCATTCATCTTCCTGTAGTCGCCATGGACAGCGGATCCAAGGGGACCCGGATCCGCGTATGCACACTGGATCGGAAGAAGATCTTCGATGTTGTTGTTGTGGATGGCGGGACGGTCCAGGGAGCGGTCGAGTGACAAATCGGGCCAATGTAGCGTGCCTTGCTGCTCTTGCAATACTGACGCTCGATGCCACAACTGGTAGCGCATCGTCGCTGTTGCACAAGCCACCCAGGAAGAGTACAGCGCAACTTCGAGCGGAGTACCTTTCCGGGATCGCGGAGGCCACGCCACAGCGGACTCCTGAACGAACCGCTGGAAGCATATGGTCGGCCGGGGGTATGATGATCGATCCTTCGTCGGACTATAAAGCGCACTCATTAAACGATGCGATCACCGTAGTGGTCTCCGTGCAATCGAATGCGGCCCAGAGCGGTTCAGTCGACAGCGGGCGTGATTTCTCGGCGAACTCGGCCATCAGCGGACTTGCAGGAGCCCTGTCAACAAAAGGTTCCAATCCGCTTCTGGTTGCTTCATCCGCTACATCATTGAAGGGCTCCGGGGCGACGAGCTCAAGCACAGCGTTCAGCACCAGTTTGACTGGTCAGGTGATTGAGGTCCTTTCCAATGGCAATCTCGTAATCGAGGCTTCCCGAAAGATCGACATGAATAACCAGCATGAAGAAATCATCGTTCGAGGAATTGCGAGACCTGGTGACATAAGCCCATTGAACTCTGTGGCATCGAGTTCGCTCAGCGCATTGCAGATCGAGGTGAAGGGGAAAGGAATCATCTCCGACAGTGTGCGTCCTCCGAATCCTCTGACACGAGCCATTCTCTGGCTATTTGGGTTTTAGATCATGTGTGAAAAAACAGTGCATGCCGGCGGAGTTTCTTGTGGTCTCTTGGTGGTAGCCGTTCTATTGTTATTCGCTTTGCACGGTTCTGCGCAGCTCCGGAAGGTGCACATCCGTGACATTAGTGATGTGCAGGGGATTCGAGATAACCAACTGATCGGGTATGGGCTTGTGGTCGGCCTCGCTGGAACCGGTGACAGACAGCAGACTTACTTCACCATACAGACCCTGGCGAACATGTTGCAGAAGATGGGCGTCCAGATTCCTACAGGCACCGCGATTGTGAAGAATGTCGCCGCGGTGATGGTAACAGCTCAGGTGCCACCATTCGCGGAGCCCGGCATGAAGCTAGATATCACTGTGTCATCTGTCGGGGATGCGAAAAGTATTGAAGGTGGTGTGTTGCTACTAACTGCGCTGCGGGGCGCGGACGGGCAAGTGTATGCCGAGGCTCAAGGGCCGTTGACTACGGGCGGGTACTCCGAGAGCGCGGCCGGAAACGTCCGCGAAGTTAATTATCCGACGGTCGGTGTAATAGCTGACGGCGCAATCATTGAACGTGCTGTTAGCATCGATATTCAGTCTCTTCATAGCGTGAAGTTCCTGTTGAGGCAGGCGGACTTCACCGCATCGCGTGATGTGGCCGACGCAATCAACAAGGATTTTGGGGCGCAGGTCGCGAATGTGGTCGACTCGCGAGAGATTGATGTCGATGCGCATATGGCAGGTATGGGCTCAATACCGCGCCTGATCTCGCGAATACAGAACTTGTCCGTAGGTGTGCAGCCTCGGGCGCGCGTGGTGATGAACGAACGAACGGGAACAATCGTGCTCGGCGGCGATGTTCTGCTATCGCCCGTGTCTGTGCTCCATGGTGGCTTGCAGATCCAGGTGGATACGGCGGTGAGTGCGACACAGCCGGCGATTGGATCGAGTGCAGCTCCAGCGGTAGTCACGAATACCGCGGTGCAGGTACAGGACAAAGAGGCGAGCTCAATCCGCCTGGGACAAGGAGCAGATGTGGAGGAGCTGGTCAAAGGGTTACACACGATCGGTGCGACGGCTCATGACATCGTTTCCATTCTCGAGGCGGTCAAAGCTGCAGGTGGCCTTCAAGCAGAACTGGTGGTGATCTGATGATTGGAATTCCATCGTCTCCTGTTATTAGTGTGGGCATGGTGTCGTCAAAGTCAGGCTTGGCACAGAAGGCCGGCGATGCGTCACAGGATTTCGAATCCGTCCTGCTTGGACAGTGGCTTCAAGAAGCAGAAGACAGCTTTGGAAGCGTGCCTGGCGCCCAGGATGAGAGTGCCGATGGGAGCCAGATGAAGGCCTTTGCGATGCAACACCTCGCTCAAGAGATCACCAAGAGTGGTGGAATTGGCATAGCAAGAATCGTGGAGAGCGCACTGACGAAGTCCGCTGGTCTAAGCGGAACTGCTGGAAATGCGACGGCGGAATCGGGAAAAGGTTTGACGGCCGCACACTCAGACGCGTCACAGCTTAATCCACGGTCCGTCTCCAGGAGCAGCAATGGCAAATAGCACTGCTCATGTGAAACCAGCGCTTCACTGCTTCGACTCTTTGTCGGACCTGCGGGCCGAGATCGGCGTCGCGATCGATTGCGTTTCGCGGGATGCTCTTCGTGAATTCGAACTCAGCCTCTGGCGACAGGAGATGCTCTGCGCCCGAATAAAACGAGCGGTTGGCTCAGAGCGTTTTCCGGGAGACGGTGAAGAAGCGCAGCAACGCGTCCACCAAATGTGCATTGCGCTTAAGGACCAGTCTGAAATCTATTCAGCGGTGATCCGCCAGTGCAGCCAGTCAAGAGCGATTCTTTCGGATCTGTGTCATCTGTATGGAAATGCTAGAGGTCAGTCCACAAGCACAAATTCGTCGCCCCTTTGTTGTGAGGCTTAGCAATGGTAGGTCTGAATGGAACGCTTTCTATCGCTACAGAGGCGCTGGGCGCACAGACGGCAGGTCTCGAGGTGGCCAACAATAACATCGCGAACGCGAATACCCCCGGCTATTCCCGACAGGTTGTCTCGCTTAGTTCCGCTGCGTCCGTTCAGAACGGGGGAAGCGTCGATGAAGGCGTTTCCTATGATGGCTTCACTAGCATCCGGGATTCGGTTCTAAGTCTCGCGATCAACGGCGCGACTTCGAATCAGGGAAGCCTTACGGCGCAGAACGCGCTACTGACGCAAATTACCGCAGCATTTTCCGGTACAGCCACTGGCGTTGGTGCGTCACTGTCAACCCTGTTTTCAGATCTTTCCGCGCTAGGCACCGATCCTTCCGACCCCTCGGCACGCCAAACTGTCCTTCAGGACGCCAACCAGCTGCTGAGCGACTTTCACCAAGGCGCCTCAGCTCTGTCGTCTGTCACAAGCGCCGCGAACCGACAGGTGGCTGCGAGTGTCAGTGAGATCAACGGTCTTACGCGACAGATAGCCGATCTCAACTCGCAATTGGCGTCGTCAGCCGGCGACGGACAGGACGGAGGCTCACTTGAAGATCAGCGGAATGCGCTGACTACTCAGCTGGCCCAGCTAATCGGAGTATCGAATACGCAAACTGAAGGCAGCCCTACGCTGACAACGGCTAACGGGAGCCCCCTGGTCATCGGCGGCACATCGTATCCACTGCAGGTGACAACGGGTTCCGATGGGAATACTCATGTTCAGGATGCTGAGGGCAACGACATAACGAACGCCTTGGCCGGAGGAACGTTAGGCGGAGTGATCAGCGTTCGAGACAGCACGCTGCCAAGCCTGTCAGTGCAATTGAATTCGCTGGCTTCGCAATTCGCAACGGCGATGAACAGTGCCCAGGCATCCGGCGTCGATCTGAACGGCAATGTGGGATCAGCAATGTTTAGCCTTCCAGCAGCAGGTTCAGCCGCGGCCGGAATCAGTGTGGCTCTAACCAATGGTTCTGAGCTCGCAATCAGTTCAGACGCTTCGACAAACAGTAGTGGCAATCTCCAGGCTTTTCTGTCTGTTCAATCAAATCCTTTGGCCAGCGGCGCAACGCCCACCGACGAGTATGCCATTCTGGTCGGTAACATCGGATCGGCGGGTTCCAAGGTCAGCAACGAGCTCAGCGCAACTACCACGTCGCTGCAGCAGTTGACAACGCAGCAGGCCAGTGAATCCGGCGTCTCGATTGATGAAGAAACGGCCAATCTAATCCGATATCAGCAGGCGTACGCGGCTGCTGCCAGAGTTATATCGACGGTGAACAATCTTTATACAACGTTGATGGGCATAAGCCTCGGAGGCGGTTGATGCGTGTAGATCCCAACATTTCCGCGATTCTGAACATAGGCATCCAAAATACCCAGCAAGCGCTGAACAGGTCCGTGGAGCAACTTGCTTCGGGCCAGCGAGTAGCACTCCCGTCAGACGACCCAGCCGCAGCTGCAGCTGACTTGGCGAGCCTTGCGTCTTCAGCAAGTGTCGATTCCTATACCAGAAATGGCAACGCTGTCTTGTCTCAGGTCCACATGGCGGACTCGGCTCTCAGTAGCGTGATCAGTGAATTGAATCAGGCAGTCAGTCTTGGCACACAAGGAGCAGATGGGACAATGAATAGCGCCGACCGTGCCTCAATTGCAACTCAGGTGCAGAGCATCCTGTCCGAAGTCGTCTCTCAGGCGAATACCACATTCAACGGTGTGAGTCTGTTTGCCGGAACTGCGGGTGTTACGGAGGCCTTTGTGGCGGATAGCTCGTCCGCGACCGGGTATACGTACCAGGGAAATGACGGCGTCAACAGCGCAATGATCGGGAGCAATCTGCAGGTGAACGTCAATGTCCCCGGCGATCAGATATTTACAAACTCTAATGGGAACGTCTTGCGATCTCTTCAGCAGCTCGTATCCGCGCTGAACAGCGGGGCAGCGAATGACATTGGCGCCGCGGTGGCAGCCGTGAGTACAGCGATCACGAATGTGAGCCAACAACGTGTGATCTATGCCGGAACGGTAAAGCAGATCGACGGCCAGGAGAGTTATCTCTCGCAAGAAACCATTTCGCTCACAGCGCAGCAACAGTCATTGATGGGAATTGATATGGCAACAGCGGTTACCAATATGACGCAGGCGCAAATCGCTCACAGTGCCGTGCTCGCCGCGGCGGCCAAAGTATTGCCCACGTCGTTGCTGGATTACCTGAATTAGTCACATGTGTGATTGCTTTGGATCAATTCGGTTCACCGCTATTGAACTTACCGGAAAGCATCGATAGGAATGGACAGGCGCAAAGCATTCGGGGCGCTCAGCCTTAACCCATTTCAAAGGAGCAACACAGTGGCAATCACTATCCTTAATAACCTTTCGGCGATGAGCGCAGAGCATTCCTTGTCTGCGACGCAGGCCAATCTGCAGAACACATTGACACAGCTCTCGACCGGTTTGCGTATCAACTCTGGCGCCGACGATGCTGCCGGGCTCTCGATCGCGAACGGCATGCAGGCTAACATCGCAGCACTTACTCAGTCAGCTCAGAACGCCACCAACGGTGTCGGTATGCTGCAGACGGCTGACGGCGCATTGTCTCAGGTCACGACTCTTCTCAATCGTGCTGTTTCGCTGGCAACCGAAGCAGCCAACGGAGGTCTGAGCACAGGGACCAACAGCCAATCTGCTGCGCTCGATACGGAGTTCCAGTCGATTCTCTCGGAGATCAATCAAATCGGTCAGACCACGGACTTCAATGGTCAGAATGTGTTCGCGTCCACCACGCCGAACTCATTTACCTCGACGCAGGCTTCGCTGCTCGCAACCACTACACTGACGGCTGGTTCGAAAACGGTAATCAATGACTCCTCCACCGGCGGAACCTTTGTCTTCACTGCCCAGGCTGGGGATACGGTTCAGACGCTTGAGACAGCCATCGGCGACGCGGTGTCGGCGGGGACGCTGAGCAGCGGTACCACCGCTGCGTTGACTGCGGGACAGCTCGTTGTCTCGACGAGCACGGTTGGCGATTCCCTTGCCGTAACGACGAACGATTCTGTCCTCGGTCCAATGCAGAACACAACCGCGGGCGCGAACAACTCGATCACCTTTATCAGCGACGGCACCCAGACCGGCGCAGCCGATACGCAGATCCAGACAGTTATCAGTCAGCTTTCGGCGTCTACGCTGGGGCTCTCCGGTACGGACCTTCAGAACGACACGAATGCGGCCTCAGCACTCACCGCAATCAATAACGCCATCAGTACTGTGTCCGCGCAGCGAGGCCAAATTGGCGCTTCGGTCAACAGGCTCACGGCGGCCTCAAACGTTATGACTGCGCAGGTGCAAAACCTGACAAGCGCATCGAACGGCATCATGGATGCTGATATCGGCAAGACGGTCACCAATATGACTCAGTACAACATTCTTCAGTCCACTGGCATGGCTGCTTTGCAGCAGGCAAACCAGGCGCAGCAAGCCGTTCTGAAGCTGCTGCAGTAGTAGATAGAGCGGAACGGATCAAGCAGATGTCCGTTCCGCTTTCCTTTCTGGCATTGACTAACGACCATTTCAGAGGGAACGTTTGACATGAGTTCGCTGTCATCGCTCAATTCGTTGTTAGCCAGCGGCTTGACTGGTTCGTCGGCTTCGACAACTTCAACCGTGGACCTGAGCTCTTTGTTGCAGGCAGCTACGGGGGCGAGCAGCGAAGGCATCGACGTTACATCGGCGGTCACCGCCGCGCTTTACGCAGATCGTGCGCCTGAACGGCAGTGGCAGGCCCAACAATCGACCGTTTCATCGCAGCTGAGTGCGCTGACAACACTCCAGAGCGCACTCTCGGCTGTGTCGCAGGATCTCCGTAATCTCAATGATATGACCGGTTCGCTTGCGTCCCGCACAGTGTCGTCCAGCGCGGCACAGGTCAGCGGCACGGCGACATCTGGAACGACAGTCGGCACACATTCTGTAAGCGTGGCAAGCCTCGCCACGGCTGCATCGTGGTACTCCGGATCTGTGCCGAGTTCCAGCTCCGCTCTGGGGACGTCCACGTTAACAATCAACGCAAATGGTGGCGCTGAAGCTACCTTTACGACTGGATCCGGTATACAGTCGATCTCTGATCTCGCGAACGCAATCAATTCAGCTTCGTTAGGCATCAACGCTAGCGTTGTGACGGACGCCACTGGATCGCGGCTGGCGCTAGTAAGTTCGGCTACCGGCTCTGCCTCGGATTTTACCGTGAGTTATGACGCCTCCGGATCAAGCTCCTGGTCCTCGGCATCTGTCGCGACCGCCTCCGCCCAATTACAGGCCTGCAGTTTTCAAATCGGCGATGGTGGCTCGAGCACAACTATCAGCGTGAACGCGGGCGAAACACTTTCGAATCTCGCGAACGACATTAATTCGCAAGCGACGGGAGTCAGCGCCTCAGTTGCTACAGACTCATCCGGTGTCCATCTGCAGATTACCTCTACTGATGGAAGCACCGTGAGCCTCAGTAATGATCCGACGTTCAGCGTGACACGGGCGAGTGCGGCTACCAACGCGTCGTTGACTGTTGATGGAATCCCCGTGAACAGCGCGAGTAATACCGTAATCGGTGTTGTGCCCGGGCTGACCCTTAATCTGACAGGGACAACGGTAGGGAGTAACCCCGCGACACTCACGGTCAACGCCGATACCAATCAGATTAGCCAGGTGGTTTCGACCTTTGTATCAGATTACAACGCTGCGCTTTCACAGGTTAACTCGCAATTTGCATTCGACACATCAAGCGGTTCTCAAGGTGCATTGAGTGGTGACAGCATTGTCCGATCTCTGCAGAGCATGCTTGAGGGGATCGTGTCTTACACGGCGCCGGCTGGCTCGGGGACTGGATCTACGATTCAGTCGCTCCCAAACTTAGGCATCACGGTAAACGACGATGGCTCGTTGATATTGAACGCGGCCACGCTCGATTCTGCAATCACGGACCCCGGTGCAGTCCAAAACTTCTTCCAGGGGACCGCGCTGAACGGGTTCGCACAGCAGTTCAGTACGGAGCTCAATAAATTCGCTGATCCAGCGACCGGAGCAATTGCACAAGAGATGAACAATCTCAATCAACAGTATTCTGGCTTGCAGTCACAAATTAGCGATTATGAGTCAGGATATATCGCATCGCAGCAGACTGTGCTAACTGCGATGTACAGCAAGGCTGAGATAGCATTGCAGCAGCTTCCGGCTGAAATGCAACAGATCCAGTCACAGCTAGGGAACAACAGTTCCAACAATTAGGCGGTCGGCGCCTGCCCTCGGAGGGGAGGAGGAAATGAAAAGCAGTCTCCAGGCTTATCGCATGTCCGCGGTCGAAGGCGCCACTCACATTGATGTGCTTCTGGCATGCTACGACGCCTTAGCAGAGGACATCCGTTTGGCAGGAGAGGCGGCAGAGGTGGGCGATTTCACAGCACGCTGCCGGTATTCGAAGCATGCGCTTCTCGTGCTTGGTCATCTGCAGAGCTGGGCTCCTCTTGTGGAGAACGAGAATTTGGAAAGGAGCCTGACCGGCTTTTACGAATATGTCCGCAAGAAATTGCTCTGCCTTCAATCCTGCGCTGAAGCCTATCAGTTCTTGGCGCTCGCAATGAGCGTCTGCGAAACGAGGGCCATTTGGCAGAAGAAAAAAAGCCTGATGTCGTCCTCAGAAATTCCATCCGCTTCCGAACTGCAGCCGATTTCCGGCAGTCCCGTAGGCGGGCCCCGGTGGTACTGCTCGGCATAAGCCGAATTTGCGAGGTTGCGCGACAGAGTTTCGAAAATCCTTTGCGCGTCTCGCGTGTGAATTGGCTTTCGTGGAACTCTTCAGGCGCTTTCGATGCGCACCGTCACCGAGTGAGTTCCAAGGGTCGCATGTGTGACTTTGACCTTGATCTCACCACTGGCGTTTGGTTCCGATTTGACCCAGATTGCGCCTGCGCCTCCACTCTCCGACAGTGAGAAGGTCTGATCCCCAATCAGCACGCCTGGTCCCGCGATGTCGATATTTGCATCGCCGGCGCCGATAAGGCGGAGTGCACCGTATTTATCGGCAACATAAAAGACCACTCGCGTGGCGTCGATGCTGTCTCCCCGAATCGAAGCATCATCCGCTTTGACAATGAGCTGGTCCTGTGAAGTGTCGGACGAAAAAGAGCGCGTCACAATCTTCCGGCCGTTCATGAAACCATCGATGCGCAGTTCCGGATAATTCGTGCCTTCGAGCTCGAGATCCACCCATGACGGCGGATGAAGCAGGTGCGGATAGCCCTCACGATCAGGCCTGACAGTCGCATGATGTTTTCCATCGACGAAAACTTCCAGATAGTCGCAATTGTGAAAGATTGCCAGGTTTTTGCCGGGTCCATGGGGTGTCATCGTGCCGAAGTCCCAATAAAAGTTCGGCGCGATAACCGGTCGTATCGTGGGACTCACCTGCGCCTGGTAGAAGCTCGCGCCGAGCTTTGGAATCCGGAACACATCGGCGACGCCTGGATTTTTTATTCCCTTATAAGAGTTCTGCGGGCTGCCATATTCAAATGCACACCACGCAATGACTCCGCACATGCGGTCGTAGGCGCGTGCGCGATCGTGCGCCTGTGCATGATAGATCGCCTGGTGGTACTGCATCGTCACGTCGGCCGAGCGTCTGTATTTGTTATCGAAGCCTCGTGCGGTGTACGTCCTCTGTCCCACGGTTTCTGCAAGCATGTAGGGAATTCCTGGCAGCGGAGGAAGGATCTGCACTGTGCCGTCCGGCGACCCATGATAGTCGTCGAAGGCAAAAACGTCTTCATGCCAATCTGTCTTCCAATTGCCGAACCCTGTCATCGACCCCGAAGTCGGCCGGGAGTCATCGAGCTCCTTGGCCGCAGCATACGTCCGGTCATAAAGCGGAGGATCATTGTGGGATTCATTGACGCGGACGCCCCAGACTATGACCGAAGGACGGTTGCGGTCGCGCCGGATCATGTCGCGCACATTTTCAACAACCTGGTCTTGAAATATCTGGTCGCCGATGTACTGCCATCCGGGTGTTTCCTCCCAGACCATCAAGCCCAGCTCATCGCAGGCGTCGAGAAATGCCTCATGCTGCGGGTAATGCGAACAGCGCACCATGTTGCAGTTGAACTCCCGGCGAATGATCTCCGCGTCTCTGCGCATTACGCGCGCAGGCATGGCGTAGCCGGCGTACGGATACAACTCATGGCGGTCGAGCCCAAAGAACTGCATCTTTTTGCCATTGAGATAGAAGCCATCGACCGCGAACTTCGCTTCACGGAATCCGACACGCGTGCGGTACTCATGCACCGGCTTGGCTGCGATGTGCAGCGTAATAACGACGCTATACAGATGCGGATTATCGTTGTCCCACAGCTTCACATCTTCAAGTCCCGACATAGCGAAATTGATCGTTGTGGATCCTGCTCCGAGCTCTCCTGCTTTCTTCCGGGCACGAGCCACAACTTTATTGCCGTCGAGCAATAACGCATCCAGAACTACGGCTCCGGTGCGGGTAAAGGCGTCAACGGTGCAGCTGAGCTCCACGCTTCGGGAGCTCGAGAGCACATTCACTGGCTTTGCGAAGACGTCACTCAGGTACACCTCGGGAACCGTGTAGAGCTTTGCTCCGCGAATCATGCCAGCGGGGACGTAGTAGTCAACGGCGCTGCGCCCGCGTGGCGATCCCTCCGGTGGTACGTCTTGAAATCGGCCGTCGAGCTTCACCTCAATGGTGTTCTGTTCCCGAAGCAGAGAGGTGATCTCATATTTGAAAGGAAGATAGCCGCCTTTGTGCTGAGCCAACGCGGTGCCGTTTACGCTGACGTCGGCCGTCACCATGGCTCCTTCAAACATCAGAAACGTCCGCAGACCATCGCTGCCGGTTGGCCGAGCCAATATTCTGCGATAGAGAAAGACATCCTCCCATGACGCCGGATCCCACTCTTGCCATGACAGCTTCGCCACGGAATGCGGCAGTGTGACGGCAACCGGTTGAGATGGTGCGGAGGCCTTGCCAAGAAACATCCACCCGTTATCGAGCGACGTCTCCCAATGGCTCGGTCCAGAGACCGGGACCTTGGCAAATCCCAATAGAGGATGCATCGCTAAGACTGTCCCAGCCTGAATGGAAGTCTGAAGGAAGCGACGGCGGGTCAAACGATTCGCAGAACTGGCAAGACGATTCATGAAGTAATGTTCCTGATCAGAGAAGAAGGCGCCTATACGTGGTTATCGAACTTGTCGGCTTCACAAGTTTAGAAGGGAGACCGGTTTCTATATGTCGTTCGAGGGTCATGCTAATAGATTATCCAAAAGCAGGCAATCACTTGGCCAGGGCCGCCTTTCAACTCGAGATGCTGGCTCGTCCCCTTGCTCGCGCGATGCTGGTCGAACTGCGGCGAGGAAGCCCAGTGGTCTGCCGGACAACCAGGTGTGTGCCTATTCTGTTCTCCAGTCGCCGCTCAGCGACGGGAATGAAGCTCTCGAGCCGAGTTTCTACCGCCGAGCTTTTGAGGGGTGGAAAGGATCGCTGCTGCTGACCTTGCCGCCTGGTCGCTGGGCCAAGACGAGGCGACCTCGAACTGCTGAGTGACACTGATGCAGGATGCGATGAACTAGCCACCCTTCCGCATCGCGCGCTGTATGCTCAAGGCTGGCGAACACACGCGGGGTCCATAGGGGCATTCCCGCTACAGGGAGGCCATTCATCCTTCGCGCGCATGCTTACTGGATTACGCTGCTTGCGGTCATCACGCTCCTCGGGCCGGCTTCTGTTGCGCAGCGCCCCACGGAAGCGCATACGTTCAAAGTCGTAGGGGATCGCTTCGACCTGGATGGCAAACCTTTCCAGGTGCTTTCCGGCGAGATTCATTACGCGCGCGTGCCACGCGCCTACTGGCGCGACCGAATCCGCATGGCTCGGGCGATGGGCCTCAACACGATTGCGACGTACGTCTTCTGGAACGTGCATGAGCCGAAGCCGGGCGTATATGACTTTACGGGGCAGAACGATCTCGCCGCATTCATCAAGACAGCGCAGCAGGAGCATATGTATGTGCTACTCCGGGCAGGCCCGTACTCGTGCGCGGAGTGGGAGTTCGGCGGGTTCCCGGCGTGGCTATTAGGCGATCCGCGCATGAAGACGGCTCTGCGCAGCAACGATCCAGCGTACATGGTGCCCGCGGAGCGCTGGATGAATCGGCTCGCGCAGGAAGTGGCGCCGCTGCAGATTGGACTTGGAGGTCCAATCCTTGCGGTGCAGATCGAGAACGAGTTTGGAAATTTCGGCAACGACGAGGCCTACCTCGATCATCTTCACCAGATATTTGTCCAGGATGGCTTCACGCATTCGCTGCTATACACGGTCGATCCATCCAAAGCGCTCGAGCGCGGACAGATTAACGGCGTGTACTCGGGAGTGAACTTCGGCACGGGCAGAGCGGCCGCGGGTCTTGATGCGCTCGAACGCGTCCGCCCCGGCCAGCCGCTTTTCGCAACGGAATACTGGCCGGGATGGTTTGATCTGTGGGGGCATCCACATCAGACAAGGCCCATTGGACCGCAGCTTGAGGATCTGAATACAATCCTCGGCCGCGGCGCGTCGCTGAACCTGTACATGGTGCATGGCGGCACGAGCTTCGGCTTCATGGCTGGGGCGAGCGAGTCTACCGGCGCGTATCGCGGCAATGTCACCAGCTACGACTACGACGCACCGATCGATGAAGCGGGTCATCCGACGCCGAAGTTCTTCGCCTATCGGGACGTCATACTGAAATATACGCATGAGAAGCCGCTGCCCGTTCCTCCGGTTCCCGCCGTGGTGGCTGTGCCGTTGTTCGCGCTTGCTCGCACCGAGTCGCTATGGGACGTTCTCCCGGCGCCGATTCCGAGCGACGCGCCGAAGACCATAGAGCAGATCGGTCAGGCGTATGGGTTTATCCTCTACCGCACTCGACTGAGCCAGGCCGCGCAGAATGCGATGCTCAAGCTGGAGCACATGCAGGACTTCGCAGTCGTGTATGTCGACAGCAAGCAGGTGGGTACGCTGGACCGTCACTACCACCAGGATCAGCTCGCGATCACCGCACCTGCGGGATCGCAGCTCGATATTCTCGTGGAGAACATGGGCAGGCTGAACTCAACGAAGCGGATGCGCGACGAAACGAAAGGCATTCACGACGCGTCGCTCGATGGACAGCCGCTGCGCGGATGGGAAATATATTCGTTGCCGATGGTTCCTGCACCACGAGTAAGTGCGCATTCGAAGCCATTCGTCAAGGGACCGCACTTTGCCGAAGGAACCTTCAAGTTGAATAAGGTGGGCGACACCTTTCTCGACACGCGGGCACTCGGCATGGGCGCGGTATGGATTAATGGCCATGCTTTGGGAAGATTCTGGAACATCGGCCCGCAGGCCACGCTGTATGTTCCTGGCGTGTGGTTGAAGAAAGGGAAGAACGATGTTGTTATTTTCGAGCTGCTCAAGAACGATTCGCATCCGACGCTCGCAGGGCTGACACAGCCCATCCTTGATGCACCCACGCCGGATTATGCGAACGATCCCGAGCGCGGGCGCAAGCCGAAATCAACGGACGAGTTCGCGCCTGGCCCGGGTGACAAGCCCCCGGCCATTCACTGATCCACGCGGGCCTCTGGCTGTGTGCCTTTGGCTATTCTTTGGACGAATTAGATGACCCGGTTCCGCATTGTCTTATGTGTCTTCTGCGCGGTATGTCTTTCTGCGAGCGCGCAGCGTGTCCGCTATAACTTCAACCGCGGCTGGTTGCTGAACGTCGGAGATCCGGCTGGAGCTTCGGATCCGTCTTTTAACGATTCCGGCTGGAAGCGCGTCACACTGCCACATGCGTGGAATGAAGACTACGCGTATCGCGTGTCGATTCACGACCAGCCCACTGGCATCGCGTGGTATCGAAAGCATTTCACGGTGGCTGCACCTCGCGGCGAGCGCGTCATTGTGGAATTCGAAGGCGCGCGGCAAGCCGCCGAGGTATTTCTCAACGGACACCGGCTTGGCCTCAGTGAGAACGGAGTGATGGCTTTTGGGATAGATCTCACGCCCTACCTTCATGCCGGAGACAATGTCCTCGCTGTCCGAACCGACAACCGTTGGGATTATCGAGAGCTGGCGACGAATACGACAATTCAGTGGAACAACAATAACTTCTATTCGAACTTCGGAGGCATCAACAAGAACGTGTGGCTGCATGTGATGCCTGCTGTCCACCAGACGCTTCCGCTCTACTCTTCGCTCGGTACGACAGGGCAGTACATCTGGGCTGATGATTTTGATCTTTCCGCTCACGCTGCGACCATCCACATTGAATCGCAGGTCCGGAACGACACGGACGCCGCGGAGACTGTGCGTATGCGTGGGCAGATTCTGGATTTGCACGGTGGTCGCGTCGGATCCACGGTTTCCGCACCAATGACGCTGGCGCCGCACACCATGCAAACGCTCTCTACGCAGACGCGCTTGCACGGTTTGCACTTCTGGAGCTGGGGCTACGGCTACCTGTATGACGTTGCGACGTCGCTCATGCTCAATGGCAAAGTCACAGACGCTCTAACGACGCGCACAGGGTTTCGGGACACCGCGTTCCGCAACGGCATGATCTACCTGAATGGCCGTGTGATCCAGGTACACGGATATGCGGCGCGCTCCACCAATGAGTGGCCGGCGCTCGGCACCGATGTTCCGCCCTGGATCTCAGATTTCTCGAACAGTCTGATTGTGAAGGACAACGGCGATCTCGTTCGCTGGATGCATGTCACGCCATCGAAGCAGGACATTGAATCCTGCGATCGCGTTGGTCTTATCGAATCGATGCCGGCGGGTGACGCAGAGGGAGACCCTCATGGGCGGCAGTGGCAGGCACGCGTCGAACTCATGCGCGATGCCATCATTTACAACCGCAACGATCCCTCCATTCTCTTTTATGAATCCGGCAACAAGGGGATAAGCGAAGAGCACATGCGGGACATGCTTGCCGTGCGTAACGAGTTCGATCCGCATGGGGGCCGCGCGATCGGTGCACGCGAAATGCTTGCATCGCACACCGCTGAATACGGTGGCGAGATGCTGTACATCGACAAGTCGGCGACCAGGCCACTGTGGGCGCACGAGTACAACCGCGATGAAGGCGCGCGCAAGTTCTGGGATGACCAGACGCCGCCTTACCATCAGGACTCCCCACCGTATAACCGCAATCAGGACAGCTACACGCTCGAAGACGTGCTTCGCTGGGACGACTACTTCCGTGCACGGCCGGGCACTGGAAGGCGTGTCTCCGCCGGCGGGGCGAACATCAGTTGGATTGACGAGAACTCGCACTTTCGCGGCGACAACAACTATCGCCGATCCGGCGAGGTCGACGCGATGCGCATCCCGAAGGACGCTTTCTTCGCTCACCAGGTGATGTGGGACGGCTGGGTCGACCCCGAGCGCCCGCGCATTCACATCAATGGCCATTGGAACTATGCAGCCGGTGCGAAGCGCACCATCTACGTGGAAGCGACAACGCCGTTTGTCGAGTTGAGGCTCAACGGCCGATCCCTCGGCACAGTTCGGCCCACACACGATTTCCTCTTCAGGTTTCCTGACGTTCCGTTCCAGCCGGGAACACTCACAGCGATTGGCTACGACGCGCATCATCATCCGCTGGTCACCGGCACCCTCAGCACCGCGGGTGAACCGGTTGCAATCCGTCTCACACTGCATACCGGGCCCGGCGGATTGCATGCAGACGCATCCGATCTTGCACTTGTAGATGTAGAAGTCGTGGACAAGAGCGGACGGCGCGTCCCCACTGCGCTGAACATGATTCACTTCGCTCTCAAAGGACCTGCCGAGTGGCGCGGCGGTATCGCGCAGGGAACAGCGAAGCCTGGGCCCCTCAACACTGCACCGGCGAGCACTTACGGCCTCTCCGCGACGCCGGTCGCTCCGTTTCTGCATTACGACAACTACATCCTTTCGCGTGATCTTCCCGTCGAAGGCGGCATCAACCGCGTCTCCATTCGATCTACGGAAGCCCCGGGCCTCATCACGCTGACTGCACAGGCGGACGGCCTGGCGCCGGCGCATCTCACGTTCTTCTCGCACCCCGAGCCCGGCAGAAACGGCCTCTCCACGTTTGATCCGTCGGCTGCTTTGCCGGTCCACCTCGACCGCGGGCCGACACCGTCTACTCCTTCGTTCCACATCACACGCGATCCCATCACCATTGTCTCGGCAACCGCCGGCGCAAATGCTGACCAGGCGTTCAAGGCCTACGACGACAACGAGACCACCGCCTGGACGAACGCCTCCGCGAGCCGAAACGACATCGACACGGACGGTCTCCCAATTCGTCACGCTGCACCGGACACGACGCCTGTGCATGCGTCATTGACCACGGCGTGGATCGAGTTCACGCTCGCCCATCCATCTGTCCCGACAGAACTCGATCTGAAGCTCACGTCTTTCCGCGTGCGCCGCTATCCCATCGTAGTGACGCTCGACGGCGAGACGATCTACCGGGGAAACACGCCCACCAGTCTTGGCTACATCATGCTGCCGCTCGCCACCCGGCGGCCTGGAACGCATCTCCGCATTCAGCTCACCGGACGGCCGGTGGACGTTCGCGAAGCCCACCAACTTGTAGAGCTCAATGGCCAGGTAGATCAGGCTGAGCCCATTGGGAAGACTGAGCCGCCGATCCTCAGCATTGTGGAAACCGAAATCTACCGGCCAGCCCCGGTCCGGTGACCCGAGCCTCCAAGTTCGTCTGGTAACCCCTTGAAAACGGATGAGGCAGAACAATCGACTGGCAATCTGTTCAGCGTATCGAGTAGAAAATTATTTCTCTATTGACAGTCGTATGCAGACGCTTTTTTAATGGCGAGGCTGCCAAAAGAAAGCGAACGCGAGAATTCGCCGGCTGCGGCATGCACTTCACGCTTTGTCGTTTCGGAGGTCATTCATGCTTACCTATCCCATCAAGTTCGCGGGCTGGACGCGCCTGCATCGGTCGTTTGCCATCCTGATCGCGGCAGCGTTTCTTGCCTGTTCCGGGCCTGGACTTCTGGCCCAGACCGGCGGTGAAGGCGCGCTCCAGGGTATCGTTACGGACACGACCGGTGCCGCGATTCCCAACGCGACCGTAACTGCGACCAATCAAGCCAGCAAAGTGAGCACGACGCGTACGTCCACCTCGGCAGGTGTGTACAGCATCACGCCGCTCATCCCGGGCGTGTACACGGTCACAGTTACGGAGGCCGGGTTCGCGACGCTCACGCAGAAGAATCTCGAGGTGAACGGGCTCAACGTCACCGGCTTCAATCCAAAGCTCTCGCCCGGCGCGGTCGATCAGTCAGTCACGGTCACCGATGCGCCGCCGCAGCTTGAGACCTCCAGCGCCACGGTAAGTGAGGTGATCACCAACGACGTCTACGAGTCTCTGCCGGTCATCATGAACGGCCAGCAGCGTGATCCCTCTTCGCTCGCGACGCTCTCTGTAGGCGCTCAGAGCGGCGCACGCGCTCCAATCTTTTCGGGCACCGGCGACTACCTCGCCGAGGTGTACCTCAACGGTATCCCGACCACCACCTCGAATCAGCAGGGCGACAATCGCATCATCGCCAACAGCGTGCCGGTGGAGAGCGTCGAGCAGCTTCAAATAATCTCCTCCGGCCCCTCGGCCGAGTACCAGGGTGCAGGCGCCATCGGCTTCACCATCAAGAGTGGCGGCAATCAATACCATGGACAAGTCGTCGACCTCATCCGCAACACCGCGTTCGATGCGTGGGGTTTCGCCGGAAACCAGCTCACCAAGTATGCGATCGTCAATGGCGTTGCGACCCAGGTCCCCGCAGGCAAACCGGCCGAGCATCAGAACGAGCTCTCCGCTTCACTCGGCGGACCCGTGCCGTTCATGCATCACAAGCTGTTCTTCTTCGCCAACTACGATCGCTTCCACAACACGTCCACCGGCAACGCTGCGGTGTTCACTGTTCCCACACCGCAAATGAGGCAGGGCGACTTCACCCAGTTGAACTGCCTCAAGCTGGACCCTGGTCAGCAGGCGGGCTGCATCGCAGGGAATATCTCGGGAAATGGCCAGATCGGCACAGATTCGAAGGGTAACCCGGTCTATAACACCGCCATCATCTTCAACCCCTTGACCAATTCCTGCGTGGGTAGCACCTGCACCCGTCAGGCCTTCCAGGACACCAAGAATGGCACGCTGACGAACAACATCATTCCGTCCGGCTATATCTCCCCGATCTCGCAGTATGAGCAAAAGCTTCTGCCCAACCCGAACCTTCCCGGCCTGTCGGGGAATTATCTGACCAGCGGCTATAGCGGTTATAACAACTGGGAGATCGTCGCGAAGGTGGACTACGACCTCACGTCGAAGCAACGTATCTCGGTTTCCTACACCCGCGGTCTGCGGCAGTCCATCGGCTACGGCTCGGTGATGCCGCTGCCGTACTCCACCGCGTTCTCCAGCATTCTTCATCCCACTATGGCCACCGTTGAACACGCCTGGACGTTGTCGCCGCACATTGTCAATCAGTTCAACTACGGCTTCACCCGCTTCGGTGGCGTCTCGCTGAACGCCTCCCAGGGGCTCAAGGGCACTCAGGCCACGGATACCGGCATTACCGGCCTGCCGGTCGGCCAGGCCACCACGGAGTTCCCCGGCAGCACCTTCAACAGCAGCCCGGCGGCATCGTCCGTGACAGATACCGATTGGGGGGCGACCGGTGGTTCCCAGCGAAGCTCGAGCACCGTTCCCACCACGTTTACGATCGTCGACAACTTGCAGTGGAGCTTCGGCCACCACAACATTACCTTCGGCGTGCAGACCCAGTGGCTGGAAGACAACGTCATCAGCCCGCTCGGCACCTCCGATGTCTACATCCAGAAATGGTCACCGAACGACACCGCCAACTATGGCGATAAGTCGAGCGCTATAAGCGCAAGCACGACCGGCTATAGTTACGCCAGCTTCCTGCTCGGCGCGGTCAACTCCGCTTCCGCCGGAGTTCCGCTCTATAGCGATCTCGGGGGCCGTTACCATCCTGTTTCGCCCTATGTCCAGGACAACTGGCAGATCCGTCCGAATCTGACTCTAAATCTTGGTCTGCGCTGGGACTACCTGCCTCCGTACCACGAGGTGGCGGACCGCTGGAGCTTCTTCAACCCCGATGCGACGAACCCCCTGACCGGATCGCCCGGCGAACTCGAATACGCCGGCAATCGCGGTGCGGATATCAGTTGCCAATGCCGCACTCCGGTGCAGACGTACTGGAAGAACTGGGGACCTCGCCTGGGTCTTGAGTACTCGCCCGATCCAAAGACCGTCTTTCGTGCGGGCTTTGCGGTTGCCTACTCCCGCGCAGGCGGCGTCGGGGGCCGCGCCGGTGATGCTACAGGTACGGGGCAGACCGGCTTCGGTTCCAGCATTATTCTCCCGGCTGCAACCACCAGCACCGCATCTGCGGGCCCATCCTATTACTTGAACAACAGCGCGGCATTCAAGGCCGCCGGCGCGGCGAATACCAACTTCGGCGGTCCCGGATACACCATCCCTGCACCGACCGGCGCATCCGCCTCGGAGCTCACTGTCGGCACCGGGAACTACGTCAATTCCAGCGGTAAATATGTGTCGGCGGGAGGCGCTCCGGCTCATGCGGACCCCTACCTGTCCGGCCGTGCCCCGGAGTTCATCTTCTACAACTTCGGCATGCAGAAGGCACTGACCAACGCCATGACCTTGACCCTTAACTACTCTGGCAGCCAGTCGCACTTCGTCGCGGGAGCTGGCGAACCCGGCTTCTGGAGCGGCAGCATGGATCCGAGGTACCTGGTGAGCCTGGGCTCGGTAACCGTCCCGAATAGCTCGACGAACATCATGAACTCGCCCGCAACGGCTGCCAATGTCGCCATCGCACATGCCGCTGACTCCAGCGTTACCGCTCCATACCCGGGTTACACTGCAGCCGCAGCGCTCAGCTCCAGCGCAAGCATCGGGCGCATGCTGCGGCCCTTCCCGCAATATTCCTCGCCTCCGGGCAACACCTGGGACAATATCGCGAACCTCGCCTATAACGCCTTCGAATTCAGTCTGAAGATGCGCGAGTACAAGGGCGTCAACTTCACGGTGAACTACACCTATTCAAAGAACCTTGGCGATGACGGCACCGTCCGGTCTTACTTCCCCGTCCCGGCAGCCGCCTCTTCGAGCGGTGTGGCCATGCCGGGCAACAACCGCATGGACCGCTCTATCACCATCAATGACATCCCGGAGAACCTCAACGTCTTCGGTTATGGCAAGCTGCCGTTTGGCCGCGGCAAGATCGGCGGCGACAACTGGGCGGTCCGCAACATTGCCGGCGGCTGGGAACTCTCTGGCATATACAGCTACAACTCAGGCAAGCCTCTGCTGGTCCAGGGCACCGGCTGCACTGCGCCCGCTCAGGGCACCTGCATGCCGGATTTGGCGGCGGGCCGTGACCTTGGCTCAGCTCGGATCAATGGCGAGTACGGTGGTCCTGGCGTTACCTATGCCAACTACACGCAGAAGAACTATCTGGACACGGGCGCGTTCTCCTCGCTGAATGTCTTTCCGCCGGCGGGTAAAGGTGGCACCCTGGCTCAGTGCACGACCTGTATCAGCAAGATCGGCACAGCGCCCCGCAGCTCCAGCTACCTCCGCCAGCCAAACCGCTATAACCTCGATGCCTCCCTGCAGCGCAGCTTCCCCATCACGCAGGAGCGAGTCAAGTTCGTCTTCCGGGCTGACTGCTTCAACGTGCTCAACAACGTGACGTTCTCGATGGCGCAGGCCCAGACCATCTCCGTCGTCGACCCGTCGAACACTAGTTCATTTGGCCGCCTCACAGGCTACAGCAGCCCTCGGCGGTTCCAGTTCGAAGGCCGGATCGTCTTCTAGCTCCCCCGCAATAGAACCTTGGCCTCCGGAATCCCGGAGGCCATTCCTTTGGCTCTTTTGCGCGAATAACGGACGCACCGCATCCGCTATCCACAGAAAACTGCGTTTTCAACAGATCTTTTTGGCACACAGAAATGTTCCACGTAGAACATTCCTGTTCCACACGGATTCATCGGCGATGCTCAATAAATTCTCGTGCTGATAACGGAAGTTCCTGTCGCGCGCGATTCGATACTTGAAGCGCGCAGCAGGATTTCGAAGTTCCGCAAGCTTCCATCCGCGCGCATAGCTTTCTTCAAAATGGGCTCGATCAGTTCCGGCCGAAGGAGCGCTTCACCGGCTGCTTGCGTTCCCGCCACGTCCAGGCCTTGCACTAGCAGCAAGTGTCCTTCGCCACCTAAACTCGGCAAAAAAGAGATAAGAGCGAAGGTTTCGTGCGCAGGTTCGTTCCAGTGGCTGACGTATTCCGCCATTTCGCCAGGCAACGGGTGTGTGTTGACGATGGTTGCCGCACCCATTCCATCGCGATAAATAATGCGAAAGTTGGCTTTGCTGTCACCAAGCCCCGCCCACGGATTGCTGCCTACGGAGCCGAGAATGATCGCATTCGCATCTTTCAAATCGTCCAATCTCAGATCTCGAGGGAACCGCAGAATGGCGCGCTTCGGATTGAACTGCGGCAGGCGCGACAACGCTGAGATAATCTGCAGATCGACGAAGCTGGTGAAATCCTGTGTGCGCAGATCGTTGGCACTGTGAGGATCTACCTGGGGGAGTTCGCTCTTTGCGTAGTCGCCGTTTACATACTGCGCAAGCGGTAAAGGTTTGTGGGATATGTCTTCAATGATGTTCAGTCCGGCGTCGGCGGGCACGATGTAGGTCGTATACGATCCGCTGAACAGGGCATCCCAAAGCGGTTTTGCTGCCGTTAGTTGTGCAGGTTCGACTGGCTCGTGCCGCTTGTATCTGCCTATCCACCAAGCGGCCGAGCAGATCGCCACGCTATAAGCGATCAGCAGAAAGCTCTGTTGCCAGGTCCAGCGGCTGTGACGGATGGGTTCGTCTGGCGCTCGAATGGCAGAAGATGAATCGGGGCTGGTGTTGTCATTGCACGCAGAAGAGACGGATTCAGCGGAGCTTTCTTCGTGAGCGTCGACGAACGTCGGGATGTAACCGCCGAGAGGAATTTCAATGTGCAGCGGCTCGGAGGAACCCTCCTGGACGAAGTAGTCGGTGAGCCTGCGGCGCAACTGGCGCGCATAGCTGCGCACGATGTTGTCTTCGAGGGTCCGATAACGAGGCGGCCGGTCGAAGACGTGCACGCCAATTTCGTGCTCCGTTATCTGTTCGGACCTGCCCTGAATCGTCTCCGCAACTATATAGAGAAGGAAGTTGGAGAGCAGCGGTGACCGGGCGAAGTGGCGGCTGGCGACGGCGCGCTTTGCGACCTGCCACCGTTCGTCGGAGTCCAGGAGCGCCGTCGTCTCGCTGAACCTGTCTTCATGCTCGACGACTGCGGACCGTCCCATGCACGTCTCCCAATGTTGGGTGTTAGCAAAATATGACCTTAACTGGCGTTGGTAAATGTAGCATCACCGGCACGTTGCCGTCTTCTCGAACGATCAAGTCATGCACAATTAATGTCCGCTGTAAATTATAGTGGTGAAAGGGTTTAAGGCCTTCTTATCACATGTGTATGCACCCGGGAACCGGTTGCTATACACTTTTACGGCTCGCCGCGTAGAGCGAATATAGATTGCGAATACGCATGTCCGGCCAAGTACCGTTTGCGTACGAACTCCCCGTTTCCTTTGGAGGCAACTTATGAACCTGCAACTGCGAACGAACGCGGTTATCCGCGTGCTTATAGCAATGGTTGTCCTGGCCCTCACCAGCGGCACCATGGTTGCTCAGCTTGACACAGGGAGTATCACCGGCACGGTAACGGATCCAACCGGAGCGGCGATACCCAATGCGAAGATCACGCTCACCAATGCAGGCACGAACCTGACGTCGCAGACCCAGTCCACGTCGACGGGGACGTATGCGTTCAATAACCTCGCGCCCGGGACCTACAGCGTGCAGTCCACCTCGAAAGGGTTCCAGGACTACATGGTGCGCGGTCTGGATGTTCATGTTCAGCAGGTGTTGACCGTCGACGTGCGGATGAACGCAGGCGACGTGCAGCAGCAGGTGACGGTCACTGCCGCGGCGCCGCTGCTCCAGTCGGAGAACGCCGCCGTGGGCCAGACGATCACCGGTGAGGAGATTAATGATCTTCCGCTCGCCAGTCGTAACTGGGGGTCGTTGGCGCAGTTGGCGGCGGGAGTTTCCACCGCACCGCCGGGACAGCCGACGCCGGACTCCGGCAGCACGGAGAGCGCGTACTTCTCAGTCGATGGTGTGAACATGTGGCAGAACGACTTCCGGTTGAACGGGATCAACGACAATATTGAGTTCTACGGTGGCAATTACACGGGAACGAATGCGGCGATTGTGCCGCCCCCGGATGCTATTCAGGAGTTCAAGGTCCAGAACGGGGATTTCAATGCGGAGTTCGGACACTCGACTGGCGGCGTGGTGAACGCCGCCCTGAAGTCCGGGACGAACCACATTCACGGAGATGTGTGGGAGTACGTACGCAACGATGCGTTGAATGCAAACTACTTTTTCAACGCAGGCAAGCGCAGGCCGGAGTATCGGCAGAACCTGTTCGGAAGCACGGTCGGCGGGCCGATCGTCAGGAACAAGACCTTTTTCTTCGCCGACTACCAGGGCGGACGGTTTGTGACGCCCTCTCCTGCTACAAGCACGGTGCCGACACTGGGAATGGTGAACAGCGGCTTCACCAATCTGCAGGACAACATTGCCTATAACAGCGGAACGTCAACGGATGCCCTGGGCCGGATAATCCCGCATGGGGCGATCCTCGATCCTGCAACGACGCGGCAGCTCCCATCATGCCCTGCTGGTAGCCCCGGTTGCACGAAGGTGCAAGATCCGATCACGGGACTCCTCGGAGCTCCCGGCGCATATGTTCGTGACCCCTTCTACAACTGCACGACTTCCGGCTGCCCTGCGGCGAACTACGCTCCCGGCGGAGCACTTGCTGGAATTACTGACTTCTCCACCTCCGGACAGAAAGCTTTGCTGAACGTCCTTCCGACCGCGCGGCTTGACCCGAATGCCGTCAAGCTGCTGGGTGTCTATCCAGCGCCGACGGTTGCCGGCAAGCTCTCCAACAACTTCAGCTGGATTCCCGGACAGTTAAGGATTACGAATACCTATGACATCCGCATCGATCAGGACTTCAACTCGAAGAACGTTTTGTTCGGGGTATTCGATCGCAGTTATTTGACGGCGAACGTGCCCTCCAGCCTTCCGGGGCTGGCCGTTGCCGAGACAGGCGGCCGGGTGGACAGCCTTCCCGCATATGCGTGGGCGGTTGGCTACACGCATACGTTTACGCCGACGCTGATCAACGATATGCACGTTGGAATGGTGCATTCCGACAAGGTGCAGCAGTCCGTTTATGGAAACACGTTCGGGATTCCGGCCCAATTCGGTATCCAGGGAGTGCCGCAGGTCGCGAACAACGGTGGTCTACCGCCGATTACGATCAACGGCCTGACGCACATCGGTGTGGGTAACTTTACCCCGACGCTGCAGTACGTGTGGAGTATCGAGGGCGTCGACGAAGTGACGAAGGTGTATCACAATCATGACTTCAAGGCCGGAGTTCAGGTGGACGACCTGTACGGCAATATTTCGCAGCCGCCGCAGGGGCGTGGCGATTTCAACTTCAATGGGCAGTACTCCGATATTCCCAACAGCAACAGCAACCTGAACGGAGTGGGCGATCTGCTGCTGACGCCGACGGCGAGCCTGGTTGGCAGCGCGAACGGCGGCGTGAACAACGTTGGCGGGATGAGCAGCTTTTCGGGATCGAACATCTCTGGTACGGACGATCATCGCTGGTACTGGGGCGCATTCTTTCAGGACGACTGGAAGCTGACCCCGATGTTCACCCTCAATTTGGGTCTGCGGTGGGACTATTACACACCTTATGTGGAGGTGAGTGGCCGGCAGGCAAACTTTGTGGCGACAGGGGGCAATGGAACGCCGGGAACCTACTACATTCCGAAGAAAGGCTGTTCAGTGGCGCGTTCCGCCGCGTTTGACGCTTTGCTCGCAAGCAATAACATCACGCTGGCTTGCGTGGATGACATGGCGCTGGGAAATGCACAGAAAACGAACTTCGCTCCTCGCGTTGGGTTTGCGTACAGAGTCACGCCGAAGTTTGTGGTTCGTGGTGGCTACGGTATTGCGTACGGTGCGCTGGGGAATCTGGGCTACGGCGGGACCCTCGGAACGAACTATCCTTTCGTCTATACCGCGACGTTCCCCAGTCCCGACTCGCAGCATCCGCTGCTGCTTTCGAACGGCCAGCCGGCCACGATGGAACAGGCATTCAACACGGTCTCATTTGCAGATCCGACGATCTACAACGGTCAGGGCTTGAACCTGTACGGCAGACAGTACGACTTCCAGACTCCGTACGTGCAGACACAGAACCTGACGATCCAAGAGCAGTTCACTGCGCACGATTCCATCCAGATTGGTTATGTGGGAACGGAGGGGCGGCACCTGGACAACCTTGGATATAACAACTCTCCCAGCCAGATTCTGCCAACCTCAGCGAACGCGCAGAACTATATCCCGTATAAGAGCTTTGCGCGCAACTCGACGTACGAGACGACGAATGCAACCAGCAGCTATAACTCGTTACAGACCACGTACGAGCACCAGACCAGCTACGGACTTTATATGCTGGGTAACTACACATACAGCAAGTGCATGAGCGACCAGCACACGCAGGCCCAGCAAAACCAGCAGTACCGCGCGGAGTGGCTGCCTGGGTTCGGCGTTTCGCACGAGTATGCGCTCTGCGATACCGATGCCACGCACTCGGTCCATCTGACGGGTATCTATAAGCTTCCGTTCGGCACTGGCCGTATGTTCATGGCGAATGCCAGCAAGGCGATGCAGTTGCTGTTCGGCGGATGGAATGTGAATGCGATCTACAGCCATCAAAGCGGTCAGCCCTTCACGATCACCTGCCCCAAAGCGACGTCGGCGTTCGGCTGCTTTGCATTCGTTGTTCCGGGGCAGAACATGTACGCCGGGCCGCATAACTATACGCAGTGGCTGAATCCGGCTGCCTTTGCGCAGCCTCCTGCGGCCACAGCTATAGGGCAGACCGACTACTCGCCTTTGGGGGGCAGTCAGCAGCAGGCCCGCGGACCGAGTTTCAGCAATCTCGATTCAGCGATCTTGAAAGACTTCAATATGACTGAGTCTTTCCGGCTGCAGTTCCGCGCGGAGGCCTTCAATACGACCAACACGCCGCCATTTTCGCAACCTGGAAGCCTGAACTTCACGACTACACCGTTCAGCACAATTACGAGTACGAAGAACAGCAATAACAACTTCGGCGCACGGACCTTGCAGCTTGCACTCAAGCTGTTTTACTAGGCCAGTAGAACGCTCGAATGGCCGGGCGCGATGGAGGAACATGCCGGTTCGGTTGCTGCTGGGCGAGCGACTTATTTGTGCTCTGGCAATTCTTCTCGCGGTCGGAGCGCCGCCATGCCGGGCGCAACAACCGATGTCGACGAGTGAGACCTCGAAACCGGACATCACGCTTCATGGCGTGGTTTCGGGGTCTCAGAACCACAGCTATGTCGAGGTGCCGTTCCACGTTCCGGCCGGTGTGCACCGCGTCACGATAATTTTCAGCTATACCGGGCGCGAACAGAAGACTGCGCTTGATCTCGGGTTGGAGGATCCGACAGAGCTCAGGTGCTGGAGCGGCGGAAACAAATCAACACTTACCGTAGGTCTGTCCGATGCGACTCCGTCCTGTCTGCCGGGGCCGATCCCAGCCGGCACATGGAACGTACTTATAGGCGTTCCCAACATTCGCGCGAAGGTGAGTGCCAATTACACGGCTAGCGTTTTTCTTTCGCGGTCAGGTTTGGTGAGCGACGAACCGACGGTGTTGCGCGAACCTTTGCGCCCAGGACCAGGCTGGTACCGCGGCGATCTGCACATGCACACCGGTCACAGCGACGGCCATTGCCCGAACCAAAGCGGGAAGATGGTTCCGTGCCCGGTGTTCATGACGGTCGAAGCGGCGGAACGGCGTGAGCTCGATTTCATTGCAATCACGGACCACAACGCAACGTCGCAATATGATGCAATGCGCGAACTGCAGCCCTACTTCAATAACGTGCTGCTGATCCCGGGCCGCGAGATTACGACGTTTCAGGGCCATATCAACTTTCTAGGAACGACGGATTTTCTGGACTTCCGCGTCGGCAGTAAAGGCGTTCCGACGCTCAACGTTCTGCTCCAGAATGCACAGCGGCTTGGTGCGGTCGTGTCCATAAATCACCCGAACGCGCCCGGCGGCGAAATTTGTATGGGATGCCGTTGGACGCCGGAGGCTCCCGTTGATATGCACTACTTCACCGCGATCGAGGCGGTCAACGGCGGCGGCGAGGATCCTACGGAGTCAGGTGTTCCTTTCTGGCAGGAGCAGTTGAAGCTGGGTCATCGGCTGACGGCAATTGGCGGCAGTGACAATCATCAGCCGTTGCTTCCTCCGAATGCGACGAATGCGGTCGGTCACCCGACGACGGTCGTGTACGCGAGAGAGTTGTCGACGGCGGCGATTCTCGGAGGTATTCGCTCCGGCCGCGTGTTCATTGATGTCGCCGGAACGCGCAATCGGTTGCTGGACATGTCCGGGCACACGTCCTCGGCTTCGGCTGTGATGGGTGGACTTCTTGCCGCAAAGGCCGGTGAACAGATCGACGTTGAGGCTGAGATCGACGGGGGTGACGGTGACTCGGCGCAACTCATCGAGGGCAGTGGACAAGGTTCCAATAATCCCACACAAGCGGTCCATGGCGATCACGCATCGCTGCATTGGGCCGTCACGGCGGGATCAGGCCGAAGCTGGTTTTTTGTTGAGGTGCGGGACGCGTCGGGGCAGGTGTTGCTGCTCGGCAATCCGATCTATGTGAATTCGAGCACAGCGGCAACCGCTCAGTAGCTAAGAGAAGCGCGTCTGCTTGTAGAGGCGGTATCCGCAGCCGATCAGACTCACGATCAGAATAACAGCAAGGACCGCGATCCAGCGCAGGTTCATTGCAAGCGGCGGGATCGAAGCCTTGCAGGCAAGCCAGACGAAGACAGCCGTTGCGGAAACGATGATGAGATAGTCCCACCAACGGCGGCGGTCCGGCCCGTGGCCGAATTCGTCTCCACTCTGGGCGACCAGCACCTCGTTATAGTTGAGACCGTAGCGACTGCACTCTCGCTCGAGGGCCTCATTGCGAGATGAATGTTCTCCCGCGGAAGCTTTCGCAGTGCTGATGAACAGGGCGCCGACGATCATGATGAGCGATCCGCCCAAAACGAGCAGCTTGTGGAGGCGGTCAGCGCCAGCGAGTTCTCCAAATACGAGGGCGCCCCAGGCGAGGCCCCACAGCTGGTTCGTGTTGGACAGCGGAATGCCACGGCCAATGCCAAGGTATTTTGCAGCGAACTGCTGAAACATATCGCCGATAACCCAGACGAATCCGCCAAGGAAGAGCCAGAACAGAACCTGTCCAGAGTGGATGATCTGGAAAGCGGAGGAGTTGCGCCCACCGTCGAGCGTCCAGGTGAGGAGAAGCATCGTGACGAGTTCGCCGACGGTGAAGGCCGTCACGAAGGACAGAGGGTTCATGCCGCTGAGGTAAGCCTTGCGATAGGGCACGTACATGGTGCCCCACATCAGGCTCGCGCCCGTGGCGGCGAGGATGCCGCCGATCGCGTTGTGACCGGCTGCACTTCCTCCGTGGACGGTGCTGAAGCCAAGCATGATTGCGGCTACGACGATGCAGGCTGCACCAATAACGACTTTGGAGATCGTTTTGGCGTCGGCTCCATCGAGCTCGCGGAAGAGGACGCGCCCCCAGAGAAGCCCGACGAGGGAGTTGGTGTTCCACATGGGAAAGGCTATGGACAGACCTACGTCGCGAATCGCGAAGACCGTGAGTGTATTGGCGACCGCCCAGAGCGCGCCGGCAAGGATTGCCCAGATCAGGAGATGCGCCCTGGACATCAGGTCACGGAAGACATAGCTCGTTCCCTTGAGCAGGGTTGGGAAGGTCCAGCGCGCTGTGAAGACGCCGGTCACCATGCAGAGCGAGATGGCGAAAGGAGAAAAACCCGCATGAACCAGCTTGGTGGGAGCTTCGGCCGCACCCAGCCAAACGCCGGCAGTCAGGCCGCAGAGCACTCCAAGTACATGAGTGGATCCGGTGTGTCGGGACGGAGGCGTGTCGATTTGAGTCGGCATAGAGTGTTCGCGATCTGCTCCGTCGAATTAATGCAGCCAAACCAGCAGGACAATACCAAAGATGAGCACGGCGACGGGAATCCAGAACTGCACGTCGGTCAGAACAGCTTTCGCGGTGTTCCTGGTTCGCAAGCTGGAACCTCCTCCAGGCGCAGTTGCGGGTGCAATAGCACGACTGGATTTCTATTTGGTCGATTTAGCGCTTGCCAATTATAGAGCAATCTCCTTATAGTTACCGGTAACGTAGATCTTTTTATGATCCCCGGGAGATGATCCATGAGCACAGCATCGCAACTCGATTCAGCTAAGCGGAATCCCCTGTCGCCCGACATGGAGGAATGGGACGAGTTCCTCGAGGGTCGATACAAGGAAGGTAAGTCGCAGGAGGAGTTTCGCCAGTACGACGCAACGGCGAACCCTGGCGTCGCCGAGTTCTATCGCCTGAATCACACATTTCAAACGCATGAATATGTGCTGGCGAAGGAAAAAGAGTACTTCGGCTTGACGCGAGGGAAGAAGAGCATCTGGGAAGCGGCAGAGTATCTGAACACGCTGGTTGACGACAGCGATCCGGACACAGATCTCACGCAACTCGAGCATCTCTTGCAGACATCCGAGGCGATTCGGCGGGATGGGCATCCCCGCTGGATGGTCGCCACCGGTTTTGTGCACGATCTTGGCAAGTGTCTCTGCCTGTATGGCGAACCGCAGTGGGGCGTGGTCGGCGACACGTTCCCGACTGGTTGCGCGTACTCCGAGTCTGTCGTGTTCCCCGAGTACTTCCGCGAGAATCCGGATTACAGCAATCCTGCCTATCAGACGAAGTTCGGCATCTATGAGCCGAACTGTGGGCTGAACAACGTAAAGATGTCATTTGGCCATGATGGTTACATTTACGAAGCGATGAAGAGCTATCTTCCGATGGAAGCGCTCTACATGCTGCGCTATCACTCGTTCTATGCCTGGCACCGACACGGTGCGTATGACTACCTTTGCGACGAGCAGGATCGAGAGATGTTGCCCTGGGTGCTGAAGTTCAACCCGTATGACCTTTATTCAAAGGGTCACACCAAACCGAACCTGCAGGAGCTTAAGCCGTATTACGACGAGTTGTTTGCAGAGTTCTTCCCGGACAAGATCACCTGGTAATCGCCAGGATGCTCGGGTAAAGCGGTTGCGCAGCTTAACTCATACGGCAGGGCGTCAAGAAAGAGACAAGTTAGAACGACATTTCTGCCTGCAGGACCCGCTCGACGCTCTCGTCGTAGTGCGGAGTGGTTTGCGTAAAGTTGAGAACAGACTCCAAGCTGTTAATGCCGCCTCGCGCGCCTTCTGCCATGCAATTCATCGCAGCGGCCGCGCACGCGAAATCGAGCTGGCGCTGTAGTGGCCATCCGTGCAGCAGTGCAAAGATGAAGCCAGCATGAAAGATATCGCCTGCTCCTGTCGTGTCGACGACCGGAACACGATAGGCAGGCGCGTAATGGACAGTCTCTCCATTCCACGCGAGCACTCCGCCCGGCCCGAGAGTAGCTGCGGTGAGCTGGCATCCATAGCGAGTCTGGATCTCGCGAAGCGCCTTCACCAGGTTTTTTTCGCCGGTCAAACGCGCAGGGAAATCACGGCTGACGATCAGATAGTCGATCTTCTCGATTAATGCATCGACACCCGGATAGATTTCATCGAGATCGGCAATGACGGCGAGTCCAGCCTCACGAGCCCAACTGGCCGCCTGAATTGCCGCAGCTGTATCGTGCCCGTCGACATGGAGAGCGCGAGCGTCGGTAATCCACTCACTTCGCAGCTCTTCCGGTTGAAGGATCAACCGTTCATCCCTGCGGCACAAAACGGTGCGTTCGCCATCCGGATCGACCAGGATGAGCGATTTGGGGCTTGACGCTTCGGCTACATTAACGAGCTTCGCTTCGACTCCCGTCCGATCGAACTCACGAGCATGCAACCGTGACGCCTCGTCGTCGCCGAGCTTGCCAACATAACGCGTACGCAGACCCCAAGTCTGACATGCAACGACGGTTGATGCGACCTGCCCGCCGGGCATAAGAGACTCTACGTCATATTCGAGCTTTGAGCCGCGCTGCGGAAACTCTGACAAACGGATCAGAGTGTCGGTCGCATTCAGACCCACGCCAACGAGGTCAACGCCTTTGGAATTGCTCATCAAATTCAATTGTAGTGGTGTTGGTTCCGGGGCCGCCAAGAATATGGATGGATCCAACGCTTGGATCTTGATTGGGACCTTCCTGCATGTCCTTTTCCACTCGGATGCGTGAATGACGCCCGGTGCGCGCCATTGCGCTGCAAAGGGAACATCAGCGATGAAAAAAGGCCCCCGCATCCCGTGGAGAGATGCGGGGGGAGGAGGTTTCCAACAACAACTCGGCTTAGAAGCTGACTTTTACTGATGCCTGCAGCACACGTGGGCCACCAACACCGTTCACGACACCGGCGCCACTGGCGAGGACGGCGGTGATTTTGCCGAAGTTACCCGAGGTGATCGCGTTTGTGGGGTTCGCGAACTCCGGGGTATTGGTCATGTTGAAAGCATCGAAGCGGGCGTCAAGCTTCCAGTCCTCGTGGATTGGGAAGGTCTTGGATACGGAAAGATTGTCAGCGAAGTAACCCGGACCGCGAAACTGATTGCGGCTTGTGTTGCCCAGGGCGCAGGGCTTGGGGTTGGCGCTTGAGTATGGCGTGCAGGTAGGGGGCGCCGCGAGAAAAGGGGCAGGATCAAACCAAGTCGGCGATCCGGCTCCGATCCGGCTGGTGTGGCCATGAGTGACGTTATAGGTGCCGGTCAGATTCGCCGTCTGCGTAACGCTTGGAGTGGCGCTGTTCGCCGTGACAGAGAATGGCAGGCCTGACACGCCCTGCAGAATGGCGGACAATCTCCATCCCCCGAGCGCATAAGCGCCAACGCCAGAGCTGAGGTACTTGTGGCCTTTGCCGAGCGGAACTTCGTACGTGATGGTAGACGAGAGATTGTTGGTACGGTCGAAGTCCAAGACCGAGTAGTTCATGTGTGGGTTCGGAGCCGCGAGGCCGTAGAACAGGGCGCCGGTCTGTGGACCCGTGACGTAGCCGGACGCCTTGCCCCAAGTGTAGGCCACGGTGTAAGCGAAACCATTATGGAGCCGCCGGTTGAACTGCGCCTGCAGCGACTCATAATTAGTCGATGTACCCACCATGTATTGCGTTACTGCAGCTGTCTTGCCGAACGCAATCGCAAGCGGATCATAGGAACCGCCCTGGCCGTAGATGCCTGGGACATTGATGTTTTGCTCGATGCTGATGCGCGTGCCGTGATTGGCGACATACGCCAGTTGCAGTGAGGAGTCATGCGGTAAGGCTTGTTGCACCACGGCGTTCCAAGAACTTACGTAGGGGTTCCTGAAGTCTAGCGGGATGTAGAGGTTGGCCAAACCGATCGTTCCGTTCGCGGCGGTTTCGGTGAGCGTGCCGTTCGATGTGAAGGCCGCGGTCGGAGTTGCCGGGATGCCAGTTACGAAGTTGACGACGCCGCCGATAGGGTTAAGGGCCTGACCGTAGGTCGCATTGTTGTTGTAAAACGTGCTCGTCTTGATGGGGTAGTTGTAGGCATACGTGTTGTCGATGAACGGCACGTAGCTGACGCCAAACCCAGACCGAACCACGAGCTTTTCGTTGACGCGATAGGCTAAACCCAGCCGCGGCGCAAAGTTCTTGTAGTTGCTCTGCATGCCAAGGTTGGACGGATTGCCATCCTGACCGGCCACGACGAGCTGATTGTTGCTCGGGTTGTAGTTCACGAAGCCGCCGGGCTTGCGCGGTGTGGCGGGTGGGTAGAGTTCCCAGCGCAGACCGAGATCCAGCGTCAGTTTGCTCGTTGCCTGCCACTTGTCGGACGCGAAGAAGAACAACCACGTCTGGCGGTACGCCGGGAATGTACTGTTAGTATCCTGGCCGACCTGGAATGGAACGGCGAAAAGCACGCTGGCATAGTCATTCGCTTGTCCGGTAGCGCCGCCATTTGGAGCGGAAGTGGCGTTTTCATTGAAGTAGAAATTACCGGCGGCTGCGTTGTTGTTGCCCTGCAATAAGTCGTCGCGGATACGGCGTATGTCCGCGCCAAACTTCATCTGGTGGTTGCCGATGATCTTCGTCCAGTTATTGGCGAAGTCAATGTTGGACTCTGCGCGCAGCCAGGGCAGTGAGGCCGAGTATCCGATGAGGGGGTTGGCGAAGTTGGGTACGTTGAATGCTATTTGACCACTGGTAGTCGGCGTGTTGTTTGTGCCGTTGGGACCATTGCCAGGGATGCCGAGTGTGCGCGCATCGTTGGCACCGTAGTCTGTCTGCGTCGCGAAGTTGCGCAGATGAGCGACGCCGGCGCGAGCCTCCGTGAACAAACTCGGCGAGAAGATGTGATCGTAGTTCACGCCTGTGCTGTATGCGTTTTCAATACCCGTCGCCTCGAAGCCGCCGCCGGCTGGGCCACCGAGGAACGCACCGAAGAGCGGCGCCTGGAAGGTGTTGATGTGTTGATGGCTGTATCGGCCGCTGAGATGGTCTTTGCTGCTGAGGTTGTAGTCGGCCTTGATGTCATAGTTCCACATATCCTTGTGAAAGGGCAGGTTCGCCGAGAAATTGTTACCGGTGGCTCCGTTCAGATACGCGGCTGAATTCAGATTGGTCTTCGGGTTGCGAGCCAAGACATCGATAGCCTGGAAGACCTTGAGCGCAACCGGGCTGATGCCCGCGTTCGAGAGTGGGATCAGGTTGCCGGCAAACGCAACACGCCCGACACCGCAGTTCGTTGGGGTCGATCCGCCTCGGCAGTCGACAGTGTCACCGGTGTTGGGGTCATAAACCTGGCCTTTGTAGCCGGCCAGATTGAGCACATTATTGCTCACGTTGTAATAGGGGACGGTGGTGGTGGTGTTCGCTTCTTCGTGATCGGAGACACGCAGAAGGTCACCGAAGATAAACAGCTTGTCCTTGAGGATTGGGCCGCCGACACTGCCGCCCGAGTAGTTGTACACGAGACGTCCGTTGGGACCGGTCTGAAAGTATGGGCGCGCGTTCACGCCGTTGTTTTCCATGTTTTGAAAGATGTTGCCGTGCCAGTTGTTCGTGCCGGATTTCAACGTTACATTCACAACCGTGCCAACGGCGCGTCCGAACTCGGCTTCGAAGTTGTTGGTTGTGATATCGACGTTCTGGATAGCGTTGGCAGGAGGTACGAGGATGATGTGGATGCCGGTGCGCTGGTCGTCGTCGATACCTTCGATCTGGTAGAGGTTCACATAGGACGACTGTCCGTTGGCGTTCGTGGAAAGGTCGTTGTTCGCGTTGTAAAACTGCGAGTTGTTGAACACGATTGGCGCCATGCCCGGCACGGTATTCAGCAGTGACTGAAAACTATTGCCGCTGCTGAGAGGCAGGTTGCTGATTTGATGCTGCTCGATCGTCGTAGAGATATCGGCGCGGTCGGTTTGTAAAGGCGGTGGTGCAGTGGTGACGGTGATCTCCTCCGAAGTGCTTCCGGTTGCCAGTGATGCATCGACGCGCTGGGTCGTGTTGGTCAGAACCGCGATGTTGTCGTACACCTGTTTCCTGAAGCCGGTCGCGCTGATCGCGACGCTATAGGTCCCTGGGGGCAGATCAGGTTCGGTGAAGTTGCCGCTCTCGTTCGTGTTCGTGGTATGCGAGACGTTCTGTCCAGTCAGACTAATCACAACGGTCGCATTGGGAAGCACGGCGCCTGAAGCGTCGGTGACCGTGCCGACGATAGTGCCCGTGACTGCCTGCGCCAGCGCTCTCGGAGCAGCGGCTAACACACATAGCACGAGCGGCAGAACGGCGAAGGTCTTTCGGATGGAATTGACGTACATTGCGGTGGTCTCCTTGCGAAATAGATCAGGTGTGAATGATCGTTCGTTACGGGGCCGTTTGCGGGATATGAGGTCGTCTCAGGCTTCGATAAACTTCTTGTCCGCCTCATCACCGAAGGTGCTCTTGGTACGACGGACCTTCTCTCAAAGATCCGTACATACGAAAAGCCGCCCACGGAAGCCATCGTGATGGCTGCGGTGGGCGGCTTTATCTAATCTCTACCGCAAATCGACGTTAAGGCATCGCCCTTTTTATTGTCAACCTGTTTGTTGGACCGAGCTATAGTACTCCGGCTTCCTGCTACCTTGATGCAAAAGGAAATTGGAAATGACTCGTCGAACGAGAAATGCGAGCAGCGTGCGAGTTTCGGAGCACCAGCCGGGCCAGTTGCAGCATTTGCTGCGCACGTATCCCGTGATTCCGGCGCTTCGGTCGCTGACCGATTTATCAGCGGCTGCTGCCGCGCCATCCCGCGTGGTCTACCTACTGGCCGGCGCCCTTTCGACGTTGGATGAATACCTGCATACGTTGCGTGAGCAGGACAAGGAGGTACTGGTCAACCTCGACCTGTTCGCGGGACTGTCGCGTCATAGTGAGGCGGTTGCATATGTCGCGGCGAGCGGCTGCGCAGGCATCATCTCCACGCATACGGATGTTTTGAGCCTGGCACGCAGTCACGGCTTGTATGCCGTGCAGCGAACGTTCATGATCGACTCGGACTCGGTGAGCAGCACGATGCGCTCTCTGCACAGGTTTGTTCCCGACGCTTTAGAGCTCTTACCTGCTCCCGTCGCGCCACGAATGTTGCCTGCGCTTCGGCAGGATTATCCAAACGTTGCAGCTGTTGGCGGCGGGCTGATATCGGGATTAGAAGAGGCCGATTCGCTGATCCGACAGGGACTGGATGCGGTCTCCACCGGGAACCCGCAATTGTGGTCCATCGCCTAAATGCTTGCGTTTCACTGAAGAAGCATGTAGCCTCACTGCTGCTGCGGCAGAGTTCTGAGAGCCGCCCGAGGATTCTGCAGGAATTGGGCAGAATTCACGGGCGGCTCTCGTGTTTTTCGCGGACATGCGATTGCGGAGAGGTGGATGAGCACACGCGCCGAAAAGTTCGCACGGCTGGAGGAGTCGAAGAAGGACAAGCTTGACATTGTGATCGTGGGTGGCGGAGCCACGGGCCTTGGACTCGCTGTGGACGCCGCGACCCGCGGCTTTCGCACCGCGCTTGTCGAAGCCGGGGATTTCGCGCAGGCTACTTCCAGCCGTGCGACGAAGTTGGTGCATGGGGGAGTGCGGTACCTTGTCAGCGGACAGCTGCACCTGGTCTACGAGGCGCTTCGTGAACGAAAGATCATGCTGGAGAACGCGCCGCACCTTGTTCACGCGATGCCGTTCGTCACGCCTGCCTACAAGTGGCTCGATCTTCCCTACTACGGTATTGGTCTGAAAGCTTATGAGGTGCTGAGCGGCAAATCATCACTCGGCCCGACGCGTGTCCTTTCAGCAAGAGACACGCTTGAGCGCGTGCCCGGCATCGCTGCAAAGGGTTTGAGAGGCAGTCTGCTGTATCACGACGGGCAGTTCGACGACGCTCGGCTCGCACTGGCACTCGCGCGGACGGCAGAGGATCACGGAGCTACCGTGCTCAACTATGCCCGTTGTACGGGGCTGCATAAGCAAAGCCAGAAGCTCAGCAGTGTCACTGTGGAAGACATAGAGACGGGCGATTCCGTCGAGGTTCACGCCAGTGTTTTCATCAACGCGACAGGGATTTTTGTAGATGAACTGCGCGGGGAGGATCAGCCATCGAGCCCACACATGCTGTCGGTCAGCCGCGGAACGCACATTGTTGTGCCTGGCGAGGTACTTGGAAATGGAAATGCGATCATGGTGCCGAAAACTCGGGACGGCCGCATCATCTTCGCGATTCCGTGGCTGGGAAAAGTCGTGATTGGCACGACTGATGTTCCTACGGCCTCTGTCGCGGTTGAACCCGGTCACGAGGTCAGTGAGATCGGCTTTCTGCTTGAGACGATCAACCCGTACCTCGCGCGCCCGCTCGAGCGCGCCGATATCCTCAGTGTCTTCTCAGGTCTAAGGCCCCTGGTCACCGGGACGGCGACGAAGACCTCCAAGCTCTCGCGCGAGCACACCATTGAGGTCTCTGCGAGCGGTCTGATCACAGTGGCGGGGGGTAAGTGGACAACCTATCGGCTGATGGCGGAAGACACGCTGTCCGCCGCAATTCGTCATGGGATGTTGCCGGATCGGCACTGCGTTACACGTTCCGTTCGCCTGCACGGTGCGCCCGAACAGATCGCATCGTCTTCTCCGTTGTCGCGCTACGGCAGTGAAGCCGGGGAGATCTCTCGGCTGTGGGCGTCCGATCCGGAGATGGCAACACTTCTTGATCCAGCGTTGCCTTTTACCCGTGCGGAGGTGATCTTCGCTGCGCGCTACGAGATGGCTCGCAGGGTCGAGGATGTGCTTTCACGCAGGATGAGGGCACTACTGCTGGACACCAGAGCGGCACAGCGGTCGGCGCCTGTCGTCGCCGGACTCTTAGCAGCCGAGTTGGGTCATGGGCCCGAGTGGATCGAGCGAGAAACCCGCCGCTTCATCGAACTCGCACAGCGGTTCTACTTCGTCTCAGATGCGGGGGCAGATGTGAATTCAGATGCGCGCCCGGGGACGCCGATCGGTTGATCGGCCACGATGACCTGTGACGAAGCACGGATCCGCGCAGGCAGATAGGGATGAATCAGTACCTGGTAGGCGATGCCACCGAGCACACCGCCGAGGAGCGGACCGGCAATAGGAACCCACCAATAGTTCTGCGGTGAGGGGAGGGCTGCGGCGCCCCAGCCTGCAAAGAAACAGAACAGTCGCGGTCCGAAATCGCGCGCAGGGTTCAGTGCCCATGCCTCGAGATATCCCATGGAGGCGCCAATCGCCGCGACAAGAAAGCCGATGATCAGCGCGCCGGAATTGGCTCCAGGCGCCTGTTCGTTGTATTTCTCTGTGATCGCAAAGATGCCAAAGATGAGGATCGCAGTCAATAGTATTTCGTCCATGAATGCATGCCCGGGCGTAACTGCAAGGCCAGGATGCGTGAAAAATACTCCAGCCGCACCGCCGGCATTGCGCGCAAGATGATGTGTTGCGTTGAAGAGGTTTATGACGGGAACGTAGATCGCATACACGAAACACGCGCCTACGAATCCTCCCAATGTCTGCGCGACAAAGTACGGCAGCACTTTGCTCCAGGAGAACTTCCGATACAGCGCCAGCGCCAGCGTAACAGCGGGGTTCGCGTGACAGCCGCTCACCGAAGCAGTCGTGTAAATCGCAATCGTGACTGCGAGACCCCACGCGATGCAGACCCCCCAGTAAGCCTGCTGATACGGGCTCGGGTCGTAGAGGCTGTACATCGCGGCTACAGAGTCGCCGATTGCGATGATGATGGCCACCGCAACAGCCTCTGAGATCAGTTCACCCAGAAATGTCTTTCGCATTTGCGTTCGTCCTGTCGTGCTTGGCGTTGATTTCTTCCGAGAAGCGAACCAGTTCATTCGACCCAGTTGAAAGATCGTGTCACTGCCTTCTTCCATTGACGGAAGAGTTGCTCGCGCTCCTGCTCGTCGCACTGTGGCTCCCATGTCTTATCGACAGCCCAGTTCGCAACGAGATCGTCTGTGTCCTTGTAGAAGCCGCACTGCAAACCAGCAGCGTAAGCAGCGCCGAGCGCCGTAGTCTCGCGCATGGAGGGACGGAGCACGCGGCGGTCCAGCAGGTCAGCCTGGAATTGCATCAGCAGATCGTTCGCCACCATGCCGCCATCTGTGCGCAATTGGTCTAGCCGAATATGCGAATCCGCTTCCATCGCCTCGATCACCTCGCGCGTCTGAAAAGCCGTCGCCTCAAGCACCGCGCGTGCGATGTGGCCGCGATTGGCATAGCGTGTCAGCCCGACGATCACACCGCGCGCATCGTCCTTCCAATATGGCGCATAAAGTCCCGAGAACGCCGGAACGAAGTAGACCCCGCCGTTGTCTGCGACAGAGTTCGCCAGCGACTCGATTTCCTCGCTCCTCTGGATCAGGCCGAGATTATCCCGCACCCACTGCACCAGGGCGCCCGTGATCGCGATGCTCCCTTCGAGCGCGTAGACCGGCGGTTGCTTGCCGAATTGATAGGCGATCGTGGTGAGCAATCCGTTCTGCGAAACCACCTTCTTTGAGCCGGTGTTCATCAGCAGAAAACAACCTGTACCGTAGGTGTTCTTGAGTTGTCCGGGTTTGAAGCAGGTCTGGCCTACCAGGGCCGCGTGCTGGTCGCCGAGAATACCGCCAACGCGCAACCCGCTGAGGCAGCCAACTTTTATTTCCCCGAAGTCGTGACTGCTTGGACAGATCTCCGGCATCATTGCTCGCGGAATCTCAAACTGCCGCAGCATTTCGTCGTCCCACGCAAGAGTCGATAAGTCCATAAGCTGCGTTCGGCTCGCGTTGGTCACGTCGGTGCGATGCACGCCGCCTTGCACGCCGCCGGTGATGTTCCATAACAAGTAGGTATCAATGTTGCCGAACAGAAGATCGCCGCGTTCCGCGCGGGCTCGCGCTGCGTCAATGTGATCCAGTATCCAGCGGATCTTCAGGCCGCTGAAATAGGTTGCCAGCGGCAAACCCGTCTTCTCCCGGAAGCGATCCTGACCGCCCTGCGCAGCGAGTGCGGCAACGTACTCTCCCACCCGCGTGTCCTGCCAAACGAGAGCGTTGGTGACGGGCTCACCTGTGCGGCGGTCCCAGACCACGGTAGTCTCACGCTGATTGGTGATGCCGACGGACGCGATCTCCTCGCGTGGCACATTTCCCTTAGCGCACGCCTCGGCGATGACCTCCTGGGCGCGCTGCCAGATCTCGCGGGAATCGTGCTCGACCCACCCTGGCGCGGGATAGATCTGTGCGTGCTCCTTCTGCGCCATGCTCACGGCGCGGCCGCCTCGATCGAAGACGATGAACCGTGTGCTTGTTGTGCCCTGGTCGAGTGCCCCGAGATATTTTTCCATCCGTTATTCCTCCGTGCGGAGTAAGGAGATTCTCCTGAACCGCGAGACACATATCTCCGCGGAACTATCGGTAAACCATAGCAGCACTCCTCAATACGATCTATCTCGGACCTGTTGATGCAGCAGTTCTGGACGGCGGCTGCCGAGAAAGAAACTCAAACTGAGCACGGGAACGATCTGGACCCGCAGTAATCGGATCGTCCAAGTGAATCACAGCTCCTTCTTTATCGTAGCGTGGCCATTGCGGAAGTCCGGGTCCGTTTGGATCGCCAGTCCGGGCGAAGTTTGTCCAGTATCCGATCATCTCTTGGCTCAAGGTGCGGTCCACCGGCTGCCACGTGGCTCCTTGTCTCACGTCCAGAGTTCCGAAAACGTATTCCAGTTCGTCAGAGTGGAACGCATACTTGCCCTGGGGATGGTTCGGTTCGGCAGGTGCAGGACGATCGAAACGGTATCGATATACCGGAGCCTGCCCCGTCTTTGCATCAGCTTCTGCCCACTTCCATCCACCCATCGCGATGAAGGAGTCAGTCGTGAAGTCGTCGGCCGAGCGTATGGCCTGCGCGTCGCTGTCGCCCGGAAATGATGTTAGGAATTGGGCGCTGTGCTCCCCGTAATGCTCATCGGCATAGGCCTTCCACTTCGCTTCCGTCATATCCTTCGACAATGTACCGGACCTCTCATCGCGGTTCCAGCCGATGATTGCCGGCACGTGCGCCTGCCGGCCGGCAGCATAAGCATCCGGTATCGGCTCCGGAAGAAACACTCCATCAAGTACCGGTGCGAATCCTATCGTCGATTTCTTCTGCGCCGCCTCGATCAGCTTCTCGGCAGGAAGCTTCCGGAGCTCGTCGAGATTCTTTACCCCGAGCGAGTCAACCCACACCTGATCGCGTTTTGCCCGCTCGGCGGCAGACATCATCGGAATTGCGCTGCCGAAAAATGCGCCGCTCTCCCCGATCACTTTTTGGAACAATCCGCGCGCGTGAGGAGCAGTCGTCAGCGCGTTTACCGCGAACGACCCGGCGCTCTCACCGAAGATCGTGACATTCGCCGGATCACCTCCGAAGGCGCCAATATTCGCATGCACCCACTCCAGTGCGGCCACCATGTCCATCAGGCCATAGTTGCCGGCATGCCCTCCGGATTCCTTCGCCAGGTCCTCGCTCGCGAGAAAGCCGAAGACATTCAGGCGATAGTTGATCGTCACGAGTATGACACCCTTTGGGACAAGTGCGGAATTGGTATACCGAGGTTCCGAGCCTGCGCCCGCAGCAAATCCCCCGCCGTGAATCCACATCATGACCGGCAGGTTGCTTGTCTTCTTCGCCGATGCAGGAACATACACGTTCAGATAAAGACAATCCTCTGTGGGGCCGGGGTCCAGAAAGATGTAGTCGTTCCAGATGTGCCACTGCTCGCAGCGGCCTGCAAACTTCGTCGCATCGCGCATCCCTTTCCAAGGCGCTGGCGCCTGGGGAGGCCGCCAACGCAACTGCCCAACTGGCGGAGCTGCATAGGGAAGTCCCAGGAATGCTTTCTGTGTGCCATCGAGGATCCACTTGCCCGCGACCTCCCCTTGCGCGGTTTTCGCAGTCGGCTGAGGACCGGCAGCGTTCAATGCGCCACAGTGCAACGACAAACATGCACCTAGACCGCACAAGATGTAGAAGGTCCGCTTCTTCACTCCCAAAAATGTTCGAAAGATGTGCATGAAACGACCTCTTGCCATCCGTTGTTTCGACTGGAAAAATGCTGTCTAAGAGACGCTTTGCACCAGACCGCTCGTCAAGCGTTACCTGCAAATCAGCGTCTCCTTGTGCTTTGCCTACATACAACCTGCGGCAATCAAGTCTTTCTTCATGCCGCTCCAGCTTCTATCGCTGCTCTGCTCAGGTGTGCCACCGCCGTTCCAGTGCGTCTCGAGATTCACGGCATTCGAGTAGCCGATGTCCTTCAGTGCACGAAATTGCGCTGTCCAATCGATGTAGCCAACATCAACGGGCGACCACTTCATCTTTCCCTGCGCATCTTTGGCAGCATTCTTCACATGGCAATGATGAATCCGGTCTTTAGGCAGCGCATTCCATCCGTTTGGAAATGCATCGAGCTCGCCGCGCATTACGGCATTTCCCGGATCCCAATTCAGTGCGAGATTTTTTGTCGGCACTCCGGCGAGCGTCGCTGCTGCCTCGCGCCCGGTTGCCGTGTTGCAGGCAAACTCGTTTTCCAATACCAGAAGGATGCCTTGGCTGCCGGAGAACTCCGCGGCCTTTCGCAATTGATCATTGATGGCTGCACGGAACGGTCTAACATCTTCGATCCGCCAGAAATCGAAGCACCGCACCTTGTTCGTCTTGAATTGTTTGGCCAATTCAATCGAGCGCCTGAGTACCTCGTCCTGTTTTTTGAAAGTGGTATCGGCGGCTCCGTGCAGATCTGCCTTTGATCCATGTCGAGACGCCGGAGCGCCCGGCCAGTCCACTTTGTACAGAGGGCTCGCGATATCCGTCACAGTGAGCGAGTATTTCGCCAGAATCTTCTGTGCATTCGCAATCTGCGCATCCGAGGAGTCCTGCGGGTTCTTTCCCCAGAGCTCACGAAGCTCCACATAGTGAAGACCATACTGCTTGGCGATGACATAACATGCGTGGTCAAAATCCTGCGAGATCTCATCAGAGATGACGCCGATGTGGAACTTGGATCCGGCGGCAAACGCTTTGATGGGAGCGTATGGCGCCAAGGCGAGGGAAGTGGCCCCTATAACGAAGTGACGGCGAGTTACGTGACTCAATTCTGGCTCCTTGTAGTGGCTTCAGCTTCGCATAACTGAATGCTCTTGATACATGAAAAACCGCCCACGAGAGCGTACAAGCTGGCTCTCGTGGGCGGTTCTATCTGATCTCTACCGCGCAACAGGACGTTAGAGCATCGCTCGTAATCTTGTCAACGATCATATCGCGCCAGCCAAGTGCAACAGGATTCGGCGAGCTCATCGCCTTTCGAAGCTGCTGCAAATCCAGGCAGAACGGCAAGCAGCGAGCGTACGCCCCAAAAGGAGAAATTGGCGATCGCTACAGAAGCCATGTAGCTTAAGGACGTTTGCGAGATCTTAGTGTAGGGGGCTGCGGCATCGCGCATTGGAATATTTTAAACCGACGCCGATTCACCCCCTGGGAATGCGGCGAAGGGTTAGTTTCCGCGCAGTATATCTGTGCGTTGCGATTCCCGAGGACCGTATTTTTAGCGCTCCTGGATGGCACCCAATTGGCGGCAATTAAGGACACGACGTACGCACACGGAATGTTCGCGGTGGGTACGGAATGTGATCACATCCAATTCGATAATCTAGATACCGCGCCTTAACCCCGCAGATCGCGTTTCGTGTCCATGGACCATTTACAGCCGGTAGGCAAAATCGGCTGTCTATTTATGAGCGACTGTATCAGCTCGTTGTACGCGACCTTTGGACTAACGGCTCATCAAACGGCTTAGGTCTGCGAGTGAGCGAGTCCACATGGCGTGGTACCAGCGCTTCTCCTCGACACTGCGAAACCCGCTGTGTGTGAGGTCGAGCGCACAAGACCGCCGCTTACTCCGAAGTGTGACGTGGACTGAGGTGGACGACGCGTTTACGTCCGTGAAGCTGCGCCAGCCAAGACGTATCGAATCCTCAGACCTAGCCTGGAAACGGACGAAAATGCTGCCGACGTGCTGCACAAAGCGGTAGAGGTCAAGGCGGAGCTCATCGGGGCAATCCGATGGAGTTGCATGAACGGTAGTAGTGTCTGGCATGTGTAGCCACGCCTCAAGGTACTCCGGCAGAGTAAGAGCGTAAAAGAGGCAGCGTTGAGCAGCGGCGATCTCCGCGGAGACATGAATCTTTAGCGAGGGTTCGCGAAGAGGACTGGAGGCTAGGGTAGAAATAGATTCAGCTTCGAGCGCCAACGGATTCATTGAAGAGCTCCCCACAAGCCAGACACGCTTCCTGTAAAGGTATTTTCTCCGTTCGAGAAGAGCTACGTCGATCATTGTGTGACAGAGCGTTTAATTTTGTGACGGGTGTCAGAAGCATGCAGAATCAGCTTCGCGCGAGCCACTCATTGATGCGTGTACGATAGCTGCGGCTCATCACAAGCTTTTGTCCGTTGAGCAGCACGACCGAGGATTCACCATTACCTTCAGTGCGGACTTCCTTAACGAACTGCAGATTGACAATCGAGGAACGATGAATGCGCAGGAATGTCTGTGGATCCAGCTTCTCCTCAATGCGCGCCATTGTTTCCCGCAGGAGGTGCATCTCATTGTCCGTGGAGATGCGGACGTAGTTTTCTTCTGCGCCAATCCACCGGATCTGCGAAACCGGAAGAAAGATGATCCGACCTCGCGACTTGAACACGATGCGCTTCGAATATCCGTTTTCTTTAGTCGAGCGAGTCGTCTCGGCGACTGAAGAATGGCCGGCTTTGATCTGGCGACAGACACGTTGCAGGGCGACTTGTAAGCGCTCGCTCGTGTACGGTTTGAGCAGATAATCAGCCGCATCGATCTCAAATGCGCGCAGAGCATAGCTGTCATAAGCGGTGGTGAAGATGATCTGAGGCATTTCAAAATCACCGCCGCTTGAGAGCTCGTCGATCACTTGAAACGCATCGCCGCCGGGCATCCGAATGTCCAGGAAGAGGAGACGCGGCTTGGTGTTGCGCACAAGTTCGATTGTTTCCGTCAGGCTGGCGCATTCACCCACGATCTCAATTTCCGCATCGTCGCGCAGCATCTGGCGCAGTTTCTGACGCGCAAGCACCTCATCATCTGCCAAAACTGTTGGGATCATCACGCACCGTAGTTCACGCCCATCTCTGCCTCAGCGGGACCAGGCTGGAAGGGGAACGTCAACTCGACGGTCACAACCCCGGGCGCCGACTCCTGCAGAATGAAGCTCTGTCTGTCGCCGTAATGCAGCCTCAGGCGGCTTTTTACATTTGTCAGCCCTCTCCCGTCACCGTTCGAGGCATCCTGGATCACGCTGCCGCTGTTCGTTATCTTGATCAACACGCGGTCGTTGGTCCTATGCGCCTCGATTTCCAGCAGGCCATCGTGATCCACACGTGAGATGCCGTGTGTGTATGCATTTTCGACAATGGGCTGGAGAAGCATTGCAGGGATGAGGGCGTCATGCAGCTCCGGAGCTATCCGCACGTGCTCGCGAACGCGTCCTGCGAACCTCCGTTGCTGCATCGCCATATACATTTCGATAAAGCCGATTTCGTCGCTCAGCCGAATCTGCTGAACGTCTTCACGTTGCAACGTAATACGCAGCAGGCTGGCAAGTTGTTCCAACATTTCATCGGCACCTCCCACGTCGGTCCGCATCAGACTGGAGATCCCATTGAGCGTGTTGAAGAGAAAGTGGGGATTGAGGTTCGCTCGAAGGGCGCTCATCTGGGCATGGATGAGCTGGATCTCGAGCTGCGCCGCGGCGGTTTCCTTCTGACGGAGCCGGGTATAGTAGGTGGCGCCACGATACAAAAAGAAGGCCACCCAAAAGATGAGGATGCCATCGATCATCTCGTGGCGAAGGACCACCGCGAGCCGCACCCAATAGCCCAAGTGTGATCGACTGATTGGGTATTGCGGGAAACAGAGCAGCCAAAGCATCTCCTCCAGAACCGTAAGTGCTACGCTCAGCGGAAGAAGGTAAATCAGCGCTTGGAGGGTTTGTACCTGCAGAAGCCATTTGCCCCAGAAGCGAACCAGAATCCACAGGAATGCAGCCCAAATGAGGTACATCACCTCCCACGCCCACAAAATCGTTCCGAAATGCAGGTGCACATCAAGACGATGGATCTCCGCCCAGTCCTGCACGGAGAATAGGACGCCCAGCAATGACCATGCGGCGGCAAACAGCAGCGGATGCATATACAACGGGCGACGTGTAGCAGGATAGGTATCGGGCAGTTTCAGATAATGCTCTCCTTAGGAGCCTTCGGCAGTGAGTGTATGAATAGCCATTTTGACTAACAAGGCATACTGTCGGATAGCAAAATTCTTAAGTTGTGCGTTAAATGGTGCGCGATACCCCAGCGATCGACGCTTCGTCCCTGCCAATCGGCTATTCGTCACAAACGCGAGTAGCCGGTTGGCATTCCCCGGCCACTGAACGATTGCGATGGAGCGATTAGAAACGGTACTTGGCCCATAGAAGAAGGTGGCGGTCCATTGGTTCCGCGGCGTTCGAGCGGTTCATATAAGCTGGCGTGCCGATATCAAGAAGATTGATATCTATTGGGCCGAGATTATCGTGGTTCGTAAAGTTCTGCGCCTCTACTCTGAGAACCAGCATGCCGTGCTCGAAGTGAAACCACGACGACGGTACATCCTTTTCAATGCTGAGGTTCCAATACTGTGTGCCTGGATTCTCAAAGCTGTTACGCCCGATTTCATAGGGCATATATTGCGCGCCGTGCGGCACAAGCCAATGCTCCTGTGACGGCGAGACCGGGTTCCCGGTGGCAGCATCGTAATACAGGCCCGGGGTATACGGCTGTCCAAAATAGTATCCGTCAAATGCGGCGGTATCGATAGGCTTGCTGATATTCCCGACGAGTGGACGATCGTTTGCCGCACTGCCATCGTCGTTCATATCGAGACCGCTGAAATTGAAGGTCGTATAAGGACCGGACTGAAACTGCGTCGTTCCTGAGATCGCGAAGTGTCGAGTAAAGACACTGAGTATTGCGTCGGTCCCTTTCGTGCTGGAGTGGAATCCTCCAGGCGTCCAGGAGTAAATAAACGAGGCATATTGGCGATGGTCCCAGACGGAAGGTCCCCAGTCCTGGTGTAAACCGTTCGGCGCGAGGTTCGCTGAATAGGATGTCGGTGCTGCAAACGTGCCGAACACCTCGGATGCGTCATCCAGGTCCTTACCGTAGACATAGACTGCACGTAGGAAGAGTCCATGCGAGTACTGCCGCGAAATTTCAACCTGCGCGCTGTTGTACTCTGAATCGGCTCGATTGGTGCGGATGTTAATAATGCCTCGGGCTGGATTGATACGCAAACCGTTCACTTCGTAGTTCAATTGCTGGTTCGCGAACAGTTTTTCGCCACGATTGCCCACATAGTTCACCGCCAGCTTGAACTGCCCAGGCAGTTGACGTTCAATCCCAAGATTCCACTGCAATGTAAGCGGATTGACCATGTGGTTCGACACGCTCTGGACTGTTGATACCGGCGTAAGGCTCGGTGAAATCGTGTTGAGCAGGCTGGTGGAGTTAGCTAAACCTCGCGGGCATTTGCTGCCTGTGCAGGTCAGTGTTCCCGTCGGGCCATTCGGAGCGGCTTGTGCCCCATTCACCACAATGTTGGTGAAGTCTGTGTCGTAGAACCCGCCAAAACCACCGCGGAACACTGTCTTCCCATCTGCGAAAATCCCGCCGTGTGGGTTCCATGCAAAGCCAAAGCGAGGCGCGAAGTTATTCGTGTCATTGATTACAGGAACGACGGTGGTGATAGGTTGATATGGATTGTTGATGTCAACCGCCGGATACGGCAGAGAGTTCTCAGGATTAGTCAAATAGTCGTAACGCATACCGAGATTGAGCGTCAGTTCCGGTGTGAGCTTCATGTCATCCTGTGCGAACGCAGCCGTTCGCCAGCTATGCGGATCAACGCGCGTCGGTCCGAACGTCTTGCTCGCTGTACCCGAAGACCCTAGATAGTTATCTAAAAAGTTATCGAGGGCGGATGCCCCTCCGCCCGAGTTATAGATCAGCCCGCCGTTGGCATTCTGAGCTACGAGGTCGATTTCAATATCGCGACCGATATCGGTGCCGATGCGCCACGTCTGCCGACCGTGAGTCCAGCTCACCGTATCCTGGTATTGATACAGGTCCTGAATCGTGCCCTGTGGCAGAATCGTCTGGGCGAACCCGAGCGGTGTCGCCGCCCCTCCGAATCCTTGGCCGTTAAATGTGATATTCGGAGCCGTATAGAGCACATTCGCTTTTGATTCGGGTGTTCCCTGAAACAGAATGTCCAGCCTCGTTTCCGACGCGCGGAACTCGTTCAGGAGCTTGGCCGTGAAGATATGCGTCCACGTAGCCTGTCCCAGCTCTGTAGGGCCGCCGACCTCGCCGTCGAAGCCAGGCAGGCCGGAGAAATTTACGCCCAGATCCGGAACGAAGTTAGCGCGATCGTGAAGGTAGCGCCATGAAAACTGGTCCTGCTGCCGCGGCGTGAAGTCAATGCGATAGAGCCACTGCGTCTGAGGAGATTGCTGCGCAACGGCAGGTCGCTCGAACAACGCTGTAGTGATGGCGCATCCGCCCGAGCAGCCAGGGCGCGAACTGATGGTGTATGCATTCGCCTCGCCGACGTTAACGTAGTTCGTGAGGTAAGAACCGTTAAACAGATAGCTATCGAGCAGCGCGACCTGCGGCCCGCCAATCGCCTGCAGTTGTGCGTAGCCAGCGGCGTCTGGATACTCAAACGCTCCGGGCTGCGATTTCCCAAAGTACCGTTCAATGACTAAACCGCCGAATGCAAACAGCTTATTCTTCCAAATCGGGCCGCCGGCGGTGAAGCCCGGCTGATGCTCGTCGTAACGTGCTTTTGGATTATTAGGATATGGTTTGCCTTTGCGTGTAATGCCGTCGAGAGAATCTAACCCGGAGCCTGAATAAAGCTCCCACACATCTCCGTGAAATTGATTACTACCGCTCTTCGTGACGAGGTTCACGATCGCGCCGCCTGCGCGGCCGTATTCCGCAGACGCGGAGTTGGTGATCGCTGTCACGGTTTCAAAGGCATCTGGGATCTGGGGATTGAAAGATTGGCCGCCGATACCTGTGTCGTTTATGTCCTGCCCATCCATCATGAAGTTATTGGCGCGCGGACGGGCGCCATTGACTTCGATCTGTTCGAAGTTGCCGCCAATGCCGCCCAGCTGAAGATTGGCGTCCACAACCTGGACCCCTGGGATGGTCGTTGCGAGCTCAATCGGATTGAGCGTGAAGATCGGTACACGCGAAAGCTCAGCGCTGCTGATCGTTCCTGCCAGTTGCCCATTCTCCGTGTTGATGGTGTTTGAGTTGGCCTCAACCAGTACGGTCTCCGACACACCGCCGGGAAGCATTACAGGATCATAGTTCGTCACAATCGAGGGCTGGACGTTGAGGTCCTTCGCGACCTTCGTGACGAATCCATTCATCTCCACCTGAATTGTGTAGAGTCCTGGATTCACCGCGTCAACGCGAAATGCCCCCTGTGCGTCAGAGCGCGAACTGCGCTTAGCTCCCGTGGCCTGCTCGGTAATTGTTACGGAAGCGGTCGGAATCACAGCGCCGGTATTGTCGCGGATCACGCCGGCGATGATCCCTTTACTGGTTTGGGCAATCGCTGTGAGTACACCTGTCACCAGTAACAGAAGCAGCGCGAGCGCTCTGACTAAATGAGTCATCTTGTCCTTTCTGGGTACCGCTTGGATTGATTGCCCTGCGTACAGCACTCTGGGCACTCTTTGCTGAGCAGCACTCCATATCCCCTCCCCGGGACCGGCTGTACGCAGGGCAGTCACTGGCCTGCGTCAGCACCGTGCATGTATATCTCCCCATGGCACTCGTCAGGTGGTGGAAGTGACGGGCCGCGGACGCGTGTGACGAGATTCGGTGTGGATGGGATGAAGGGTCCCGGAGCGGCGCCGGTGGCTCCGCCACGCGTACGCTATCCGACTTCGATCATTCGGATATCTGTAGATAGGTCCGTGCTTGCGTATGTATTCGTGGATTCAGGGACGAATGTTGCTGTATCCGTGACGAACCGATCGTTGGTAACGAGGACCGACACAACTGCTTCGGACGGGGCAAATAATAGCCTGCGCCGTCTCTGAAAATTAGTAAGCGTTAGTCACAGCGGGCCCATCCATAAGCTGCGATTTTATAAAAATCAATCGCAATAGATTGACACTGTCGGCCCGCGAACTTACGATTCTCCTAGCCGGGCAGGCGGTCTGCCCGCCGTCTTCTGAAGCACTGCCAACATCGTTGAGGTTCTGTTTGCGATTCAATCTGAAGCTCCTTGCATTGCCCGTCGTTTGGGCAAGCCTGGGTGCCTTGTGCGCCTCGGCGCAATCCCGTGTGACTGTTGACATTTCAGACCAATCCGGACCTGCAATCCCTCAGGACTTCGCGGGTCTCAGCTTCGAAAGTTCAAACCTGAATCCGGACAAACAGGGGCAGCACCTGTTCAGTCCCGACAATAAGCCGTTGATTGATTTGTTTCGCGCGATCGGTATCCGCAATCTGCGCGTGGGCGGCGGGACCGCAGACGGCCCCGAATTCAAAATTCCCGGCCCCGCAGATATCGATCAGCTTTTCGGCTTCGCTAAGGCGGCCGATGTGAGGGTGATCTACACGGTCCGCTTGTTGAATGGAAACGCTCGGCAGGACGCCGCCATTGCTGAGTACATCCAAGAGCACTTCGCGCCGCAACTGGTCTGTTTTGAGATCGGCAATGAACCCGACTGGCATTCGTTTCATACATCGCCCGGGCATGAGCGCGATCCGCGCATCGTAGAGACCACTCCTGACATTCCGGGCAGCGCTTATCCATCGTTTCTGCAGGACTGGCGAAGCTTCGCATCTGAAATCGAAAGAACCACGCCGGCTGCAAAATTCACCGGCCCTGACACGGGCTCCGACTATCCGGTGCCCGGCACGAAAGATACAGACTTCGAGGGGCAATCCTGGACACAGCGATTCGCTCAGGATCAAAAGGGCTCGGGCACGCTCGTCTTCGTGACGCAGCACGACTATCCCGGCCAAAGTGCCGTTGGCGTAAGCGTCGACACTGCCGTCGAGTCGATGCTTTCTCGACAGTGGCCCAAAGAAAGATATGAGGTGCTCTTCCATCACGTTCTCCAGCCAGTCGAGCGCGAAGGGCTTACGTACAGAATGACCGAGGCCAATGACTATACGGGTGGAGTTGACGGAGCAAGCAATGCCTTCGCCTCCGCTCTGTGGGCTTTGGATTATCTGCACTGGCACGCGGCCCACGGCGCCGCCGGTGTCAACTTTCACAATAAGAGTTGGATCTTCACCGATACGGTCTACCGCTCCCCTGATGGAACGTTCCACTTCAATCCAAAGGCGTATGCCTTCAAAGCATTCAATGTCGGAAGCCAGGGACAAATAGATCCGGTGTCGATCTCGAACAATGACGCAGTCAACCTCACGGCGTACGCTGTTCGCGCCAAACATGAAATCTTCGTGACCCTGATCAATAAGGAGCACGGACCACAAGCACGAAGCGCCTCTATAACCATCCGCTGTGCAGGTATTACGGGCAAGGCTGAAGGCATGTCACTTGAGGCCCCGGACACAAACGTAACTGCACGGGAAGGCATCACCTTCGGAGGTGCCGCGATCACACCAAGCGGGTGGATGGGTCGTTGGAGCGAGTTAGGGCACTGTAAAGATGATCGAGTGATGGTGCTCGTGCGTCCCGCATCGGCACTCGTCGTAAAGCTTGTCGAACGATAGTGGAACGCATTCGCTCGGTGCTCCTAGAACCTGCGCAGGGCGGCAAACGAGCTGTGAGGCTCGTTAATACAAACCGAGGTTTCGAATGCTTTATCGCCTTTCTGTCGCGCTATTCGGTGTCTTGCTGGTCGCTGCCGTCCAACCAGCCAATGCTGAGGATCACACGCTCTGGGAGATCGGGAAAGCCGATCAATCGGCTTACGAGTTCCATGCAACGCCAGCGCAGCACATCGTCTATCGAGTGGGACAGAGTGATTGGACTCGAGACTGGCCGACTCAGCAGCGGCTCGGCGAATCCTGCGAAATCCAATTCATACTCAAGGATGCACCACGGGGCCGCTTCAATCTAAAGGCGTCGCTGTTGCTCCGAAACGAAAATCCCGACCTGCAGGTTGAGATTAATGGTCATCGTGGACTCGCAATCGTTCATCCACGGCTTTTTTATAACGGTAATGTCGGCGTATGGGATAACAAGTCCATCGTTCTGCCGACCCAAGATCTTGTAAAGGGAACGAATACCATCGTTCTTACATCCGTGGTGCACAAATCTCCCGTAGGCGAGACAGTGATGCCGGCTGGCCCGATCTCCTATGACTACCTGAGTCTCGTTCAGGACTCACACGCAAAATACGCAAGTAATGAGGTGCAAGCTTTTGTCACGCCTTCAGTCTTTTACCGGCGCGCAGCGAATGGCGGATTGGTTGAGCTCATTGATGCCACTTTGCACTTCAATGGCGAGATTCCGTCCGGTGAAGCCAGCCTGAAGTTGCAAGGACATACATACTCTGCAACGTTCGAGCATCAGCCACGATTCGGGGATATCGCGATCGAGTACCAGGTTCCCGAATGGCAGGGAAGCAGCGCAGCGACGTTGAATATTTCAGCGCCCGTACGTAAGACATTCCAGGTTCCTCTAACGCCGGAAAGAAAGTGGACCGTCTTCATCGTTCCGCACACCCATGTGGACATTGGGTACACCGACTTCCAGGGCAAAGTGGCTGAGGGCCAGGCGGTCGCGCTGGAGGAGGCTGCCGGATTCATAAAAGAAAATCCAGATTTTCGTTTTGCGACCGATGGTTCATGGAACCTGCAGCAGTTTCTAAATACGCGCCCAGAGGCAGAGCGGACGCAGATGCTCGATCTAATTCGGGTCGGTAAGCTCGGAGTGCCCGCGGATTACTTCAATCTGCTCACTGGCTACGCTTCACTGGAAACTCTTTACCGGTCGCTCTTCTATACAAAGCGACTCTCTATTACGCGACACATTCCCTTCAACTACGCCACTACGACGGACGTGCCGTCCTACACCGGCGCTTACCCAACCGTTCTGGCCAGTTCCGGCGTTAAGTATTGGGCAGTCGGCGGAAACCAGGATCGCGCCCCGGTCCTGTCGGGCGAGCAATGGAATCAGATATCACCGTACTGGTGGAAGGGTCCAGACGGCCAGAAGGTACTGTTCTCATACTCCTGGAGTTACTCGCAAATCGGGCGCTTCTTCTCGCTGGAACCGACGAATGAAGTTATCCACGCAGCACTCCCGATCTTCCTGGACCAGTTTGATCGCCCGTCCTACAAGCCCGACGCCGTGTTGATGTATGGCGCGCAGAATGAAAATACTGCCCTTCATCCTGCGCTTGCGACCTTCGTGCCTGGATGGAATAGTGCGTACGCCTATCCAAAGCTGAAGTACGCGCTTTTTGCAGATTATTTCAACTACATCGACCAGCATTTTAGTGACCAGCTACCTGTGCGCTCCGGTGACCTCGGATCGTACTGGGAAGACGGTATCGCTTCCGACGCATACTACGCGGGCATCGATCGCGAAAATCAGACAGAAGCGATCTCCACTGAGATCGCATCAGCCGCAGCCCACACGATCAATCCCCAGTACCACCCGCCGGCAGAGGAACTTCAGGCTGCGTGGAATCACATTCTCCTCTTCGCGGAACATACATGGGGAGCGGGAAATTCCATCTCACAGCCCGACAGCATGGAAGCCGTGCAGCAACTCGCCGTTAAAGATAACTTTGTTACTCAGGCGCACTTCGAGCTGGACGATATCGAGCATCGATCTCTGTTCGAACTGACAAGAGCTATTCGTATCTCGAATGGCGGACTTGTCGTATTCAATCCTTTGAATTGGAAACGATCAGGGCTGGTAGAAGCTGATCTCCGCCGAGGCGACGCGATTGAAGACCTGACTTCGCATCAGGATGTCCCGTACGAGATCATGGCGAGCCGGGAAGGCTTCCTTGACGTACGCTTCCTTGCGGGCGATATTCCGGAGCTCGGATATAAGTGCTTCCAGATTCACGCTGCGAATCAGGCTGTTCCCACGGTCGCTGCCGCGCCTGATAAGACCATCGAAAATCGGTACTACCGGATTGTGGTCGATCCAGACACCGGAGCGATCCGGAGTATCTTCGACAAAGATCTGAAACGTGAATTGGTGGATGAATCCAGCCCTTATCGATTTGGCGAATATCTGTACGTAACTGGTGGAGATCCGAACAATAACGGGCAAACGCAAATGATTCATCCCAACTCGGCGCTTCCGGTAGCGGATCTTAGGATTCACCAGTCGGTCAAGGGAAAGTATTTAGGTGAGCAGAAGACTCCTTGGGGTCGCTTGATCCGGCTGCAAGCGTCCAATGTGAATACTCCGACCGTCTCTTTGGAAATCAAGCTCTTCGACGGCGAAAAGAAGATCGAATTTGACTATCACGTTATTAAAACGGAAACCACAGCCAAGGAAGGTGTCTATTTCGCCTTTCCTACCGCCGTTACGGATCCAAGCTTCGCCTATTCATCTCAGATTGGCTGGGTGGATCCGGCACACGATATCCTCCCCGGTGGCGACGTGGAGTGGTTCACCGTGCAGAACTGGATGGCGGTGCGCGATTCGGATCTCGCGATTGGGATCGTTCCCATTAATGCTCCGCTCGCTACCTTTGGAGACATTAACCGCGGTCTCTGGCCAGTAAAGTTCCTTCCAAAGAGTGCCACCCTGTTTTCGTATGCGATGAACAACTACTGGCATACGAACTACCGCGCGGCTCAGGGAGGAGAGTTTCACTTCCGATACGTACTCACAAGTGCCCACAATTTTGAGCCAGCCAATCTCACCCGACTCGGAGTCGATAGTCGCCGCGCCTTATCGGCAGAACGAATCGCGAATCAGGACAAGGCTGGCCCGACTACCGAATCACTACCGGCCGGAGGGCGAAGCCTTCTCCAGATCGACAACCCGGACGTACTGCTGACAACCTGGAAGCTCGCAGAGAACGGGGAAGGGACGATCGTTCGCCTCGAGGAGATCGCAGGCAAGCAAGAAAAGGTTGCGCTTCATCTCTCGAGTGGCAACCTGCGGTCTGCACGGCTTTGCAATGCCATGGAAGACGATTTAACAAACCTGCCCGTGAAGGATCAATCGATCCAGCTTGCGATGAAGCCTTACGAGGTCGTAACGGTTAGGCTCGTTCAGTAAAGAACGGAGAATGGCCGTCCCGATTGCAGCCGTCATTTCATGAGCAAACACCTCAGCGGCGGCGGCTGCGTCGACACACCGGCCATGAGATTGACCAGTCAGCCCCAAAAAGCGCCTGAGATACGAAACTGAACTCCCCTCAAAAAGTCATCACCGCTTTCCAGTTTGCAGTATATTCATAAATGGTTCGTATTCTTAGGTTTACAAACAATGTCCTGGGTTGGTACGTTACCGCTAAAGGATCTTGACAGAAGCAGTGTGCCGCGCGTAGCTTCGTCGCATTCAGTCGGCTCAATCTGCTACCGCGCTTGCCCAGATGAGATCCGGTTACGTGTCACGGCTCACGATGAACCTTTTGGAGAGACAGTTATGGACGCAAATGTGCACCAGGTTTTGAGATTTCTACGGACGGCACTCCTCGCAGTGTTATGCCTTGCGTGCGGGCTGGTGCCCGCGTCTGCTCAGTTCGGTTCGGCGTCGGTGCTTGGTTACGTCCGCGACAACTCTGGCGCGATGGTGGCCGGCGCAACGGTGACACTCACCAACGTCGGAACGAACGTCTCCCAGACTTCCCAGACAGACAAAGAAGGCAAGTACGAATTCGACTCCGTGCCGATTGGAAACTATCAGATTTCGACGGCAGCGGCCGGTTTTCAGGGCACGAAGACCGATACTTTCAATCTGTCGACAGACGCACGCCAGCGCGTGGACCTGGACGTGAAGCCCGGGGCCGTAAGCCAGGTCGTCGAGGTTACATCGGCAGCTGAGTTGCTCGAGACGCAGACCAGCTCTCGCAGCCAGGTCATCGGAACGAAGGAAGTCGAGAATCTTCCGCTGAACGGAAGAGCTTACGCGGATCTGGTGTTGCTGGCGCCCGGAACCCGCAAGTCCATGCTTGAGAATCAATCGCTCTCCAGCCGCGCGGACTCGTACAACATCAACGGACAGCGCTCGGAATTTAACGAATTCATGCTGGACGGTCTCGAGAACTCCAACTACGGCACGTCAAACCAGGGCTTCGAAAACGAGAACATCTCGCCTTCACCGGATGCTGTGAACGAGTTCCGCCTGGAGACGAATAACTACTCGGCCGAGTACGGTCGCATGCCCGGCGCTGTCATCAACGTGCAGACCCGGAACGGCACCAACCAGTTCCATGGACATGCGTGGGACTACATCCGCAACACCAGCCTGAATGCGGTCGGTCCAATCGCGACGACCACTGGAAAGAAGAACAAGCTCATCCGCAACCAGTTCGGCGCCACTCTCGGCGGACCGATCCTGAGAGACAAGGCATTCTTCTTCGCCGACTATGAGGGGCTGCGCCAGATCCAAAACAACCCGCCGACGACGGTCACGATCCCCAACGCGCAGCAGCGGCTCGGCCATTTCTATTACAACGGCGATCCAACCAAGCCGATTCCGCTGTATGACCCGATCACGGGCAAGACGTACGCCAGCGGCGACATATCCGCGGCCGCAACACCGTTTTCACTCGCCGTGCTGAGTTACCTGCCGAATACGAACGTCACAACAAACCAGACTTCTAGTAATTACTACTCGAACAACTACACGAACACGCCCCGTGGCACTATCAACGACGACAAAGGGGACATCCGGGTCGACCAGCATTACGGCAAATGGCAGCTCTTCAGCCGCTACTCCGAGCATCAGGGTTACATCTTCGATCCTCCGACGGTGACCGGCAAGGCAGGTGGCAACGCGAATTCGAACGTCTATATCAGGAACCGGCAGATCGCCGTCGGCGCGACGTGGATTATTAGCCAGAACAAGCTGCTGGACATTCGCTTTGCCTGGACCGGCAACAAAGGCGGCAAGACGCCCTACCTCGCCGGGCAGCCCTCAATCATGTCGCAGTTTGGAATCACAGATGGCTTTCCCGCGGATCCCTCGTTGAGCCGTCCGCTGAACGCGCAGTCGATCACGGGTTTCACGCAACTCGGTGATCAGTCATCGAATCCGCAATTCCAGTGGCCCACGATCTACAACCCGAAGGTGAACTACACCTGGGTGCGCAACCGTCACTCGCTCAAGTTTGGCTACGAGCAGCAGCTCATTCATACGACTGTGAATGATTTCAATCCGAGCTTCGGTCAAGACAATTACGCCAGCAAGTTCGCGGCAGGACCATCAGGTCTGATTCCGACCTGCGCTGTCAATCCAAATGTCGCATGCCTCCCCGCTGCAGCATCTGATGTGCAGATCGCGCAGGCACAAGCGCTCGCCGACTTCCTGTTTGGCAACCGCAGCTCCTATTCGCTCACCAACTACGTCATCGTGCACCTGCGCCAGCGGTACTTCGCCGGCTACGTCCAGGATGACTTTGCGGTTTCGCCGAAGCTGACGCTCAACATGGGCCTGCGCTACGAGATCATGACGCCGCAGTTCGAGGCAAACAACAAGCTCGGGAACTTCGACCCGGCCACGAAGACCATTACTCAGGCCTCTAATGGCAGCGTCTTTGACCGCGCATTGGTCCACACAGCCAAGAACAACTTCGCTCCGCGCTTCGGCTTCTCTTACGCGCCGGAAACGAAGACCGCAATTCGCGGCGGTTACGGACTCGTGTATGTGCAGTACAACCGCGAGGGCGGCGAAAACAACCTCACCTACAACGGCCCGAACGTCGTGAATGCGGCCATTAACAACCCCAGCCCGTTCGTCACGCCTGTGGGATCCAACAAGTGCCTGAACGATACGCAGAATCAGGCAACTTGCTTTCGGCAGACGCAACAGGGTTATGCGGCCAACCTCACCAGCCCCGCGACCTTCAATCCGTTGCTGGTAAATACACGTTATATTCCACCCGACTTCACGACCGGGTACGTGCAGAGCTACTTCCTTGGCGTGCAGCGCACGCTGCCCTCTGACATCCTCCTGGACGTGTCCTACGTCGGTAGCGCAGGCCGCCACATCCAGGTGCTGGCCGATTACAACCAGGCTGCGCCGTGCCTGGCGGCTTCACTGGGCGCGTGCCCCACCTACCAATCGCGTCGCCCCGTCCCCACCTTTGGAGATATCGAAGTTTCGCTGCCTATTGGAACGTCCAACTACAACTCTCTGCAGGTGAAAGTAGAAAAGCGTTTGGGAGCGCTCTATCTTCTCAACTCGTTTACATGGAGCCGCGCGTTTGATCTCGCGTCAGGCCATCTGGAGACCGGCAACGGCGATAACTCCCGCGTCAATATTGCCAATCCAAGCAATGACTATGGTCCCGCCAGCTATGACCAGCCCGTCGACAACACCACGTCAGTCGTGTGGGACCTGCCCTACGGCCACGGCCACCACTGGGGTACCGACGCAAATGGCCTCATGCAAGCCGTCCTTGGCGGTTGGGAGCTGACCATGATTAACACCATGACCAGCGGCCTGCCGCTCAACATCACCTACTCCAGCTCAACTACGAATGGCACGACTGGGATGCTCTACACGACAGACCTCGTCACATTGCGGCCGAATCACCTGGCGGGTACGCCGCTGAAGAGCCCAAAGTCGGCGTGGAGCAAGCCTAGTGCCCGCAGCGGTCTTGTGGGATATCTTCCGGTCTCGAGCTATGCTCTCCCCTCGTACGCACTGTACGGCAACACTTCGGCTTACGGAAATGTGTCGCGCAACATCGTCCGTGGTTTCGGCTACTTCAACACCGACTTCGGCCTGCACAAGCAGTTCGGCCTGGGAACGGAACGCGTGAAGTTCGACCTCCGTGCCGAAGCCTTCAACGCCTTCAATGTTACGAACTGGCAGGCCCCAGATACGAACATCTCCGATGGAGCCAGTGGTTTCGGAAGTATCTCCAACTTCTTCCCCCCGCGGCAGATGCAGTTTGCGGGCAAGATCATCTTCTAATCGGCCGGTGCTGCTTGGTGAACCAGGCCGATGTCACAGCCACCATGGCGGGGAGCAAAGATCTTTGCTCCCCGCCCTTCTTTCAATGGGAGCTCTCTCGTTGCAGCAGCTCTGAAAGGATAAGCATCCCGTGTTTTCAGATCGGAAGACAGCAGCGTACGACCGCCATATCTTGTTCGCTGCGATGATGGCTTTTTTTTGCGTGGCCCCGGCCTCTGGCTCAGCACAAACATCCGCTGCGCAGGACAAGCTGGTGCACCTGAATCAGATCCAGGTAATCGGCTCCCACAACAGCTATAACCTTGGGTTTGCGCCCAGCGAGGAGAAGTATGCGCGCAAGCTGAACCCCAAAGCATACGAAGGTCTGGAGTATCGCCACGCCTCGCTCACGGCGCAGCTCGATGGGGGTGTGCGGCAGCTCGAGATCGACATTGTCCAAGATCCGAAGGGTGGTCGATTCGCGCATCCGAGGATTGTCGAACTGACGAAGCAGGCCGGCCTGCCGCCTGACCCGGACTTCGATCCAAACCACGAAATGGACAAGCCCGGTTTCAAGGTCATTCATATCCCGGATCTGAACCAGCGCAGCTCATGCGTTCTGTTTACAGATTGTCTGCGCGAGATTCGCGCGTGGTCGAATGCTCACCCTGAGCACGTTCCCTTGTTTCTGCTGATCGAGACCAAACATGGACGCACCCAATCCATCCCGAACAGCGTCGAAGCCGAACCCTTCACAACCGAGACCTTCGATGCGCTCGACAAAGAGATTCGTTCGGTCTTCCCGGACCGAGAGATGATTCTGCCGGACGAAGTTCGCGGAAGCTATCCGACCCTTGATGCTGCCGTCCGAGCAGGGAATTGGCCCACACTGGCAAAATCCCGCGGAAAGGTGATTTTCTTGATGGACCAGAAGAACGCCGGGCCCGCTTACACGGCTGGTCATCCTCTTCTGCAGGGCCGTGTTTTGTTTACCAACTCCGACCCCGGGCGGCCGGATGCTGCTTTTGTCGAAGAGAACGAGGGCACGCCGCAAGTCATCGATCAACTGGTGCGCCAGGGCTATATCGTTCGGGCGCGGGCCGACGAGAACACCACCGCCGCACGCACCAACGACACCACGCGACGGGACGAGCTGCTGCACTCGGGCGCGCAGATGATCAGCACCGACTACCCGCTTTCCGAGCTCTCGAAATGGACCGGGTACAGCGTCGGATTCGAAAACGGTCTGCCCGCCCGCTGCAACATCATCAATGCACCCTCCGGTTGCCGGAATGATTTGCTTGAGCCGGGCGCAAAGAGTGGAGGAGTACCTTCACCGGAGCACCATCCTGTTACAGCGGCGCAGTGATTGTGGGCGCTGAAGCTATATCGTCCCGGGGAACGTCACTACGTTGTAGCCACTGAACTGCGAATGTTTGAACGGCATTGCAACGCAATCGCTGTGTCTCCTGGAGAGAGATTTCTTGGCCATTCGTCTCAAAGATATCGCGAAGGATCTAGGCATCTCGACAGTCACAGTGTCCAAGGTCCTTCGCGGGAATCCCGACGTCAGCGAAAGAACGCGCGCTCGTGTGCTCAAACGCATGCGGGAGCTGAACTACAAGCCCAACATGCTGGCGCGCGGCCTGGCCAGCGGCCGTACCTACACGGTTGGCCTGGTTGTGCCAGACCTTGTCCATCCATTCTTTGCCGAGTTCGCGAAGGCTCTGGCCGGCACACTTCGCCACGCCCAGATGGGCCTTCTTCTCGCTTCCTCCGAGGAGAATCCGGAGCTCGAGCAGCAGGAAATAAGGACTCTCCTGGGGCGCAGCGTCGATGTACTGCTCATCGCATCCTGTCAGACGCAGCTTAAGAGCTTCTATCAGCTTGGCGATGAGAGGACACCGTTTCTTCTCGTCGACAGAAACTTCCCCTACCTCTCGGCTCATTTCGTCGGGTCTGATGATTACGAGATCGGCCGCATCGCGACAGAGCACCTGATCACCACAGGGCGAAAGCGTATTGCGCACATCGGAGGCCGTTCTATGAGTCCAGCGATTGAGCGGCTGCGAGGCTATCGAGATACCTTGCACCGGCACGAAATACAGTCGCCGGAAGAGCGCATCGTCACACGAGAGCGCGTTGAGGAGTCAGGCGATCAGGCAGGCTACCAGGCGATGCAGCAGTTGCTGAAGCTTCGCAGCCGGCCTGATGCAGTCTTCTGTTACAACGACCTCACCGCTATCGGAGCAATGGATGCGGTGAGGTCCGCTGGCCTTGCTGTTCCCGAAGATGTAGCCGTCGTCGGTACCGGCAATCTGCGCTATGCCAAGTACCTGCGCGTGCCGCTCACCAGTGTCGATCAACAACCCGAAGCGCTGGGATCGCGGGCTGGAGAACTTGCCCTCCAGATCGTCGCCACGCCTGAACTGCCTGTCAGCTCCATCCTGTTGCCCCCAAAGTTGGTCGTCCGTGAATCGAGTGTTCGCAATATTACGGGCTGACCACAAGGCAGCCACCGCCTCCATCACGCGGCGAGATATAAGGCACGTCGGCGATACTCCTGGCCGCTGGCCCATTGTCATCGACCCTTCTATACTGAGGGGATAAGTTCTCGAACCCTCTAGCGAAGTTAAGTTCGAGTTCATCTTCACTGATATCACAGCACAGACGAACATCGCGTCAGTCTGGGAGGCTTCTTGAAACCTATCAGGCCCGGGTCAGAACTGCCCGAAGACCTTCAAAAGCTATATTCGACGCGTTTCACTGGTCACGAGGATTATCGCAATCGAATCTGGAGGCTGCTCACTTCCGAGTTTTTCTCGAAGTGGGTAAAACCCACGCATACCGTGCTCGACGTCGGTTGCGGCTACGGCGAATTCATCAACAACATCACCGCCGGCAAGAAGTATGCGATGGATCTGAACCCAGCAACCAGGGAGCGACTCGCCCCGGATGTGGAGTTCCTCGAGCAGGATTGCAGCATGCCATGGCCACTCCCGGATAACACTCTCGATATCGTCTTTACGAGTAACTTCTTCGAACATCTCCCCACCAAAGAAGTCCTGCAGCTAACGGTGTTGGAAGCCTACCGCTGTCTCAAACCTGGGGGCCGCCTGATCGCCATGGGTCCGAACGTCAAATATCTCCCGGGCAGCTACTGGGACTTCTTCGATCATTACCTCCCCTTAACCGAACTTTCGATTGCAGAGCTTATGAATCTGAGCGGTCTGCAGGTCGACCATTCTGTTGATCGTTTTCTGCCATACACGATGTCCATGGGGCAGCAGCCCGCGACTTGGAAGGTCAGTCTTTATTTGAAGCTCCCACTGGCTTGGAAACTCTTCGGCCGCCAGTTTCTTGTCGTCGGGCACAAACCTGGCGGCGGCTGATCGCCACCGCAGTCCCGCGACCGTCTCGAAGGGCACCCGTCGTCCGCCGACGAAACAAAAATAAGATCGAAACGGCACGCATCTGCAATAGTGCTCGGCTTTCCGCCCGGCAGCCCTCTAACTTCTAACCGTCCAATACCGCTGTGGGGTCTAAATGAAGCACCTCACTGAATGCTTGGTGTGTTCAGGCACCAGCTTTGAAACCTTCCTGGAGAGCACGTTCTCGGGCGGCCCGGAAGATGCAGCACCGTATTTTCTCGCCAATCGGATCGGCGTCGTCCGTGGGCAAATTCAGAGGTGTGAGAATTGCGGATTCACATTCACAAATCCGCAGTTTTCTCCGGAGGAATACGACGAGATTTACCCAAAGCTCCCGGCCCAACGGATCCGACAATTACCTTGCGCGCTGGCGATGCCAAGCGCTTTCGTCGCCTCGCAAAGCTTGTCAGAAGCGATGTTGGCAATTTCGACCGATTTCTGGATTTCGGTTGCGGCCGCGGGGATTCCCCTCCGCCATGGACGAACCGCCGAGCATCGGTTTTGAGGTAGGTGAGCCGGGCCAGTTTTCGGGCGGACCCTCCCACTTCGTAACGGGCCACTTCTTCGACGTAGTTAGTGCCCCGGATTCGAAGAAGGAAGCGCGCACGCGAATGTCACCGCCTCGGTAAGGACAGGAGCTAGGTTTGAGGACTACGGTATAGTGCTAACTAATCCATTAGTTGTTCGTCTGATCACTTGAGGGATGAAATTGCCGCCTAAGCGCTCCAACACCCTGACCGAGGCTGAACTGAGGCTGATGCGCCTCTTATGGGCTCGCGGTGAGTCGGCTGTCTCTGAGCTGGTGCAGGCGCTTCCCGAGGAGACGCCGCTGGCTTACACCTCGGTGTTGACGACGATCCGGATCTTGGAGAAAAAGGGGTACGTCCGGCACCGGCAGGACGGCCGCGCATTCCTGTATAGCCCCTGCGTAGCGGAACAAGAGGCGCGCGAGAGCGAGATCCGGCACGTGCTGCAGAGGTTCTTTGCGAACTCGCGGGAACAGCTGGTGTTATCGGTTTTGGGCGATGCCGATGCAACCCCCGAAGAGCTCGAGCGCTTGAAGAAAGCCATTGCCGAGGCGGCTCCGGACGAGGCCGAGCCAGCGGCAGATGCGCCGGAGGAGGCCTAAGGAATGGCGCCGGTTATCGATGTGCTTCATGGTGTCTCACCGGCTCTGGCCAGCGTACTTGTAGCCTCGGTCTGGCAAGGTGTTCTGCTGACAGGAGCTGTTGGACTCTGCTTCAGGCTTATGCCGGGAGTGCCGGCACGCACAAGATCAGCCATGTGGACGGCAGTCCTTGTACTCATCCTGTTGCTTTCAGCGCTTTCAGTGGTTTTACCCCGGACGGGCCCCGGCGACGACAGCGCATTGCATCTGGCGAGTGACTGGAGTCTCGGGCTGCTGTGCGCGTGGGTTCTGTTGTCGCTTTTCCGATGTGCACAGCTTTGGCTGAGCGCCGCGAGATTGCATGCGCTGTCCCGAAGCGCCCAGCCGGTTGACGTGGATCGGACGATTGCGTCGCTATTGCGGTTGGGCACGCATCGAGTGCAGCTCTGCACGTCAGAACTGGTGGACCGGCCCAGCGTTGTTGGGTTCTTCCGGCCGCGAATCCTGCTCTCGCCAGATCTGTTGGAGAGTCTTTCTCAGCCGGAGCTGGAGCAGATTATTCTGCACGAGATGGAACATCTTCACCGTGGCGATCATTGGACCAACCTGCTGCAGCAGGCGAGCCTCGTGATGCTGCCCTGGAATCCGGCGGTGCTTTGGCTGAACCGCCGGCTTTGCTTTGAGCGCGAACTGGCGTGCGACGACCGCGTAATGCGGGCCACAAAAGCGCGCAAAGCCTATGCGGCCTGCCTGGTGCGGCTGGCTGAAGACTCGATGCTGCGGCGAGGGATCTCGCTCACGCTGGGGGCCTTGGGAGCATTTGAATCCCGGGCGCGCGAGTCCGAACTGGTGACTCGCGTCCGGCGGATTCTCATGACGGCTGAACCCGCCGCAGCCCCCAAATTCGTGCGGGTCGTGACTGGAGCTGTACTGGCAGGTGCGCTGGCGTTTTCGGTTCTGCTCGCACGAAGCCCGCGGCTGGTCGAGTTTGGCAGCGCGCCGGCGACGGTAGCGGCTTCGGACTCCTTTGAAATTCCGGCTGTTGCAGTGAACCGAACAGACGGTCCAAGACCCACGCTGACCAAGGCTGTCATGTCAACTCCGAGCCATGCGCCATCTGTCATCGCAACGTCGATGCGGCACAAGCATTTCGTCCGGCGCCGGACTTTGCGCGCCGCGCAGCCGGTGCCGACGATGCCGGTGCCGACGATTCAGGTGCCTGTATGGCGTGAGCGAACCATGGCGCATGCTGTGGTTACGCTTACCTCGGCTGAAGATTCGCAACAACTTTATGCAGCCTTCCCATGGCAGGGCGGCTGGCTTTTGATTCAACTCTAACCACAACCACCCGGAGGGGTATTCGCATGTCTCTATCAACTAAATCATTAGTTACAGGTGCGGGCCGTTATGTGGCGCCCGCTCTTCTATCCGCGGCCGTGGCGGTTGGTGCCGTGGCCCTCGTGAATCACAACGCGGTGCATGCATCGGCGGTCACTGCTTCTCCGCTGGACGACCATAGCGTTGCCGCGCTGACTGCACTTAATAATGCGATGGAGGCGGTGGCAGCTCGCGTGACGCCAGCCGTGGTCAACATCGCAGTGACCTCGACGCCTTCTATGGACGAGGTACAGCAGCAGAGTGGCGGTGATGGTCAGATGCAGGGATTGCCTCCCGGACTGCAACAGTTCTTTGGCCCTGGCGGTCCGTTCGGCGGCTTTGGCCACGGGCAGATGCAGCCCCAGCAGCCGCAACTGGAGCATGGAATCGGAAGCGGTGTAATCATCTCGCCCGACGGCTACATCGTGACGAACGATCACGTAGTGGACGGCGCGAAGGACATCAAAGTAACGCTGCATGACCGTCGCGTGCTGAATGGCCGGGTTGTGGGCGTCGACAAGCTGACAGACCTGGCGGTGGTGAAAGTCAACGCGCATGATCTGCCGGCGATCTCCTGGGGGGATTCGAGCAAGCTGGAGCCCGGAGAGACGGTGCTTGCGTTTGGCAGCCCATTCGGATATTTCCAGTTTTCGGTCACACGCGGCATCGTGAGCGCGGTTAACCGGCCGAACCCATATTCCAATAACGCGCGTAAACCGGGAGGCTACATTCAGACAGACGCCGCGATCAACCCCGGCAATTCCGGTGGCCCGCTTGTGAACGTGCACGGCGAGCTGGTGGGGATCAACACCTTCATCATTTCCAATAGCGGTTCCTTCGCCGGTGCGGGCTTCGCGATTCCGTCGCAAATGGCGCATGCGATTTCAACGCAACTCATCGAGCACGGAAAAGTCGACCACGGCTACGTTGGCATTGCGATGAACGATGTGACGCCGGATAACGCCAAATTCTTCAACCTGCAGGATGCGTCTGGCGCGATTGTTGCACAGGTGACGCCGGATTCTCCGGCGAGCCGCGCGGGGCTGAAGCAGGGTGATGTCATCACTACGCTGAATGGGCAGCGGATCGCCAACGGCAGCGCATTGCAGGTTGCCGTCAGCGAACTTGCGCCGGGAACCACGATTTCGCTGGGCGTGCTGCGTGATGGCAAGCCGACGACTGTGGAGGTGAAGATCGGGACCTATGGTGGCGACCACCAGGAATTCGCGGAAAGCGATGGTGGAAGTGGCTCCCAGGCCGGCAAGTTGGGTCTGGCGGTCGGAGACTTGACCCAGGATGTTCGTCAGCAGCTTCAGGTTCCGGACAACGTGCACGGGGCGGTCGTGGAGAACGTGCGTCCGGCGAGTCCGGCAGATGATGCGGGACTGCGGCGCGGCGATGTGATTCTGCAGGTAAACCGCAAGCCGACTGACTCGGCGAACCAGTTTGCCAGCCAGATCCACCAGGACACGAACAGTAACGACTTGTTGCTGCTGGTCTGGTCCAAGGGCAACGCAAGCTATCGTACGGTTCACCCGGAGGGCGGCCAGAACGGCTAGATGAAGGGAAGCGATCTAACAGAAATGCCGCTGCAAGATGCAGCGGCATTTCTGTTTCGCCCGGCCGGAAAGTGGCGGACCCCCTCCCCCCCTTTCCGCAAAATATTCATTCCAGAGAATTTAGCATCGACCGTAAAATCTTTATTATCAATATTTTGCGCCAAAATATTGATAATAAAGGGGTAGTCCGCACATAGGGGGGCGCACTTCGAAGGAGAGACTTTAGGTCTGGAATTTAAGACGCAGGGCTAACTGGATGGCGTTGCGGAGCGGGGGGCGCAGAGAGCGTTTTGAAGTGCGGGCGCGGTCCTTCTTACGGCGTGTGGGTGATCCGGATGGCTATGGGGGTCACGCTGACCGGGACGTCCTGACGGGCCTGGATATGCAACAACACCTGCCAAGAGTCCGGGAAGCCATGGGGCCCGGCAGCGGCCCGCAGTTGCTGGTAGACCGGCCACATGCGCTGCGGGTCGCTGAAGAACTCACCCACACCGGCGGTTCCGGCGCTTGTGAGGCCGGCGAGCACCAGGATGCGCGTGCCAGAGGGGGACTGGGTCATCCAGATAAGCCCGTAGTCCTCCAGCCCGTCATCTCCCTGGCGCGTACGCGAGTAGTCGGTCTGCTCGCCGGGCAGCGGATGAGCGTTGTGGATCGAGTCATAGCCGATGGTGAAGTTCGCCGCGGAGAGCGTGTCCTGAACGAACTTGCTCTCATGGGGCGCTCCCAGGATGACGAGCGGTTCCTGGCGGGCAGTCTCCCAGTTGAGAAAGCGCTCTTCGGTGAGCTCGGCGTTGCGTCCGGTCGCCTGCAGCGTTCGGGCCAGCCCGAACGCTGCCTTGGCCTCACCAATTCCCGTGTAGTTGGTAATGTCGACGAAGAAGTGGTGATAGGGAAAGTTGGCCTGGTTATCGTTGGCGCTCTTGTTCAGCACTGCGGCCATGTCGGGGGGTACGGGAATGTCCTTCGGGCTGACACCGAGCGGCGGTCCTGGGCTGTTCAATCCCAGATACAGCAGCATGTGTGGATTGGTGAGCGCGATCTGGGTCTTCGCCGAGCCGTTTAATCCAATTGGTCCGAGGAGATCATTGTAAAAAGAGTACGCGCTGTTCGTCTGTGTGCTGTTGCCGGACACCATGCTGTGGAACCACCAGCCGAGGAGGACCGCCAATATCAGCCCAAGGGCATACTGCAGCTTTGGCAGAATGCGGGCTCGTGCTGGAACCGGGGCTGCAGCGGGGTGCTCGACATCGGCCGCGGGCAGAAGTTCCGAGTGGACGAGGGCGGCGCTGGAGATATGCACGTTGTTTGCAAGCGCCGACTCAGGCTCGCGTACCGTCGCCGCAATGAAGTCCGGAACATAGCAGCCGAGAGGAAGCGAGATGCGCAGCGGCTGGTCGGGGTGGCGGGAGTAGAACTGAGCCAGCCGGCGGCGCACGTCGTTTGCGGTGACGCGCACAATGGCGTCGGTGCTGGTGTTGTAGTCGCTGCGACGGTGAAAGATCTCCACCCCGAGCAGCCGTTCTTTCAGGCTGGCCGAATCTCCGGCCAGAGCGCGCGTGACCAGGTGCTGCAGGAGTTCGGAGGCGCGGCGGCTTGCAGAGAACTCATCACCCGCAAGGACCACATCAAGGTGCTCGCGAATGAGGGCGACGTCCGGCGAACCACTCCCCGGCTCTGCCGCATCCAACTCCTCGTGCCGAAGATCCTTGGTTAGCATGGTTCCAACTGGCCCGAGTATAGCCGGGGCGTGGCCTAACGTGGTTAACGTCCCGTTAACTCTGCGTGGAAGTGACGGTCCATTAGAGCACCGTACAGGTTCCACGCTCAACTGCCCTAGCGACTGAATTTGCGGCTACGGAGTCCGAACCGCAGGCCTGTGTGTATCTTCCGCGGCTTTGAACGGACTTTTCCGGCCATCCCGACCGGGGGTCATGGGGACCGGCAGCCTCGCTCGGCACGTGAACGTTGTCTGCCGAACCGGCCTAACCTAGACCGCGTGTGCAACGACTCCTACGCTAGTGTCGGTTTCTGGGGGAGTGCGTGGAAGTAGCACTACGGCGGTTCAGAGCGGCAAGAGCCATGGGCCGGACGAAATTCCGGCGCGGCGTGTCTTCGCGACATTGCGTAATTGGGGCAACGGTTGTTTGTGCGGTGGTGGGCCTGGGAGTAGTCCATGCTCAGCAGCCGATGCAGGCGGGTCCTTATCTGGCCCATTTGATTGCGGGAGGACCGGCGCTGGTCAAGCCACTCCCAAAGGAACTTGCAGGCACGACAGCCCGGACCGAAGAGGTATGGGTAAGGACCGATACGCCGGACTCGGATGCGCTGATCGCCGGCATCGGTGATCCGAACTCATCGTGTTGCTACTTCGAGCTTCAGGAGGGCCATCCGGGCATCGGCTCGGCTTCGGGCGCGTCCCTGGTTGCGACAACAACGCTGTCTGCGAACGCGTGGCATTTGCTGGCGCTTAGCGATGACGGTCAGATCATGACGCTATATATAGATGGCAATGCTGCCGGGACGGCCCACTCGCCCAAAGGCGATCTGGATCCAGAGATCCAGCTTGCTCCCGACCCTGCCGCCGGCTCCGCGCGGTTCAGTGGTGACATTGGAGGATTTTCCGTACGTGACGGAGCGCGGTCCGCCGAGAAGATTGCGCATGATTTCGCGACGCCGCCCGATTTCGGTGCGCAACTGCGCGAGGAGAACGCGAAGCCATGGCCGGAGCAGACCAAGCAGCAGCTAGGTTATCGCTCCCCGCAGGACCCGGATCTGATGCCGCATGGCGCGGCGCCGGAACCTCCGGACCCGGATCCACTGCCTCCGCCTGCACCAACCTTAAAGGAGGTACGGCGCGACGCATGGGAGGTCGCGGACAATTGGCGGCTCTACTCCAATGCCGACAAGAAGATTCTGCCGGAGGACGGAGCAAAGATCTCGCAGCCCGGTTTCCTCACCGATTCCTCCAAGTGGATGGTGGCGACCGTACCCGGCACGGTACTTACCACGCTGATCGATCGCGGCGTGTATCCGGATCCGGACTTCGGGCTGAATAACCTCGCGATCCCGGAATCGCTGAACAAGCACGACTACTGGTACCGCGTGGAGTTTTCCGCACCGGCTGCGCGTGCGGCGGGGCGGCGCTTCACTCTGCACTTTGGAGGAATCAACTACAGCGCGGACGTTTGGTTCAACGGGCACAGCGTGGGCGAGATGCGCGGCGCTTTCGAGCGTGGCGATTTCGACGTAACCGCGCTGCTGCGTCCCGGCACCAACGCGCTGGCGGTACGCGTCGCGCCACCACCGCATCCGGGCATTCCAGCGGAGCAGTCAATGAAGGATGGCCCGGGTTATGACGGCGGTCTGATGCTCATCGACGGGCCGACCTTCGTCGACACTGAGGGATGGGACTGGATGCCGGCGATTCGCGATCGCGATACGGGCATCTGGCAGGGAGTCAGCCTCGAGGAAACAGGAACTGTCACGCTGGGCGATCCCCAGGTGGTTACGCACTTGCCGTTGCCGGACATCTCCACGGCGGATGTGGATATCAACGTGCCAGTGCACAACGACGGGAGCGTAGCGCGCACGGTCGTGGTGAATGCTGCGTTCGAAGGCGTGGAGATACACAAAACGGCGAGCGTGCCGCCGGGCGAAACGACACTGCACCTCAGCCCGGAGCATTTCAGCGCGCTGCATCTGACGCATCCGCGGCTCTGGTGGCCGAACGGTTACGGCGACCCGAACCTCTATCACCTGCACCTCACGCTTTCCGCGGGCGGCGCGGTTTCCGATGAGCGCACCGTAACCTTCGGGGTGCGCGAAGTCACGTACGAACTCACGCTGTTCGACCACACGGGGCACCTTCGCCGCGTGGAGGTGGACCCGACGCTTGCATTTGGCAAGAGCTACGATCCGGTGGACGTGCGGGACCGAGACATGCGGCAGACGGCAACGGGGTGGGCTTCGACGATCGATCCCGCGGCGGAGAACACGCCGGCCGTGCGCCCGGTGGGCAATGAGCCGGGACTCACCGACCTGGTGATCAAGGTGAACGGTGTGCGCATCGCCGTGCGCGGCGGGAACTGGGGCATGGACGACATGCTCAAGCGCGTCAGCCGGGCGCACCTGGAGCCGTACTTCCGTCTGCACAAGGAAGCACACCTGAATATGATTCGCAACTGGGTGGGGCAAAACACTGAACCAGTGTTCTACGAGCTTGCCGATGAGTACGGCCTGATGGTGTGGAACGACTTCTGGGGTTCCACGCAGAACTACAATGCAGAGCCCGGAGATCCTGAGTTGTTTGTCGAAAACGCGCGCGACACTGTGCGGAGGTATCGCAATCATCCCTCGATCGTGATCTGGTGCGGACGCAACGAAGGCGTTCCTCCTCCCGTGCTGAATGAAAAGATGATTCGGATGTTCCACGAAGAAGACGGGACGCGCTTCTATTCGCCGAGCTCCAATCAGGTAAACCTGCGCCCAAGCGGGCCGTATCACTGGGTAGATCCAACGCTGTATTTCAGCAAGCTGAATCGTGGATTTTCCGTCGAGCTTGGCATCTCATCCTTCCCGACGCGCGAGGCGTTCGAACACACGGTTGCGGCTTCCGACCGTTGGCCTGTGAACGACGCATGGGCCTACCACGACTGGCACCAGAGCGAAGGCGGCAATACACATGAGCTGATGCGTCAGCTCGCTCTGCAGTTGGGTCCGTTCGACTCGCTGGCACAGTTCGAGCGCCGCATCCAGCTGTTCAATTACGTCGATCATCAAGCGATCTATGAGGGCATGTACGCGCATCTTTGGAAGCCGAATAGCGGCCGCATGATCTGGATGACGCAGCCGGCGTGGCCGAGCACGATGTGGCAGATGTACAGCTCGGACTATGATACGCAGGCGTCGTTCTATGCGATTCGCAAGGCCAACGCCCCCTTGCACGTGCAGATGGATCTTTCCGATTACACGGTGCAACTGGTGAATACGACGCGTGATGCGGCACGCGGCATGAAGGTGCATGCGGTGGTTGTTTCGCCGGAGAACGAGACCTTGTCCTCGAAGGACGTAACTGTGGACGCTGCAGCAAACGTAACGGCGCCGCTGTTCGTGCTCCCCGTGACTGACGCCTTCGAGAAACATCCGCTGGTGTTTGTGCGGTTGGAGCTGCATGATTCGACCGGAGCGCTGGTTGCCGACAACTTTTACTGGGTTGCGAAGAGTCCGGAAGATAACCGCGGGCTGGACAAACTCGCGGCGGCGTCGGTGAGCAGCGAGATGAAGGCGGCGCCGGATGCGGTGGTCGACGGCGGACACGAGAAGGTATGGCGCGTACACCTCCGCAATACTGGGAATGATGCGGCGATCGCACTGAAGCTGACGCTGTTTCACGCCGATGGCACGCGCATCCTGCCGGCGTATTACAGCGACAATTATCTTTCTCTGCTGCCAGGGGAGGAGCGCAGCGTCACGATCCAGGCTCCGGTCGATGCCGCCGGGGCAGGCAGCGCACGTGTTTCCCTGCGTGGCTGGAATTTTCCCGAGCAGGACGTGCCGCAGAATGCGGCGGCATTTGCACAGCAACGAGCGGACGCAGGTGTAGTTACGCCTGCGCACCGCAAGGACATCCATGGGTCGGCCCACGCCGACTGAAAGTGAAGTTGTTCCAACCCGTAGAGCAGGAGAGCAGCACGAACACTTGAGGAGGACGACGCAATGCCATACCAGGAATCGAAAAATCTGAACGGATCGCGGAATGTTTTTGCAGAGCAGCCGGAGAAGCTGCAACGGAAACACCACCGCTCGACACCTCTCGCTCTATTGGTTCCACTTTTGCCGTGTCTGCTGCTGCTGCAGTGCGTCCCGGCGCACGCGCAGGCAAATGCCGGATTGACCGGCAGGGTGACGGACCCATCGGGGGCAGCCATCCCTGGTGCGCACGTTACGTTGACCAATGAAGCCACGGCAATAAGAACGCAGGTGGCCGCGTCCTCGGCCGGCTTGTATACGGCGCCTCTGCCGGCCGGGACCTACGATATTACGGTCGGAGCACCGGGATTCGAAACATTCAAGCAGACGCATGTCGTCGTCGAGGTCGGCGCCCAGGCAACGGACAATATCAAGCTCACGGTGGGCGCAGTCAGCCAGACGGTGGAGGTGTCCTCGCTCAACGCCATCCATATGGATACGACTGATCCTCAGCTTGATACGATGTTGCCCGACGCGGAGGTGACGGACCTGCCGATTGAGATCAACGGCAACATGCGCCAGATCACAAGCTTTGCCACTTTGGCGCCGGGTGTGAGGAACGGCTCGTACGGCAGCGTAACGATCGAGGGCGGCGCGCCAACTCAGATCAACTCAGCCGGCAACTATTACAACGGCCTGCAGATTGATACGGCGTCCGACATTAACTCGGACCCGCCATTCGAAATGGTGGACCAGTTCCGCGTCATCCGCAACGCTTTCTCGGCGCGCTACGGCATGGTGCAGGGCGCAGTCGATTACAACATGCGTGCGGGCACCAACCAACTGCATGGCGATGCCTTTTTCATCGACCGGAATAGCGTTTTCGACTCGGCCGGCTTTTTCCCATCGACCTTCAACAGCGCTGGCAAGGCAATTGCGCCGGTGGATCAGGAGACGGACTGGGGAGGCACTCTGGGCGGACCCGTGGTTCTGCCGAAGCTCTACAACGGGCACGACAAGACGTTTTTCCTGGTAAGCCTCGACATCTTCAACAAGAACCAGGGTCTAGCGTCCTTCGGCACGGTTCCGACGGCAGCTGAGAAGCAGGGAGACTTCAGCGGCTATGTCAACACCAAGGACCAGGTGATTCCCATCTACGATCCGCTGACTGGGAAGCAGTTCATGGGATGCAACGGCAACCAGCCGAACGTAATCTGTCCCAGCCGCATTGATCCCCTGGCGAAATCACTGCTGCAGTACATTCCGGATCCCAACTCTCCAGGAACCAACTTCGGGATGGACAGCAACGAAACCTCCGCCGTGAAGTCAGTTCCGTTCCAGACGCAGGCTTATGGCGTGACCATTAATCACCAGATCTCGCCCAGCCAGAACGTTGCCTTCACCTGGTGGCGCAATCACTACTACGTGATTCAGGAAGAGAGCGTTACAAACGGGTCGTTCAATACTTCCACTGCCATCGTTGGCCCCAGCAATCCTCTGAGCCCTGAGCAATGGGGCGTCGATACCGCCGATGTCTGGCTGGGGAACTACTCGAAGACGTTCACGCCCAACCTGGTGATGACGGCCGGGGTCGCTGCACAGAACAAGATGCAGAACTACCAGAACACCAACCAGCCGAGCTTCCCCGGAGTCGTCAACGGCCCCGCCTACATCAGCTTCAACGGTCAGAACGCACCCACCAGCTGGGGCAACGGCAACGGCCAGCACATCCAGAATTACGTGGACAACATCGGCTGGAACCTGTTCAACAACTGGATGTGGAACAAGGGCCGGCACACGTTCAACATCGGCGGCGAATACCACCACTACTACGCGACCAGTCTCAGCAACTACGGCGCCGGTCACTTCGCCTTCAGCCAGGCTGAAACTTCGACCGATCCCTCCAATCCCAACTTTTCCCAATACGGCAGCTCCTTTGCCAGCTTCCTGCTGGGCCTGCCCGATTCCGCGGGCCGCACGTCTGCAACCACCACGGCCATCAACACGAACGCGTTCGGCGCGTATATCCAGGACGATTTCAAGATCACGAACAAGCTGACGCTGAACGCCGGGCTGCGCTACGACCTGATGATGCCGTACACGCTGGCCCAGAACAATAATGTGTTCCTGGCTCCCACGACACCAAATCCCGCAGCCAACAACCTGCTCGGCGCTGCCACGGAGTATGGCAACTGCCAGGGCTGCGCGGGCTATAACCGGATTGACAGTCACGACCTGTACTTTGCTCCGCGCCTGGGCTTCGCCTACAGCCTCGACAGAAACACGGTGATTCAGGCCGGATTTACTCTTACCTATCTCGGCTATGGCGGCGCTTACGGCCAAGGCGAAGGAGCGTACTCCGGCCCCACCAACATGGCCGGGCTGCTCGGCGGCAGTTACACCCTGAACTCAACCGGAGGCAATACATCCTCTTACGGCCCGTGGACCAATTCCTCCGGAACTGCGAATCCAATCCCGGCGGTGTCGCCCACACCGTTCAGCCCGAGCCTGGGTGTTGGCCAGACCATCTATTATCTGGACAAAGAGAAGAATGGCGAGGCGCCTCGCGTGGCGATGTGGACTGTAAGCGTTCAGCGTCAGATCCCCTGGCACACGATGCTGACCGTCGACTACACGGCGAACAAGGTCACGCATCTGTCGGGCTATAACCGCAACCCAATCAGCCAGCCCGATCCTTCGGTGCTGCAATACGGAGCGCTGCTGCAAAAAAACATCAACGACCCTTTGGTGGTCGCAGCAGGCTTTACCGCACCTTATCCGCAGTTTGCGGCGCAGTTCAAAGGCGGCGCGACGCTGCTTCAGGCGTTGAAACCCTTCCCGCAATACTCCAATGTGGCGCGGGTGTGGGATCAGGCAGGAACCACGTACTTCAGCGCAATCCAGATACAGG